>NZ_CP014841.1:662000-1324000 GCF_001641285.1 Dyella thiooxydans
GCCCGCGAGCGGGCTCCTACGGGGTAGTGCGGCGGGATGTTTTCGCCGTGCTTACGGGCAGGCGCTTATAGTGCAGCGGTCTTTTCAGGGAGTGTTGCCATGAGCGGATTCCGCATCGAACACGACAGCATGGGCGAGCTGCGGGTGCCTGCCGAGGCGCTGTACGGCGCGCAGACGCAGCGGGCGATCGAGAATTTCCCGGTGTCCGGGTTGACCCTGCCGCGTGGCTTCATCCGGGCACTCGGCCTGATCAAGGCGGCAGCGGCCGAAGCCAACCTCGCGCTGGGGCACCTGAAGAAGCGCCAGGCCGCGGCCATCCGCAAGGCCGCCCAGGCGGTCGCCGACGGCCAGTTCGACGACCAGTTCCCGATCGACGTGTTCCAGACCGGCTCGGGCACCAGCACCAACATGAATGCCAACGAGGTGATCGCCCACCTGGCCGGCAAGGCCGGCACCAGGGTGCACCCGAACGACCACGTGAACTACGGGCAGAGCTCGAACGACGTGATCCCCACCGCGATCCACGTCAGCGCCACCTTGCTGGCCGCCGAAGAGCTGCTGCCGGCCCTGAAGCATCTGAAGAAGACCATCGAGCGCCGCGCACGCGAGCTGAAGAACGTGGCCAAGACCGGCCGCACCCACCTGATGGACGCGATGCCGGTGACCTTCGGCCAGGAGCTGTCCGGCTGGGCTGCGCAGATCGGCGCGGCGATGGAACGCATCGAGGATGCGCTGAAGCGCCTGCGCCGTCTGCCGCAGGGCGGTACGGCGGTAGGCACCGGCATCAATGCCGATCCGAAGTTCGGCGCCACCTTCGCGCGCGAGCTGAAGAGGCTCAGTGGGCAGAAGTTCGAGACCGCGGCGAACTACTTCGAGGGCATGGCCGCGCAGGATGGTGCGGTGGAACTCTCCGGCGCGCTGAAGACGCTGGCGGTGGCGCTGATGAAGATCGCCAACGACCTGCGTTGGATGAACTCCGGTCCGCTGGCGGGCCTGGGCGAAATCGAGCTGCCGGCGCTGCAGCCCGGCTCGTCGATCATGCCGGGAAAGGTGAACCCGGTGATCCCGGAGGCGACCGCCATGGTGGCGGCGCAGGTGATTGGCAACGACGCCACCATCACCATCGCCGGGCAGTCCGGCAATTTCCAGCTCAACGTGATGCTGCCGCTGATCGCCTACAACCTGCTGCAGTCGATCGGGTTGCTGGCCAATGTGTCGCGCCTGCTGGCGGACAAGGCCATCGATGGTTTCAAGGTGAATAAAGCGCGGGTAGACGAGGCGCTGGCGATGAACCCGATCCTGGTCACTGCGCTGAACCCGGTGATCGGCTACGAGAAGGGCGCCGCGACGGCCAAGCAGGCCTACAAGCAGAAGCGCCCGATCATGGACGTGGCGCTGGAGACCACCGGGCTGTCGAAGGACGAATTGAAGAAACTGCTCGACCCAGTGGCCTTGACCAAAGGGGGCATCCACGGTCGGTGAGCCGACAATCGGCGATGCGCGCAGCGTCTGGACTCAACCATGCGCGGCGATGCGGGGCCAGCGCCACGCATACCAGACCACCAGCAAATGCAGGACGATCTCGACCACCGCCATGGCCTCGTAGAACACCCACCCACCGGGCATGAAGAGGATCACGATGACGGTGTAGGCCAGTCCGAGCAGGATGTTGAGCGGCCGATTGATCGCTGGCCTGAGTGCGAGCGACAGAAACACCATCAGCGCAGGAAAGGTAACCAGCGCCGCCGTGCCGAACAGCACGCCCTGGGTGGTCGGGCCCAGCGAGCCCATCTGGCCATTGAACATGGCCTTCAGCGTACCCGGCACGAACAGGCCGAAATAGTCGCCGTAGATGTAACAAAACATCACTGAGGTCCACAGCGCAGCAAGCTTCAGTTGAACGGGAGCGCGCCAGTGCTCCAGTGACCGCCTTGGGGTGCCATCCATGGTGAATCTCCGATAGTTGGAAAAGGGGGCAGATCACACCCTGGTTGGCAACGTGAGGTGCCTCGCAGGAGCTTGCCGGCGGCCGGTGTGTGCGGAAACGACGACGCCATCAATGGTGTCCCGGCGAACCGGACCAGGGGTGCGGATGCACCAGCGCACCGAGTTTCCCGGCGGCGAGCGCGACATCCATGGCATGCCCCCTGCGTTCGAGCGTGAGCTTTACCGGGTCCTGCATGTGCGCGTTGGCGTAGGTCACCAGATCCTTTACGTGTGCGACGGAGTGGCCGTCGACGGCGGTGATGCAATCGCCCTCGTGCAGCCCATCGCGGCCGTCAGGTGCGATCGTGGCAACCACGACGCCGTTGCCGTCCTTCGAGGACAGGTCAAGGGCCTGGCCGTTGGCTCCCTTCCAGGTCAGGCTCTCGGCGGTGCCGTGCATGCTGACGTACCAGCCGGCATGGGCGGGGGCGGCCAGTGCTGCGGCCAGGGCGAATGCGGCGCTCAGCGCGATATGGCGCATGGTTCTCTCCGTGAAATGTCCGTGCTCCCCTGAAGGGGGCTTCCCGCGGCAGTGCGGTCAGTCGTTGTCGCTGTCGTCGTCGTGGATATCCTTGCCGCAGTCGTCCACGTCCTTCTGCGTCATGGTGGCGTAGGGGCGGAACTCCGGCATCGACGCGGCCAGTTTCTGTTGCGAGGCGAGCATCTCGGGCATGCGTCCGCACAGCTTGAGCGCGGCCGCCTTGATCTGCTCGGTCTGTGGCTTGATCCGCGCTTCGATGTCCTTGTCGCTCTTTCCGGTCAGTGCGCCCCAGATGGCTTCCTTGGCGGCCTGCGTACCGATGGCGGCGCCGCTGGCGCCGATGTCCATGCCGGCCTCGGCGACTCCGATGATCTGCTGGCGGTAGTCCAGCAGCATGGTGTGCTGTTCCGGCGTGGCCGACACGGTCTTGCCGGCGATCACCAGGTCGCCCTGCGGGGTGATCACTGCCTTGGGTCGATCGCTGGGGGCGCGGTTGTCGTCATGATCGTTGCCGACGTTGACGTGGACATTGCTGATGTCGATGTCCTGCGTGGCCAGCTCGCGCTTGGCCTGGTCGATGCCCTTCTGTACCTGTTCGGCGATGAACGAGGGCGAGGTCTTCTGCTGGACCTCTTTCGCCGCGTCGGCCAGGCCGCTGGAGGCACTGGAGGCGGCGGAGTCGGTCTGGTCGGTGTGGCCGCACGCCGCGAGGGGCAGGGTGAGCGCCAGGGCCAGCAGGCCGGTGGTGACTGCATTGCGTTTCATGGAAAGCCTCCCTGTTCGTGATGGAGCGGCGACCGCAATCGTGCGGTCGGCGGGTGGGTCAGTCGTTGTCGTCCTTGCGGCACTCGTCCACGCTGGCCGCGGTGATGAGGTTGCCGTAGGGCTTGAAGGCCGGTAGCTGGTCGGCCAGCTGGCCCTGCACGGCACGGATGCCGGCCATGTCGTCGCAGATCTTCATGGCCGACTGCTTGACCTTGTCGGCCTGTGCCTGCACGCGGTCCTCGACGGACTTGTCGTCGCCGCCAGCGATGCTGGACACCGCACCCTTGAGCGCCTCGCCGGCGATCGCCGCACCGGCCTTGCCGGTCGCCAGCCCGTGCTCGCGCACGGCGGAGGCGTCTGCGTAGTACTGCACCAGCAACGCGCGCTGCGCGGGTGTCAGATCGACCGGCTTGCCGTCCACGGCGAAGTCGCCGTTGGCGCGGATGGTGGCGCGGGGTGCGTCGTCCGCACGCAGGGTGACCCGGTCGTGGGCAACGCGGATGGCGCCGTTCTCGATACTGGTGTTGCCGGCGGAAACCAGGGTGAAGTGGTCACCCTGTCCATCGCAGCCGATCAGCAGTGTCGCGGCCAGGGCCAGTGGAACGAGTCGCACGAGTTTCATGGGGTACTCCGGAGATCCTTTGCCGGGAAAGAAAACGCGGCGGCCTTGCGGCCGCCGCAACGGGGAGAACTTGCTTCAGCTGTCGTCGCGCCAGCGGCGGAACCAGATGGCACCGGCGATCAGGCCCGCACCGACCACCACACCAATCCACAGGTTGGGCGTTTCGATCGCCGCCCAGCTGCGGCTGAGGTTCATGATGTCCAGGCCGCTCTCGCCGTTGATGGTCAGCGCATGCGGGCTGCCGTTGTAGGCAGTGAAGCTGCCGCCAGGGAACACGCTGAACAGGCCGCGGACCACGATTTCCTTCCAGAACCAACTGGTCGGCAGGTTGAACAGGCCCATGATGCCGAACCAGCTGATCAGCAGGCCCGAAGCCACCGGCAGCACCACCGCCCAGAGGAAGGGCTTGGTCCGCGCCCAGGCCGAGCACAGCAGCAGCCAGCCGGCGGAGGGCAGGGCCCACAGCACGTACACCGGGATGTAGCCGAGCAGGTTGCCCATGACCCGGAACGGGTGGGCCAGGGTGAGCAGCTGCCACACGTTGACGCCGTGGAAGGACAGCGTGATCGCCACGATCACCAACTGGGCGAAGCCCGCGGCGATGCCAGCCAGTACCGCGATGACCGGGGCCAGCACGGTGGCGCTGACCAGCTTGGACAGCACCGTGCTGGTGTCGGAGATCGGCAGCGACTTCCAGAACAGGATGCTGCGGTCACGACGGTCGTCGTACAGGGCGCCCAGGCAGTAGAAGAACACCACGAAGCCCAGTACCACGGTGATGATCGCCATCGAGGAGTACATGGCGACGTCCAGTGCGATGCCGACCTTGCTCATGTCGCCTGCGTCCATCTGCGACATCACGTTGCGCAGCTCACCGCTGGCGCCGAAATTGATGCCGTGGCGGGCGCCGATTACCTCGGCGGCAATGATCCCCATCAGGTTCAGCAGCAGGAACACGCCGCCGGTGATCACCGGCGCCCACAGGAAGCCGCCGCGGTGCTCCCAGAACTCGCGCTTGACGAGCCAGAGGAAGGTTTTCATTGGTAAGTCCCCTTCATGGTGGCGACGAACAGGTCGCTGACGGACGGCCGGCGGGTCTCGCCCAGGCCCTCCAGCACGGCCCGGTCGGCGCCGTCGAACAGGAAAATGCTCTTGCCGAACACGGTGCGCTCGTCGATCGGACGCAGGGCGCGTGCGGCTTCGGCGCGATCGGCGCTCACCATCACTTCGACGAAGCGGTCGCCCATGGCGTCCATGTCGGTGTCCAGCACGATCTTGCCGTCGCGGATGAACATCAGGTCGGTGAGGATGTGCTCGATCTCCTCCACCTGGTGGGTGGTGACGATGATCGTCTTGTCCTCGTCGAAGTAGTCCTCCAGCAGGCGCTGGTAGAACTCCTTGCGGTAGAGGATGTCCAGGCCGAGCGTCGGCTCGTCCAGCACCAGCAGGCGGGCGTCGATCGCCATCACCAGGGCCAGGTGCAGCTGCACGATCATGCCCTTGGACATCTGCTTCACCCGCTGGTTGGGGGTGAGCTTGGTGCGCTTGAGCAGGGCCTCGCACTTGGCGCGGTCGAAGCGCGGGTGGATCGCCTCGACGAAGTCGATCGCGTCGTGCACCTTCATCCAGCGCGGCAGCACGGCCACGTCGGCGATGAAGCAGACCTGTTCCATCAGCTTGTTGCGCTGGGTGCGCGGGTCCAGCCCGAGCACGTGCAGTTCGCCTTCGAACGGGGTCAGCCCGAGGATGGCCTTCAGCGCGGTGGTCTTGCCGGCGCCGTTCGGGCCGATCAGGCCCACGATGCGACCGGACTCGATGGTGAAGCTCGCGTCGTCCAGGGCGATCGTGTTCTTGTAGTGCTTGCGCAGGCCGCGCGCGGTGATCACGGCGTTCATGCGGGTTTCTCCGTGCCGTCGCCGGCCTCTCGCAACAGGGTTTTCAGGTCGAGCCCGAGCCGCTGCAACCGGGCAAAGAGGGTCGGCCACTCCTCGCGCAGGAAGCGCTCGCGCTCGGACTTGAGCAGTGCCTCACGCGCTCCATCGTTGACGAACATGCCCAACCCCCTCCTTTTTTCAACCAGTTGATCGTCGACCAGCTCCTGATAGGCCTTGGAGACGGTCAGCGGATTGATCTGGAAATCCGCTGCCACCTGGCGTACCGACGGCAGCGGGTCGCCCTCGTTCAAGGCGCCGTCCAGGATCATCGCCACCACGCGTTCGCGCAGCTGGCGGTAGATCGGGACGCTGTCGTTCCAGGTGATGGTCATGAAGTTATTCCTTGGTGCTGATGCGGCCGAGCTTCTTGCCGAACGAATAGTAGGGCATGGCCATCGGCGCCCCGATCAGCGGCAGGTCGGCTTCGGCGCGGACGCCCAGTCCGCCCGGAGCCGGCTGGCCGGTTACCTCGGTGACGGCGGTCAGCGCGGCGGCACGCATTTCCTCGGCCGACGGGGTGACGTTGACGGGGGCCAGGTCGATCACCTTGACGCCGTTGATCTCGGCGACCGGGACCACGGTGATGCTGTGGTTGACGGCGGCGAGGCTGGCGGCGGTGATCAGGACGGCGGCGGACAGCGCGAGCAGGTTCGGTGCTTTCATGACGAGTCTCCTTTAGTGATCTCGTGGACCGGTGTTGTAGTGAACTATAACACCACATTTCGAGCCGTCAATAGATCGCATCGAAATTCACAACATGACTGATGGCCTATGCCGGGAGCCTCGTGTTTGCGCCGTTCCACCAGCGGGAGCCGTTTCGCTCGGCCTCTCGCGTCCGGCGCCAGGGTGGGATTCCCGGTTCTTCGGCCGGCCGGAAAGGTCCCGGCGGGTCGATCCGGAAGCGAGCAAGGCGTTGATGGACGGCGCGGCAGGGTTGCGGGCGTCAGGGGGCTCGGGACAAGCGGTTCCCATGCGGTTGCCCCCGGTTTGGCGCCTGCACGGCGCGACGGCTCGGGCCGCAAGGAAGAAGCCCGGGCGTGAAGCGTCGGTACCGTTATCGCGAAAGGGGGCGGGATGCGGACGGTGGGCGCGGATCGCGATGCCATGCCACTACGGCGCGTGGACGGGGTGCCCAGGCGTCCGGGGCGTCCACGCGGGAGCGGCGGCGGATCCGGCAGCAGCGGTCAGCGGGCGGCCGACCGGTGCGGGGACATGGGGAATGCGCGGTGGGATTGGAGGATCGGGCTCGTGCCGGTGGCATCGACGTACGGGCGATTCGCCGGGACGGGCACGTCTGGATACCGGCCGCCAGCCGTCGGCGACGCCTTGTCCGCGGCGCCGACGGGGATGCGCAGCGGGGGATCAGGCCGCCTTGCGGAGGACCAGCTGGCCGATGCTCGTGTTGGCCTGCTCGAGCGCCTTCTGACGGGCCTCGTCGCCCATCGCTACGCCCTCGGCGCGGACAAACTCCAGATCGGTAATGCCGATGAAGCCCAGCGCGGTGCGCAGGTAGTTTTCCTGGAAGTCCATGGCCGCGGCCGGACCCTGGCTGTAAATCCCGCCACGCGACGAGGCGATCACCACGCGCTTGCCACCGGCCAGTCCCTCGGGGCCGTTGGGGCCGTAACGGAAGGTGCGGCCGGCCACCATGATGCGGTCCAGCCACGCCTTCAGCGTGCTGGTAATGGAAAAGTTGTACATCGGCGCGCCGAGCACCACGATGTCGGCGGCCAGGAACTGCTGCAGCACGGCTTCGTCCTTCTGGGCGGCCTCGCTGCTGGCGTCGGCGTGCGGTTGCCAGTGCGGCAGCGGTTCGGCGGCAAGGTCGCGATAGGTAACGGTACTGGCCACACCGTCGCGGCGGAGCTGGGCGACGATCGAAGCAGTGAGCTGGCGCGAGACGGAATGTCCGCCGAGGGCGCTGGTATCGAGATGCAGGACGTTCATGGGAATCCTCGTTTTCATGCCAATGCCGGGCGTTCCGGCGCTGGATGAAACGATAGATTGGAAACAATTAATGGATAAGACGGGTATTTCGGGACGTATAGTCCTAAAAGGGAAACAATGATGTATCCATTGACCGGTACTCTGCAGGACCTCAACGATCTCTACTTCTTCGCTGCCGTGGTCGAGCACAAGGGCTTCTCTGCTGCAGGACGGGCGCTGGGCATTCCCAAGTCGCGCCTGAGCAAACGCATAGCGCAGCTGGAGGAGCGCCTGGGCGTCCGCCTGCTGCAGCGGACCACGCGGCGCTTCGTGGTGACCGAGGTCGGCGAACGGTTCTACGGTCATTGCCGCGCCGTGCTGGAAGAGGCGCAGGCGGCCCAGGACGCCGTGGATGAGCTGCGCGCCGAGCCGCGCGGCATGGTGCGGCTGAGCTGCCCGGTGTCGTTGACCCAGACCATGCTTGCGGACGTCCTGCCGGACTTTCTGCTGCAGTATCCGAAAGTGCAGGTGCGTGTGATGGCGTCGAACCGGCGGGTGGACGTGATCAGCGAGGGGGTCGACGTGGCCATCCGCGTGCGTACCAGGCTGGACACCGATGCGACCCTGGTGGCACGCAGCTTCGGCCACTCCCGGGTGCTGCCCGTGGCAAGTCCCCGATTGCTGGACGAACACGGTCGTCCGTCCACGCCGCAGGAACTGTCCGCATTGCCGGCGTTGTCGATGCAGGAACACGACGGCACACAGAGCTGGGAGCTGATCGACGCAGCCGGGGAGCGGGTGGTGGTGGACATCCAGCCGCGACTGGTCTGCGGCGACTTCGCCATGCTCTTGTCGGCCGCCCAGCGCGGCGCGGGCGTGGCCATGCTGCCCGAGTTCGTCTGTGCCCCGGCGGTCTCGCGCGGCGAACTGGAGGTGCTGTTGCCGGAATGGAGCACGCCGGAAGGCATGATGCACTTCGTCTACCCGAGCCGGCGCGGACAACTGCCGGGCGTGCGCGCATTGGTGGAGTTCCTTGCCGAGCGGCTGCCGGCCGCGGCGCGGCGCGAGAGCGACATCTGCACGGGCCACAAGCCGAAGGCGCCGGCCGCGTGACGCGTGCTAGCATCGGCGTTTAGCCATCCAAACGCACAGACACCAGACACATGCAGATAACCAGCAAGCTTCCCGCGGTCGGCACCACCATCTTCAGCGTGATGAGCCAGCTCGCGGCGGAGCACAAGGCAGTGAACCTGGGGCAGGGCTTTCCCGACTACGAACCGCCGCAGGCGCTGCGTGAGGCGGTGACCCGGGCGATGGCCGAGGGCCGCAACCAGTATGCGCCGGGCATCGGCCTGGCGCCGCTGCGCGAGGCGATCGCCCGCAAGACCCAGCGCCTGTACGGCCATGCGGTGAACCCGGACACCGAGGTCACGGTGACCTCCGGCGCCACCGAGGCGATCTTCTCGGCGATCGCCGCGCTGGTGCGTCAGGGCGACGAGGTGATCGTGTTCGATCCGGCCTACGACTGCTACGAGCCGGCGATCGACCTGCAGGGCGCGCGGGCGGTGCACATCCCGCTGACCCCGCCCAGCTTCTCGATCGACTGGCAGCGCGTGCGCGATGCGATCACGCCGCGCACGCGGATGATCCTGGTGAACTCGCCGCACAATCCGTCCGGTGCCGTGCTGTCGGCCGACGACCTGGACACGCTGGCCGACCTGCTGCGCGACACCGGCATCATCGTGCTGTCCGACGAGGTCTACGAACACATCGTGTTCGACGGCGCCGCGCACCAGAGCGTGCTGCGCCATCCCGAACTGGCCGCGCGCAGCGTGGTGGTGTCCAGCTTCGGCAAGACCTATCACTGCACCGGCTGGAAGGTCGGCTACGCGGTGGCGCCGGCCGCGCTGAGCCACGAGTTCCGCAAGGTGCACCAGTACGTCACCTTTTGCACTTTCCATCCGGCGCAGGTGGCCTTCGCCGAGTTCCTGGATAGCCATCCGGAGCACTACCTGGAGCTGCCGGCGTTCTACCAGGCCAAGCGCGACCGGTTCCGCGCGCTGCTGGCCCCCTCGCGCTTCAAGCTGCTCGACGTGCCGGGCGGCTACTTCCAACTGGTCGACTACTCGGCGATCCGCGACGAGGATGATCTCGCGTTCTGCCAATGGCTGGTACGCGAGGGCGGTGTGGCGGCGATTCCGCTGACGCCGTTCTGCGCCACGCCGCCGGGCACCCGGCTGGCACGGCTGTGCTTCGCCAAGAGCGATGCCACCATGGAGCAGGCGGTCGAACGCCTGGTGCGTCTGTGAGCGCGCTGCAGCCGCTGGTCGTCACCCTCGTGCAGGGCGCCACGCGCTGGCACGACGCCGAGGCGAACCGCGAATACTACGGTGGCCTCGTGCGTGCACATGCCGGCACGACGGACCTGTTCGTGTTGCCGGAGACCTTCCTGTCCGGCTTCAGCAACGACACCCGCGTCAGCGCCGAGACGATGGACGGTCCCGGTGTGGCGTGGCTGCGCGCGCTGGCCACCGAGGTCGGTGCGACGATCACCGGCAGCCTGGCGATCCGCGAAGGCGACACGGTCTACAACCGACTGCTGTGGGTAACACCGGACGGGGACCTTCAGCAGTACGACAAGCGCCACCTGTTCCGCATGGCCGGCGAGCACACCCGTTACGGCGGTGGCAGCGAGCGGCTGATCGTCGAGCTGAAGGGCTGGAGGATCCTGCCGCAGGTCTGCTACGACCTGCGCTTCCCGGTGTGGCTGCGCAATGGCCGCAACGAGGAAGCGTCCGGCGGCATGGACTACGACCTGGCGCTGTTCGTGGCCAACTGGCCGGCGCCGCGCCGGCAGCCATGGCGCACGCTGCTGCGCGCCCGCGCGATCGAGAACCTCAGCTACGTCATCGGCGTGAACCGCGTGGGCGTGGACGGCAACGATCTTCCGTATGCGGGCGACAGCGCCGTGCTGGATCCGGTGGGCGAGCCGCTGATCGAGCTGGGTGCGCAGGAGCAGGTGGCGACCGTGCGCATCGATCCGGCGCCACTGCTCGCCCATCGCGAGCGCTTTCCCGCCTGGATGGATGCCGACGCGTTCCAACTGCTGTCGTGAAGGATGACGGGCGTGTAGGGGATTTCTCGGCACGCCTGTCGGGTCATCGCGCGACGATGCGCGAGGCGCGGAAAAAGGTGATTTCCTCCATCTTTTGCGCTTGATCCGTCGCATCTCCGGCCCGTAGCCTTGCGCGGCGTCTGGCGAAACCGGGGCACGGGAAGTGCGCCTTGGCCGCCGGCGCAAAGCCAGGGGATGCACACCAATGCTCAAGGACGAGTTCATGCGGGCGCCGTCGCGCGCGCCCATCACGTACCACGTCGTCGACGTTCCGCCGATGCCGCCCGACAGCGGACCGGCACGCTAGGTCGCCGCCGCCAGGGCCGGACCGGTCCGCGTTGCGGCTATCCAGAACCTTCCGCACATGGCTCCCCGCGCGACGGGGACGGATGGTCTTGGCCCGCGCGGCGGAGTTCGGTGGTTCGACGCTCCCTCCGTTCCTCTATTCGTTTCCATCATGGAGTAATCATGAGAATTGACTCTCTCAAGCAGGGCGCTCTTGCCTTCGCGATCGTTGCCTTCACGAGCCTGGCCGGCTGCTCGACCCTGCAGACCGGCGGCGGCAAGAATCCGGTCGCCGGGTCGGCCGGCGGCGCCAACAGCAAGAACGCCAATCCGACCCTCGAGCATTGCCCGAAGCCGCTGGGGACGCTGGCCGTGGAGGAAGACGAGGGCGAGCCATGGTACGCCATGCTGACCCAGCAATACCACCTGCCGTCGACCACGCCGCTGATCCGCATGATGATCCAGCAGAGCAACTGCTTCGTGGTGGTCGATCGCGGTCGCGGCATGACCTCCATGATGCGCGAGCGCGACCTGGCCGCTTCCGGTGAATTGCGCTCGAGCAGCAATCTGCGACCGCACCAGATGGTGGCCGCCGACTACGTGGTGACGCCGAACATCCAGTTCTCGCAGGACACGGGCGGCGGGGCGGCGGGTCTGGCCGGGCTGGTGCCCTACGGTGCGCTGGTCGGGGCGGTGGTCGGCTCGATGAAGACCAGCGAGGCGTCCACCACGCTGATGCTCACCGACACCCGGTCGGGCGTGCAGGTGGCGATCGCGCAGGGCAGCGCGAAGAACATGGATTTCGGGTTCGGGGGGCTGTTCGGTGGTGCGGGTGCCGTCGGTGCTGCCGGCGCGTATGCCAAGACGCCGCAGGGCAAGGTGATCGCGGCGGCTTTCCTCGACTCGTACAACCAGATGGTCAAGGCGGTGCGCGAATACGCGCCGCAGCACGTATCCGGTGGCCTGGGCACTGGCGGTGCCCTCTCCGTGGATGGCGAGTCCCCGTCGGGCGCAGGCGATGTGGCGGGCCTCTCGCTCCGGGATGCGCAGCGCAAGCTGGCGTCGCTCGGTCTCTACAAGAGTCGCATCGACGGCCGTCCGGGCCCGGGCACTTCGTCCGCGCTGAGCAGTTTCCAGCGCATTCGGGGTCTGGACGTGACCGGCAAGCTCGATCCGGCCACGGCTAGGGCACTGCAGCAGTAGCGTTCGCGCGGCACGGTTTCGCCGCCGTCACGAAAAAGCCGCCCATTCGGGCGGCTTTTTCGTCTGCAACCGCGGACGACTCGGATCCGTCAGTGATTGCCGCCGCGGTTGCCGCCGGGGCGCTTGCCGCCACGACCGCCGCCGCTGTTTCCGCCCGGGCGGGGACCGCGGTTGCCGGCGTTGCCGCGATTGCCTGCATTGCTACGGTTGCCCGCGTTGTTGCCACGGTTGCCGCCGGGGCCGCGCTTTTCGCCGCCGAAGCCGCTGTAGGGAGCCGCCGCGCCGGCAGCACCCGCGCCACCGCCGCCGCGACGGCGCTTGGCGCCACCGGGCTTGCCCTGGCCACCGCCGGTCGGCTGGCCGTCACGGGTTTCACCGGCGAACCAGGTGCGCACCGAGGGCAGTTCCTGGCCGGGCGCCACGCCGCGCTTGTTGCGGCTCTTGCGGGGCTGGCCCGGGCGCTCCGGGCGGGCGACGTTGCCGTTCACCTCGCGACCGGGGCGGCGCCCCTTGCCGCGGGCCGGCTCGTCGCGGATGCGGTCGAACGCACGCAGTTCGCGTGCTTCGTCGGCGGCGGCACTGCTCCAGGCGGTGGCGGCACCGCGCTCCGGGCGGTATTCGGTGACGTGGCGCGGGGCGCGGCGCTGGTGCAGCACCGGGCTGAGCGTCAGGACCGGCTGGGGCGCGCCCAGCCCGGTGAGCTTGCGCAGCTCCTTTACAGCGTCCTCGCCCAGCGATTCGCAGTCGCCGCGGCGCAGGGCGCGCGGCAACTGCACGTTGCCGTAGCGGATGCGCTTGAGGCGACTGACCAGGAAGCCCTGCGAATCCCACAGGCGGCGCACCTCGCGGTTGCGACCCTCGCGGATCACCACGCGGAACCAGCTGTGGCTGCCGCCGCGGCTGATCACCGCGATGTCGTCGAAGCGGGCGGGGCCATCCTCCAGCTCGACGCCGGACTTGAGCTTCTCGATGATCTCGTCGGGCACTTCGCCATGGACACGGCACAGGTACTCGCGCTCCAGCCCGCTCTTGGGATGCATCAGCGCGTTGGCGAGCTCGCCGTCGGTGGTGAGCAGCAGCAGGCCGGTGGTGTTGATGTCCAGCCGGCCCACGGCGACCCAGCGCGCGCCCTTCAGGCGGGGCAGCTCCTCGAACACGGTGGGGCGACCTTCCGGATCGTCCCGGGTGGTCATCACGCCTTCCGGCTTGTGATAGACCAGCACCTCGGTTTCGTCGCGGTTGTCGGTGGCGACGACGAACTGCTTGCCGTCGATGACCACGCGGTCGCCGGCATGCACGCTGGCGCCGATGGCGGCCGGCTGGCCGTTGAGCTCGACTTCGCCCGCATGGATGCGTTGTTCGAGCATCCGGCGCGAGCCGAGTCCGGCGTTGGCCAGCACCTTGTGCAGGCGCTCTTCCAGCGCGGGTTCGTTTTCGGCCCGTGCGGGGCGCTTGAGGGTAAGTAGGGATTTCTGCGGCGCAGTCATGCGCGTGACTCCTCAGGAATGCTTGTCGGTGTCGCCGTCGCCGGCGTCCGCGGGGATCGCTGCCTCGTCGGCAGTGTTGGGTTCGATGGTCGGCGCGTCGGGCGCCTCGGTGTCGTCGTGCGGCGTGGCCGCGTCGGCGGGGGATGTTTCGTGGGTGTCGTCTGCTTCGGCGGTGGTTTCCGCCGCGGGTTCGTCGACAACTTCGACGGCCTCGACGACTTCGATGGTTTCGATGACTTCGACAGTTTCGATGATGTCGATGGTTTCGACCGGCTCGGAAACTACCGAGATCTGCGCTGTCTCGTCCATGTCGGCGGATGGCTCGCTTTCGCCGGCTTCCGCAGCGGCTTCGGCGGCGGCTTCCGCTTCCGCCTCGGGATCGATCGGCAGGTCCTTCACCACGCGTGCCGGCAGCGGCTCGGGCTCGAAGCGCAGCTGCGGGTCTTCCATGTCGCGGATCTCGGACAGCGGCGGGAGCTGGTCCAGCGACTTCAGGTTGAAGTAGTCCAGGAATGCGCGGGTGGTGCCGAACAGCGCCGGTCGGCCCGGCACGTCGCGGTGGCCGACCACGCGGATCCAGTCGCGCTCCTCCAGCGTCTTGATGATGTTGGAGGACACCACCACGCCCCGGATCTGCTCGATCTCCGGACGGGTGATCGGCTGGCGGTAGGCGATCAGCGCCAGCGTCTCCAGCAGGGCGCGGGAGTAGCGACTGGGCCGCTCGGTCCACATCCGCGACAGCCAGGGGTGCACGGCCTGTTTCACCTGGTAGCGGAAACCGGAGGCGACCTCCTTCAGCTCCACGCCGCGCCCCTCGCAGTCGTCAGCCAGTGACTCGAGCGTGCGCGCGACCAGCTCGCGGGTCACTTCGTGTTCTTCGCCGAACAGCTCGACCAGCTGCGCCATCGTCAGCGGGTTGCTGGAGGCGAGCAGGGCGGCTTCGACGATCGGCTTGAGCTGTTCGATACCGAGCGGTTCGTCGCGGACCGGACCGGCGAGTTCCTGGTTGTCACTCATAGGCGGAGGCTTCTCCGGCGGATTCGTCATGGGGCTCATCGGCGTCGGTGGCGTCTTGGTAGTCGCCCGCGTCGGCCTTGGCCTTGAGATAGATCGGCGCCAGTGGCGCCTCCTGCACGATCTCGATCAACATTTCCTTGGCCAGCTCGAGCATGGCCAGGAAGGTCACCACCACGCCGAGCCGGCCCTCGGTCGGATCGAACAGCGTCTCGAAGCGTTGGAAACTGACGCTTTCCAGCTTGCCCAGCAGCTCGCCCATACGCTGGCGTACGCTGAGGGCCTCGCGCTTGATGGCGTGGTGGCCGAACAGCTCGGCGCGATGCATCACGTCCTTGAGCGCCAGCAGCATTTCCTTCAGGTCCAGCGGGGGCGGCAGGCGGATCACCGTGCGCTCGCCCGCGTCGACCTGTACCGGCACCGTGTCGCGTTCCACGCGGGGCAGGGCGTCGATGTCCTCGGCGGCCTTCTTGAACCGCTCGTACTCCTGCAGCCGGCGGACCAGGTCGGCGCGGGGATCCTCTTCCACCCCTTCCTCGGCGGGCGGTCGCGGCAGCAGCAGCCGCGATTTGATCTCGGCCAGGATCGCGGCCATCAGCAGGTATTCGGCCGCCAGCTCCAGCCGCATCACATCGCGCATCAGCTCGATGTAGGCCATGTATTGGCGGGTGATCTCGGCGACCGGGATGTCCAGGATGTCCAGGTTCTGCCGGCGGATCAGGTAAAGCAGCAGGTCCAGCGGACCCTCGAACGCCTCCAGGATGACTTCCAGCGCGTCCGGCGGAATGTACAGGTCCTGCGGCATCTGCAGCATCGGTTCGCCGCGCACGATCGCCAGCGGCATCTCCTGCTGCTGCGGCATCGACGCGAATACGTCCGCTGGACTGGTTGTCTGAGGCTCGCTTGGCTCAGTGCTCATCAATGCATGTCGTTGGGCCACCGCCCGGAAGGACGGGGATTGCACACGATTGGAACCGGACCCGTCCATCCGGCTCGCGCCGAGGGATACGGGGCTTGCACGCGCCGACGTAGCCGCGCTGTGTGGAAACGCTCCTTGCTGCAGATGCCCGGCCTGGCTGGTGCCTTGGTCGCGATTGCCCGGCGATACCCCTGGGGAATCATCGGGCGGGTCGCGACCAACCGCTGGGCGTCCGGTCCGGGATATGAGCCACGGTCGAGGCGCGCGTGCCGGTGGGCGTCGAAAACGCTACGGGCATATCAGTCGGTCGGCGGAGAGCATCGAACGTGGCTCTCGGGGCGCTCTCCACTGCCTCGCCGGCAGGATGGCGCCCTGTATTAACCCCACGAATGGCCCACAGCGTAATGGCTGGTTTGTCGCAAGTCCAGCAGCCGGGCGGGCATCACGTCATCGGGGCGCAATGTGCCGCTGATCGTCCATCCTTGGCACTGCGATCCGGTTCGTCATGGTCGCCGGTGCTGCCTCGATGGCCATTTGGTGCGAATGGCGGATCTGATTTCGGTTCTGGCACATCGTTTGCTTCACCCGCTTGTCCCTGCGTGGACTTCGTGCCCCAATACGGTTCTGCCGGATCGGAGCCCGCACGCGTCGGGAACATTCTTCACCGGCAGGTCCTCCCGGGCTCTTCGGTGCGAGGGAATCAGGCCTCCGGGGGACGGGGCAAGCGAGGGAGCATGATGGCAGTAGACAAGAATGCGACGGGCTTCGGCGAGGAACATCTGCGCCCGGCCAGGATGCGCATCGAGACGACGGTGCTGATGAGTCGTGGAGACCAGTCGCATCCGAGCGAGCTGGTGGATATTTCGGCCACTGGCCTGCTGGTGCGTCGGCCCCTGGGCTGGTCCGGCGAGCTGGGGGAGCCGTGGGTGCTGGACATGATCTTCGGCAGCGACCTGCACATCCATCTGGAGGCGACGGTGGCAAGGATCTCCGACCATCACGTCGGATACGCGTATTCCCGGATTCCCGAGGACAAGCAGGTGCCGCTGTGGAACCTGCTCGGTGGTTACGCCGACATCCTGGAGCAGTGGAACAACTGAGCGCGACCGTTCCGCAGCCCCGCACAGGAAAACGCCCGCGTTACGCGGGCGTTCTTGCATCCGCAGGCACCTGGCCGGTCAGTGGGTGGCGGCCGGCTTCTTCTCGTCCCGCAGCTCGCGCCTGAGGATCTTGCCGACGTTGCTCTTGGGCAGGTCGTCGCGGAACTCGATGAGCTTCGGCCGCTTGTAGCCGGTGAGGTTCTCGCGGCAGAACTCCTTCAGGGCCTCGGCGGTGAGGTTCGGGTCCTTGCGCACCACGAACAGCTTCACCACCTCGCCAGAGTGTTCGTCCGGGATGCCCACGGCCGCGACTTCCGACACGCCAGGGTGCTGCATCACCGTGTCTTCGACCTCGTTCGGATACACGTTGAAGCCGGACACCAGGATCATGTCCTTCTTGCGGTCGACGATGTAGAAGTAACCGTTCTCATCCATCCGGGCGATGTCACCGGTGTGCAGCCAGCCATCCTCGCCGAGCACCTTGGCGGTCTCCTCCGGGCGCTGCCAGTAGCCCTTCATCACCTGCGGGCCCTGCACCATCAGTTCCCCCACTTCACCGACCGGCAGCGGCTGGTTCTCTTCCGACCAGATCGCCACGTTGGTGGACGGGATCGGCAGGCCGATCGAGCCGTTGTATTCCTTCAGGTCGAGCGGGTTGATGCAGGCGGCAGGCGATGTCTCGGTGAGGCCGTAGGCTTCGGCCAGGGTGCAGCCGGTGACCTTCTTCCAGCGTTCGGCCACGGCACGCTGCACCGCCATGCCGCCACCCAGCGTCAGGTGCAGGCGCGAGAAATCCACCTCGGCGAAGCCGGGCGTGTTGAGCAGGCCGTTGAACAGCGTATTGACGCCGGTGAGCGCGGTGAAGCGCGACTTCTGCAGCTCCTTGACGAACCCGGGCATGTCGCGCGGATTGGTGATCAGCCAGTTCAGGCCGCCCAGGCGCATGAACACCAGGCCGTTCGCCGTCAGCGAGAAGATGTGATAGAGCGGCAGGGCGGTGATGATGACCTCCTCGCCCTCCTTCGCATTCCGGCCGATCCAGCTGCCGGCCTGCAGCATGTTGGCCACCATGTTGCCGTGGCTGAGCATCGCGCCCTTGGCCACGCCGGTGGTGCCACCGGTGTACTGCAGGAAAGCCAGGTCATCGTGGCTCAGCATGACTTTCGGCAGCGGGTGATGAGCCCCGCGCGCCAGGGCATCGTTGAAGCGCACGGCCTGTGGCAGGTGGTAATCCGGCACCATTTTCTTTACGTGCTTGGCCACCGTGTTGACCAGCATGCCCTTGAGGCCGCCGAGCAGGTCGCCCACGCCCGTGGTGACGATGTGCTCGACATGGGTGTCGGCCACCACCTGCTGGACCGTCGAGGCGAAATTGTCCAGCACCACGATCGCCTTGGCGCCGGAGTCCTCCAGCTGATGCCTGAGCTCGCGGGCGGTATAGAGCGGGTTGGTGTTGACCACCACCAATCCCGCACGCAGTGCGCCGAACAGGGCGATCGGGTACTGCAGGACGTTGGGCATCATGATCGCGATGCGATCGCCCTTGACCAGCTTGAGCTCGCCGGAGAGATAACCGGCGAACTTCGCGCTCATCGCATCGATCTCGCCGTAAGTGAGCTGCTTGCCGAAGCTGGCGAAAGCCGGCCGCTCCTTGAACTTGCCGAAGGCCTCCTCGAGCACCGCGACGACAGATGCGTAGGCACCCAGGTCGATCTCGGCGGGGACACCCTCCGGATAGTGGTCAAGCCACGGACGCTCTTTGCTCATGGTGATCCTTGCGCTCCTGGAAACGGATGGCCGCCTGCCGCGGCCGGTCATCGACATGACGCGGCATTGGAGCATACGCTCGCGTATAGCGGCAAGCCGCGCCGCAACGACCCGGAAGCCCTCCGCATGCGCCTGCACCGATGCCTTTTACTGATGTTTGCCGCGGTCGTTTCCGGAGTGCTCGGCGGGTGTCATCGAGTCCCCGCCGAGGAAGCGGTGCGGCACGCGGTGACGGCGGCGGAGCATGCCGCCGAGGCGGTCGACGCGGGGGCTTTCCGGGATCGGCTGAGTGAGGATTTCACCGGCAACCGGGGGCAGTTCGATCGCCGGCAACTGGTCGATCTGCTGCGCCTGGCACGGCTGCGGGGCGAGACCATCCATGTGCTGATGGGGCCGGTGTCGGTCGAGCCGCATGGCGATCGTTTCGTGGCGACGTTCACCGTGACACTCACCAGCGGGGGGCGCCTGTTGCCCTCCGACATGGGGGTCTACCGGGTCGAGAGCGCCTGGCGTCAGGAGGGCGGCGACTGGGTCTGCTATTCGGCCACCTGGTCGCAGCCTTCGCCGTAGCGCCACGCTGAAAAAGAGAGCGCCGCCCGGAGGCGGCGCTCTTCCATCATGGGCGGGTGTTCAGGCCGCCTTTCTGCCGGCGAGCTGGCGCAGCACATACTGCAGGATGCCGCCGTGGCGGAAGAACTCGCGCTCCTTCGGCGTCAGCAACATCACGTTGACCTTGAACGTCTTCTTGCTGCCGTCGTCGGCCGTTGCAACCACGGTGGCTTCCTTTGCATCGCCACCGTCCAGGCCGGTGATGTCGAAGCGCTCCTTGCCGCTGAGGCCCAGTGACTGCGCGTTCTCACCCGCCTTGAAGGTGCACGGCAGCACGCCCATGCCGACCAGGTTGGAGCGATGGATGCGCTCGAAACTCTCGGCGATCACCGCCTTCACGCCCAGCAGCAGGGTGCCCTTGGCCGCCCAGTCGCGCGAGGAGCCTGTGCCGTACTCCTTGCCGGCCAGCACGATCAGCGGCGTCTTCTCTTCCTTGTACTTCATCGCCGCGTCATAGATCGCCATCTGCTCGCCCGAGGGCACGTGCAGGGTGTAGCCGCCCTCGACCCCGTCCAGCATCAGGTTCTTGATGCGGATGTTGGCGAAGGTGCCGCGCACCATCACGTCGTCATTGCCGCGACGGGAGCCGTAGGAGTTGAAGTCCTTCGGGTCGACGCCCTTCGAGATGAGGAAGCGGCCCGCCGGGCTGTCCTTCTTGATCGAACCGGCCGGCGAGATGTGGTCGGTGGTGATCGAATCCCCGAACAGGCCCAGCGCGCGTGCGCCGTTGATGTCCTCGACTGCATCGAGTTCCATCGTCATGCCGTCGAAGTACGGCGGATTCTTGATGTAGGTGGAATCGTTCCACTGGTAGACCGCGCCGTCGGGCGAGGCGATCTGGTTCCAGCGGCTGTCGCCCTTGAACACGTCGGCGTAGTTCTTCTCGAACATGGCCGGGTTGATCGCGCCCGCGATGGTGTCGGAGATCTCCTGGTTGCTCGGCCAGATGTCCTTGAGGAACACATCCTTGCCGTCCCGATCCTGGCCGATCGGCTGGCGCGTCAGGTCGATGTCGAGCGTGCCGGCCAGCGCGTAGGCAACCACCAGCGGCGGCGACGCCAGGTAGTTCATCTTCACTTCCGGATGCACGCGGCCTTCGAAGTTGCGGTTGCCCGACAGCACCGAAGCGACGGCCAGGTCGCCTTCGCCCACGCCCTTGCTGATCTCGGCCGGCAGTGGGCCGGAGTTGCCGATGCAGGTGGTGCAGCCATAGCCGACGATGTAGAAGCCGACCTTCTCCAGCTCTTTCAGCAAGCCGGTCTTCTCGAGGTAGTCGGTGACCACCTTGGATCCCGGGCCGATCGACGTCTTCACCCACGGCTTGGCGGTCAAGCCCCTGGCGGCGGCCTTCTTCGCGACCAAGCCGGCGCCGAGCATCACGGCCGGGTTGGAGGTGTTGGTGCACGAGGTGATCGCGGCGATCACCACCGAGCCGTCCTTCAGGTCGAAGGTGTCGCCGCCCTTGCTTACGCGCACGCTGCCTTCGCCCAGGCTATTGGCCTCGTTGCCGATGGCCGCCGAGCCACCCTCGTTCTGGAAGCCGGCGGCGTCGCCGTTCTTCTTCCGGCGACTGGCAGTGAGCCCGCCCACCGCGTCGTGGAAGCTTTTCTGCACGCCTTCCAGCAGCACGCGGTCCTGCGGACGCTTGGGGCCGGCCAGCGAGGGCTTCACGTCAGCCAGGTCCAGTTCCAGCGTGGTGGTGAACTCCGGCTCCACCGCATGCTCGTCGTGCCACATGCCCTGCGCCTTGGCATAGGCCTCGACCAGGGCGATCTGCTCTTCGCTCCGGCCGGACAGGCGCAGGTAGTTCAGCGCCTCCTGGTCGACCGGGAAAATGCCGCAGGTGGCGCCGTACTCCGGGGCCATGTTGGCGATGGTGGCGCGGTCGGCCAGTGCGAGGTGCTTCAGGCCCGGGCCGAAGAACTCGACGAACTTGCCCACCACGCCGAGCTTGCGCAGCATCTGGGTGACGGTCAGCACCAGGTCGGTGGCGGTCACACCTTCGGCCAGTTTGCCGGTCAGCTTGAAGCCCACCACCTGCGGGATCAGCATCGACGAAGGCTGGCCCAGCATGGCCGCCTCGGCCTCGATGCCGCCGACGCCCCAGCCCAGCACGCCGAGGCCGTTGATCATGGTGGTGTGGGAATCGGTGCCGAACACGGTGTCCGGGTAGGCCCAGCGCTCGCCGTCGACCTCACCGGCAAACACCACGCGGGCCAGGTGTTCCAGGTTCACCTGGTGCACGATGCCGGTGCGCGGCGGCACCACCTTGAAATTGTTGAAGGCCTTCTGGCCCCAGCGCAGGAACGAGTAGCGCTCCTGGTTGCGCTCGAATTCGATCTCGACGTTCTTCTCCAGCGCCGACTCGGAGCCATAGGCATCCACCTGCACCGAGTGGTCGATCACCAGCTCGGCCGGCGCCAGCGGGTTGATCTGGGTGGCGTCGCCGCCGAGCCTGACCACGGCATCGCGCATCGCGGCGAGGTCGACCACGCACGGCACGCCGGTGAAGTCCTGCAGCACTACGCGCGCGGGCATGAAGGCGATCTCGGTGTCCGGCTCGGCCTTGGCCTTCCACCTGGCCACCGCCTCGATCTCCTTGGCGGTCACGGTCACGCCGTCCTCGTGGCGCAGCAGGTTCTCCAGCAGGATCTTCAGCGAGTAGGGCAGGCGCTTGAGGTCGAACTGCTGGCCCAGTTTGGCCAGGCTGGCGAATCGGTAGGTGGTGCCGTTGGCCGTTAGGGTGTCGCGGGTGGCGTAGGTGTCCAGCATGGCTAACTCCTTTATTGCTTGAGGCTGGCGGACGCAGGGCGTAACAGCGACATGGTACGCGCGTCGTGGTCAAGGCGACGTGGCGATGCGATGGTGGCGTGCCATGGCGGATCTTCCCGGCCCGTCGGGATGCGATCGTGTCGAATCGTGCGCACCGTGATGTCGGGTCGCCGGCCGGTGACGACAAGCGCGGTGGTGAGGCCACCTCTTGCACGATTTCGAACGCTCCCGGAAACGGTGTCTTGCGTTGCGGCTGGATTGGCGCGGCTGGCAAAATACGGAGGCTAAGTGCCGCCGTGAGGCGGCTTCGGGCCTTGCTTTCGCGCCGATCGATGGTCGCTTTCCGGAGAGGTTTTCCCGGAGTGGCATCCACCGTTGAAGGGCGACAGGCAGGGCCACCCGGTACCCGCGCGCACCCACCCCAAGGGACTTGAGATCATGCTTACCGCCTATCGCCAACACGCCGCCGAACGCCAGGCCCTCGGCGTTCCGCCGCTGCCGCTCACCGCACAGCAGACGGCCGAACTGATCGAACTGCTGAAGAATCCCCCGGCTGGCGAGGAAGCCTTCCTGGTCCAGCTGCTGAGCGAGCGCGTGCCGGCCGGCGTGGACGACGCGGCGAAGGTGAAGGCCTCGTATCTCGCGGCCGTCGCGTTCGGCACCGAGGTCTGCCCGCTGATCAGTCGCGAGAAGGCGACCGAGCTGCTCGGCACCATGCTGGGTGGCTACAACATCCATCCGCTGATCCAGCTGCTCGACGACGCGCAGCTGGGCGGCATCGCCGCCGAGGCGCTGAAGAAGACCCTGCTGATGTTCGACTCCTTCCACGACGTGAAGGAAAAGGCCGACGCCGGCAACGCCCATGCCCAGGCCGTGCTGAAGAGCTGGGCCGAGGCCGAGTGGTTCACCTCGCGTCCCGAGGTGCCGGAGTCGCTGACCGTCACCGTGTTCAAGGTGCCGGGCGAGACCAACACCGACGACCTGTCGCCGGCGCCCGACGCCACCACGCGCCCGGACATCCCGCTGCACGCGCTGGCGATGCTGAAGAACAAGCGCGACGGTGCGCCGTTCCAGCCGGAGGAAGACGGCAAGCGCGGTCCGATCCAGCTGATCGCCGACCTGAAGAACAAGGGCCACATGGTTGCCTACGTCGGCGACGTGGTCGGCACCGGCTCCAGCCGCAAGAGCGCCACCAACTCGGTGCTGTGGTGGACCGGCGAGGACATCCCGTTCATCCCGAACAAGCGCTTCGGCGGCGTCTGCCTGGGCGGCAAGATTGCCCCGATCTTCTACAACACGATGGAAGACGCCGGCGCGCTGCCGATCGAGCTGGACGTCTCGAAGATGGAGATGGGCGACGTCGTCGAGCTGCGCCCGTACGAGGGCAAGGCGCTGAAGAACGGCGAGGTGATCGCCGAGTTCCAGGTGAAGTCCGACGTGCTGTTCGACGAGGTGCGCGCCGGTGGCCGCATCCCGCTGATCATCGGCCGCGGCCTCACCGCCAAGGCGCGCGAGGCGCTGGGTCTGCCGGCCTCGACCCTGTTCCGCCAGCCGCAGCAGCCGGCCGATACCGGCAAGGGCTACTCGCTGGCGCAGAAGATGGTCGGCCGCGCCTGCGGGCTGCCGGAAGGCCAGGGCGTGCGCCCGGGTACCTACTGCGAGCCGAAGATGACCTCGGTCGGTTCGCAGGACACCACCGGCCCGATGACCCGCGACGAGCTGAAGGACCTGGCCTGCCTGGGCTTCTCGGCCGACCTGGTGATGCAGTCGTTCTGCCACACCGCCGCCTACCCGAAGCCGGTGGACGTGAAGACCCACCACACCCTGCCGGAATTCATCTCCACCCGCGGCGGCATCTCGCTGCGCCCGGGCGACGGCGTGATCCACAGCTGGCTCAACCGCATGCTGCTGCCCGACACCGTCGGCACCGGCGGCGACAGCCACACCCGCTTCCCGATCGGCATCTCGTTCCCGGCCGGCTCCGGCCTGGTCGCGTTCGCCGCGGCAACCGGCGTGATGCCGCTGGACATGCCGGAATCCGTGCTGGTGCGCTTCAAGGGCGAGCTGCAGCCGGGCGTCACCCTGCGTGACCTGGTCAACGCGATCCCGTACTACGCGATCAAGCAGGGTCTGCTCACCGTTGCCAAGCAGGGCAAGAAGAACGTGTTCTCCGGCCGCATCCTGGAGATCGAGGGCCTGCCGGACCTGAAGGTGGAGCAGGCGTTCGAGCTGTCCGATGCCTCGGCCGAGCGTTCGGCCGCCGGTTGCACGGTGCGCCTGAACAAGGAACCGATCATCGAGTACCTCAACAGCAACATCACGCTGCTGAAGTACATGATCGCCCAGGGCTACAAGGACGCCCGCAGCCTGCAGCGCCGCATCGCCAGGATGGAGGAGTGGCTGGCCAACCCGCAGCTGCTCGAGCCGGACGCCGACGCCGAGTACGCTGCGGTCATCGAGATCGACCTGGCCGACGTGCACGAGCCGATCGTGGCCTGCCCGAACGATCCGGACGACGTGAAGACCCTGTCCGAGGTGGCCGGCGCAGTCATCGACGAGGTGTTCATCGGTTCGTGCATGACGAATATTGGTCATTTCCGCGCCGCGTCGAAGCTGCTGGAAGGCAAGCGCGACATCCCGACCAAGCTGTGGGTGGCCCCGCCGACCAAGATGGACGCGCAGGAGCTGACCAAGGAAGGCCACTACGGCACCTTCGGCACCGCCGGCGCGCGTATGGAGATGCCGGGCTGCTCGCTGTGCATGGGCAACCAGGCGCAGGTGAAGGAGGGCGCGACGGTGTTCTCCACCTCCACCCGCAACTTCCCCAACCGCCTCGGCAAGAACTCCAACGTCTACCTCGGCTCGGCCGAGCTGGCGGCGGTGTGCTCGCGGCTGGGGCGCATCCCGGGCAAGGACGAGTACATGGAAGCCATGGGCGTGATCAACGCCAGCGGCAAGGCGATCTACAAGTACATGAACTTCGACCAGATCGAGGACTTCAAGGAAGTCGCCGATACCGTCAGCGCCTGAACCGTGCAGCGATGAACACGACAAAGCCCGGCCCCGTGCCGGGCTTTGTCGTTATGCTTCCCGCCACGCAAAGGGGGCAGGCCCTGCTCCCGGGCGCTGAGGAACCCTGAACCCGGATGATTTCCAGCCTCTTGTCGGTCGTCTCGTTGCGCGATCTCTCCCTGGTCCAGGCGGTCAGCCGCCACGGCAGCTTCAACAGCGCGGCACGTGCCATGCACATCAGCCCGTCGGGGTTGTCGCACCAGGTGCAGAAGGTCGAGCAGGCGCTGGGGGCGCCGCTGTTCGAACGAGGGGGGCGGCGCATCGTGCCCACGGCGGGCGGTCGTCGCCTGCTGGAGCAGATCGATGCGGTGCTGGCGGCCGCCGAACACCTGCAGCAGGCGGCCCGTGCGGGTGAGGTGGCTTTCGGTGGCGAGCTCCGGCTGGGCGTGCCGGCGTCGCTCGGTCCCTACCTGCTGCCGCACCTGATTGCCCCGTTCCCCCAGCATTTCCCCGGCACCCGACTCAGCCTGTCCGAAGGCAAGCCGAAGGGGTTGCTGCGGCGCCTGCACGAGGGTGAGCTGGACGCCGTGCTGGGGCCGCCGCCGGCGGTGTCGCCAGCCGGCATCGCGAGTCGCCCGCTGTTCTTCGAGCCATGGGAGGTGATGCTGCGGGCTGATCACCCGCTGGCCGGAAAGTCGACGCTGGCGCTCGACCAGCTGGACGCCGCCGAGGCCACGGTCATGGCCGAGTACCACCAGGACGGCGTGGCCGAGGCCGGCCAGGTACAGGACGTGAGCCTGGAGAGTCTTGCCGCACTGGTCGAGCTGCGCGGCGGCTATGCGCTGGTACCGGCGCTGGCGCGCGACCGGTTGTCGTCGATTGCGGCGGTGACCCTGGCCAAGATCCGTGGGCCGGCGCCCGGTCGGGATATCTCCCTTTACTCACGCGAGGCTTCGCCGTGGGGCGAGGATCTGATCGCGTTCGCCGAGCTGCTGCGGCAGATCGCCCGGCGCCGGCCCGGGCTGCGCCTGTTGGACTGAACGATTGGAGCGCTGTCTCAGCCGTTGTCCAGGGTGGAGCCGGTGAGCAGGCCGCGGGCGAGCATGGCGCACTGCTTGCGATGCAGTAGCAACTGCCACTGCCGGCCACCGACCTGCCGCCACAGCACCGCCGAGCGGACGGCCGCCAGCAGGCTGGTGCGCACCCGCTCGACGATGGCTTCCTGGCGCAGCATCTGGGGATTGCCGGTGACCATCACGCGCGGCTTCAGCGTGGACAGCGTGGATACGTAGAGCGCGGCCAGCCGGCCGATCACCTGCGGCGAATACCTGCCGAAGTGGTCGATCTGCCGCTGCGCGGCCAGCAGTCCCTGCTGCAGGTCGTTGCGCAGATTGCCGTGGCGGGCGAGGGTGCGCTCCAGTCGCATCACGGTGATCGCCATGCGGGTCACCGCCATGTCGCTGGAGCTGTCCTCCAGCTGGGCGATCAGGGTGCGCAGCCCCAGCCGCAGTGCCGAGGTGCGACCGTAGACGCCCACGACCGAATCGGCATCGATGCGGAAGACGCTGTCCACGCTGGTCTCGAATGCCGCCTCGTCGCAGCGCCCCTGGTTCGCCAGCTGCTGCGCGAGCGAGGTGGCCTGGAACAGACCGGCAAGGGCGAGCACGCGCTCTTCATTCATGGCAAACAGGCTGGGGACCACTTCTCACGACTCCGACAGGGCAGGGGGCAGGCCGCCAAAGGGAGCGTCGGTGACGGCAATCACCGCCCCCCCCAGGCAGGCCTCGCCGTCATAGAAAACCACCGATTGCCCCGCCGTGACGGCGCGCTGGGGATCGTCGAAACGCACCTCCAGCCGCTCGTCCCGCAGCAGCACCTCGCAGGCCACGTCGGTTTGGCGGTAGCGCGTCTTGGCCGTGCAGCGGAAGCGACTGGCAGGCGCTTCGCCGGCGATCCAGTGGGGGGTGTCGGCCATCAGCCGGGTGGACTGCAGCCAATGGTTCTCGCCGCCTTGGGCCACGTACAGGATGTTTGCCGGCACGTCCTTGCCGACCACGTACCAGGCTTCGCCGCTGGCGCCGTGGCGCCCGCCAATACCCAGGCCCTGGCGCTGGCCGAGGGTGTAGTACATCACCCCCTGGTGTTCTCCAACCTCCCTTCCGTCGGGAGTGCGCATGGCGCCGGGCCGGGCCGGGATGTACTGGCCGAGGAACTCGCGGAAATCGCGTTCGCCGATGAAGCAGATGCCGGTGGAGTCCTTCTTGGCGTGGGTCGGCAGGCCGGCCTCCCGCGCCATGACACGCACCTGTTCTTTCGGCAGGTGGCCGATCGGGAACAGCGCGGCGGCGAGCTGGGCCTGGCCGATCGCATGCAGGAAGTAGGTCTGGTCTTTGGTCCGGTCCGCGGCGCGGAGCAGCCGGTACCTGCCGTCGCGCTGGTCGACCTGTGCATAGTGGCCGGTGGCGATCTTCTCCGCGCCCAGTGCGCGGGCCTCGTCGAGAAAGGTCTTGAACTTGATCTCGCGGTTGCACAGCACGTCCGGATTCGGCGTGCGGCCGGCGCGGTACTCGGCCAGGAAGTGCTCGAACACGCCGTCCCAGTACTCGGCGGCGAAGTTGCGCGTGTGGAACGGAATGCCGAGGCGTCCGCATACGCCCAGGGCGTCCTTGCGGTCGGCATCGGCGGTGCAGGGCCCGGAGCGCTCGTCCTCTTCCCAGTTCTGCATGAACAGGCCTTCGACGGCGTGGCCGGCCTGCTGCAGTACCAGGGCGGCGACCGACGAGTCGACCCCTCCGGAGACGCCCAGCATCACTTTCACGGGTAACGATCCCCGTCGAGCAGGCTGGTCACCGTCGCCAGTGGCAGGCGCTGGCCCGCCAGCCAGGCGTCGATGCTCAGCAGCACCAGCGGGCTGCGCAGGCGGTCGCCGAGGGCTGCGATCTCCTCGCGGGTCAGCCACAAGGCGCGCCGGATGCCGGTGTCCAGCGGACGGGCCGGATCGTGACCGACCGGCCGCGCAGCGAAGCTGAATCGCACCACGCCATCACCGTGCTCGGTGCTACGCCATTGATGGACGCCGATCAGGTGCTGCAACTCGACTGTCCAGCCGGTCTCCTCCAGCGTCTCGCGGGCCGCGGCGGTGAGCAGGCTTTCGTGGTCGTCGAGATGGCCGGCCGGCTGGTTGTAGGCCAGCCGGCCGCCGACTTCCTCTTCCACCATGAGGTAGCGGTCGCCGTCCGCCACCACACAGGCGACGGTGACGTGCGGGCACCACACGGACGAGGATGAGGAAGCGGACATGTCGGCTTGCCTTGCGGCACTGGAAAAGCGTTCATTGTGCCATCACCTCTGTCCCCGTCGCCAAAGCTGCATCCCCGGCGGCGTAGAATCCGTATCAACCGGCAAGCGACCCAATTTTCCTGATGGCAAACCAACCCGAACACGAGCAGAGCCCCGGACACGGGCTGGCGCTGGAACCCTCACGTCCGGAGGTGGCACGGCCGCCGCTGTATCAAGTTCTGCTCATGAATGACGATTTCACTCCCATGGACTTCGTGGTGGAGGTGCTCCGCGGTTTCTTCGCCATGGACCAGGAGAAGGCGGTGCAGGTGATGCTCCACGTGCACACCCGCGGACGGGGTGTGTGCGGGGTGTTTACCCGGGAGGTGGCCGAGACGAAAGTCACCCAGGTGAACGAATATTCACGTGCCCATCAGCACCCGCTGTTGTGCACTATGGAAAAGCTGTAGGCGACCCCACTTTGGCGATATCGCGGCATCCTCAGGCCGCAGCCATATAACCGGGAGACGGTCCGGATGTTCAGCAAGGATCTCGAAGTCACCATCGGCCAGTGCTACAAGCAGGCGCGCGAACAACGTCATGAATTCATGACGGTGGAGCACCTGCTGCTTGCCCTTACCGACAACCAGTCCGCGTCCGGCGCCTTGCGTGCCTGCGGCGCCGACATTCCGCGGCTTACCAGCGAGCTCGAAAAGATCATTGCCGAGACCGTTCCCGTGCTGCCGCACGGTGACGAGCGCGACACCCAGCCGACGCTGGGCTTCCAGCGTGTGCTGCAGCGGGCGGTCTACCACGTGCAGTCCTCCGGCCGGAAAGAGGTCACCGGTGCCAACGTACTGGTGGCGATCTTCGGCGAGAAGGATTCCCACGCGGTCTATTTCCTGCACCAGCAGGAGATCACCCGGCTGGACGTGGTCAACTACATCTCGCACGGCATCGCCAAGATCGGCGAAGAGCCTTCGGCCGGCCCCGCCGGCAGCGAGCGCGAGGGCGAGGAAGGGGGCGAGGGCAAGGGCAACCCCCTGGCCGAGTACGCCAGCAACCTCAACGAGCTTGCGCTGGAGGGCAAGATCGATCCGCTGATCGGCCGGGCCGACGAGATCGAACGCACCATCCAGGTGCTGTGCCGACGTCGCAAGAACAACCCGCTCTACGTCGGCGAAGCCGGCGTGGGCAAGACCGCGCTGGCCGAGGGCCTGGCCAAGCGCATCGTCGACGGCGAGGTGCCGGAGGTGCTCGAGGACGCCACCATCTGGTCGCTCGACCTCGGCGCACTGGTGGCCGGGACCAAGTACCGCGGCGATTTCGAGAAGCGCCTGAAGGCCGTGATCGGCCAACTCAAGAAGCAGCCCGGCGCGATCCTGTTCATCGACGAGATCCACACCATCATCGGCGCCGGCTCGGCCTCGGGCGGCACCATGGACGCGTCGAACCTGATCAAGCCGATGCTGGCTTCGGGCGAGCTGCGCTGTATCGGCTCGACCACCTTCCAGGAATTCCGCGGCATCTTCGAGAAGGACCGCGCGCTGGCCCGCCGATTCCAGAAGATCGACGTGGTCGAGCCCACCGTGGCCGACTCCATCGAGATCCTCAAGGGCCTGCGCTCGCGCTTCGAGGAGCACCATGCGGTGGCCTACACCAACGAGGCGCTGAAGGCCGCGGTGGACCTGTCGGTCAAGCACATCCCGGACCGGCTGCTGCCGGACAAGGCGATCGACGTGATCGACGAGGCCGGTGCCCGCCAGCGTCTGCTGCCGGAAGAGCAGCGCAAGGCCACCATCGATGTCTCCGAGGTGGAGTACATCGTGGCGAAGATGGCGCGTATCCCGGCCAAGCAGGTCTCGGCCTCCGACCGCGACGTGCTGAAGAACCTCGAACGCAATCTGAAGATGGTCGTGTTCGGTCAGGACCAGGCGATCGAGGCGCTCACCGCGTCGATCAAGATGGCGCGCTCCGGCCTGGCCGACCCGTCCAAGCCGATCGGCAGCTTCCTGCTGGCCGGCCCCACCGGCGTCGGCAAGACCGAGGTCACCAAGCAGCTCGGCATGCAGCTCGGCATCGAGATGATCCGCTTCGACATGTCCGAATACATGGAGGCGCACTCGGTCTCGCGGCTGGTAGGCGCCCCTCCGGGCTACGTCGGCTTCGACCAGGGCGGCCTGCTGACCGAGGCGGTCACCAAGCACCCGCACTGCGTGTTGCTGCTGGACGAGATCGAGAAAGCCCACCCGGACGTGTTCAACATCCTGCTGCAGGTGATGGACCGTGGCGTGCTGACCGACACCAACGGGCGCGAGGCGAACTTCAAGAACGTGATCGTGGTGATGACCACCAACGCAGGCGCGCAGCAGGCGTCGCGTCGCGGCATCGGCTTCGTCAAGCAGAACCACACGACCGATGCGATGGAGGTGATCCGCCGCATGTTCACGCCGGAGTTCCGCAACCGCCTCGACGCGATCATCCAGTTCAACTCGCTGGACTTCGACCACATCCTGCGCGTGGTGGACAAGTTCCTGATCGAGCTGGAGGCACAGCTCACCGAGAAGCACGTCGCGCTGGATGTGGACGCCGATGCCCGCCGCTGGCTGGCCGAGCACGGTTTCGACCCGCAGATGGGCGCCCGGCCGATGGCCCGGGTGATCCAGGAGCGGGTGAAGCGGGCGCTGGCCGACGAGCTGCTGTTCGGCAAGCTGGCCGAGGGCGGCAAGGTGCGCCTGGGCGTACGTGACGGCGAGCTCACCGTGGATACCGAGTCGGCCGAGAAGCTGCCGGCCGTGGTGGAGTGAGTCCGAGGCCCGGGCGGCCCTGGCCGCCCGGGCTCCGGACACGAAAAAAGGCGACGCCGCGGCGTCGCCTTTTTCTTGCCCGCGCGGCGCCGGTGCAGCCGCGGCCGGGAGTGGCTTACTTCATGCGGTAGGTGATACGACCCTTGGTCAGGTCGTACGGGGTCATCTCCACCTTCACCTTGTCGCCGGTGAGGATGCGGATGTAGTGCTTGCGCATGCGGCCGGAGATGTGGGCGATGATCACGTGCCCGTTCTCCAGCTGCACCCGGAACATGGTGTTGGGCAGGGTCTCCTGGACCGTGCCTTCCATCTCGATGACGTCGTCTTTGGCCATGCTTTCCGTCGTTCGATCGCGGACCGTTGTGGCCGCGTAAGCCGACGAGTATGCCACGTCGGCGTCCCTGGTTAAAGATTCGTCAGGCGAGATGCTCTGCCAGCTTGCGCCGGATCTCGTCCTCGACCATGCCCTTGAGCGGCGACAGCATCAGCCCGAGCTCGGCGTGCACGGTCACCTCGTTCGCGGCCACCGCAATGCTGCCTTTCACGCCGGAACGCGAGAAGCGCAGGGTGTCGCCGTCCCAGCGGCTGTCCATATCGAATTTCTCCCGCATGCGGGCAGCGACCCGGTCGACCCGGGCGCGGGCTTCGGCAATGGGGAGCTGGTGGGGTTGGCGCAAGTCGATGGAAGGCATTGGGGGATTGTCGGGCAGGGGGCAGGTGCTGTCACGCCCCACGTGCTGGCGGCGCTGCGGTGGGCGCTCCGGCTTCTGCTAGAGTCCCGGCGTTCGTCGACTGGTTCACAGATGCGCATCGAGTTTCCCCACGCGGCCCGCGAAGACATTCCATGGGAGGCCCCCGTCCTCACGGTCGGCAGCGCGCCTGACAATACGGTCGTACTGGGCGCGCACCAGGCCGCGCCTCATCACCTGGAATTGCGCAGGGACGAGCGCGGCTGCCTGCTGCAGGTCCTGCCGGGGGCCAGTCGCATCTACCTGAATGCCCGACCGGTGCGTGAACGGGCAATGCTCCGTGCTGGCGACGTCCTCAGCGTGGGCGACTGCCGGATGCTGATCCGGGAAAACGGCGATCCGGCCTCGCGCGAGCCGCTGCGCGTTCCCGAGTCCAGCCGTTGTCCGGTCGCCCTGCGCGCCGTAGCGGGGCCGCTGTCCGGACGTGTCTTGCCGCTGCGCAATCGTCTGGAACTGGGGCCGACGTCGGCTCCCCCCCTGGAGTTGCCCCAGGGGGAATCCGCTGCGGTCAGCCTGTCCTGGGCCGATGGCATGCTGCGACTCCAGTTGGAGCAGCGCTCGGCGCGCTACCCACTGCGCGTCAACGGGGTCGAGACAACCGGCCTCGCGCTTCAGCCCGGCGACCAGCTCGGGCTGGCGACGCACCGCTTCGTCGTCGATGCCCCGGGGATGCAGCCCGAGCCTGAATTGCCCTTGGCGGGCGGGCCCCGCGACCTCCTGCCGGAAGAGCAGGCCGGCCCGCGCGGCGAGGTCTGGTGGCTGATCGTTACGGCAGCGGTGCTCGCGCTCGGTATCGCCCTGGTGCTGTTGGTCCGCCTGTAGCCCCATGCATTGACGCCGGCTTGTTGCGCCGCGCCATAATGCGGTGGTCCATCGGGAGAGAGCGGTCAGTGAGCCAAGTGTGGAATTTCAGTGCGGGCCCGGCGGCGTTGCCGCGCGAAGTGCTCGAACAGGCGCAGCGCGAGCTGCTGGACTGGAACGGCTCGGGCATGTCGGTGATGGAGCAATCCCATCGCGGCAAGCGATTCATTGCGATGGCGGCCGAAGCCGAAGCGGACCTGCGCGCGTTGATGGCGATTCCCGTCGATTACTCCGTGCTTTTCATGCAGGGCGGAGCAACCCAGCACTTCGCACAGATCCCGATGAACTTCGCCGGCCCGAACGACCGCGCCGACTATGTGGTCACCGGCCACTGGGGTGAGAAGGCGGTGCGCGAGGCGATGCCCTATGTGAAGGTGAACATCGCCGCCACCGGGGCGGGTGATGATTTCCGCAGCCTTCCGCCGCGCAAAACCTGGCAGCTCGACCCGGGCGCGTCCTATGTGCACTACACGCCGAACGAAACCATCCATGGCGTGGAGTTCACCGACGTCCCTGACGTGGGCGAGGTGCCGCTGGTGGCGGACATGTCCTCGAACATCCTTTCGGCGCCGCTCGACGTCTCGCGCTTCGGCCTGATCTATGCCGGTGCACAGAAGAACATCGGGCCGTCGGGCCTGGTGGTCATGGTCGTGCGCAGCGACCTGCTGGCGCGGCAGGGCCGGCCGATGGCCAAGATCCTGCGCTACGCCGAACATGCCGCGCAGGACTCGATGCTTAACACGCCCAACACCTGGGGCTGGTATCTCGCCGGGCTCACCTTCAAGTGGCTCAAGGCGAAGGGCGGTGTCTCGGCGATGGCCGAACAGAACCGCGCCAAGGCGGGCCTGCTGTACCAGGCGATCGACGGCTCGGGCGGCTTCTACGCCAATCCGGTCGACCCGGCCGCCCGCTCGCGCATGAATGTGCCGTTCACCCTGCACGACAGCGCGCTGGATGCGGATTTCCTGAAGGAATCGGAGGCCGCCGGGCTGATCGCGCTGAAGGGCCACAAGGCGGTCGGCGGCATGCGGGCCTCGCTGTACAACGCGGTGCCGCTGGAGGCGGCGCAGGCGCTGGTTTCCTTCATGCGCGATTTCGCCGATCGTCACGGATGAAACCAAGGCGCTCCGGCGCGCTTTCAGGCACCATGTCGGTCCCGATGTTTGGACGTCTATCCATCCAGGTTGTGTTGCATGGCTGATTCGAAGAACCCGCTGAGCGAGGTGCGCGAGCGCATCGACAGCATCGACCGACAGATCCAGGAGCTGATCGCCGAGCGTGCCGAGCGCGCTCGCGAGGTGGCCAGGGTGAAGGGCGAAGGCCTGTCGGCGATCGACTATTACCGCCCCGAACGCGAGGCCCACGTGCTGCGCATGGTGGTGGACCGCAACAACGGGCCGCTGTCGGACACCGAGATGGTGCGGCTGTTCCGCGAGATCATGTCGTCCTGCCTGGCGCAGGAAGACCCTCTGAAGATCGGTTTTCTGGGCCCGGAAGGCACTTTCAGCGAGCAGGCGGTGCGCAAGCACTTCGGCCACGCCGCTTACGCCTTGCCGCTGGGCAGCATCGAGGAGGTGTTCCAGGAGGTGGCCGCGGGCCATGCCGACTTCGGCGTGGTGCCGGTGGAGAACTCCGGGCAGGGCATGATCCAGGTCACCCTGGACATGTTCCTGACTTCGGAAGCCACCATCTGCGGCGAGGTGGAGCTGCGCGTGCACCAGTGCCTGCACTCGCTCAGCGGCAATCTTGCCGATGTGAAGCATGTCTATGCCCACGCGCAGTCGTTGCAGCAGTGCAAGACCTGGTTGCGGCTGAACCTGCCGGGAGTGGAATGCACCGCGGTCAGCAGCAATGCCGAGGCCGCCCGGATGGCGCGCGCCGACGAGCAGGCGGCGGCCATCGCCGGCGAGAGCGCCGGCAAGATCTACGGATTGAAGACCGTCGCCAAGGCGATCGAGGACCGCGCCGACAACACCACGCGCTTCCTGGTGATCGGCCGTTCGCTGTTTCCGCCGTCGGGCAACGATCGCACCTCGCTGCTGGTCACGGTAAATGACAAGCCCGGCGCGCTTTACGACGTGCTGAGTCCGTTCGCCAAGCACGGTGTGAGCCTCAACCGCATCGAGTCGCGCCCGGCCCATACCGGCAAGTGGCAGTACGCGTTCTTCATCGACGTGTCCGGCCATATCGACGAGGGCAACCTGAAGGAGGCCGTGGCGGAGATCCGCCCGAGTGTGGCCAGCCTGCGGGTGCTCGGTTCCTACCCGGTCGCCCTGCCATGAGCGGGGGCCAGCGTGTGGACTGGACCAGCCGCCCGGCCGGTCCGTTGAATGGTGTCGTGCGCGTGCCCGGCGACAAGTCGGTGTCGCATCGCGCGATGATGCTCGGCGCCCTCGCCGAGGGTGTATCGCATATCCATGGCTTCCTCGAAGGCGAGGACACCCGTGCCACCGCCGCGGTCATGCAGCAGCTCGGCGTGCGCATCGACGCGCTGGCCAATGGCGAGCGGGTCGTGCACGGCGTGGGCCTGCACGGCCTGCGTGCCGCCGCCGCTGCGCTGGACTGCGGCAACGCCGGCACCGGCATGCGCCTGCTCACCGGCCTGCTGGCCGGCCAGGCCTTCGACAGCACCCTGGTCGGCGACGAATCGCTTTCCCGGCGGCCGATGCGCCGGGTCACCGATCCGCTGGCCAAGATGGGTGCCCGCATCGACAGCCAGGAGGGCCTGCCGCCGTTGCACGTCCATGGCGGCCAGCCGCTGCGCGGCATCCGGTACACCTTGCCGGTGGCCAGCGCCCAGGTGAAGTCGGCCCTGTTGCTGGCCGGCCTTTATGCCGAAGGCGAGACCGAGGTGATCGAGCCGCATCCGACCCGCGACTACACCGAGCGGATGCTCGCCGCGTTCGGCTGGCCGATCGAGTTTTCGCCGGGGCGTGCGAAGTTGAGCGGCGGCCATGCCCTGCGCGCCACCGACGTGCGCGTGCCGGCCGATTTCTCCTCGGCGGCGTTCTTCCTGGTCGCCGCCAGCATCGTGCCTGGCGCCGAGCTGCGCCTGCCGGCGGTGGGCCTGAACCCGCGACGCACCGGCCTGCTGCAGGCGTTGCGCCTGATGGGCGCCGACATCCGCGTCGAGAACAAGGGCGAGAGCGGTGGCGAGCCGGTCGGCGACCTGGTGGTGCGGTATGCACCACTGCACGGCATCGAGCTGCCCGAGGCGCTGGTGCCGGACATGATCGACGAATTCCCCGCACTGTTCGTGGCCGCAGCCGTGGCCGAGGGAGTCACCGTGGTAAGCGGCGCGGCCGAGCTGCGGGTGAAGGAGTCCGATCGCCTGGCCAGCATGGCCGCCGGCCTGCAGGCGCTGGGTGTGCGGATCGAGGAGCGGCCCGATGGAGCCACCATCCACGGCGGACCGATCGGCGGCGGGAGTATCGACAGCCACGGTGACCACCGCATCGCGATGAGCTTTGCCGTCGCCGGCCTGGTTGCCGGCGGCCCGATCCGCATCGGCGACTGCGCCAACGTGGCCACCTCGTTCCCCGGCTTCATGGAACTGGCCAATGGGTGCGGTTTCGACCTTGGCGTGGTCCCGTAGGAGCGCACCCTGTGCGCGACAACGCGACAAGAAACATCGCGCACAGGGTGCGCTCCTACACACGAGCGCGGCCTGCGGGTTAGGCTTCCAGGCCCGTGATCGAGGTCGCCATGTCCTGTCCTGATTTCATCGTCGCCATTCCGGCTCGCTACGGCTCCACCCGCCTGCCGGCCAAGCCGTTGCGCGCCATTGCCGGCGTGCCGATGGTGGTTCGCGTGGCGCAGCGCGCGCTGCAGGCCGGGGCCGGCCAGGTGGTGGTGGCGGTGGACGACGAGCGCATCGCCTCGGCGCTCAAGGGGCAGGGCGTGGACGTGTGCATGACCCGCGCCGACCATGCGTCCGGCAGCGACCGGCTGGCCGAGTGCGCCGCGCACTATGGCTGGGCCGACGACGCCATCGTGGTGAACCTGCAGGGCGACGAGCCGTTCGCGCCGGCGGCCGGCATTCGTGAGGTGGCGCGCGCGCTGGCCGAGGACGACGCACCGATGGCGACCCTGGCCGCGCCGGTCACCGACGCACACGAGCTGTTCGATCCCAATGTGGTGAAGCTGGTGCGCGACGCGCGCGGCCGCGCGCTGTATTTCAGCCGGGCGCCGCTGCCGTGGGCACGCGATGCGTTCGCGGCAAGCCGGGATGCCTTGCCGGTCGACGTGCCGTTCCTGCGCCATATCGGCATCTACGCCTATCGTGCGGGCTTCCTGCGCCAGTACACCGGCCTGACCCGCACGCCGCTCGAGCAGGCCGAGTCGCTGGAACAGCTGCGCGTGCTGGAACACGGCCATACGATCGCGGTACGTCTGACCCCCGAGCCGTTCCCGCCTGGCATCGACACCGAAGCGGACCTTCAGCGCGCCGAGCGCTGGCTGGCGGAGCAGGCGTGAGCGGCGACCGTGGCGGCCTGCTGATCGTCTGCCTCGGCAATATCTGCCGCTCGCCGGTGGTGGCCGAGGTGGTGCGCCACCGCTTCGCCGCGGCCGGTCGATCGTTGGTGGTCGAATCCTGCGGTACCGGCGGCTGGCACGTGGGGCATCGCGCCGACGCGCGCATGCGCGAGGCGGCGCGCGAAGCCGGCTACGACCTGTCCGGTCACCGCGCGCGGCAGATCGAGGCGGGCGACTTCCAGCGCTTCGATCGCGTGCTGGGGATGGACCTGGCCAACCTGCGCGACCTCACCGCGCGCTGCCCGCCGGCATTGCGCGACAAGCTGGGCCTGTTCCTGCCCACCGCCGGGGTTGAGGGCGTGGTCGAGGTGCCCGACCCCTACTACGGCGGGCCGGAGGATTTCCGTTACGTGGTCGCGCTGGCCGAGCGCGGCGCCGACGGCCTGCTGGCCCGGCTGGGCGGCTGATACGCCGGTTCCGGGCGGCGGCAATTCACCTGCCTGCCGCTACAATCCCGACCCATGTCTCCCGCTTCCGAGCCGGCCTTCGACGGCAAGGCCTTCGTCCGCACCCTTTCCACTTCGCCCGGCGTCTATCGCTATTTCGACGCGGACGGAGAGCTGCTCTACGTCGGCAAGGCCGCCAACCTGAAGAAGCGGGTCGGCAGCTATTTCCTCAAGCCGCGGATGGAGCCGCGGATCGCCTCGATGATCTCGCAGATCGCCCGTTGCGAGACCACGGTGACCCGTACCGCGGGCGAGGCACTGCTGCTGGAATCGCAGCTGATCAAGTCGCTCAAGCCGCGCTACAACATCATGTTGCGCGACGACAAGAGTTATCCGTACGTCTACCTGTCGGGGAGCGAGGATTACCCGCGGCTGGCCTTCCACCGCGGGGCGCGCAACCTGCCGGGGCGCTTCTTCGGGCCGTATCCCAGCGCGTTCGCCGTACGTGAGAGCCTCAGCCTGATGCAGAAGCTGTTCCAGGTACGGCAGTGCGAGGACAGCTATTTCCGCAATCGGTCGCGACCCTGCCTGCAGCACCAGATCGGTCGTTGCACAGCGCCGTGCGTGGGACTGATCAGCGTCGACGATTACCGTGCCGACGTACGGCACGCCGAGATGTTCCTCGAGGGGCGCTCCAGTGCGGTGATCGACGAACTGGCCGCCTCGATGGAGCAGGCCAGCGCCCAGCTGAACTTCGAGCGCGCGGCGGTGCTGCGGGATCAGGTCGCCGCGTTGCGCAAGCTGCAGGCCCAGCACCACGTGCACGGTGCCAGCGCGGACATGGACGTGATCGCCTGCCGCATCGAATCGGGGCTGGCCTGTGTCAGCGTGCTGTTCTTCCGCAACGGCATCAGCCTGGGCACACGCGATTTCTTCCCGCGCCTGCCGCTGGATGCCGAGCCGGGCGACCTGCTGGCGCAGTTCGTGGCGCAGTACTACCTGGATCGACCTGTGCCGCGCGAGTTGATTGTCGGCGAGGAGATGCCCGACCAGGACGTGCTGGCCGAGGTGCTGGCCGAGCAGAGCGGGCATGCGGTGGAGATCAAACATCGCGTGCGCGGCGACCGCGCCCAGTTCCTTCAGCTGGCCCAGCGCAACGCGCAGGCTTCGTTGACCCAGCGACTGGCCAGCCGGCAGACCCTGGGCACGCGCTTCGACGACCTGCAGAAGCTGCTGGAACTGGACGAACCACCGAAACGCATCGAGTGCTTCGACATCAGCCACACCCGTGGCGAATTGACCGTGGCCTCCTGCGTGGTGTTCGGGCCGGAAGGACCGGACAAGTCGCACTACCGCCGTTTCAACATCACCGGGATCACTCCCGGCGACGACTACGCCGCCATGCACCAGGCGCTGACCCGGCGCTTCCGCAAGGTGGCCGAGGGCGAGGGGGCGAAACCGGACGTGCTGCTGATCGACGGTGGTGGCGGGCAGGTGGCGCAGGCGCTGGATGTGCTGCGCGAGCTGGGCGTCGCCGGTATCACCGTGGTCGGCGTGGCCAAGGGCCCGGGTCGGCGCGCGGGTGAGGAAACCCTGGTGCTGGCCGATCTGGGGCGCGAAATCCACCCGGGAGCGGCTTCGCCGGCGCTGCACCTGGTTGCGGCCGTGCGCGACGAGGCGCACCGTTTCGCCATCAGCGGTCATCGCAAGCGGCGCGAGAAGGCGCGCGAGCGCAGTGTCCTGGAGGACGTGCCGGGGGTGGGCGCGCGTCGACGCAGTGCGTTGCTCAAGGCCTTCGGCGGGCTCGCCGGCGTCGAGGCCGCCGGCGTCGAGGAATTGATGCGGATCAAGGGTATCGATCGAGGCCTGGCCGAGCGCATCTACGCGGCCATGCATCCCTGAGCATCGATCGGCCGGGCGCCGCTACCCGGCAACGTGCGACACTTGGCGAAGCCACATCCGAGGAACCGAGCACCTGATGCGTATCAACCTGCCCACCTGGCTCACCCTGTTCCGTGTCGCGCTGTTGCCGGTGATGGTGGTTGCGTTCTACCTGCCGTTCCGGGGGCACAACATCGTGGCGGCGGTCGTGTTCCTGCTCGCGGCGGTCACAGACTGGCTGGACGGCTACCTGGCCCGCCGCCTGAACATGACTTCGGCCTTCGGCGCATTCCTCGACCCGGTGGCGGACAAGCTGATGGTGGCGATCACGCTGTTCCTCCTGGTGGAGTCGCACCATCGCGTGGTGGAATCGCACTACGGTGCGGCGGTTCCCAACCACGACTGGTTCGGCGTGGTGATGGCGGTGACCGCGGCGATCATCGTCGGGCGCGAGATCAGCATTTCCGCGCTGCGCGAGTGGATGGCCGAGATCGGCATGCGCGCGGCGGTGAAGGTGGCCTTCATCGGCAAGCTGAAGACGGCGATGCAGATGGTCGCGCTCACCGTGCTGATCGTGCAGCACGATGCCGAGACGCTACGCCTGTACCACGTCGGCGAGTTCCTGCTGGTGGCCGCGGGCGTGCTCACCATCTGGTCGGGCCTGTACTACGTGCGCGCCGCCTGGCCGGCCCTGAGCGGCGACCTGTCGCGCCCACCGTCCTCCGGTGACGATTCATGAAGAAGAGGGGTTGACGGGTCGCGATCTCACGCTAGAATGCGCGACTCCAATGCGGGAATAGCTCAGTTGGTAGAGCACGACCTTGCCAAGGTCGGGGTCGCGAGTTCGAGTCTCGTTTCCCGCTCCAGATTGCATCGTGCGAAGCCCCGGTCCCGACCGGGGCTTCGTCGTTTCCGGGCCTGGCGGATGGAAGCGACGGTGTCCGCCGGGATGTGGCGAACGCCGTAAAGAAACCTCTTCCCATCTGTCATCCTTCTGCTATCATTTCGGGCTCAGACGCGGGAATAGCTCAGTTGGTAGAGCACGACCTTGCCAAGGTCGGGGTCGCGAGTTCGAGTCTCGTTTCCCGCTCCATCTTCGGCAAAACCTCGGGCTTCCGGGGTTTTGTTTTTTGAAGCGATGGCCTGGTGGCAGAGTGGTCATGCAGCGGACTGCAAATCCGCGTACGCCGGTTCGATTCCGACCCAGGCCTCCATCGTTTTTCGGGACGATCCGCTGTCCCTCCAGGCCCGCTCCGCGCGGGCTTTTTTGTGCCCGGCCGGCACGCGGGCCGCGCCGGACCCGCGTGCTACGATCCGGCCTCGTCGCGCATTGCCGCGATGCCAGCCTCCGGGCCCGGATGGCGAAACTGGTATACGCAAGGGACTTAAAATCCCTCGGCCGCAAGGCCATGCGGGTTCGATCCCCGCTCCGGGCACACCTCATCCGGCGCGCTTTTCCCGGTCGTGCCGCCGACCGTCAGTGGAAGTCGCGCGAGCTTGTTGCCAGTGCGCCGAGCACTTCGCTGAGGTCGGTCAGGCGGTGGGCCAGCAGGTGGCGGACGCCATCGACATGCTGCCACTGGCCGTCGACCATCAGCAGGCGCGAGCCGATCAGCGCACGGCGCTGCTGTTCGGCGATGTGCCGCCAGACGATCACGTTGATCGGCCCGTGCTCGTCTTCCATGGTGACGAAGATGACGCCGCTGGCGGTGCCGGGTTGTTGCCGGGTGGTGACCAGGCCTGCGGTGCGCACGGCGCTGCCGTGGCGAGCCTGTTCCAGCTCGCGCGAGTCGCGGCAGCGGCGGGCGCGCAGTTGCGCGCGCAGTTGCCGCAGCGGGTGCGCACCCAGTGTGAGGCCGGTGCGGGCGTAGTCGGCCGCGGTGTCCTCGGCGCGGGTAGGCGGGGGCAGCACGATGGCGTCCTCGCCGCTGGCCTGGCCTTCGAACAGCGGCAGCTGGGCCTGGATGCCGGTGACCGCCCAGCGGGCGCGGTGACGATGCCCGGCCAGTCCACGCAGCGCGCCGGCTTCGGCCAGCGCTTCGCGTTGCGGACGGCTGAGGTCGGCGCGCAGGCACAGGTCTTCGGCATCGCGGAAGGGGTGCTGGTCGCGTGCGGCCACCAGGGCTTTCGCCGCCGCCTCACTGAAGCCGGCGATCATGCGCAGGCCCAGCCTCAGCGCCGGCTGCCTGCGTGGGGCGTGCGGATCGTCCTCCAGCGTGCAGTCCCAGTCGCTGTGGCGCACGTCGACCGGATGCACGGTGACCCGACCGACGCGGCGCAGCTCCTGCACGATCTGGCTGGGTCCGTAGAAGCCCATCGGCTGCGAGTTCAGCAGGGCGCAGGCGAAGGCGGCCGGTTCGTGCCTTTTCAGCCAGCAGCTCACGTAGACCAGGTTGGCGAAGCTGGCCGCGTGCGATTCGGGAAAGCCGTAGGAGCCGAAGCCCTTGATCTGCTCGAACAGCTGCGCGGCGAACTCGTCCGTGTAGCCCAGCTTCAGCAGGCCGGCGGTGATGCGCAGGCGGTGCGGCTCCATGCCGCCGTGGCGTTTCCAGGCGGCCATCGAGCGGCGCAACTGGTCGGCTTCGCCCGGGGTGTAGTCGGCCGCGACAATGGCCAGCTTCATCACCTGTTCCTGGAACAGCGGCACGCCCTCGGTCTTGGTGAAGATCGATGCCACGCTGGGGTGGTGCGGCATCTTCGGGCCGCGGCCGTGCCGGCGTTCCAGATAGGGGTGCACCATGTTGCCCTGGATCGGTCCGGGCCGGACGATCGCCACCTGGATCACCAGGTCGTAGAAGGTGCGCGGACGCAGTCGCGGCAGCATCGCCATCTGCGCGCGGCTCTCGATCTGGAACACGCCGACGGTCTCGGCACGGCGGATCATTTCATACGTGGCCTCGTCCTCCTGCGGCAGCGAGGCGAGGGTGGCGAAATCGCGGTCGCCGCACTGGTTGCGATGCGCGCGCAGCAGGTCCAGGCACTTGTGCAGGCAGGTGAGCATGCCCAGCGCGAGGCAGTCGACCTTGAGCATGCGCATGTATTCCAGATCATCCTTCTCCCACTGGATCACGGTGCGGTTTTCCATCGCCGCGTTCTCCACCGGCACCAGGCTGTCCAGCGCGGCGTCGCTGATGACGAAGCCGCCGACGTGCTGCGAGAGATGCCGCGGGAAGTCGACCAGCAGGCGGGTCAGGTGCATCACGCGGCGGATCAGCGGGCTGTCCGGATCGAAGCCGCCCTCGCGCAGCAGCACCGGCAGCGGCGTGTCGCCGAGGCCGCGACCGAAGATCCGGCTGAGCGCGTTCACCTGGTCCATCGGCAGGCCCAGCGCGCGGGCCACGTCGCGCACCGCGCTCTTGCCGCGGTAGCGGATCACCGTGGCGGCCAGCGCGGCGCGTTCGCGGCCGTATTTGCGATAGATGTACTGGATCACCTCCTCGCGGCGTTCGTGCTCGAAGTCGACGTCGATGTCGGGCGGCTCGCGGCGCTCGACCGAGATGAAGCGCTCGGTCAGCAGATCGATCTTGTCGGGATTGACCTCGGTGACGCCGAGCGCGAAGCACACCGCCGAGTTGGCCGCCGAGCCGCGGCCCTGGCAGAGGATGTCCCGGCTGCGGGCGAAGCGGACGATGTCCGCCACGGTGAGGAAGTAGGCCTCGTAGTCGAGCTGGCGGATCAGCTTGAGCTCGTGCTCGATGCGCGCGCGTACCGCCGGCGTCTCGCCGCCCGGCCAGCGCCAGCGGATGCCCTGCTCGGTGAGCTGGCGCAGCCACGAGGCGGCGGTGTGGCCTTCGGGCACCAGTTCCTTCGGGTAGCGGTAATGGAGGCTGCGCAGGTCGAAAGTGCAGCGCGCGGCGATGTGCAGGCTCTCGATCATCAGTGCGGCGGGGTAGTTCGCCGCCAGCACCTCGCGCCGGCGCAGGTGGCGCTCGCCGTTGGGGAACAGCTTGTCGCCGACTTCGGCCACGCTGCTGCGGTGGCGGATCGCGGTGAGCGTGTCCTGCAGGGCGCGGCGGCTGCGCACGTGCATGTGCACGTCGCCGCTGGCGACCAGTGGCAGGCTCAGCGTGTCGGCCAGTGCGGTGAGCGTCTGCAGGCGCTCGGCGTCGTCCGGGCCGTGGTGCAGTTCCACCGCCAGCCAGCAGTGGTCGGCGAAGGTGTCGGCCATCCACCGACCGTGGTCGGCATCGGGGGTGGCATCCGGAAGCCACAGCGCCAGGGTGCCGGGCAGGCCGTCGGCCAGATCCTCGCGCACGAGGTGGTAGGCGCCCTTGCCGGCGCGGCGCCGGCCCAGGGTGATCAGCCGGCACAGCCGGGTGTAGCCGGCGTGGTCCTCGCACAGCAGCACCAGCTTGGGGCCGTCGGCGAGGCGGAATTCGGCGCCGACGATCAACCGCACGGCGGGCGGGTCATCCTCGGTGGGGCGGGTGGCGTCCTGCGCGCGCAGCGCCTGGACGATGCCGGCCATCGAGCATTCGTCGGTGATCGCCAGCGCGGTGTAGCCCAGCGCCTGCGCGCGGGCGAACAGTTCCTCCGCGTGCGAGGCGCCGCGCTGGAAGGAGTAGGGCGACAGGCAGTGCAGCTCGGCGTAGCCGGGGGGCTCGGGCGCGGCGGGTGTTTCCGGTTGAGCCGGCTCGGCAGCAGGATCGTCGCCCGTCGCGACGACGCGCAGTTGTGGCCGCTCGCTCTGGTTCATGCGAACCACCCGTGCAGCATCCAGCCGGCGAGCGCATCCGGTCGTTCGCCGGCGGGGCAGAACGCCCAGGCGCGCTGGCCTTCGGCGGTTTCCAGCACGTAGTAGTCGCGGCGCAGGTCGCCGCCGTCCCACCAGCCGCTCTCGATGCGCTCGGGGCCGGCGAGCACGCGCAGGCCGTGGGTGCGTAGCGGCACCGGCTGCGGCAGCAGCCAGGTCGGGCGCGGCAGCGTGGTCGGCACAGCGGCGCGGCCGGCGTCGTCAGCGATGCGCTGGGCGTGTTCCGGGCGCGGATCGGGAGTGGCCTCCAGCCGGTACACGGCGTCGTCGCCGAGGCGGGCGCGCAGCCGTTCCTGCAATTGCGCCAGCGGCAGGGCGTGTTCGGGACGCAAGTCGAACAGGTCGCGGCCACCGGGCACGAACGGTGGCAGCTCGTCGGCGCGCAGGCGCAGCCATTCCACCGGGCGCGCCAGCACGATGCGCTCCAGCCGGCTGCGTGCCGATTCGAACAGCGCTCCGGCTTCGCGCTCGGGCTGCAGCAGGCCGATCACTACCCGCGTCGGTGCCTGGCCACGATGGCCCAGGCTGAGCACGAAACGCTGCACGCCGCCATCGCGGCCGGCCAGGAACGTGGCCAGGTCGCCGGTGAGACGGCGCAGCGGGAAAGCCAGTGCGGCGAGGTTCTCCACGTCGAAGTTGAAGGCGATGCGTGCGTCGAAACGGTCTGGCGGCAGGTAGCGCGGCCGCGGAATCGGGCGCTCGCCGAGCAGGTCGTCCAGGTGCTCCAGCAGGGCGGCGCCGAAGCGGCGGCGCAGGCCGGCGCGCGGCAGCGCGAGCAGGGCGCCGAGGCGATGCACGCCCATGCGGGCGAAGGCTTCGTGCAGGTCGTCGGGGAGCTGGGCGTGGACCAGCGGCAGCTTCGCCAGCTGCGCGCGGAGCTGGCCGGGTTCGGTCAGCGCGGCACCGTCGGCGGCATCGGCCAGCGCGCGTGCAGCCAGCGGCGTGGGCGCCAGCGCCAGGCGATGGCGGAAGCCCATCGCGGCGAGGTCGTCGCGCAGCTTCTTTTCGAAGCCGGGCCAGTGGCCGAACAGCCGCTGGCTGCGCTGCACCTCCAGCGCCAGCGCACCGGGCAGGCGCAGCACCTCGGCGCTGTAGCGGTAGGCCCAGGCGGCGAGCAGGTCGTGCTGGCGCGCGGTGAGTGCCACGTCGTGGGCCACCGCGTCGAAGCGGGCGAGCAGGGCGTGGGCGGTGGTCAGCGGCTGGCCGGGCGCGATGCCGCCCGCCCGCGCGGCCTCATCGGCGTCGAGGACGTGGCGTGTCTGCAGTGGCCCGTCGATCAGCACCAGCGGCGGCGCTTCGGCGTCCGGCAGTCGGCGGCGGAGGAGCGTATCCAGCGCCAGGTGCGGCAGCACGATGCAGGCCCACAGCATGGCGCGCCCTCATGCGCCTGCGCGCGACAGCGCAAACGCCTGCGCCGGCGGTTGGCCGCCGCGGCATTTGCGCACCCGCCACTGCGGCTGCGGCCGGGTTTCCAGTTCGATGCGTAACGCCGCCGGCGAGGCCTGCGCGGCATGGCGACGGTCGCGGAACAGGAAGGCCGGCGTGCGGCCGGTGTCGGCGGCGACCTGCAGCCGGCGCAGCGCGCGGTCGTCGGCCTCGCCGGGCCAGCCCAGCACCGCGCCGCAGGCGGCGCTGCGCAGGCCCTGCTCCATTGCCCACAGGATCTCGCTGCCGGCGGCGCGCACCACCAGCACGTGGCGCATGTCCACGCCGCGGGCCGACCAGCCGGCCACGCCGGGCAGGTAGGGTGGCGCCACCACCAGGGCGGGGCGCTCGCGCGTGGCCAGCCGACCCAGCGCCGGCAGCACCAGGGCCAGCTCGCCCACGCCGTCGGCCGGCAGCAGCAGCTCGCTCAAGGCATGGGCTGGCCAACCGCCCTGCGGCAGGGCGGCGTCCAGTGCCGGCCAGCCGCTGGGAATGCCGCCGGCCGGCGCCGGACGCTCGCGGCCGTGCCAGACCTGGCGGCTCTCCAGCAGGGGCGTCAACGACAGCGGCTCGGCCATCGCTCAGCCCTGCCGGATCAGGCCGGCGAACAGGCCCTCGATGGCGAAGTCCTCGCTGGGGTCGGGATCGATCGGCTCATGCTCGGCATTGCGCGGCAGCAGGCGCAGTTGGCGACCCTTGCGATGCAGCCGCTTCACCGTGAAGCCGTCGCCGACGCGCGCCACCACGGTCTGGCCGTGCCGCGCCTCGGGCGTGGCGTGCACGCCGATCAGGTCGCCGTCGAGGATGCCGTCGTCACGCATCGAGTCGCCCTGCACGCGCAGCAGGTAGTCCGGGCGCAGCCGGAACAGGGCCGGGTCCAGCCGCAGTACCCGCTCGGCAGCCGCGCTCGAGTCGATCGGCCGGCCGGCAGCGACGCGGCCGAGCAGGGGCAGGGCGAGCAGGTCGTCGGCCGGTGCAGGCACGGGCGCATCCAGCAGGCGGATACCGCGGGCGCGGTTCGGCAGCAGGGCGATGTGGCCCTTGGCCTCCAGCGCGCGAAGGTGCTTGGCCACCGCGTTCACGTGTTCGATGCCGACCGCCACAGCGATTTCCTGCAGTGTCGGCGGCATGCCCTCGGCGGCCGCGTGGCGGTGCAGGACGGCGAGGATCTCGGCCTGGCGGGGGGTGAGTGTCATGGTGTAAATCATTCCACCTGTCGGGCAACTTGCCAAGCCGGTGCCGGCAGTGGAACCGGCGGTGCTCTCAGGGGCTGCGACGCCGGCCTCGATGCGGCGGCGCGTCATCGCCGGAAGCCGGCGGCGCAAGCTAGAATGGCGGGATTCATCGACCCGCTGGAGGCTGCATGGCTGTCCGTCTTGACCCGCTCGACCTGTACGACGTCCGCTCGCTGCTCACCGACGAGGAGCGCATGGTGCAGGATGCAGTGGGCCGCTTCGTCGACGAGAAGGTGCTGCCGATCATCGGCGACTGCTTCGACCAGGGACGCTTTCCGAAGGAACTGATCCCGGAGATCGCCTCGCTGGGCCTGCTCGGCGCGACGATTCCGGAACAGTACGGCTGCGCCGGCATGAACGGTGTCAGCTACGGCCTGATCTGCCAGGAGCTGGAGCGCGGCGACTCGGGCCTGCGCAGCTTCGCTTCGGTGCAGAGCTCGCTATGCATGTACCCGATCTACGCCTACGGCACCGAAGAGCAGAAGATGCAGTACCTGCCGAAGATGGCGGCGGGCGAGATCATCGGCTGCTTCGGCCTGACCGAGCCGCACGGCGGCTCCGATCCGGCCAACATGAAGACGAATGCGAAGAAGGACGGCGGCGACTGGGTCATCAACGGCGCCAAGATGTGGATCACCAACGGCAACCTGGCGCATATCGCGATCATCTGGGCGCAGACCGAGGACGGCATCCAGGGCTTCATCGTGCCGACCGACACGGCCGGTTTCACCGCGCAGGAAGTGCACAAGAAGATGAGCCTGCGCGCCTCGGTCACCAGCGCGCTGTTCTTCGACAACGTGCGCGTGCCGGAGGCCAACCGCCTGCCCAACGTTAAGGGCCTCAAAGGTCCGCTGGGCTGCCTGACCCAGGCGCGCTACGGCATCACCTGGGGCCCGATCGGCGCCGCCCAGGCCTGCCTGAAGGAAGTGCTCGACTACACCGCCGAGCGCGTGCTGTTCGGCCGTCCGCTGTCCGCCAACCAGGCGGTGCAGATCAAGATGGCCGACATGGCCCGTCGCATCACCTCGGCGCAGCTGCTGTCGCTGCAGCTCGGCCGCCTGAAGGATGCCGGCAAGATGCAGCCGACCCAGGTCTCGCTGGCCAAGTGGAACAACTGCCGCATGGCCATCGATATCGCGCGCGAGTGTCGCGACATCCTCGGCGGCGCCGGCATCACCACCGAGCACACCGCGATCCGCCACGCGCTGAACCTGGAATCGGTGATCACCTACGAAGGCACCGAGACGGTGCACCAGCTGGTGGTGGGCCGCGAGCTGACGGGCATCAACGCGTTCTGACGGTTGGTGCAAGGAACACCCGCGCCGTCATCCCAGCGCAAGCTGGGATCCAGTGCCTTTGCTGTCACGGCAGAGAGACGCTGGGTTCCGGCCTGTGCCGGAATGACGGTGAGGGCGGACAGATATTCCGGGCCAGAGTGTCCCTAGCATGAGCTGGCAAGACCTTCGCATCGAAACCGACCGCCTGATCCTGCGTCCGACCCGGCCGGAGGATTTCGAGGGCTGGGCGCAGCTGATGGGCGACGAGGAAAGCTCGCACCACATCGGCGGTCCGCAGCCGCGGCCGGTCGCCTGGCGCGGGTTTCTCTCGATGGCTGGGGCCTGGGCGATCCAGGGCTACGCGATGTTCTCGGTGATCGAGAAGGCCAGCGGGCAGTGGATCGGCCGGCTCGGACCGTGGCAGCCCGAGGGCTGGCCCGGCACCGAGGTCGGTTGGGGCCTGCTGCGCGAGGCCTGGGGCAAGGGTTACGCCACCGAGGGTTCGGCCGCCGCGATCGACTGGGCGTTCGACCATCTCGGCTGGACCGAAGTGATCCATACCATCGCGCCGGACAATCTCGCCTCGCAGCAGGTGGCCCGGCGGCTGGGCTCCACCGTGCTCGGACCGGCGCGCTTGCCGGAGCCGTTCCAGGATCTGGTCATGGAAGCGTGGGGCCAGAGCCGCGAAGCCTGGCGTCGCCGCCGCGCATGAGCCACGTGCCGCCCGCGCTGTTCGTCGCGCTCACCGAGCTGGTGCCCGAGCTGCACGTGCACTGCGCCGAGCCGTGGTGCCTGATCGGCAGCGCCGGCGCGTTGCTGCTCGGTGCCGACGTGGGCGTGGCCGATGTCGACGTGCTGGTTTCGCGTGCCGATGCCGATGTGCTGATGACGCGGTGGGCCGATCGCCGCGACGCCAGCCACGCGCCCGCCGATGGCGACCGCTTCCGCTCGCACTTCGCCCGTTTCCGTTTCCCCGGCCTGCCGGTGGAGGTGATGGGCGGCCTGGAGCTGGATGCCGGCGAGGGCTGGCAGCCGGTCTCGCCGGGCAAGCTGGTGCTGGTCGGCCTGCAGGGCCTGGCGGTGCCGGTGCCTGCGCTGGACGAACAGATCCGCATCTTCGAATCCTTCGGTCGCGACAAGGACCGCGCGCGCGCCGCTGCCCTGCGCAAGCTGCGCCAGCCGCCGTCCGTGTTGCCGATCGTTTCTTCTTCCTGACGGCTGCCCGCAGCCATCTCCCGTCTCCAGGACGCACTCCGCCATGACCGCCATTCCGTTCGCCATCACCGCCCGCCACAAGGGCTTCAACCGCGCCGAGATCGTCGACCAGAACTTCACCGAGTTCGTGCAGTTGTGGCAGGGCGAGGTTCACGCCGCACCGCGCGACGACCAGCCGGTACTGCCGGGCAGCGCGCTCGATGCGCGTGGCTTCCGCGAACTGTTCGAGTCGCAGTTGATCAGCCGCCACCTGGACCTGATGGCGCGCGTGCTGCGCGTGCAGAACAAGGTGTTCTACACGATCGGTTCGTCCGGTCACGAGGGCAACGCGATGGTGGCGCGGCTCACGCGTCATACCGATCCGGCGTTCCTGCACTACCGATCCGGCGGCTTCATGGCCGAGCGCTTCCGCAAATTGCCAGGGATGGATCCGGTGATGGATTCGGCGCTCTCATTCGCCGCCAGCAAGGATGATCCGGCTTCCGGCGGCCGCCACAAGGTGTGGGGTTCCAAGCCGTTGTGGGTGCTGCCGCAGACCTCGACCATCGCCTCGCATCTGCCCAAGGCGCTCGGCACCGCGGTGGCCATTGATCACGCCCGCCGCATCGGCCACACCTTGCCGATCCCGGACGACTCCATCGCGATCTGCTCGTTCGGCGATGCGTCCAGCAACCACGCCACCGCGCAGACCGCCTTCAACGCGGCCGGCTGGACGGCGTATCAGAAGCTGCCCGCGCCGGTGCTGTTCGTGTGCGAGGACAACGGCATCGGCATCTCGGTGAAGACGCCGACCGGCTGGGTCGCCAGCAACTACCAGTCGCGCTCCAACCTCGACTATTTCTTCGCCGACGGCCTGGACCTGGCCGAGGGCTACGCCCAGGTGCAGCGCGCGGTGGAGCACTGCCGCCGCACCCGCCGGCCAACCTTCCTGCACCTGAAGACCACCCGCGTGATGGGCCACGCCGGCACCGACTTCGAGATCGAGTGGCGCTCGATCGAGGAACTGGTGGCGGTGGAATCCACCGATCCGCTGCTGCGCTCGGCGGCGATCGCGCTGGAGTCGGGCCTTTACTCGAAGGACGACCTGCTCAACCTGTACGAAGCGACCCGCAAGCGCTGCTTCGCCGCCGCCGAGGAAGCCGAACGCCGGCCCAAGCTGGAACGCCTGGACGACGTGATGGCCCCGCTGGCGCCGTACTCGCCGGCCAAGGTGAAGGCCGAGGCCGAGCGCGCCGACTACGCCGAGTCCCGCCTGAAGGCGTTCGGCAGCGAGGCGAAGCTGCCGGAGAACCAGCCGCCGCGGCACCTGGCGATCCAGATCGGTCAGGCGCTGCACGACATCATGGCCAAGTACCCCGAGTCGCTGCTGTTCGGCGAGGACGTGGCGCAGAAGGGCGGCGTCTACACGGTCACCAAGGGGCTGCACAAGGCGTTCAAGAACACCCGCGTGTTCAACACCCTGCTGGACGAGACGATCATCCTCGGCCTGGCCCAGGGCTACGCCAACATGGGCATGCTGCCGCTGCCGGAAATCCAGTATCTGGCCTACTTCCACAACGCCGGCGACCAGATCCGCGGCGAGGCGTCGAGCCTGCAGTTCTTCTCCAACGACCAGTTCCGCAACCCGATGGTGATGCGCATCGCCTCGCTGGGGTACCAGCGCGGCTTCGGCGGGCATTTCCACAACGACAACTCGATCACCGCGCTGCGCGACATCCCGGGCCTGGTGGTGGGTTGCCCCAGTCGCGGCGACGACGCGGCGACGATGCTGCGCACGTTGACCGCGCTGGCCAGGGTCGACGGTCGTGTCTGCGCCTTCCTCGAGCCGATCGCGCTGTACATGACCAAGGACCTGTACGAGGCCGGCGACGGCCAGTGGCAGTTTGCCTATCCCGCGCCGGGCGAGGCGATGACCCTGGGCGAAGGCCGCGTGTACCACGAGGATGCCGACGACCTGGTGGTGTTCACCTTCGGCAATGGCGTGCCGATGGCGCTGCGCGCCGCACGCACCATCGAGGCCGAGCTGAAGTGGAAGGTGCGCGTGGTCGACCTGCGCTGGCTGGCGCCGCTCAACGACGCCTTCATCGCGGCACAGGCGAAGAACGCCAAGCGCATCCTGGTGCTGGACGAGGGCCGCAAGAGCGCGGGCGTGGGCGAGGGTGTGATCACCGCGATCGTCGAGGCCGGCTTCGGTGCCACGCCGCTGACCCGCGTGGTCGGTGCCGACACCTTCACCCCGCTGGCCGGCGCCGCCTTCCTGGTGCTGCCGGGCGAGGCCGACGTGGTGGCCGCGGCGCGCACGCTGGCCTGACGCCGGTTTGTCGGATGGCCCGGCTCAGCCGGCCATCCGGCGTGGCACGTTCGGCTCCTCCGGTCGCCGCTGCAGGCAGGCGCGGTTGCGGCCGGCCATCTTGGCGTCGTACATCGCCTGGTCGGCGCGCGCCACCAGGCTGTCGATCGAGTCGGTGGCGCGCCGGATGGCCACGCCGATGCTCACCGTGAGGGCAAGCTGGTTGCCGTCGACCGGAATCTCCAGCCGGTGCACGCGACGGCACATGCGGGTGGCCACCAGCAGGGCCTCTTCCGCGTTCGCGCCGTCGATCAGCGCGACGAATTCCTCACCGCCATAGCGGCCGAGCAGGTCGCCCGGGCGCAGTTCCTGGCGCAACGCCTCGGCCACCGCGGCCAGTGCCTCATCGCCGGCGGCATGGCCGCGCTTGTCATTGAGCTTCTTGAAGTGATCCAGGTCCAGGAACAGCAGGGCCTGAGGTCTCCCGCCCAGATCGCTCATCGCCACGATCGCCGCCTCGTGCCAGGCGCGCCGGTTGAGCAACTGGGTCAGCGAGTCGCGATCCGCCAGCACGCGGACCTGGTCGCGGTCGCGGCGGATCAGCAGCGCGCGGTCGGCCAGGCCGAACGACAGCACGATGGCCTCGAAGGCGCCCGCCGCCAGACCGGCGTCGTTGAGCCAGGGCAGGGCGGGCAGGGCGCCGTTGACCTGCGCACTGGTCATCGCGGTGAGCACCAGCAGCGGCGTCCAGCCGGCCAGGAAGAACCAGGCATGGCGCGAACCGCGCACGGCAGCGATCACCGAGGCGAGCAGCAGCAGGGCAGCCCCCAGTGTGAGCAGCGGATTGACCAGCAGTTGCCCGATACCTTCCAGCGACGGGATCTGGCTGCAACGCATCAGCACCACGGCGACCATGCCCACGGCCAGCGACAGCACCGGTATGCGCAGCAGCGGCGCGAATCGCTGCAGCTCGCAGAAGCGGGTCATGAACAGCGAGGCGAAGGCCACCGACAGCGCCACCGCGGCCGAACCGACGGTGATCGACAACCCGGCCAGCCAATCCATGCCCATCGGGTGGTAGACGAAGCCGGTCTGGATGCCCTGGATCGCCGCGTAGCAGACCAGGTAGGCCGCGTACCAGACGAAGGTGAGATCGCGCAGGATCAGGCCGAAGCACAGCGCCATCAGCGCCATCGCCAGCATTACCGCCAGGGAGGAACTGGCGAACACCAGCCAGTGCGCATCGTCCCCGAGGTAGTGGTTCCAGTCCTGCAGGCGGAAGCTCACCGGGGCGGCGATCCGTGCCGAGGGTTCGAATTTCAGCAGCAGCGGCGCGGTGACGGGGACATCGCGCCCGAGCACGAAGGCCAGGCGTCCGTGGCCGTGCGGCCCCTGGCCGAAATCATCCACTGTCAGTGAAACGTTGTGTCCGTTCTGGTCGTAAAGGGTCACCATGCCCAGGGGCGGCGGGTAGATGCTGAGGACTTGCTGCTCCTGCGCCGGGGAGGTTCCCGGGTCCAGGACCACCCAGGTGCCCAGGGGGCCTTTGGGCAGACGGAACAGCAGGTTGGGGTCGAATCGCTGCAGCTCGCCATCGCGGTACTCGGCCAGCAGCTTGGCCGGCGTGTCGCCCTCGCGCACATCCCGCCAACTGCCGGCCAGCGACGATGTTGCCGAGGCGCTCCCGGCAAGCAGCAGGCCGATCAGGCAAAGGACGAGCGCCATCAGCCGCTGTCGGCGACCGTGGAGCCCGGATTTGGCCTGCGTGCGCGGCATGTCGCTGTCCCAACGGTCTGCCCCGCGCCAGGAGATGGCGCGGCGGCGGCTGTGTCAGTCCTTTGCCGGTCGTCGCGATGACTGACCCGAAAAGCTGACACGGGACAGGAAAAGCATGAAGCGTGCCATGCGTCACATTTTTTACGATCACGGGGCTGGTTTCGGTGGGCGATCCGCCGTCACGCGGCCTTTGCCGCGCAAGCAGGATGCTTGAAAGGTTGATCGTTCCCCAGCCAGAGACCGGAAGTCCCCCATGACCACCCATTCGATCGCCGTATTCGTCGGCAGCCTCCGCAAAGCGTCCATCAACCGCCGGCTGGCGCTGGCCGTGCAGCGGCTGGCGCCGGAGGACATGCGCTTCGTCTTCGTGCCGATCGACGGCCTGCCGCTCTACAACCAGGACTTCGACGACGGCTATCCGGCCGCATGCCAGGCATTGAAGAAGCAGGTCGAGCAGGCCGACGCGCTGCTGTTCGTCACGCCGGAGTACAACCGCTCGACCCCGGGCGTGCTGAAGAATGCCATCGATATTGCCTCGCGTCCGTGGGGCACCAATTCGTTCGCCGGCAAGCCCGCCGCGGTGATCGGCGCCTCGATCGGCAGCACCGGCAGCGCGCTGGCCCAGCAGCACCTGCGCAACGTGCTGGCCTACCTGGATGTGCCGGTGCTGGCGCAGCCGGAAGTGTTCGTGCAGTTCCGCAGCGACGACCTGATCGACGGCGAGGGACGCATCGCCAGCGAGGACACGCGGAAGTTCCTGCAGCAGTTCGTCGACCGCTACGCGGAATGGGTGGCGCGGCACGTCCGCTGAGCGTCGCTCAGCCTGCCGCGGCCCCGGTGCCGCAGAGCTTTTCCAGCAGTAGTTGCTGCACGTTGCGCGGGGCCTGGCAATTGGCGGGCTGGGCGCGAAGGTAGCCGCCGTCGGCCTGCAGCAGCGAGGCGCTGCAGTTGTCGGCGAGGTACAGGTCCAGCTCGCGGCGCACGCGGTGCAACAGCTTCTTGCTCTCGATCGGAAAGCCGGTCTCGACGCGGTGGTCGAGGTTGCGCTCCATCAGGTCGGCGCTGGCCAGGTAGAGCACTTCGTCGCCACCGTTGGCGAACCAGTACACCCGGCTGTGTTCGAGGAAGCGGCCGATGATCGAGCGCACGCGGATGTTGTGCGACACCCCGGGCACGCCGGGGCGCAGGCAGCACATGCCGCGCACGATCAGGTCGATCTTCACGCCGGCCATGCTGGCCTTGTAGAGCGCGCGGATCACCTTGGCATCGGTCACCGCGTTGACCTTGATGATGATCTGCGCCGGCTGACCGGCCTCGGCGTGGGCGGTCTCGCGGGCGATCAGGTCGAGCAGGGTCTTCTTCAGCGTGAACGGCGCGTGCAGCAGCTTCTTCATCGCCTGCACCTTGCCCATGCCGGTGAGCTGGCCGAACAGCTTGTGCACGTCCTCGCACAGCGCCGGGTCGGAGGTGAGCAGGCTGTAGTCGGTGTAGATGCGTGCGTTGCCGGTGTGGTAGTTGCCGGTGCCGAGGTGAGCGTAGCGCACCAGTTCGCTGCCTTCGCGGCGCTGGATCAGCATCAGCTTGGCGTGGGTCTTCACGCCGACCACGCCGTAGATCACCACCGCGCCGGCCTGCTGCAGGCGGGCGGCGAGGGTGAGGTTGGATTCCTCATCGAAGCGCGCGCGCAGCTCGATCACCGCGGTGACTTCCTTGCCCGCGCGTGCGGCGTCGACCAGCGCGTCGACGATCTCGGAGTTGGCGCCGCTGCGGTACAGCGTCTGCTTGATCGCCAGTACGGCCGGATCCTTCGCCGCCTGGCGCAGCATGTCCACCACCGGGGTGAACGACTCGTACGGATGCAGCAGCAGCACGTCCTGCTTCGCCAGGATGACGAAGATGTCCTCGGATTTCTTCAGCGCCTTCGGGATGGCCGGGGTGAACGGGCGGTACTGCAGCTGCGGGAAGCCGGGCTGGCTGGCCACGCTGAACAGCCGCGACAGGTTGACCGGGCCGTTCACCTCGTACACGTCCTGCTCGGCCAGCCCGAACTGCTTGAGCAGGTACTCGACCAAGGTCCGCGGGCAGTTGTCCGCCACCTCCAGCCGCACCGCATCGCCGAAGCGCCGGGTATACAGTCCGCCGCGCAGGGCGCGGGCGAGGTCGTCGACGTCTTCCGCGTCGATGTCCAGGTCGGCGTTGCGGGTCAGCCGGAACTGGTAGCAGCCGTGCACCTGCATGCCGGGGAACAGTTCGTCCACGTGGGCGTGGATCACCGAGGACAGCATCACCTGGTTCTCGCCGCCCTCGCAGATATCGTCCGGCAGGCGGATCAGTCGCGGCAGCACGCGGGGCGCCGGCACGATCGCCAGGCCCGAGTCGCGGCCGAACGCATCCACGCCCTCCAGCTGCACGATGAAGTTGAGGCTCTTGTTGACCAGCAGCGGGAACGGGTGGGTCGGGTCCAGGCCGATCGGGGTGACCAGCGGCGCGACCTCATGTCGGAAGTACTTGCGCACCCAGGCCTTCTGCTTCGTGGTCCACTCGTGGCGACGCACGATGCGGATACCGGCCTCGGCCAGCGCCGGCAGGACGCGCTCGTTGAGGATCGCGTACTGCCGCTCGATCTGCTGGTGGGCAGCGGTACTGATCATCGCCAGTGCCTGCTTCGGCGCGATGCCGTCGGGCCCGACCCGCTCGTGCTCGAACGCGACCTGGTCCATCAGGCCGGCGACGCGGATCTCGAAGAACTCGTCCATGTTGCTGGAAAAGATCAGCAGGAACTTCAACCGCTCCTGCAGCGGGGTCTGCTCGTCCAGCGCCTGTTCCAGCACGCGGATGTTGAACTGCAGCTGCGACAGCTCGCGATGGATGTACAGCGACGGATCGGACAGGTCCGTCGTCGTCGTCGCCGGCGCGACCTCCGCAGCCGCGGCGGGAGCCGCTTTCTGGCGGGGCTTGGGGGCGTCGCGTCGGGTCATGGGCGTACCTGCATCGTCATCGTCCGGACATGTTGCTTCGATTGATTGACAGGGCCATGACGGTAGCGGTTTCGGCGTCCATCCGCCCGTCCGCCTGAAGGTAGCGGCTGGGGGGCGCGCCCAGTACCCGGCGAAATGCCGCGGTGAAGGCGCTCGCGCTGGCGTAGCCGATCTCGGTGGCGACCCGCGTGATCGGCATTCCCTGCCCGAGCAGCGCCAGGGCGGCGAGCAGGCAGGCCTGCTGCCGCCAGAGCGCGAAGCTCATGCCGGTCTGTGCGCGGAAAAGCCGGGTGAAGCTGCGTCGGCTCATGCCGGCCTTGTACGCCATGGCATCGATGTCGACTTCCAGCGCAGGGGCCTCGAGCAGGGCGCGGCACAGGCGGGCCAGCCGTGGATCGCCGGGGAGCGGCGTGGTGAGCGGCAGTTCCGGTGCCGCCACCACCTCGTCGAGCAGCAGTGCCATGACCCGGCCGTCGCGGCCGTCCAGCGCGTATTCTGGCGGCAGGTCCACCGCCTCCATCAGCAGCGCGTGCAGCAGGGGCGAGACGTGGATGACCCGGCAGCGGTCGGGCAGGCCGAGCCGCTGCACCGCGTCGCGGTGCACGTAGGCGCTGCGGGTGGACACGCCGCCGCTCATGCGCACCTCGTGCGCGACGCCCGGCGGGATCCACAACGCCCGATGCGGCGGGACCACCCAGCCGCCCGCCTGGGTGATCACGGTGAGCACGCCGGTGGCGGCGTACAGCAGCTGGCCGCGCTTGTGCGAATGGCTGGGCAGGACCCGATGTGGCAGGTAGTCGTTGCCGGTGGCCACCACGTCGCGCGGGGTGTCTTCGTAGGCGGTGACGCGGGTATTGCGCATGGTGGGCCTCCGGCCTGGCCCGGATTCGACAGCAGATGACCCGAAAGCGTACACGGGCCGCCGCCCGCATCACTAGAGTGGCCGCCTTCCCCCACTGTCGCTCCTACCGCACCCACCCCATGGATACCCGCGTCGTCCCTGCCGCCGAGGTGGCCTCCGCAGCACCTCCGGTGGCCGTTCCCGATCCATCCCGGCCGGTGTTCGCCGTGCTCGGCGCGATCAGCTTCGCGCACCTGCTCAACGACATGATCCAGTCGTTGATCCTGGCGATCTACCCATTGCTCAAGAGCGGGTTCGGCTTGAGTTTCGGCCAGATCGGCCTGATCACGCTGACCTACCAGCTGACCGCATCGCTGTTGCAGCCGATGGTCGGGATGGCGGCTGACCGTCGTCCGATGCCTTACTCCTTGCCGGTCGGCATGGGCTTCACCCTGTGCGGCCTGCTGCTGCTGGCCGACGCGTCCGAGTTCTCCACGCTGCTGCTGGCGGCCGCGCTGGTGGGCACCGGCTCCTCGGTCTTCCATCCGGAATCCTCGCGGGTGGCGCGGGCCGCTTCCGGCGGGCGGCTCGGGCTGGCGCAGTCGCTGTTCCAGGTGGGCGGCAACGCCGGCGCCTCGCTGGGGCCGTTGCTGGCCGCCTGGATCATCGTTCCGCACGGACGCGGCAGCGTCGCCTGGTTCGCGCTGGCAGCCCTGCTGGCGCTGGCGGTGCTGGTGCGGGTGGGGCGCTGGTATCGCGATCACCAGATCACGCGCCGCGTGCTCGCGGCAGCGCCGGTTGCCGGGTTGCCGCGGGGCAAGGTGGCCGGGGCGATCGCGGTGCTGGTGCTGCTGGTGTTCTCCAAGTACTTCTACCTGGCCAGCATCAGCAGCTACTACACCTTCTACCTGATCCACACGTTCGGCGTGTCGGTGCAGAACGCGCAGACCCACCTGTTCGTGTTCCTGTTCGCGGTGGCGGCCGGTTCGCTGATCGGCGGACCGGTGGGCGACCGCATCGGTCGCAAGCGGGTGATCTGGGTGTCGATCCTCGGCGTGGCGCCGTTCACCCTGCTGCTGCCGCATGCCAGCCTGTTCTGGACCGGCGTGCTCAGCGTGGCGATCGGCCTGGTGCTGTCCTCGGCGTTCTCCGCGATCCTGGTCTATGCGCAGGAGCTGATCCCCGGCCGCGTGGGCATGGTCTCGGGGCTGTTCTTCGGGCTGGCCTTCGGCATGGGCGGCATCGGCGCCGCCGTGCTGGGGCGGCTGGCCGACACGCACGGCATCGACTACGTCTACCGCCTGTGTGCGTGGTTGCCGCTGATGGGCCTGATCACCGTGCTGTTGCCCGAACCCGGGCAGTCGATCCGCGGCCGTCAGGCATTGGCATGAGCGGTCGGGTGTCTCACCAGCAAAAAATCAGCCGTCCGCTGCCGGTGCCGGCGGCACCGGCAGGGTGATGCGGATGGTGGTGCCGCGGCCGTCGCCGGGCAGCGCCTCGACGCTGCCGCCATGGGCGCCGATCATGCCGCGGCAGATCGCCAGGCCCATGCCGGTGCTCTGCGGGGTGCGGTCGCCGCGCGCCACCGAATAGAACATGTCGAAGATCCGCGCGCGCTCCTCCTCGGGGATGCCGGGGCCGCGATCGGCCACGTCGATCATCAACTGCCCGTTGGCCAGGCGGCTGTCTACGCGCACCGCTTCTCCGGGCGGCGAGAACCGCGCGGCGTTCTCCAGGATGTTGAACAGCGCCTGCTCGATCAGCGCCGGATGCACGTGCAGCAGCACCGGCCCGGGCGTGCCGTGCACCTGCAGGCGCAGCTCGGGAAACAGCTTGCGCACCCGCGCGCTGGCCGAGGCGACGATGTCGTCGGCGGCGATCCAGTCGCGATTCAAGGTCAGCGTGCCGTGGCCGAGGCGGGTCATGTCGAGCAGGTTCTGGATATAGCGGTCCAGCCGTTGCCCTTCGCCGAGGATCGACTGCAGCAACTGGTCGAGTTCCTGCTCCGGCAACTGGTGACGATACGACACCAGCGTGCCGGCAGCGCCGATCATCGCCGCCAGCGGCGAGCGCAGGTCGTGCGAGACCGACGACAGCAGGGCGTTGCGCAGGCGTTCGGTCTCGCCCTGCACGCGGGCGCCCTCCAGTTCGTCGGCGAGTCGGGCGCGCTCGAGCGCGCGGGCGAGATCCTGCGCCATGGCCAGCGCCAGGCGCCGGCGCTCCGCGTCCAGCTTCCCGTTCGCCAGCAGGCGTACGAAGGCGACGCCGAGCCGGTGCTCGTCCACCGCCAGCGGCAGCGCCCAGCCGCTGGCGCCGTGCAGGGTGTCGGTGAAGCGACCAGCCGGCTCGCAATGGCGTTCGCTCCAGTCCGCTGCCGCCATGTCCTGGGGCGACAGCTGGATCGCACGGGGCGCCGCGTGGGCGACCTGCAGTTGCCCGTCGGCGCTGCGCGCCAGGATGGCCACCTCGGCGTCCAGCGCGGTGGCCATGGCGCGTGCACCGGCCTGGCGCGCGCCGCCCGCATCGGCGCTGGCGGTCAGCTGCTGGCCCAGGCCCAGCAGGGCACGCGCATGCACCTGCGCGATACGCAGCGAGCGGACCTGGGTCGCCAGGCGCGTCGCCAGGCGGCTGCAGACCAGCGCGGCGAGCAGGAACAGGCCCACCGCCAGCACATCGTCCGGGTGGCTGATGCGCAGCGTGTAGCGCGGCTCGGTGAAGAAGAAGTTGTACCCCAGGAAGCACAGCAGCGCGGCATACACGGCCACCGCCATGCGCGAGCGCACCGCGACCACCAGTACCGCGGTGAGGAAGATCAGCGACAGGTTGCCGACGCCCAGCCAGGTGTTGGCGGCGAAGGCGAGCGCGAAGGCGACCGCGATCACCGCAGTGGCATAGCCGTAGGCGCCGCCCGATGCGGTGCGTACCGGCTGCCGCGCCCGCCGGCGCGCCTGCACCCGCTCGGCCGGCGTGGCGATGATGGTCAGTTCCATGTGTGCGCCGCGGCGCATCAGGCGCTGGGTCAGCGAGATGCCGAGCAGCCGCGCGAGCGGACGTTCGCGCGTGCGTCCGATCAGGATCTGGCCGACCCCCTCGCGGTCGGCATGCGCCAGCAACTCGTCGGCGACGGCCTGGCCGCGCAGCGTCACCGGCTCGCCGCCGAGCCGCTGGGCCAGGCGCATGGCGGCGTCCAGCCGTTCGCGACGCTCCGGGTCCAGCGGTACGCCGGTATCGACGAACACCACGCTCCACGGCGCGCCGCGTCGTTCGGCGATGCGCCGCGTCACGCGCACCAGGTATTCGCTCTGGCCGTAGCCGTCGATCGCCGCCATCACCCGCCGTCGCACGGTCATCGCGCTGCCGCGTGCCAGCATCTGGTCGCGCAGGTCGCTGTCGACGTGATGGGCGATGGTCTCCAGCGCCAGCTCGCGCAGCGCGGCCAGGTTGCCCGGCGAGAAGAACGCATTGAGCGCGGCGGCGGCGGTCTCCGGCACGTAGACCTTGCCCTGCTTGAGCCGGCCGATCAGCTCGCGCGGCGGCAGGTCGACCAGCACGATGTCGCGCGCGCGGTCGAGGAAGGCGTCCGGCACGGTCTCGCGCACGGCGACGCCGGTGATGCGCCGCACCTGGTCGTTGCGGCTTTCCAGGTGCTGCACATTGAGCGTGGTGTAGACGGCGATGCCGGCGTCGAGCAGCTCGGCCACGTCCTGCCAGCGCTTGGTGTGCCGACCGCCGGCCAGGTTGGTATGGGCCAGTTCGTCGACCAGCAGCACGGCGGGGCGCCGCGCGAGCGCGGCGTCCAGATCGAACTCCTCCATCGCGCGGCCGCCGCGCGGCTCGCCCGGCCGCCGCGGCAGCAGTTCCAGGCCATCCAGCAGGGCGGCGGTTTCCGCACGGCCGTGGGTTTCCACCAGTCCCACCACCACGTCGACACCCTGGCGCCGCAGCTCGCGCGCGGCCGAGAGCATGGCGAAGGTCTTGCCGACGCCGGGCGCGGCGCCGAGGAAGATCTTCAGCCCGGCTTCGCGCGCATCCTCCTGCACCGCCTGCAGCAGGGCGTCGGCGCGGGCGTCGCGGGGCGCGTCGGTCATGGTAGTCGGCTCAGTGCGAGGGCGCGTCCAGCGCCAGGTTCAGCGCCAGCACGTTGACCCGCGGTTCGCCGAACAGGCCGAGCCAGCGGCCCTGCGTATGCGCCGCGATCAGCTGCCGGACCTGCGCCACGTCGAGATGACGGACGCGCGCCACGCGCGCCAGCTGGTACTGCGCCGCCGCCGGGCTGATCTCCGGGTCCAGGCCGCTGCCCGACGCGGTGACCAGATCCACCGGCACCGGCTGTGTGTTGCCGGGATCGGCGGCGCGCAGCGCTGCAATGCGCTGGCGCACCGCCGCGGCCAGTGCGGGGTTGGTCGGGCCGAGGTTGGAGCCGGCCGACGACGCGCCGTTGTACGGCTGCGGCGAGGTGGCCGAGGGGCGACCCCAGAAGTAGCGCGGATCGTCGAACGGCTGGCCGATCAGCCGCGAACCGACGACGTGCCCGTCGCGCACGATCAGGCTGCCGTCGGCCTGGCGCGGAAACATCACGTGCGCCACGCCGGTGACGGCGAGCGGATAGAGCACGCCGGTGATGACGGTCATCACCAGCAGCATGAGCAGGGAAGGGCGCAGCAGCTTGAACATGGGAGACCTCCGGTCAGAACGTGCCCTGCAGCATCGCGAAGCCGCGCGTGCCGCCCACGTTGCGGGTGTCGCCGGCGTCGAGAAAGCTGCTGGTGCGGCGATAGAACGCCGCGTTGGTGGCGTGGGTGACGCCGCCGCTGAGCGACCAGTGCGGATCGAGCTGGACCTTGAGCGTGGCGCCGACATCGCTGTAGCCCGGATCGCGTGCCCCGTTCGCCAGTGGCACGGCGAGCGCGGTGGTGATGTGCGTGTGGCCGGCGTGCAGGGCGAGGCTCCAGGCATCGGCCAGCGGGAACGTGGCATCGAGCTGCAGGTAGCTGGTGCCCCGGGAGTCGCCGGCATAGCCCTGTTCGGTATCGACGCCGAAGTAGTCGGTGAGCGCGCGGTTGTACTTCAGCGTGAACTGCTTCCAGCCCAGCGCGGCGTTGATCTCCGCGGTATCGAGCGAGCGCCGCGGCAGGCCGGCGTGATCGAGGTTGGCCCCAGGATAGACGTAGCCGTACAGGCCCACGCGCCACGACCAGTCGGCGTCGATGGCGCGGCCATAACTGGCATACAGATCCAATTCCATCGCGCCGCCGGGATAGCTGCGTTCGCTGATGCTCGAGCCCCAGACGCCGGCGGCGAAGCCGTTCGGGGCGGCGTAGTCGGCACCGCCCTGGATGGCTGGACGGCCCCAGCTCTGGGTAAGACCGCGGAACACATAGTCGGAGGTCACCGCGAGATTGCCGGTGACCGGTGGCGTCGCGTCGCCGGCATGGGCGGCGGCAACGCTGGTGAGGAGGGCCGCCGCGGCGGCACAAAATCGGGACATGCAAAGGCTCCGGGGAAAAGGGACGCTCAGGACAGGCCGAGCAGCACCAGCAAAAGGTCGATCAGCTTGATGCCGAGGAAGGGCACGACGATGCCGCCCAGCCCGTACACCAGCAGGTTCCGCCGCAGCAGCGCACCGGCGCCGAGCGCGCGGTACGCCACGCCTTTCAATGCCAGCGGGATCAGGAAGACGATGATCAGCGCGTTGAAGATCACCGCCGACAGGATCGCGCTGCGCGGCGTGGCCAGGTGCATCACGTTGAGCGCGTCGAGCGCCGGGTAGGTGCTGGCGAAGGCGGCCGGGATGATTGCGAAGTACTTGGCGATGTCGTTGGCGATCGAGAACGTGGTCAGCGCGCCGCGGGTGATCAGCATCTGCTTGCCGATCGCCACGATCTCGATCAGCTTGGTCGGGTTGGAATCGAGGTCGACCATGTTGCCGGCCTCCTTGGCCGCCTGCGTGCCGCTGTTCATCGCCACCGCGACGTCGGCCTGCGCCAGCGCGGGCGCATCGTTGGTGCCGTCGCCGCACATCGCGACCAGTCGGTTCTCGGCCTGGATCTCGCGGATCAGCGCGAGCTTGGCTTCCGGCGTGGCCTCGGCGAGGAAGTCGTCGACGCCGGCCTCGGCGGCGATCGCCGCGGCGGTGAGCGGGTTGTCGCCGGTGATCATCACCGTCTTGATGCCCATCGCGCGCATCTCGGCGAAGCGTTCCTTGATACCGCCCTTGACGATGTCCTTCAGCTCGATCACGCCGAGCGCGCGCTGCCGGTCGGCGACCACCAGCGGCGTGGCGCCGCGGCGGGCCACTTCCTCGGCGGCGCGCTTCACCGCCGCCGGCAGCGTGTCGCCCGCGGCGGCGAGATAGCGCTCCACCGCGTCGACGGCGCCCTTGCGGATCGCGCGGTCGGGCAGGTCGATGCCGCTCATGCGGGTCTGCGCGGTGAACGGCACGAACTCGCCGAGGCTTTCCTCGCGCTCGGGCGCCGCCAGGCCATGCCGCTCGCGCGCCAGCATCACCACGCTGCGACCTTCCGGCGTCCCGTCGGCCAGCGAGGCCAGCTGCGCCGCTTCGGCCAGCACGCGTTCGTCGATGCCCGGCGCGGGCAGGAAGGCGACCGCCTGGCGGTTGCCCAGGGTGATCGTGCCGGTCTTGTCCAGCAGCAGCACGTCGACGTCGCCGGCTGCCTCCACCGCGCGGCCGGAGGTGGCGATCACGTTGGCGCGGATCATCCGGTCCATGCCGGCGATGCCGATCGCCGACAGCAGCGCGCCGATCGTGGTCGGGATCAGGCACACCAGCAGCGCCACCAGCACGGTAAGGGTGATCGGGCTGCCGCTGCCGGCCGCCTGCACGCTGTAGAGGGAGTACGGCAGCAGCGTGGCGCAGGCGAGCAGGAAGATCAGGGTGAACTTGGCCAGCAGGATGGTCAGCGCGATCTCGTTCGGCGTCTTGCGCCGCGCGGCGCCTTCGACCATCGCGATCATGCGGTCGAGAAAGCTCTCGCCCGGGTTGCGGGTGATCCGCACCACCAGCCAGTCCGACAGCAGCTCGGTGCCGCCGGTGACCGCGCTGCGGTCCCCGCCGGCCTCGCGGATCACCGGCGCGGATTCGCCGGTGATCGCCGCCTCGTTGACGCTGGCCGCGCCGGCGATCGCCTCGCCGTCGCCCGGCAGGATGTCGCCGGCCTCCACCAGCACCACGTCGCCGGCGCGCAGGTCGGCCGAGGACATCACCGTCACCGCGGCGTCGCGCTGGGGCGCGGCGAGCTTCTTCGCCGGCACCGCGCGGCGCGTGCTGCGCAGCGCATTTGCCTGCGCCTTCCCGCGGCCTTCGGCCAGCGCCTCGGCGAAGTTGGCGAACAACAGGGTGAACCACAGCCACAGGCTCACCCAGAAGATGAAGCCGGTCGGCGCCTCGCCGTGGCCGGTCAGCGCCTGCAGCCACAGTCCGGTGGTCAGCAGGCTGCACAGGAACACCACGAACATCACCGGATTGCGGAACTGCAGCCGCGGCGACAGTTTCCGGAAAGCGTCGACGGCGGCGTCGAGCACCAGCTCGCGGTCGAAACGCACGCTCGCCTGGGTATGCGAAGTCATGGATCAGTGCCCCGAAAGAGATTCGACGATCGGCCCGAGCGCCAGCGCGGGCAGGAAGGTGAGCGCGCCCACCACGATCACCACGCAGGCCAGCAGCACGACGAACAGCGGCGTATGCGTGGGCAGGGTGCCGGCCGACGGCGGCACGTGGCGCTTGGCGGCCAGCGAGCCGGCCATGGCCAGCATCGCCACGATCAGCGGGTAGCGCGCCAGGAACATGCAGATGCCGAGCAGCACGTTCCAGAACGGCGTGTCGGCGGAGAGCCCGGCGAACGCGCTGCCGTTGTTGTTGGAGGCCGAACTGAGCGCGTAGAGGATCTCGCTGAAGCCGTGCGCGCCCGGGTTGGCGACCCCGGCCACGCCGGCCGGCGCCATCACCGCGATGGCGGTGCCGATCACCACCAGGGCGCAGGGAATCAGCACGGCGATCGAGGCCATCTTCATCTCGTGCGCCTCGATCTTCTTGCCGAGGTACTCCGGCGTGCGTCCCACCATCAGGCCGGCGATGAACACCGCGACCACGGCGAAGGCCAGCAGGCCGTACAGGCCGGAGCCGACGCCGCCGAAGATCACCTCGCCCAGCTGGATCAGCCACATCGGCACCAGCCCGCCGAGCGAGGTGAACGAATCGTGCATCGCGTTCACCGAGCCGTTCGAGGCGGCGGCGGTGGCGGTGGCCCAGATCGTCGAGCCGACGATGCCGAAGCGCGTCTCCTTGCCTTCCATGTTGCCGCCGGCCTGCAGCGCGCTCGCGTGCTGGTCGACACCCAGGTGCGCGAGCAGCGGCGTGCCGGCCTGTTCGGCGGCGGTGCAGGCGATCAGCAGCGGCACGAAGATCGCCAGCATCGTCGCCAGCAGTGCCCAGCCCTGGCGGCGGTCGCCAACCATGCGGCCGAAGGTCAGGCACAGCGCCGCCGGGATCAGCAGGATCGACAACACCTCCAGCAGGTCGCTCAGCGGCGTCGGGTTCTCGTACGGGTGCGCCGAGTTGACGCCGAAGAAGCCGCCACCGTTGGTACCGAGCTGCTTGATCGCGATCTGCGACGCGGCTGGGCCCATCGGCAGGGTCTGGGTGGTGACGACCACGTCGTGCGCATGCGTCACTCCCGCAGCGTCCTTGACCGTCTCGGCGACATGCGTGGGCTGGACCAGCGTGGCTTCGGCGTAGGGGTGGAAGTTCTGCACCACGCCCTGCGAAACCAGCGCCAGCGCGAGCAGCAGCGACAGCGGCAGCAGCACGTACAGCGTGCTGCGGGTCAGGTCGACCCAGAAGTTGCCGATGCCCTGCGAAGAACGCCGGACGAAGCCGCGGATCACCGCCACCAGCACCGCGATGCCGGTGGCCGCGGAGAGGAAGTTCTGCACCGCCAGGCCGAGCATCTGGGTCAGGTAGCTCATCGTCGACTCGCCGCCGTAGCCCTGCCAGTTGGTGTTGCTGGCGAAGCTGATCGCGGTGTTCATCGACGAGTCGGCGGAGACCGCCGGCAGGTGCGCCGGATTGAGCGGCAGCCACGCCTGGCAGCGCTGCAGCGCATAGACGGCGAGCAGGCCGACCAGGTTGAACACCAGCATGGCCAGCGCGTAGCGCTGCCAGCCCATGTCCTCGTCGGCGCGGATGCCGCACAGCCGATAGATCGCGCGTTCGACGCCACCGCCGAAGCGGGTGACGCGATTCGGCGTATCGGCGAACACGCGCGCCATGTAGCTGCCCAGCGGCATCGCGAGCAGCAGGAGCAGGCCCAGGAACAGGCCCATCTGGAGCCAGTCGTTGGCGGTCATTCGAACCACTCCGGTTTGAGCAGGGCCACGCACAGGTAGCCGGTGACGGCCACTGCGAGCACGGCGGCGAGGATGTAGAAGGCGGTCATGGCAGGTTCCTTCGGTGCGCGACGGCTCAGCGGCGGCCGAGCCGGTCGCACAGGCGCAGCAGTCCGCCGGTGAGGGCGGCCAGCGCGGCGATCAGCAGGAGATAGGGGATGTCCACGGGAGAGGGCTCCGTCGAGGTGACGGCGCGCATTCTCGAAACCGGCGCATAAGAAAGGGGTAGCGAAAAATCGCTACCCCATATAGATCGCGTAAAAAGTCGCGCGGCCCGACGGCCGCGCGCGGTCAGGCGCCGATCACCAGCGGCTCGGGCTCCAGCTTCACGCCGAAGGTGGCTTCCACGCTGGCGATCACCTGGCAGGCCAGCGCCCACAATTCGCGGCCGGTCGCCTGGCCGTGGTTGACCAGCACCAGGGCGTGGCGCGAGGAGATCCCGGCGTCGCCCTCGCGATAGCCCTTCAGTCCGGCCGCCTCGATCAGCCAGGCGGCGGACAGCTTGCAGCGGCCGTCGGCGGTGGGCCAGGCAACCAGCTCGGGGTGTTCGCGTTTCAGCGCCTCGCCGGTGGTGGCATCGACGATCGGGTTCTTGAAGAAGCTGCCGGCATTGCCGATCACCGCCGGGTCGGGCAGCTTGCGCGTGCGCAGGTGGATGATCGCCTCGGCCACGTGGAACGGCGCCGGCTTGTCCACGCCCATGCGTGCCAGCTCCTCGCGGATGCCGGCGTAGTCCAGGCGCAGCTCGCGGGTGCGCGGCAGCGCGAAGCGCACCGCGGTGACCACGTAGCGACCGGGCTCGCGCTTGAACAGCGAGTCGCGGTAGCCGAAGGCGCAGGCGGCGTGGTCCAGCGTCACCACCTGGTGTGCGTGGGTGTCCCACGCCTCCACGCTGTCGATGAACTCGGCCACTTCGGTGCCGTAGGCGCCGATGTTCTGGATCGGCGCGGCGCCGACCGTGCCGGGGATCAGGATCAGGTTCTCCAGCCCGGCGATACCCTGGCCCAGGGTCCAGCGCACGAAATCGTCCCAGCGCTCGCCGGCGGCCACCGCCAGCCGCACGATGCGGCCGTCGTCCTCCACCTGCACGCCCTGGGTGGCCATCGCCAGCACGGTGCCGTCGAAGTCGCCGGCGAACAGCACGTTGCTGCCTTCGCCGAGCACCAGCAGCGGACCCTGCTTCACGGCCGGGAAGTCGAGCAGTTCGGGCAGCTTGCTGGCGTCGCGGATCTCCGCCAGCAGTCGCGCCCTCGCCGCCACACGCAGCGTGTTGCGGCGGCCCAGCGGGGCGTTCTCGATCAGCGTGTAGCCGCCCATGTCGATGCGCTCAGCGGCCATCGGCGCCTCCGCGCTGGCGGCGGATCTCGTCGACGCACTCGGCGATCAGTGCCGGGCCACGGTAGATCAGGCCGGAATAGACCTGCACCAGCGAGGCGCCGGCGTCGAGCTTGGCGACCGCGTCGTCGCCGTCGAGGATGCCGCCGACGCCGATGATGCCGACCTTGCCCTTCAGCCGCTCGGCCATGCCGCGCTGTACCGCGGTGGCGCGCGCCATCAGCGGGCGGCCGGAGAGGCCGCCGGTCTCCTGCGACTGCGGGTCGGAGGCCACGGCGCTGTGGTCGATGGTGGTGTTGGTGCAGATCACGCCATCCACCGCGCTGGCCAGCAGCACCTCGGCGATGGCGTCCAGTTCGGCTTCGGCGAGGTCCGGGGCGATCTTCAGCAGCATCGGTTTGCGCGTGCCGTGCTGCGCGCCCAGCCGCTCCTGTGCCTCGCGCAGGGTGCCGATGAAGCGACGCAGGGTCTCTTCTTCCTGCAGGTCGCGCAGGCCCTGGGTGTTGGGCGAGGAGATGTTCACCGTGACGTAGCTGGCGCGGGCGTAGACGCGCTCCAGGCAGAACAGGTAGTCGTCGACCGCCTTCTCGTTCGGCGTGTCCTTGTTCTTGCCGATGTTGATACCGAGCACGCCGGCATAGCTGGATTTCTCGGCATTGCGCACCAGCGCATCGACGCCGGCGTTGTTGAAGCCGAGGCGGTTGATGATCGCCTCGTGCGCGGGCAGGCGGAACATCCGCGGCTTCGGGTTGCCCGGCTGCGGGCGCGGCGTGGTGGTGCCGACCTCGACGAAGCCGAAGCCCAGCGCGCCGAGCGCATCCAGGTGGTCGGCGTTCTTGTCCAGGCCGGCGGCTAGGCCGATCGGATTGGGAAAGCGGATGCCGAAGGCGTCGACCGGGAAGTCTGCCGGCGGCGTGGCGACGAAGCGCAACAGCTCGCTGCGATGCGCGACATCGAGCCCGTACAGGGTCAGCCCGTGGGCGGTTTCGGGAGCAAGCGCGAACAGCAGGGGGCGCAGGGTTCGGTACATGCGGTCAGCTCAAAGTGCCCACGTAGACGCGGGTGTCGTAGGTGAAATCGATGCGGCCGTCGACCGCGGTGGCGTCGAACAGCTTACGCAGGGCATCGAGCATCGGCGCGTGCTGCGGATGGCCCGCCTGCGGCGCGTAGGAGGAGGACATCAGGCGGCCTTTGAGCGCGTCGAAGTCCAGCTTCTGGCCATGGTCGAAACGTCCCGTGCCGCGGAAGCCATTGCCGAACCAGGCGCGCATGCGCGATTCGTCGGCGTAGCGCTCGGCCACGCTGGTGTAGTCGGTGCCGTAGCGCTGGAGCAGCGCCTCGTAGCCTTCCAGGAACGGCGTGCCGGCGAGGCGGCGCGAGTTCCACATGATCGCCGCCAGGCCGCCCGGGCGCAGGATGCGCGCGAACTCGCGACGTGCCGCCGCTTCGTCGAACCAGTGGAAGGCCTGCGCCACCACGATCAGCGCGACGCTGGCAGCGGGCAGGCCGGTCGCGTCGGCACGGCCGTCGACGGCGCGAAAGCGCGGGTTGTCGCCCAGCCACTGCTCGGCGGCCGCGCGCATCGGTGCATTCGGCTCGACCGCGGTCACCCGGTGGCCTGCATCGAGGAACAGCCGGGCCGAGATACCGGTGCCGGCGCCGATGTCGGCCACGTCCCAGGAGGCGTCCACGCCATGTTCGCGGCGCAGCCAGTCGACCAGCGCGACCGGATAGTCGGGGCGATAGCGCACGTAGTCGGCGACGCGGTCGCTGAAGCGCTCGGTGCTGCGCAGGTCGGACATGGGACTCAGCCGTTGAGCATCTGGCCGCCGTCCACGGCGAGGGTCTGGCCGGTGATCCATCCGGCCCAGGGGGAGGCGAGGAACAGGGCGACGTGGGCCACGTCCTCGGGCGTGCCGAAACGACCGAACGGGATCTTCGCCAGCGTCGCCGCGTGCAGCGCGGGCTCCTCCACGCGCCGGCGTTCCCACAGGCCATCGGGGAAACTGATCGAGCCGGGCGCGATCGCGTTCACCCGGATGCGGTCGGGCGCCAGCGCCAGCGCCTGCGAGCCGGTGTAGTGGCTCAGCGCGGCCTTGATCGCCGCGTACGGCGCGCCGCCGGCACGCGGACGCAGCGCGGCGATCGAGCTGGTGTGCAGGATGCTGGCGCGACTGCTCTGCCGGAGGTGGGGCAGGGCGTGGCGCGAGGCACGCACCGCCGCCATCAGGTCGATCTGGAAGTTGGCAGTCCAGCCTTCGTCGTCCTCGGCGAAGCCGTAGCCGGTGGCGTTGTTCACCAGCACGTCGATGCCGCCCAGTGCTTCGGCCGCCGCATCGATGTAACGCGAGATCGCCTGCGGGTCGGCGAGATCGCAGGACTGGGTATGCGCCTTGCCACCCCCGGCGTGGATCGTGTCGCGGACCTCCGCCAGCGCCGCCTCGCCGCGCGCACACACCGACACGGCCGCACCGGATCGCGCGAAGGCCAACGCTATTGCGCGCCCGATGCCGCGGCTGCCGCCGGCCACCACGACGCGGTAGCCCTCCAGGCGGAACGGGGCGTCGGACGGCGGGACATTCATGACCAGGCGTGCACCAGGAAGCCGAGCAGCACCGAGCCGAAGAACAGCAGGGCGATGGCGGTGAGCAGGGACAGGGCCAGCTGCGCGTAGCCGAGCACCAGGCCGGTGACGGCCAAACCGTCGCCGTCGAGCGGCTCGGAGATCGTCTGGCGGATGTCGCGGCGCGCCAGGTGGCCGCAGATCACGGCGACGATGGCGCCGATGAAGGGCAGCACGGTCCAGGCCGCGATGCCGAAGCACAGGCTGACCACGGCCAGCGTGCAGGTGGAGCGGGGGGCGGACGTCGTGCTCATCTCGGAAATCCCCTTGGGAGGCGGGCGGGAAAGCCATGTGGCCTCCCGCCCGGAAGCACGCGCGGGCCGGGGCCCGTGCGTGCCGGACCGACGGCTTACACGTGGAACTTGATGCCCTGGGCCAGCGGCAGTGCGTCGGAGTAGTTGATGGTGTTGGTCTGGCGGCGCATGTAGACCTTCCACGCATCCGAGCCGGACTCGCGGCCGCCGCCGGTTTCCTTCTCGCCGCCGAAGGCGCCACCGATCTCCGCACCCGAGGTGCCGATGTTGACGTTGGCGATGCCGCAGTCGCTGCCGGCCGCCGACAGGAACTGCTCGGCCACCTTCAGGTTCTGCGTGAAGATCGCCGAGGACAGGCCCTGCGGCACGTCGTTCTGCATCTCGATCGCCTCGTCGATGCTGTCGAACGGCATCACGTAGAGGATCGGCGCGAAGGTTTCCGACTGCACCACCTCGTCGGAGTTCTTCAGGCCGGTGACGATGGTCGGCAGCACGAAGTTGCCCTTGCGGTCGGTCAGCGCGGCGCCGCCGGTGGCGATGGTGCCGCCCGAGGCCTTGGCCTTCTCGACGGCCGCCAGGTAGGCCTGCACGCTCTCCGGGCTGTTCAGCGGACCCATCAGGGTGGTCGACAGGGTGGGGTCGCCGATCTTGCCCTCGACCTGCTTGTACGCCTTGACCAGGGTCTCCAGCACGGTGTCGTAGATCGAGGTGTGCACGAACAGGCGGCGGGTGGTGGTGCAGCGCTGGCCGGCGGTGCCGACGGCGCCGAACACGATGCCCGGGATCGCCAGCTTCAGGTCGGCGCTCTGGTCCAGGATGATCGCGTTGTTGCCGCCCAGCTCCAGCAGCGAGCGGCCCATGCGGTGGGCCACGCGCTCGCCGACCATGCGGCCGACCTTGGTCGAGCCGGTGAAGCTGATCAGCGGGATGCGCTTGTCGTCGACGAAGGTCTGCGCCAGCTCGGTGCCGCCGTCGTTGAACAGGAAGAAGATGTCCGGGAAGCCGCCGTCCTTCAGCGCCTCGTTGCAGATCTTCATCGTGGCGATCGCCGACAGCGGCACCTTCGGCGACGGCTTCCAGATGCAGATATCGCCGGCGATGGCGGCCAGCATGGCGTTCCACGCCCACACCGCGACCGGGAAGTTGAACGCCGAGATGATGCCGACCAGGCCCAGCGGCTGGTACTGCTCGTACATGCGGTGGCCGGGGCGCTCCGAATGCATGGTGTAGCCATAGAGCATGCGGCTCTGGCCCACCGCGAAGTCGGCGATGTCGATCATCTCCTGCACTTCGCCGTCGCCCTCGGGCTTGATCTTGCCCATCTCCAGCGCGACCAGCGAACCCAGCGCGTCCTTGTGCTTGCGCAGGGCTTCGCCGCACAGCCGCACGGCTTCACCGCGCTGCGGCGCCGGGGTGGTGCGCCACACCTTGAACGCGGCCTGGGCGCGGGAAACGATGGTTTCGTAGTCGGCCTGGCTGGAGGCGTGCACGCGGGCGATCACCTCGCCGGTCGCCGGGTTCACCGGCTGCAGCGTGCCCGCATCGGAGGTCGTGGACCATTCGCCCTGGCCGAGATACGTGCCGGACAGCTCGGCGGAAAGGCCAAGCGCCTTGAGGATTTCGTGGGACATGCGGACTCCTTCGATGGCTGACTGCGCCACCGAGATGTGGCGTAGCGGTCAAAACCGCAAGTCTAGCAGGCCGATGCCTGCGGGCCGACCCCGCCCCGTCGCCCCGGAGTGCCGATCCATGCCAAAATCCCGCCGTTGCCCTCGTAGCTCAGTTGGATAGAGCGGCCCCCTCCTAAGGGGACAACGGGCCTTTTTGGACACCCCCGAAAAGTGGCCTCAGGCCTTGAAAAACCTCGCTTCCAAGCGGTTTCCGGGCGATGAGGCCAAGCTTCGAAAAACACCCCGAAACACCCAAAAACACCCCCCATTTGTCCCAGATTTGTCCCAGGTGAGAAGGGGCGGCGCTACTTGTCGCGCATGCCCCGGGGTCCATGCTTCTTGCTGCTACGACGGAAGCAACCATGCTTCATGGTGGCTATCGCTGAGGTGGGGATGAGCACAAAATGCAGGGATAACCGTGCAGCTAAGGGAATGCCATGGTCCGCTTCCTCGCAGTCAAGATTCACTACGACCACAGGGGGCTTCCTGCCCACAACAAGTATTCAAGGCCGGCAAGTGCCAACGAATACGATGAATACAACGCGCCAGTAATTCGCGGCGGGGAGGGGTTCCACGAGTGCATGAACTTCATGCTCAGGGAGGACGAGGACGTCAAACTCTATCTGCCTCCAACGGCAATCCCAGGAAGCGATAAGGCGGGCGACGAGTTCGTCATTTTTTGGTTCACCTACAAGGCGGACAGAGAGAAGTCGGCCCAAATCGTGGGGGTCCATGGCGGCGCAGTGTTTGTCACAAGCCCCATCCAAGATGTGATTCGCAAGGACGTGGCGCACCTCTCAGGTCGCTACAAATGGGTCTACCAGGCAACTGCCCCGGAAGAGCTGGCCACTCTCCTTGTGCCTTCTATCCCCTATGACTCGGCTAAGGGGCGCCATATGCCGGTCTTGGAGAACTGGGGAAATGGCAGACGCTACCTAGACAAGAGACACGCGGCCAACATCCTCTCCGATGCACTCAGGGGCGCAAGGCAGCGCCTAGAACATGCCAATGTTGCTGAGCGGGTCGTGGTCGAGCGAGAGATTGACGTGATCTTGCGTCTTGCAGACCGCTACGCAATGACGTTGAAGACAGACCAGCGCACGGAGCGACAGAAGAAAGCAGGGGCTGGCAAGTTCTCGCTTCCTGACAAGGAACTAGGCGAGCTGGGCGAGAAGGTGGTCTACGAGCGTGAAGTAGCCTACGCCAAGTCGATTGGTGTCAGCCCTTCCCGTGTTGATTGGACTTCGAAACAAGCGCCTCAATCCCCCTTCGACATCAAGACTATCCGCAAGGTCGGAGGAAAGGTCCGAGATCACTTCTTGGAGGTGAAGTCGAGTCGAGTGAACGAGCTTGGCGGCAACACCTTCCTCTCGATCTATCAGCTTCAAACTATTGAGGAATACGGCGAGGCGGGTGAGTTCGTCTTCGTCCGTTTTGATGGGATCAAGGCTGTAAGCGTGGACTTCCTGACCGTCGAGCAGATGAAGAAGAAGTTTTCGCTTGCCCCCATCAAGTTTCGGCTGACTCCGAAGACGGACTAAGCGCGCGAGGCCAAGCAAAATCCGTTTTCGAAGGTTTCTACTTTGGACGGCGCGGCTGCTCAGATGCGATGGGTCCCCTACAACACACCTAAACAACCCCTCAAGCCTTCGTCTGTCGCTTCCCTGGCCTGCTGTTCAATCCGTTTATCGTGGTAGTGAGCTTCTTCATCCAGAGCGCTTCGAGTCGAAGGATTTCGGGTTCCGAAGCGCTCGAGGAGGCGACCTCGAGGATTGATACCTGATAGTCCTCGTCGGCGGTGTCTTTCATGAGTTCGTTCCCGCCGTGCCCATCCCTGACATAGGCCTGCCATCGCCCCCAGAATCCTTCGCTACCTGTGGCGCTTCCGACGTATTGCTGGCCTGTCTTCTTAGAGACTAAGAGATAGACGCCTCGCGAGTTCGTCAAGTTCGACTTCCACGTGGCCGGCACATCGGCCAAGGCCTGGATGGTGCTGATGAAGTGAATGTGGCCAGGAAAGGGGGCTTCGGTGACGTTCGCACGGATTTCAAGGATGGCCTTGGGCTGCCGACCGGCCCACTGTACCCAGGCGATCTTGGCCTTCCCCCACTCGATAACTAGGCGACCCACATAGGCGTCGAGCACATCAAGGCGTTCCATCGTGTAGAAGTGGTGGTCTAGGACACTATGGCCGCCAATCGGACAGGTCATCGACGGGTCTTTATTCATCACCATCGTAAGCACGCGGTACAGGCCGACAAATAACGTCTCGCCGTTTGGTCCTGGTACAAATGAAGCTAGCCAATGGCCGACCGCGAACTCAGGGTCACTTTGGATGCACTGGTACCGTTCGAAAGAGCCGTCCCCGGCGCGCCACAAGTCAGCCGGAGACTTGCCTAGTGGTCCGCGTTTAGATTGGTGGCGAGCCATGTGGGTCTGTTTTGGCGGAATCCCGACAGAATCGAGAAGCTGATTGAAGGTGAGCACGAGCAGTTTCCTTGTGGTCGCTGTCCAGCGAACATAACCCATGGCTGGATGTTCGGTGGTGCGGGTCTCAGGCTAGGAGACCAAGGCAGGTGCACCTTCTCAGATGGGCTCGTGGAGGGAATGCTGGCATGTGTTACTCAGCGCAGGTATGGGCGGATTGGAACCGCTACCGAAAACTTGGCGGTGATCTCGACATCCACGCATTCGCTCGACTGATTGACGAAATGGGTGGTTCAGCCGGCTGGATTCGGCGTGTCCCCAAACGCACACGTGACTCCCTTCTGGATGTTCGTTCCGAAGAGGGGATGGCTTTGGCCAAGACTGTGCGAGAGGCGAACGTCACCGCCGAAGGCATGCTTCGCCATGAGCTTCGTGCCCAGTCTGAGCGCCTGGCTGCCGCAGAGGTCGTGCTTGCTGGCCCTAAGCCAACCAAAAAGGCCGCCAACGACCGGCGGATTGCGACCGACAAGGTGAGTCGGGCGCGCCGTGACCTTGATGACCTCGTGCGCAGGGATTTGCTCGATAGGGACAGCAGAATCTACCCCGGCAACTATGCTCCGGTACTTGTGGTTGAAGAGGGACGGCGAGTCATCAAACCCATGCGGTATCAATGTCGCCCCGCTGGCACACCCGCCTTCTTTGATACCAAGTTCCCAGGTACTTACAACGCGCGCAGGGACAGCCTCGAAGGCTTCTGGAAAGGGCTGTTTGGCCGCTCTCATGCCCTCCTTGTCGTCGATACGTTCTATGAGAACGTGGAGGGGCCAGACGGGAAAAACCAAGTCTTGCAGTTCACGCCCCGCGACCGTGAGCCCATGTTGGTTGCCTGCTTGTGGTCCAGGTGGACAGACCCGAAGGGTGTGCTGCCGGACCTAGACAGCTTTGCGGCGATCACTGATGAGCCTGAGCCTGAGGTCGCAGCCGCTGGCCACGACAGAACGATCATCAACATCAGGCCCGAGCACTTGGATGCTTGGTTGTCACCTGACCCGGCGAACCTGGCGGCGCTTTACGCGATCTTTGATGACAAGCGACATCCATACTACGAGCATGAGCTTGCAGCGTAAGTTCGAAGGCTTACGCTGTTTCATCAATACACTCGACCGTTAGAGCTTGGAGCATTGCGGGTATGAAGAAGGGAAGAGGGACCACGGCTCGTCCCCCAACGCCGGAAGAACTGGAACTCATCGCATGCTGTAAGGCCTATGCCGATAAGCACGCTTTGGCTTACAAAACAGTCCCTATGCCTTTCCCTGAGGCTCGGATTGGCCTTCGCGTGGCACCAGATGGTGACCTAGATCCCGTGGTAGTGCGCTTTCGCATCTTGAAGAGAGGGCCAATGCTCAGGGCCTACTCAACGCTTCGGCCTCATCAGGCTGAGCCATTTGGGGCGAGTGAGGCTCGTATTGAGGGACGGATGCAATCTCAGACCCTATGGCAGTGGCCGATTGACCAGAGGGTGCTCGACCGGTTCCTTGGCACATGCGTCGAGTTCGTTCGTCAGTCGAATCACTTGCATTCCAAGTCCTCCGAGTTGCACCAATGAGTGAGCGCACCCTCAAACACCTTCGAGAGGTCTTCGGTCGTGAGGTGTGGGCTCTGGATGTGGACCAGGTGGCCATGGTTCTGGGACGCACTTCGAGGGGTGCGAAGCAGAAGATTCGGGACCAGATGAAGCACGGCGGTTTCCCTGGGGCGACGAAGCGAGGAGGTCGCCTTGTGCTGCCCGTAGAGGACTTCGCGGAGATCCTCGAACCGACCCCCAAGGCACCCCACGCACCATCCATTCCTGTCGTCTCAGGTCAGGCCTCAGGACGCACGGGAAGGAGGAGGGCGGCTCATGGTCCTCGACTCACCTTCATGCGCCAGGCGATGTTCTGGGAACAGGTCTGCGAGGCGATGGGCTGGGATGAGGAAGCGGGTCTGCTCGACCGCCTCATCCAGGATGCTCGGATGGAGGGTGAGCGGCTGGCCAATGAAGCGGTGAGGGACCGATTGATGACTTTGGTTCGAGAGGCCACGCTTAGAGAGCCCGATAAACCCAATCCCATCTAAATCATGGATGGGGGCACTTGACGAACGGGGATGTTTTTTTCAGTCGCGTTGTTGTTGCTGCTCGACACGCTGGTTTGCGGAGGCAAGCGCGGCCTCATAGCCGGCAAGTGTCTGAGCGTCGTAGCGCTCTGCCTCATCCAAGATCCCTTCCGCTTTGGGATGGATGGCCAAATACCGCCGCACCACATCAGGTAAGCCGGCACATGATGGCCGCGCACCTTCACTGAGGGTGTGGTCAGGCGTGAGGCAGGGGCTCTGTGAAATCGCAGCGTCAAACTTTCTCAGGTTCTCTCGGGCCTGGTCGATGTTGGACTTCATGCTTCCAATGTCGTTGCTCAGTTGAATCTGAGAACCGTTCATCTCCACGGTCACCGAGTTGGCCTGGACATCGGCCATCCCCGTGTGCCTCGCCAAAAGGACGTCTATCTGGTGCTCGGCTCGCTGGGTGTAGCTCCGCACCTTTTCTCGCCTCTTGTGAACCAAGTCGAGGTTCCAGGTCTGCTCTCGTTCGAGGAAAGCCGACAGGCTTTTTTCGAGGCTCTCGTTCGCTTCGTCCTGCTTGTGCTCCGCTGCTGCCCTCTGCTCTGCGGCCATCGCTTCCTGTGTGCTGCTCGTCAGACTATGGAGCATGTCCGCATAGTTGGCGTTGGTGGTGGCCTGAAACACTTCGGTGGAAAGCTCGCCCTTGTCCGTCCAAGAAAGGGTGATGACCCTAGGTTTGACGGTGGCCGAGATGTTCGAGTGTCCAATGAATCCTTCGATGGACAGCGTCGCATGTGTCCCATCAATCGCACCGGTCACGTTGTCTGAGTGGGAGGTGATGTGGTGACTCGTATCCGCGACTGTGGTGTCCAAGGTTCCTGTGAGCTGCTGGCCCACTTGGGTAAGCGTCAGGGCTTGAAGCGTGATGGCATGGTTGGCTCCAAGGTAGGGAGACACATAGATGCCCGAGATGTTCTGAGGGGCAGTAAGTGTTGGTGAATCAGTGTTCGCTTGCCCTTCGCTCGATGTGGACTGAGAACAACCCACCAGGGCCAAGAGACTCCCCATCAGTGCCCATCGCAACATGTTGCGTCCCCCATCCATTGTTCGCTTAGCGTCTAACGCCCAAGAGCGCTGCGCAAGCTGTCAGCGATCTTCCTTTCGCAACTCTAGACCCGCGTCGACGTGCCGAGACCATCCCCCACCTCCGACAAGGGGGTGCTTTTTTGGTCGGGTTCTCTACGATATGGGTGCGTGAGCACGCTTTGCATGGACTAAGGGGATAGGGATGAAAGAGCGGTTGTTTCTTCGTTGGAAGCTGATGTTTGTGGCGGTGGCGCTGCTGTTCCAGCTTCCATTCTTGTTTCGCCTGATCGTTCCCATGGCCCGTGCGGTGGGCGACAACTATCACTTCGTCTTCGTTCTTTTGGCCGTCTATTCATTGTGGCTTCTCGTGCGTCGGTGGAAGCTTCTGACTTGGTTCGAGCGCGTGTTGGTCACCCTCACCATCCCAGCTCTGTTGGTGGAAGCTATCTTCGTGGATGAGTTCCACCTCGTGGTGAGCCTCCCAGGTGTTGTTCTCGGCGGTGTTCTGCTCCTGACCATGCTTCGAACGCCGTATGTGGTGAAGAGCAAGGCGTATCGCATTCGTGATGGGCGTGACTTCTATGAGAGCGAGGCCATCAAAGCCACCATCGATAGAGCGAAGGGTATGGTCTTCATCCAACGGAAGGCGTCATCCATCACCGCTCCGATTGGCAAGCTCGCGGTCTCACGCAAGCGTGACAAGTCCACGCTCATCTATGACTACAAGGAAGCGGACCAAATCATCACAAACCCTGTCACCGACTTGACTGGGCGAGTCCAAGGCACCCCCACACCTGTGTTCAACCCTACCTATGGTCAGCCCCATCGCTTAGATGGCGGGACTGCGGAAAGGCTTGGGACATCACTGGTTCTCAAAGGTCGGACCATGACGGCGGTGAAGACCACCGACTATGGTCGCTCGGACTGGTTCATGAGGAACGTGGATATCCCTGGGTCCGACGTGAGCTTCGGATTGTCTGACCCCGATGACACGCGGTTTGCTCGATGGGTCAAGCGTCACCGCAAGTGCTTCTCTGAACCCAAGTATCTCAAAGACATCGCGAACGCTTAGACGTCTAAACGTGTTTCATCGTCCACGCCTCAGCTTGGCTAAGGCGTCGTCTACCTTCGCCGCTTGGCTCGTTCTCAGGTCTTGAAAAACGTCCATCGCATTCTGCTGCCATGGATTCAGGGGCTCACCTTGATAGGGGCCGTGATAGACGATTGGCTCAGGCACGGGCTTGGGTGTGGGAGCGAGGCGCACAGGAAGAGGGGCGTTGCCCCAATCCGCTTCGATTTGGCTATGACTTTGGGCTGGGAGAACAACGGGCCGGCTTCATATGAAAGGCCGCCCACGTGATGCGGGCGGTCGCAGGACTCACTATTCGAATGCTTTTGAAGTTCATGTTCATGTCTCCCTCAACCCAATATGGGCGCGCCTGTTGGGCCAACGCGAGGCGACGAACCTCCCGAAGCTGGTCGGGTGGTGTTCACGCCTTTGAGCTGACGAATGAAGTCTTCAAGGATGGATTTGTTGTATTCGATGATGGAGCGGTCGGCTTCGATGATGTCCGCCATCTTCTCCATCAAATCATCGACTACTGCCTGGTGTTCGGTGAGCAAGTGGTCGAGTCGGTCGGCTGCTTTGTCCAAGAAGTCATCGATTCTGTTCTCGTAGACTCTCATCGCTTCCTCATGTCCTAAGAGCAATAAAGTTCCCGAGACCACCAGCTCGGTCATGGGTAATCCTGTGTGCTTCGACATCGATTGAAGAGACTCCTTTATGGATTGTGGAAGCCTGATGGTGAGTCGATGTTTGTCTTCATTGTTCATTATGAATGTCTCCAATGTGATCCCTATATGATTCACATTGGCGAGGATTTGCGGTTTGTCAATGGGGTGATGTCAGATTTTGAAGCTTGACGCCGGGTTAAATGGCGTGGTTAAGACTTTCTTGGGTCAAAAAGGCGGTGTCAGATGTCAAGCTTTTGAAAATGTGACGCCGGCTTAAATGGCTTCACATCGGGCTTTACAAGGGATTTTTGGCATTTCTCAGACACCTCAGTGAATGCGTTTTGTGTATGTTATTTTTCTGCCACCCCCAAACGCTTTGGCTTTTCATGCGATAAAGGCGACCGCTCTTGCTTTGACGCAAGTCGGCCTTCCGCTGTGAGGGGTGCGGCATTCAAAACGCATGGCGTGGCCCATCATTTTTGGATTTACCTGGGCGACGTTTTTCAACCTCTTGCGCGTTCGCATTCCTTCGTTAGTCTGAAATGAAGACCAAACTTTTTCGGGGGAACGCATGAACACTTCAACGCGAAGCGATGAATCAGAAAGCTCAAATTTGGATCAACAGGTGTGGGGAGAACCCACGCTTCCTCTGTCGCGTTCGGTGCTTCGCTTCATCGTGGAGCTGAGCAAAGACGAACAGCCGAGGGGACTCAAACGGAAGGCCTGGCAGAAACACTTCACGGGCAATGTCTATGGGAAAGTCTGCGCGGTCTGTGGGACGGCGCTCGATGATTCCGCACCCGGTCGGCTCATGAATGTCATCCCTCATCGCCTTGGGGGATCGAAGGAAACGGTCAACGATTGGCTCGTGTGTGGTGGGTGCGTCGAATCGGTTCGGCACCGTGACCCGCTCTTGGTCCCTGGCTTTTCGAACAGGGAAGGGTCGATGAAGCGAAGGCTAGACGCGCTCGAACGGTCGGCCAACCACGTGTGGGTGCCGAGCAAGGTTAAAGCGAGGGGGGAGGGAGAACTGAGGGCTCACCTGGTCGAACGCTGGGCATATCCGCGTGCGAAGGGAAGCTGCTTCGTCGGGGAGCACTGCGGAATCGTGGCCTTCGATATGCGCGAACACGACGACGAATGGCTCGCGTTGTTGCGTCAACGCTTACGGCTCATGAAGGTGGAAACCGAACACCACCTGGTTCAAGGCTTCGACATCCTGGCGTGGGAAAGCTCACACCATGAAGCAGCTCTTCATGCGCTTATCGACACGAACGTGTTGCTCTCTCGCTTCGGCTTGGAGAGCTGGAAGCCGGCGGAAGTTAGAAGTGGCATCCTTGCCTGGTGGTCCATGACTGGCGAGTCGCTTGCACAGTTCAGGGCTTCTTGGCGGGCGAAGCCAAGTAGAAAATGATCTCCACTTACTAGTTTGCTTATTTCGGGATGGCAACTTGACGGGAGATGGCCTGATAAGCGGCAAAGGCGGTTGGTTCATCAAGCCCGTTGGCAAGGACAACGCGTTTCCCTTTCGCTTCTAGTTCGACGACGAATGAGCGTTCGGCGTACCAGTCTGCTCGCTTTTGGCGGGAATTCGCCCCTGCATTCTCAATGGCGTTCCCCATGATGGTCGCAACCGTGGGGCGTCCGAACATTTGTGTCCGTCCGACAACTACGTTGTACGTTTGGCGGCAGAGCAATCGCGCAATGTCCTTTGCGTTGTATATATGAGCCGCGCCATTCTCATCTTGAGCTTCAATTCGATCTTGCGTGGCTTCAATGCGAGTTGCGAATACTCGTCCCCTGGGGTCGGTATTAAGCTGTTTGTTGCTGAGCATGCCCATGCCTACACCGAACCCAAGGCCGCCAAGCAAATAGATTGGGTTGTGGGTGGCCGAAGTAAAAGCTAGGCCGATAAATCCTCCAATTCCACCAAAGACCAGTCCGGTGAGGATTGGGCCAACCCTGTGTGGCTCCTTTTGGGCGGGTACGAGCGTGACGACCGTTCGCGTCGAATTTTCTTCAATCTTGATCGTGCTATGTGGCTGGCGGGTGGTATTGGCAACATCGATTTGATTCATATGCTTTACCTGTTCAAGCTGATCCCGTCAGAACTGAATGTTCTGTTCATTGTCCGTATGGTTGAGATAGTGCCCGTTGGAATCGAAGATCAGGGCCAGGTACTGGGTATGGCTTTTCGGACCATGACCGACGAAGGTGCCTACAATCGGAATGAACGACTTGGGGTCCATCTTTTCACTTGAATATTCGTAGAAAAGTTGGGTTGTGCCGTCGGTGTTATGCGTGGTGCTCATCGGCTGCCCGAAGATCCGTTCTGCATCCGTGATCGTGCTCACGCCAGGCCTGAGCTGCTTGACTTGGGCGACGTCGATGGGCTTGCCTGCCGTTGCGCATGCGGCCAAGACGCAGGTTGCGAGAGCGCCAAAGATCATCTTTCTCATGCTGTTCCCCTGTTGGTATGCCTAAGCTCCCAGCCCTCTTGATGGCGGCGGCAGCTTTAGAGAAAGATGGGGTATAGGCGCCTCAGCGCGCATCATCAAAAGTGATGAAAGAACGGCACGGAGATGGCATGGAAGCAGTTGATGCACTCATCGCAAAGGTTTACGGATCTGTCTTGGAGCCGGGATCGTTCCTTCCGACGTTGTCGGACATCAACCAGCACTTGGATTGCGACGGTGTCCACGTTGTAGGCTGGGACCGTCACGCCAATCAGATGATTGTGAGCATGCTGGTGGGCGACCATCTTCGCTCTGTGGAGGAGCGCTATCGCTCGTCACCCCACTACCAGCGTATCGATCCTAGAACTGCCCTGACCTTGGCCAAATCGCCGGGTGTGGCACTGGCGTGTCACGATTTCTTCGACGACGCTTATGTGGCGAAAAGCGAGTTCTACCAAGACCTTCTGATTCCGGGTGGGGCGCGTTACGTGCTCGGTGGAAACATCTTTCACGATGACCACCGGGATATTGTCATCGCCTTCAACCACCTGGTAGGGCGGCCCCAGTTCTCGACGCGCCAGAGGCGAATCGCGGAGCGTATCCTCCCCCACCTTCACCAGTGGACGATGATGATGCAGCAGGCGTCATCGCTCAGAATGGCCTTGGCTACGGGATTCCATGCCCTGGAACAACTCACCCAAGGAGTGGTTGCGCTTGATGGAAGGCTAAGGGTGCTCTACGCGAACCCTGTGGCCCAGAGAGTCCTTGGTGCCGGCCTTATGCGGCCTGGACTTGGGCTTACCGCGACTCATCCTTTGGGTAGGGATGGCAGTGATTTTCTGAGGGAAGCCAACTCATCCCGGCAGTCGAAGACGTTCCTTGCTCAAAGTAAGCGAGGGGTTACCTCTCTAGCAGTCACTGCCTTTGCAGTACCGGTGGAAACGTCAGGGGACGGTCACAACACACCAGTTGGGCTTCAAGGATTGGGGGGCAGCGAAATCGCAACTACGGGGGAGTCGCTCTTTCATGCGGTACGCCGGCCGAGCCTGGTGGTGCTCATTCGAAGCACGGAGCAGGCCAGTCCCATCGGAGAAGCTCAGCTCCGCGAGATTTTTGGTCTCACCCGCTCGGAAGCTCGCCTAGCCTTCGCTCTATGCGATGGTCAAGAGCCAAAGTCATTCGCAGAGCAGCACCAGGTAAGCATCAACACCGTTCGCACCCAAGTCCGAGCACTACTCCATAAGACAGGTGCTCGGTCACTCCGTGACCTTGTTCGTTTGCTTGCGAGCTTCTCTTAGCCGAGGGCGAAGTCGTCCCGAATGGCGGACAAGAAAAACCCCAACGTCGGTTCCACCTGACTTACATGTCGGCTCACTAACGCCAGACAATCCGTCGGTTCGGGCCAGACGATGGGGCAGGGTCAGACTACGAGATGGCGCTGCTGGATGTCACCAGGACACTCGTCGTTCTTGCGTCGGTAAGTGCTGACTAGGGCGTGGGTGACGAACCAAGGAGAAGCTCAGCGGTTTGGCGGTAGATACGCCGTCAGCGTGACCGAGGTTTGGACTGTAATGTCACGTCTCTTCTTCGACTGTTCGTGTGCGCCAACGACCTGTCGAGATCCATCGAAGGACAAAGAAGAGCGGCCAAACGGCGAGAGCTACCAGAAGCAAAAGGACCCCAAGTCCCTGGGTCCGATAGTCGTTGTCAATGCTTTCTTGCATCGACCTCAGCTGAAAGGGATTTAGTTCGAACTGATCCTCGCATGAGATAGTGCGGAAGTAGCGTTGTGGGTCTGCTTGGCACGCCTGCAAGTCTTGATTGTGTTTGGCAACCGTCGCGTCACGGAATCCCTCATCACCTTTGGCGCCGAGGGTCCCAAGTAAAGTTGCCCAGCCCCCTGCGAGGACGAGTATCACAGTCAGAACGATCAAAGAGCGCCGAATCACCTGTTCCATTTTCCCATCCCCATTAGTGGTTAGGAGGCCTTGGGCCATCTCTACTTGTGAGCGTTCGTCCACGCCTTGGTCAGCGAAGCGAACACGTGCGCCATCTCACCTTCGAACTGCTCCTTCGAAATGTTGGCTCCGACTTCCTTAGCAAGTGCAGTCTTCTCGCCACTCTTCATGGTCTTCACCTGTTCCGCTGTCTTCCGCCAGGGTTCGGGGTAGCACTCTTCGAGAGACCCGAACGGGCTCTCTACGAATTGCCCTCGCTGAAAAAAATCCTGGTAGTTGCGCTTGAAGACTTCGAAGTCTGCTTGCTTTTCTGGCGATGGCTTATCGCAGAGCACCACGAGCTGGTTGCGGTATACCGGGGTGTGGGCGAGAGGGACGAACACACGATTGATGGCCTCCATCGAGCGTCCCTGGGTCTTGTGGTCGCCCTCGGAACGAATGAGTTTGACGTGGGGCTTGTCGGCATAGAAGCGGCGCATGACCAAACCAAGGAACAGGTCCTCGGAGGCACCTTCAACGATAATGAAATTCTGCGGGAAGAGGAGGTCGGCAGGAGATCCACCCAGCAGCTCGTATACGAGATCCGGCTTGTCTTGCTCGGTGATGGGGCGAATCTGTGTGGCTCCATCCTTCTTCTCGACACGCCAGAGCGTCTGTTGGTTGTGGTCGTCGGTCACCAAGACGGAAGAGTGCGTGTTGATGAACACCTGGTCGCCGTTGGCCACAAGCTCCATGAGTGCCTGTTTGAGCTGTCGCTGGGCAGTGGGGTGGAGGTGGAGTTCTGCTTCATCGATGAGGAAGAGGAAGCACTTGCCGCCATCATCACTCTCACGTCGATGGTCCGAGTAGGCCTTCAAGATGGCAAGCATAAGGGCTCGCTGCATGCCGTCGCCTTTTTCCTCGGCCGACGTCTCGATTCCATCGTTCACCGACGTCTCAAAGGACTTCAAAAGCTCATCGAACATCGGCGGCTTCACCCCGAAGCCCACCTTGCTGCATTCGGGGAACTGCTGCTCCAAGTGTTCACGCACCTTGCCTGCTAAGCGGTCAAGCTCCTGCTTCACTTCCGACTTGTCATGCGTGAACAGCTCGTCGAACTTCTCCTTGAACTCGCGATATTTTTCGCTCTTCTCGAGGATGGCGTTGAGCACCCCTGACAACATCTCACCGATGGGTGTCTTCTTCCCCCACTTGGAGACTTCGTTGAGCGAAGTCCGTGTCGATACGTATTGAAGGCGTGGGACACAATCGTTGAAGGCTTTGTCGAAGCCTGCGAAGTTTTTCTGAGTCCATTGTTCCTTCTTCTCGTCCCATAGCTGACGCTTCGAGGGGTCCTCTGCCGTGGTCCGCCTTACCTTGATGACATCTTGCCCATCGGCAAATTTTTCGAACTTCGCCTTCGTCCCTTCGTTGACAACGAGCGTGTGCAGAATTTTGTGTAACCGGGATTCGAGTTACAGCTGAGGGAGTCGTTCCTCGAACTGGATCGTAAAGCGGTTGAGCGCGGCCTTCCAATCACGGATCGGCAGCGTCCATTTCTTGCTGATGTTGCGCAGGGCCAGATAGAACAGCTTCACCAGTGCCTCGTCGCTCGGGAAGGCCCCGCGGTGCTTGGTCAGCTTGCGCAGGCTCATGTTCACCGACTCGATGGCGTTGGTCGTGTAGATCACCTTGCGGATCTCTGGCGGGTAGTCGAAGAACGGGATCAGGCGCGGCCAGTTGCGTCGCCAGGACTGCCCGATCGGCAGGTATTCCTTGTCCCAGCGGGCCTCGAACTCGGCGAGCCGCTGCTCGGCCTCCTCGGCGGTGGCACAGGTGTAGATGCGCTTGAGGTCGGCGGCCACCTCCGGCCGTCGCTTCCACGACACGTAGTTCAGGCTGTGCCGCACCATGTGTACGAGGCACAACTGCACCGTCGTGTGCGGGAATACGGTCTCGATCGCTTCGGGGAAACCCTTCAGGCCGTCGACGCAGGCGATGAAGATGTCCTGCACCCCGCGGTTGCGCAGCTCGGTCACCACCTGCAGCCAGAACTTGGCGCCCTCGGTCTGCGCCAGCCACAGCCCAAGGACCTCCTTCTCGCCGGCCATGGTGATGCCAATGGCCAGGTAGACCGCCTTCACCCGCACCGCGCCCTCGCGCACCTTCACATGGATGCAGTCCAGGTAGACGATCGGATACACCGGATCGAGCGGCCGGCCTTGCCAGGCCTTCACCTCGTCGATCACTGCATCGGTGACCGAGGAGATCAGGCTCGGCGAGACCTCCGTGCCATACATCTCTTCCAGGTGCGCCTGGATCTCGCGCACCGTCATGCCGCGGGCGTAGAGCGACAGGATCTTGTCGTCGAAGCCGCTCCAGCGAGTCTGGTGCTTGGGAATCAGCTTCGGCTCGAAGCTGCCGTGCCGGTCGCGCGGGATCTCGATCGGCAGCTCGCCGAACTCGCCCTTGAGCGTCTTGCGGCTGCGGCCGTTGCGGGTGTTGCCGGCCGGGTTGGCCACCGGCTCGTGCTTATCGTGACCGAGGTGCTCGGTCATCTCCGCATCCAGCGCCTTCTCGACCAGCAGCTTGGTCAGCTGCTTGAGCAGGCCGTTCTCGCCGATCAGGTCTTCGGGCTTCTTGTAGTTCGCCAACAGGCTGCTAAGCAGCTCGTCGGGCACCTCGTGTTTGCGTGGACTCATGGTCTCTCCGGGTCTGGCGGCAGTGTCCTGCCTGGGACCCGGTTACACAAAATCTAGGACACGCCCGGCGGAATATTTTATTTGGGTCATTAAGTGATTGATCAATCATTTGTTGAGCGTCGGCACTGACGCTGTTGTAATCAGGTCTTACAAACTGAGCTACTTGATTCGCGTGTGAAATCACAAAATCATTGATGAAATTTTCGAGACCCTCCCCATACTCCTTCTTGAGTTCGGCAGTCTTCATTCCCGTGGTGTTGGAGATTGCGGCAGAGAGGGTGGTGAACTTCCACTTTTCATGAGATTCATTGGGATTGGTCAAGAATTTCCCATAGCGTTTATCTCTTTCTCGTCCAGTGAATAGTCGATTAGGTTTCCACTGTGACTTGTTCTTTGAGTAGACAAGCAGGAAGTTAGTGGTGTTGACCATTCCTGGGTTGATGCTTTTGTGTCCCGTTGCCGCCCCTTGTTTGAAAGTGACAATCGCGATTCGATTTTTCCTTCCCATGACTTCATCTGCTATGGCTATGAGGTAGCCAAGTTCGTTGTCATCAATGTGAAGGAAAAGAGTTCCGTCTTCGCTTAACAGCTCACGTTGGAGTGTGAGCGCGGGATATATCATGGAGAGCCATATCGAATGCTCAACATTATCGTCGAAGTCCTTAAAGGCTTGCTTCGTGTTGAATGGCGGGTCTCCATAGACGCACTTCACCTTTCCCGCATAGTAGGGAAGCAAGGCTTTCAATGCTTCGAGGTTGTCGCCTTCAATGAGCATGTTCTCGGAATCTTCTCCGTAGCTCATCGACTTGTTTGGAATCATCAAGCGGTAGGGAGCCTTTGCGGCTTCCGTCAATGCTTTGTTCCGTTCATTCCATTCCAACCAAGGCATGTGTGCCCCTTCACTTACGATTTCGGATTGATGGTGGAGCATACCCTACCAAGGGGTTTTCTCTCGGAGGTTAAGCGTGTTGAAGCTTCAATGCCTGCGCTCGGGCCAAGGCTTCAATCATCTTGTCCGGCGACAGTGGTAGCAAGGCTTCGATCGCACGCCCTAAGTCTCCATCATGGACGCGTTCTCCTCGCTTCTCAGACTCAATCTTGTGGAGCAGGGCGGCTAGGTCTTCGGCGCTGGCGTTGAAGTAGCGCTTTAATACGCCCAAGTCTTCATGGCCTGAGATGGCCGCGACTTGGAGTGGGTTGTTGAGGGTATGACCCAACTCCGTGATGCGCGTATGCCTTAGATCATGAAGCCGGGCACCTTTGACCTTGGCTTTCGCACAGGCGCGATTCCAGGCTTGTGTGAGGGTATCGGCTCCAAGCCTCGTGCCAAGTTGACCCACAAAGACCGGCCCCTTCGCGTCTTTGCCTCCCATGGTGTCCCGAAGCTCTCGAAGCTTCTTGGCCACGCTCTCGGGAATGGGGATGGAACGATTCTTTGCTTCGGCGCCTTGCTTGTTCTTGTGCTTGCTTTTCGTGTCTCGGAGGAGGGCAGTGGCATGCTTGCCATCCAAGCTCAGGTCTTCCCAATCGAGCTTGACGACTTCCGCCCTTCGAGCTGCCGTGAAACGTGCGGTGTAGATGGCCACCTGGGTGCTGGGCCATGCGGAGCCCAAGGCTGCTTCAACGCGTCGCCACTCATCGTCTTTCAAGGTGCGCTCACGCCCTCTGTTGCTGGGCGGTAGGTCCAGCTCTTTCCATCGGGCAATCGGGTTGGCCACATCAATGGCCCATGCGCTTTTCGCATGCTGAAAGAGCCAGCTCAGGAAGCTCATCAGTCGGCGCACACTGTCGGCGGGTGCCGGCTTGCCATCCTTGCCTTTCAAGCGCGCCGCCAAGCTCCATGGCGCGTCCTTGCCAGAGAAGTGGGAAGGGTTGAGGCTGGTCACCGTCTTGGCGCACAGGTCAGGAAATCCTTCGGGGTTGCCCGTGTGTTTCCTGTCGGCCCGACCCAAGAGCATGCGTGCGTAGCTGACCTTCAAGCGTAGGTGCTTGGTGTTGCCCCCTTCCGCTTCGATGGCTTCGATGGTCGGAGTCAGCTCCTCGATCAGCCTTTCGAGCAAACCACCGAAGGTCCAGGCTTCGGCCAGCTGTGACCTTGGCTTGTCGTGAAGCCTCAGAGCTGCTCGCTCTTCAATCGCGGCCTTGTTCGCACTGTCGAGCGCGTTCTGGCGCGTGGTGGGTCCAGTCTTGGCGTTCGGATCGAACGGGAACACGCGGGTCGGCAGATAGGCTCTGGTGCCGTCTTTTTGCGTCCAACGCACTTTCAGCTCATAGCGAGGCCTTCCATCCTCGCGGAGATACACCCCACGCTCGCGCCTTTCCGTGGTCTTCTTGGTCTTGCCTGCTGCCTTCGTTGCCATCGGTCGGGTATCCTTCTCGGCTCGTGGCCCCGTAGCTCAGCTGGATAGAGCGGTCGCCTCCTAAGCGGCAGGTCGCGCGTTCGAATCGCGCCGGGGTCACCACTTTTTTAGCGCATTTGTCCCAGATTTGTCCCAGGTATTCTTCGAGGCCTAGTGATTTCAAGGTCTTAGGGGGGATATCAGAACCCTCCTAAGGGGCAGGTCGGACGTTCGAATCGTCTCGAGGGCACCATTTTCGAGCATTCCGCCGGGCCGTCCGCGGGTCGCGGCTCTCCGGTAGCCACCACGGCGCCCGCCCCACGCTTCCGCGGCACCTCGTTCCTCGGCATCCGGGGACCTCCGGCACCGTCGTTCCCGGGAGAGCGGAAGCGGCGGGGGGCCTGGATGCGGCCTTGCCGGCACGCGGGGCATCCCGGGCGCTCCGATGGCCTCGTGCAAGGCGCCGACCCAGCCCGGAAGCGGCATCCGGACTATGATCGGACGATGCGCCCGAGCATCCGCATCTCCCTGGTCCTGGCGATCCTGCTGCTGGTGGCAGCGCCGCTGCATGCGGCCCAGCCGCATTTCGATACCGCGCCGGTGATGGGGGTGCTGCAGCGCCTGCTGCACGAGCGCGCGGCGCGGATCGAGCTGGGGACCATCGCGGCGAAGGACGGCCATGAGCGTTTCCGGATTTCCCGCGACGGCGGGCGCATCCGCATCCAGGGCAGTACGCCCAGCGCACTGCTGTTCGGCGCCAACTGGTATCTGAAATACGTCGCGCACGGCCAGGTCTCCACCGACGGCGTGCGACTGGACGCCGGTCCCCTGCCACTGCCGGGCGCCGTCATCGAGATGACGACGCCGTACCGCTACCGCTATGCGCTGAACGAAAACGTCGACGGCTACAGCGCCCCGTATTGGGACTGGCCGCGCTGGCAGCACGAGATCGACGTGCTGGCGCTGTCCGGCATCAACGCCATGCTGGTCGAGCGCGGCATGGACGAGGTGCTGTACCGCACCTTCCGCGACGCCGGCTATTCCGATGCCGATATCCGCGCCTGGCTGGCCGCGCCAGCGCATTTCAACTGGCAGCTGATGGGCAACCTGTGCTGCTTCGGCGGACCGGTCAGCCATGAACTGCTCTCGCGGCGCGTGCGTTCCGCGCAACGCATCGTCGCGCGCCTGCGCGAGCTGGGTATCACGCCGGTGCTGCCGGGGTTCTACGGCATCGTGCCGGCCGACTTTCCGCGGCGTTATCCGCAGGCGCACGTGGTGCCGCAGGGCGAGTGGGCGGGTTTCACCCGGCCGGGCTGGCTGGATCCGCGCGATCCGCTGTTCGACCGCCTCGCCGCGGACTTCTACCGGCATCAGCGCGAATTGTTCGGCGACACCTCCATCTACGACATGGAGGTGTTCCAGGAAGGCGGCGACGCCGGCGACGTGCCGGTGCCGCAGGCCGCGCGCCGGGTGCAGGCGGCGCTGGAGAAAGCGCATCCGGGCGCGAAGTGGATGATGCTGGCCTGGCAGGGCAATCCCACCCAGGCGTTGCTGTCCGGGGTGGATCGCCAGCGCCTGCTGGTGATCGACATCGATCACGACCGCGTGCCACGCGACGACCGCGCGAAGGATTTCCAGGGCGCGCCTTTCCTGTTCGGCGGCATCTGGGCCTTCGGCGGACGCACCACGCTGGGCACGCGCATCGACAACTACGCCGAACGCCTGCCGCGGATGGGCCGCGACAACGCCAACATGGCCGGCACCGCGGTGTTCCCGGAAGGACTGGACACCAACCCGTTCGCCTTCGACCTGTTCACCGAGATGGCCTGGCGCAACGCACCGGTGGACATGGCATCGTGGACCCGCCAGTACGTGCGTCGCCGCTACGGTGCGGACGATCCGCACGCGCAGGCGGCATGGCGGATCCTGCTGCACACGGCGTACGGCATCCGCCTCGACGCGGTGCCTTTCAACAGCGAGCGCGACGCCGCGCAGGAGTCCTTGTTCGACGCCCAGCCCGACCTCGACGCGAACCGCGCCTCGCACTGGTCGCCCGAAGGCCTGCGCTACGACGCGACGGCGTTCCGCCGGGCGCTGACCGAACTGCTGCAGGTTGCTCCCGCGCTGCGGACCAGCGCGACGTATCGCTACGACCTGGTCGACGTCGCGCGCCAGGCGCTGGCCAATGAGAGCCGCGCGCTGCTGCCCGAGATCAAGGCTGCCTACGAGGGACATCAACGTGCCGCGTTCGATGCGCAGACCCGGCGCTGGCTGGCGTTGATGCGCCTGCAGGATCGCCTGCTGGCCAGCAACCCGCATTTCCTGCTCGGCCGCTGGCTCGCAGCGGTGCCGTCATGGGCGGCCGATGCCGACGAACGCACCCGGCTGGAGTACGACGCGCGCTCGATCCTGACCACCTGGGGCGACCGCAAGGCCAGCGAGGGCGCGATGCTGCACGACTACGGCAACAAGGACTGGGCCGGCCTCACGCGCGACTACTACCTGCCACGCTGGCAGCGGTATTTCCGTTCGCTCGATGCCGCGCTCGCCAGTGGCAAGCCGCCGCAGCCGATCGACTGGTTCGCCTTTGGCGACGCCTGGAACCACGGTCATCAGCACTATGCCACCGAGCCCGAGGGCGACAGCCATGCGCTGGCGGCCGAGGTGGCGCGTGCGTTGGGGATCGCTCCGGCGCCGTGAGGCTCAGCGCGTGCCCATCGGTCGCGGATGACTCACCAGATAGTCGACCACGATCGCGCTGGCGTCGATCTGGTGGGTCGTGCGACCGATGAAGCGCTTCGGCAGGTATTGCCAGCCGCCCGGCCAGGTGTGGCCGCCGCCGTCGATGCGGTAGCGCACCACGGCACCGCCGGTACGGCAGTCGCTCCAGTCCCTCCGGCTCACCTGCGTACCGTCGTTGGTGGTCGAGGGCAGCGGTTGCTCCGGGCTCGCCGCGTGGCAACCATCGACCTGCACCCAGAAGGCGGTGGTGTCATCCACCGACATCACCACCCCGCCTTCGCCGAGGCCGCCGAAGCTGGCCACGGAGCCTCCGGCGTAGGGCACGATCGGGTCGTCCGTGCCGTCGAATTGCAGCACGGCGAGTGGGCGGGCAGGGTGGCAATCGGGCCGGTAGTCGCGTGCCAGCGTGCCGGCCACCGGGGCGATCAGGCTGAAGCGGTCGGCCAGGTCGCAGCCCAGCCGCTCGGCGAAGATGCCGCCGTTGGAGATGCCGGTGACGCCGACCCGCTGCGGGTCCACCGGCCATTCGTGCTCGACCCGGTCCAGCTCGGCACGGATGAAGGCCACGTCGTCCACCTTGCGCTTGATGGTGGCGCGGCCGTCGTTCCAGTGCCGGTCCAGGCCCTGCGGATAGACCACGATCACGCCGGCCCGGTCGGCCTGGGCATCCAGCGAGGTCAGCCGGTCCATGCCTTCGGCTCGACCACCGCCGCCATGCAGGGCCAGCAGCAGGGGGCGTGGCGTGCCGTCCCCGCCTGGCGGCAGGTGGACCACGAAGCGACGTGCCTGGCCGTCGATGGAGAGGGTTTCGGTGCGGTCGTGCGCCAGCAGCGGGCATGCGCCGGCGACGAGGCCAAGGCCGAGCACGAGGCGACTCACAAGGTTCATGCCGAACTCCGTTCGCGGACGGCCAGCGGCAGCACCAGCGTGGCGCTGAAGCCGCCGCCGCTGCGGTTGGCCAGTTGCAGGCGACCACCGCTGATCTCGGCCGCCCGCTTGACGATGCTCAGGCCCAGGCCGGTGCCGCAGGCGCCGGTGCGTGCCGCATTGCCGCGCAGGAAAGGGCGTCCGAGCCGCGCCAGCAGGTCGTCCGGAACGCCGGGGCCGTGGTCTTCCACGCTGATCGACAGCTCGTTTTCGGCGCGTTGCAGGCGGACGCGGAACGGGGCGGCGCCATAGTGTTCGGCGTTGTCCATCAGGTTGCCCAGCGCCCGCCGCAGCAGGCTCGGCCGTGCATGCAGGACAGCGTCGTCGTGACCCTCGTAATGCCAGTCGTCCGGCGCGTTGCGCAGCGCCATCAACTGGCCGAGCAGGGTGGGGACGTCGACTGCTCTTACCGCCTCGTCGCTGCCGTCGCGGACATAGGCCAGGCACTGCGCCAGCGCCTTGTCCAGCTCGTCCAGGTCGTTGACCATCGCGTCGCGCCGGCCGGGATCGTTCGCATCGCCCAGTTCCAGCGCCAGCCGCAGGCGGGCCAGCGGTGTGCGCAGGTCGTGCGAGATGCCGGCCAGCATCAGCTCGCGTTCGCGCGCGCTCTGGCGCAGTTCTTCGCCGGCCGCGCCGAGGGCGTCGGCGAGGTCGCGCACTTCGCGCGGGCTGCCGCGCAGGTGCTGCTGGATCGACTGCCCGCCGAGCAGCGCGGACGCGTGTGCGGCCAGGCGCTCCAGCGGTCGCGTCAGCAGGCGCGCGGCCAGTGCCGCCACGGCCGCCGCGACCAGCCCGGCGAACAGCATCACCAGCAGCATCGAGCGGATGACCTGGCGGCGGAAGCTCACCGCCTGCATCACGATCCAATGCCCGGGCAGGCGTTCGCTGCGCACCCAGATCTGCGCTTCGGGCCGCTGCACGACCACCACGCGCGATGGATCGCCGAGCAACTCGCCGGCGACGTGGCCGACTTCCTCCACCACCGGCACCACCCGGCGCAGCGACGGCGGTGGCGGTTCGGTGGTGATGCGGATGCCGCTCTGCTGCAGTCGGGCGAGCGTGGCCCGAGCGGCCGGATCGTCCCTGCTCGCCAGCGCATCGACCGAGGTGGCGGTGGCCACCACCAGCCGTCCATACGAGTCGCCCAGGGCGCGCAGGCCGGCCCGGGTGGAGAGGAACCCACCCAGGGTGAGCGCCAGCACCAGCGCGGCGACCAGCAGCGCCAGCACCAGCGAGAAGGTGGTCGGTCCTCGCTTCATGCGCCGTCTCCCTGCGGTACGAACACGTAGCCTTCGCCCCATACCGTCTGCAGCCAGCGCGGCTGGCGCGGGTCCTCCTCGATGCAGCGGCGCAGGCGCGAGATCATCACGTCGATGCTGCGGTCGAAGGCGTCGTGCTCGCGGCCGCGGGCCAGCGCGATCAGCCGCTCGCGGCTCAGGGTCTCGAAGGGATGGGCCACCAGCGCGGCCAGCACCGCGAACTCGCCACTGGTGAGCTTGACCGGCGTGTCCGCGTCCAGCAGCTGGCGCGTGGCCGGGTCGAAGGTGAAGCGGCCGAAGCGCACGCTGGCCTGCTCGGTCTGCGGTGCGCCCACCACGGCCTTCGGCTGCCGGCGCAGCACGGCGCGGATGCGGGCGACCAGTTCGCGCGGGTTGCAGGGCTTGCCCAGGTAGTCGTCCGCGCCGATCTCCAGGCCGACGATGCGGTCCACGTCGTCGCCCTTGGCGGTGAGCATGATGATCGGCGTCTGCACGCCCTCGGCGCGCAGTTCGCGGCACAGCTGCAGGCCATCGGCGTCGGGCAGCATCAGGTCGAGCACGATCAGGTCGACGTGGTGCGCGGCCAGCTCGCGGCGCATGCCGGCGGCATGGGCGGCGCCGCGGACGCGGAATCCCTGCTGGTCGAGGTAGCGCTCGAGCAGGTCGCGCAGGCGGAGGTCGTCGTCGACGACGAGGATGTGGGGGGTGTCCATGGGGCGACTATGTCGTGCGCCCGGGGGCCTCACAAGCGCCCGGCGCGGTCAATTGCAAGCAAATGTTTCCGGCCGGAGAAGCGGCAACATCCGCTCACATCCGGCGGATTTCGGACACACCTGCGCACCGGCGTCGGCGTGAGAGTGGCCCCACCGCAGCGGCAACGCGGTCGACCTCTTCCCGACTGGAGCCTGTCATGAGCCTGTCCACCTCCCTCCGCATCGCTTCCCTGGCGCTGGCCTGCGCGACCGCTGCCTCCTTCGCCTCCCCGGCCGACGCCCAGCGCACCGGCCGCTTCCACGCCCGCGGCACCTTCGCCAACGGCCAGGGCGGCATCACCCACGTGCGCGGCACGGCGGCCTCCGGCGCCCGCGGCTCGGTGGTACGCGGCGGCTACACCGCCACCGGCGCCGACGGCAGCGTGCAGCACCGCGCAGGCCGTGCCGTCCAGGGCGCCAACGGCGGCAGCTACACCGGCAGCAACGGATACACGCGCAACGCCGACGGCTCGGCCAGCCGCTGGCACAACGGTTCGGGCACCACCGCCGCCGGCGGCACGGTAAGCACCAGCGGCGCGTATTCGCGCGGCGCCGACGGCAGCGTCAGTGGCAGCTCGCAGACCAGCGCCAGCGGTCCGCGCGGCAGCTACGACGCCGGCACCACCACCGCCAACGGCGTGACCCAGCACACCACCTCGGCGACCAATGCCGCGGGCGACAGCTACAACGGCCAGACCACCTACACCAAGGGGCAGGGCGTCTCGCACAGCGGCAGCTGCACCGACGCCTCCGGCAACGTGATCGCCTGCGGCCACTGACCTCTGCGACAACCTGGAGTCCGATCATGCGACACCTGATCTGCCTGTTCGTACTGGGAACGCTGGCCGTCACCGCGACCGGCGCCCGGGCCCAGATGGGCCGCCCCGATCCCGCCCAGCGCTTTGCCGAGGCGGACACCAACCATGACGGCCAGGTCAGCCTGGCCGAGTTCCAGGCGGCGCGTGCCGCGCGCTTCGCCAAGGCCGACCGCAACGGCGACGGTGTGCTCAGCGACGACGACCTGCCGCGCTTTGCCCGCAACAATCCGGCGATGCTGGCGAAGATCCATGCGTTGCAGCAGGCCGCAGACACGGATGGCGATGGCCGCGTGACCCGCGAGGAGTTCGACGCCGCCGGCAATCACCTGTTCGCGCTGGCCGATGCCAACCATGACGGTGTGGTGGATGCCAGCGAGATGAAGCAGATCGCCCAGCGCATGCAGTCGCTCGCGGCACAGCGGAGCGCGCCGTGATGCGACATGCCGCCCGCTCGCCACTGCTTGCGCTGGTGATGGTGGCACTGGTGCTGGCCGAGTGGCTCTGGCGCCGCCGCTCGGCCGGGACCGGCTACGACAGCCGGGGAGCGCTGGCTTCCCTGGCGGTCGGGGCCGGGCATCTGGTATCCGGCGTGCTGCCGGCGCTGGTACTGGGCGGCCTGTTCGCCTGGGCCGCGCGCTGGGCGCCGGTGCACTGGCCGGCAGGTGACTGGCGCACCTGGCTGGCGGCGTTCTTCGCGGTGGAGCTGGCGTACTACGCGTTCCACCGGATCAGCCACGAAGTGCGCTGGCTGTGGACCACCCACGCCGTGCACCACACACCGGAGGAGATGACTCTGCTGTCGTCGATCCGCCTGGGATGGACCAGCCTGCTCTCGTTCGGCTGGGTCTGTTACCTGCCGCTGGTGCTGGCCGGCTTCGACCCGCGCATGGTGTTCGCCCTGCTGGCCTTCAACCTGCACTACCAGTTCTTCCTGCACACCGAGGCGGTGGGGCGGCTGGGGCCGTTGGAGTGGGTGCTGAACACGCCGTCGCACCATCGGGTGCACCACGGCTCGAACGCAGCCTACCTGGATTGCAACTACGGCGGTGTGCTGATCGTGTTCGACCGCCTGTTCGGCACGCTGCGCACCGAACGCGCCGATGAACCCGTACGCTACGGCCTGGCGCACCCGCTGGGCACGCAGAACCCGCTCAAGCTGGTGTTCCTGCCGTGGCTGAGGCTGATGTCCGACATGCGCGCTGCCGGCAGCCTCGGCGGCGCATTGCGAGTGGCACTGGGGAGGCCGTGATGAACCGCAGGATCGTCATTTGGTGGCTGGGTGTGTGCGTGCTGGCGATGACCGGCAGCGCGTGTGCGCAGATGCGCGGCGGGCTGCTCCAGCGCTGGCGCGAGCGCCAGGCCGACGCCACCCCCGCCGCACCGCTGCCGGCAGGTACTCGGGTGATACGCGACATCGCCTACGGCAGCGATCCGAACCAGCGCTTCGATGTCTATGCGCCGGCCCAGGCGCACGACGCACCGGTCATCTTCATGGTGCACGGGGGCGGCTGGCGGCGTGGCGACAAGGCCATGTCGAACGTGGTGGCGAACAAGGTGGCCTACTGGGTGCCGCGCGGCGTGGTGGTGATTTCCACCGACTACCGGATGTTGCCTGACAACCCTCCGCTTGGGCAGGCACAGGACGTGGCCCGGGCACTTGCAGCCGCGCAGCGCCGCGCGGCGGAGTGGGGCGGCGATCCGGATCGCTTCGTGCTGATGGGACATTCCGCCGGCGCACACCTAGTCAGCCTGCTGGCTGCCGAGCCGCAGCTGGCCCGGGAGCAGGGCGCCCGCCCGTGGCGCGGCACCGTCTCGCTCGACAGCGCCAGCCTCGACGTGGTGCAGACCATGAACGGCCGCCATTTCCGCCTCTACGACGAGGCCTTCGGCAGCAACCCGGCCGACTGGCTGGCCGCCTCGCCGCTGCAGCAGATGCATGCCGCCCCTGCGCCGTTCCTGGCGGTGTGCTCCAGCCGCCGCCAGGACTCCTGCCCGCAGGCGCATGCCTTCGTCGGCAAGGTCCGCTCGCTCGGCGGGCGCGGCGAGGTGCTGGAAGAGGACCTCTCGCACAGCGAGATCAACAAGGATCTGGGCGCGCCATCGGACTACACCACCCAGGTGGATGCGTTCCTGCGCTCGGTGTTCTGAGCATCGCCCGGGCGTCGCCGATGCCTGAAAAAGCGGAGGCCGGGACGCGAACGTCCCGGCCTCTGAATTTGGGGAAGCTCACCGGCCTCTTTGGGGTGCCTGTGATGATGGGGTAGAACCCGGAAGGGGGATTGGATTCCAAACCTCGGCGCTACTCAAAAGTTGGGGGGGCGTCGCTGCTCAACAAGCGCTAGCGCGCCGGTAGGGTAATCAGCTAGAGATTACCGGCCGGAACCGGCCAGAAGCGGACGTCCAACATTGCCGGTCAGCCGGCGCCTTTGGCGGTCGGCTGCTCCGGCTTGTTAGCCGTAACGCCTTGAGTGGAAAACAATGAACTCATAAGGAATAAGCCGCCTACAGCAAGTGCCACAATCAAGATGCTCGCTGCTATGTAGCGAGTAGTCCTGAAAACGGGTTCGCCGTCTTTAACACGATCCCACTCTAATTTGAGTATTGGCCGCGCCTTAATTTCCAATTGATCCGCCAATTCACGGGCTTCGTCATATTTATCCTCTCGTACGTGCTGCCGAACGGTGCTTAGCGTTGCCAGAAAATCTCTATTTAGTTCTTTTAGATTCTTGTTCTTGTCGTCTGGGTTCACACGGAGCATGATCATTGTATAAGCCCGGGAGGCCTTTTCAAAAGATGGCTCCATGGCTTTTGCATGCTCGTGCCATGAAAGTGTCTTCCGCGCTTCTTCATCCAACATTGAGTTCGCGTTCGACAAGAACGAAATTGCAGACACGAACTGTGAAATATCTTCCCGGAGAGCATCAATCCAAACTTGTCTAAATTCGGATATTTTCTGATCTTTTGAGATGACCAAGTTTAGGTATGAGAAAGCTCCGGCAATGATGGCCGCTGAAATCGCACCTATGGCAACTAGTGCTTGTGCAGGGACTTGCTCCATGAAGCTTCCTCCTAAGGGCTAACGCTTGAGTTGAGCGGCGGCGGAGCCGTCCGCCTCGAACGAATTGATAGAACTCATAGCTCGATGAACTCCGCCGCTTCGGCGTCGTAAAAGCGAGCATCTAGTGCGCTGCATAGCTCCCGAAGCACAGCGGACTCGCGCGGCCCCCAAACCCCTGATACGGAAATTGCTCTCGGGTCCTCATTCTCGTCGGGCTCCTCCACCTTGAGGGCGAGAGACAAAGAATTGTCGTGCTCAGGAATGCAGCGCTGGATTGCCGCGAGAACGTCGGCTCTTGAGCCGAGCGGCTGCGGCACCCAATCGTGCGACAGTTCTGCAAGCTCTTGAGTGGTGCGAACGATTATTCCGATGCTGGCCATGAGTTCTAACGCTGGAGTTAAGCGGCGCGCGGTACGCGCGTCCACTTGGACGACTGGTTAGAGGTTGCCCCGATAGTTGGGGTTTGGCTTGAACTCGCCGGTGAGCTTGCCGTTGCTGTCCACTTTGAAAGCACCCTTTATCGCTTCAGGCGGAACACGGTCTTGTGGCCCGAAGTTGCCAGCAATTTGGTAGACCCAACCGCCGGGATTGCGCGCGGCCTCCTCGATCATCTCGGGGCTTGGCGGGAACTCTGTTGTCTTAGCTTCCTGCGCAGACTTGAAGGGCCACATGCTTGCACCTCTAACTATTGAATATACGGACCCGCCGGCCCGGTTATACGTCCCCAGCGTCGCAACGAAATCCTTGCGCAACTCATTGTTCTTTCGGAAGCTTATCTCTGCCACGTCCGGCTAACAACTGAGAGCAACGCCGGACAGATAGGCCCAGCCTTGGAACGGCGGCTTAGGATCGGAAGCTGCCTGCCGAGGATGCCGATGGGACGCCTGGCTGCTGGAAATTTGCAGCAGGTGGTCGGTGCCAGCTGAGATGTTCAGCGCATACCGGAACCGATGTTCAGACGGTCCAGAATTCGTACCCGGGATGAGGGCGGAGCGGGCTGGGGCATATTGGGGGCAATCCCGTTGCAGCGCCCTGTAACGCCTAGTCACGCGCTGTGACAAATCGGGGACAAAGAAAGCAAAAAGGCCGAGGATTCGCATCCTTGGCCTTTCTGTAAACGCTTGGTTTTGGTGGGCGGAGGGCAATCGAACAATTACGCTCAACTCTTGTTATATCGACGTATAAGAAAGCTACGTTGAAGAAATGCCCCCAAATATGCCCCCGAAGCCATCGGGGTGGACCGTTGGGTGTGTCCCACATTGGCAGCCATGCCCGAGCAACATTGAGGCTAGACCGCTTTCCGCGTCACCAATCGTGCGCAGTTTTTCCTTTTATCTCCTGCCTGCTCAGTCGGCGCAAAGGCGTCCACACAGCACCATCCTGTTCGATGACTCGATCTACTAGAGGAGCAATCGGGATTGGCCAAACCGTGCCGGCATCGGCGGCTCTTTCTAAAGCTCCGCGAAGCTCGCGAGCGCTTATAGCGCCGCCTTTCATCAGGCTGCACGCGGACCACATCTTTTCGAGCAATTGCAGAACCTTGACTTTCGCGTTTCGCTCTTGACCTCGCATTTTGAATCGCATGGCAATGTATCGAAGCAGCCACCAGATGCGTGACAAGGCGAAAAATCCGGCGTACCACAGCAACCCAATCGCAAGGTGATGGCTAATCTGAGTGTCTGGATTCTTGGCTACATAGAATCCAATCGCCAGCGGTATGCCAATGAAAATTGCGGCCTTGGTAAGCCAGGCCTGCAACTTTGCAAGCGCCTGATCTTTAAGCATTTTATCTAGATCGCCTTGATGCTTCTTATAGGATTCTATTGCCCAAATTGAAAAGAACGAAAAATTCACCCAGAGTTGTCGCTTCATTTCTTCGCCAAACTCTGTAACTTCATTGACCATCATCGCGTCAACTAAAACCCAATCCAAATATTCGTGGCGTAGCCAAGGGATATTCAAATATTGATCGGATACGCGAACTAGTTCTTGAGGATCAAGGCGGATGTATTCATTGCTATTCAAACCACGTTGAAAGGATGCCTTTGGGTCGCGGTGTCGCCAAAGCCAGGGCGTTACGTGTGGCTCGCCTATATCCTCAAACCAATTTCCATGATAGCGCTGCTTATACCAGCTTGGAGACAGGACATTATGCAGGTCTTGCACAAAGTTCGATGCCGTAAAGACGAAATTATCAAGCGGCTTTCCTGTGCGTATCGCCTCTGCTTCGCACAGAGGCAGCAAAAGCAACTGGAGCTGGTGAGCCTCAGAGGCACCCACGCCCTCACAGCCGTACTCCTCGACAACTGTAAGGGCAAGCTCAGGGTTGCCAGTCGTATCCATGTTCGCCGCTCCTCATTCATGCCGGCCAGGTCGTCTATCAGCCTGTCTCTAAGGAGGATATCGCTTTGCGGCGAGGGGCGTTCGCCTCACACAATTTTCGTTGCCTAAATTCATAGGCATAACTGGGTTAGTCCAACAGCGGGAAACGTCTCAGGAAGCGGCATAGGTAGGCATCTTCGGCCGCGGCAAGTTCGGCATCGCGTCGAGCGTAACGCTCAAAGGTGCGCCAGTGCATGCGCAATGGCTTACATGGTTCGCTAAATAAGTCACTGAAGGTGTCCCGCAGCTTGCGACGGATTGCCCAACGCTGCTCGATGATGCGGTGTGCCCCGCTGCTGCGCTGGCTGGAGTAGGTGGGCAGGGGGCGGATTGCGGTGCGCGCGCAGAACTTCTCCACGCTGCCGAACTTGTACAGTTTCAGCACGCGTCGCCCGGTGTAGGGGCAGTGCATGTACCAACGTCGCCCCCCGAAGTGGAGGGGGAGCGAAGACAGTCGGATCAGGCACTTTACGTCTCGCGGTTCGCCGTCGCGTGTCCAGGAATAGGCGAGGCGAAGCTCGCCACTCTCGGCTTCCAGCGTGGCTGTGTAGCGAATGCTCGCCACCTTCTTGCCGTCGCTGTGCCATTGCCAGCCGCCTGATGTATTGGCATTCGCTCGCAGGGCGCCGGCCTTGAACAGGCTGCCCACGCTCAGGGACAACGCCGATTCGATGTGGGGACGCCAGCCGCCCGCGCCGCTCATGTTGGCCCCGCGATGCCGTTTCGCTCGTTCCACCAGGCGTCCGCGCGCTTTTCCCTGCGTCGGTAGGCCCAACGTCGGAAGGGCACCACGTAAAGCGTGCAGGCCTCTAGTTCGAAGCGTTTGACCGTTGGTGGTCGGCTGTTCCAGCCCGGCGAGCGGCGGGCGGCGGCGAGTGCCGTGCGCAGGTCGTCAGATAGGCCGGGCTTTTGCTTCATCGGGCTTGGCTCCGGGTAGGTGGCGCAAGGGCAGGGCATCAAAAATCATTCACCGTGCTTATATTCTTAGGTACACGCTCAGGGTTGCTTGCGCTTGGTGCACTACGCGTATCTAGCCAAGCCGGTAGGAGCTCCGTTGCGATGGCGAAGCGCGCCGGCTTCTTGCCCTGCTGAGTGATTTCGCCGGCCTCGGTCTGTATTAGCACTCCCGCATCCACGGCAAGCGCGCGAAACCGATAGAACGTGGCTGGGCGCTCCAGCCCGTTTTGGTCTTTGAAGTCGCACCATGGCAAAGCGATCTTGCCGTTGTTGTTTAGGTTCAATTGCCGATAGGCACCCACCACGATGGACTGGCTGCGGGTAGGCAGCGCCTTCCAGGCGGGTGAGTCCAGCAGGGCATGAGGAAGCATGGCGAAGCCTTGGGAGCCGCGAGCGCTCGCACTCGCGGCGATGTGGTCGACCTCGCTTGCACACAGCGGAGGTGTGCATCGCTCGGCGTTGATCTTCTGCAGTCGCTGGGCCACCACCGCAGGTGACAGGCCTTCGTAGACTAGACCCCTTGCAAGCCTGAAAAGGGTGTCGTTGCGTTGGCCCTCCGGAATCGCCCCGGAAAGGCTTCTGGGCGCCGGCGAGGATGCGTTTGTGGCGGTGCTTAGCCCCAGAGCGTCGGCCAGCTCGTCGCGGAGATATGGCGGCCTCTCGTGGTGACTCACGATGCGGGACCGGAACGGCTCGCGCTTGTTGTGAAAAAAGCCCGGCACACGCATCACGCGCGGAAGGTCGCACACCTTTGGGTCAGCGTTGAACCGTTGGGCGATGGCCTGTTGTATCTGCCTGAAGTTTTCTAGAGGCACGTCCGCCACCAGCCAGTAGGCATGCCAACGACCGGGGGATGACTCCACCACTATGTGCGGGGGTAAGTGAAAGGCAGACACTGGTTCCAATGGCGCTCCGTCTAGGTCGGCAAAGCACGCGCGCACCTTCTGCACGTTGTCGGCCCTCCTGCCTTTGCAGTCCCCGGCGTTCACCATGACGAAGACGCCCGCGCCCGCGGCGTTCAAGCGCGCCAGCATATCGCCGTACTTAGCCAGGTTACCGTGGAGGATTCTGGCTCGGTGGCGTCTATGCTTTTGCCCGTCGCCGAACGTCTGGAACGTGTGGAACGTGCCCAGCCGCTCCAGGAAGGCCCGCGCCTGGGCCAGGTCCACCGTAGGCTCCCTGATGCACTCAGCGGCGTTCATGCGGCCACCTGCTCGATCAGTGCGCGGATGTCCTCCACCCGCCAGGCGGTGATGCGTTCGCCCAGCTTGACGGGTTGCGGATAGCGGCCTGACTTCACGCCGGCCCACCAGGTAGATCGGCAGACGGGGAACAGGGCGGGAATCGCCGGATCTTTGTTAGTGGCAGGCTTGCCGAGAATCTGCGGCAACCGCAAGTAGCCGGTTTCGGGGAGTGGTGCTGCCATGTTGCTTTCCTTCGGCCCTGTGCGGCCGTTGTTGAACATGGCTACCTATCATTGTCATGAGCGGCCCGTTGAATAGTGGGGCAGGTTCAAATAACCCCCACCCCCAAATTTCCGAACCTACACCACCCCAAGGCGCGAACTTACCCCACCCAGCCGGAGCGCTTACTCGCCAGGGGTCTTTGGTGCGCCACCGGCACGTTGCCAATTCGCAACGCTGGCTATCCGCTCCCGCGCATTTCCAGTTAGCTCAGGTTTGTTTGCTTCGAGCCATGTTTCCAGCGCCTGCTTGGCACTCTTGCCAGCCGTGGCCTTTGGATCGTTGCGAACGGCATCAAACGCTTCAATTGCCGCGCGTAACTCTTCCGGGAATCGACTCAAATCGGGCTTTCGCGCTGACTGCTCGCTAGCACCAGCAGGCCAGCCATGCGGGATTCCACAGGCAGTGGCCCACTGCACCAAGTCGGCCACATGAACGGTTGTATCGCTACACAGCTCATCGCTCGCGCTATCGCAGGGCACTGTCCATTGATCGTAACCGTTGGCTTCCCAGGCTAGCGGATTTGCTGCGCGCACTCTGCCGCTCTGCACGGCGCGGATCAGCGCAATCTCGTAGGCGTCCGCGCTGGCGGCTTTTGCTTTGTCGGAATCAATGCGATTCGTTGAGGGCTTGGGATTCAGTCCGGCGAGAAGGCGCGCCGCTTCGCGAATGCCCAACGGGTCGACAATTTTCCAAATCTTCCAGTGGTCGAGACCCTGCGCCCCAATTTCCGGCAACGCGTCGTCTGTCCAGCCAAAGAGCGGGTCATCCGTCATTGCGCACACCTCTGCGCCCTCCAAGGGGTGCCGCGCCAACCGGGGAAGGTGCCCGGCTTTCGGGGATCAGCCTAGGCGCGGCGTAAATCTTGTGCCATGCAGTGTCGTCTAGTCTCGTCGCATGGTGTGCAACTTTGGATGGGGTGGACGGTGGCTCAGGCGCGCGCGCGTCCCATCGGCACCACGTTGCCGCCCTCCTTGAGGGTGTCTAGGTAGTCAGCCCATTGCTGCATCATGGCGCGACGTTCGGGCAAGTGTGCGGTGCGGTTGTAGGCGCGGCCGTTGGGGTCGCGCACGGCGTGGGCTAGCTGGTGCTCGATGTAGTCCGGTCGGACGTGCAGCACCTCGTCCAGAATGGTGCGGGCCATGGCGCGGAAGCCGTGACCGCTCATTTGGTCCTTTTCGTAGCCCATGCGCCGCAGGGCGAGGCGCACGGCGTTGTTACTCATTGCGGTGCGCTGGGTTCGGCCGGGGAAGACGTGGGGGCCGGTGCCGGTGAGGGCGTGCAGATCGCGCAGGATCGCCACGGCTTGCGTGGACAGGGGCACCAAATGCGGTTCGCGCATCTTCATCCGCTCGGCCGGGATGTTCCACTGTGCGGCATCGAGGTCGATTTCGGCCCATTTGGCCTCGCGCAGTTCGCCGGGGCGCACGAATAACAGTGGCGCCAGCCGCAGGGCGGACTTGACGATCAGGCCGGCGCGCACGGTATCCATGGCGCGCAGTAGCTCGCCCACCTTGACCGGATCGGTGATGCTGGCGAAGTGGACCGGCTTCCAGGGGGTGAGGGCGCCGCGCAGGTCGGCAGCGGGGTCACGTTCGGCGCGACCGGTTTGGATGGCGTAGCGGAATATCTGCCCGCAGTTCTGCACGGCACGGTGGGCGGTTTCCAGTGCGCCGCGATCCTCGATCCGTCGCAGCACCTTCAGCAGCTCCGGGGCAGTGATTTCGGCAATAGGGCGGACGCCAAGCCAAGGGAACAGGTCGCGCTCCAGGCGGGCAATGATCTTGCCGGCGTGGTTGGGTGCCCACTGTGTGGATTGCTTGGCGAACCATTCGCGGGCGACCGCCTCAAAGCCGTTGGACGCGCGCTCGCTCCCGGCCGCTTTCTCGGCCTTGCGCTGCTCGCTGGGGTCCACGCCCGCGTCCAGCAGCTTGCGCGCCTTGTCGCGCTTGTCGCGCGCGTCCTTCAGTCCGATGACCGGATATGCCCCCAGGGCCAGGCGCTTTTCCTTGCCCCCAAACCGGTACTTGAGGCGCCACAGCTTGCCCCCGGCTGGGGACACTTCCAGGTACAGCCCTCCCGCATCGAACAAGCGGCGAGGCTTGCCGGATGGCTTGGCACTGCGGATCGCCGAGTCAGAGAGGGGCATTTGGGGGCATCCTCAGTGCGGCCGGTGGCCTATGCCCCCGATCATGCCCCCGGCTGGGGGCAGATTACAACGCACGTCGTTGGACGCTATCGGGCACAAAAAAGGCCGGAAGCCTTGATGTTACAAGCTTTGCCGGCCTTCTTTGGATGTCGCTGGACTAACTTTTGGTGGAGCGGAGGAGGATCGAACTCCCGACCTTCGCATTGCGAACGCGACGCTCTCCCAGCTGAGCTACCGCCCCACGTGAGCTGCGCATGTTAGCAGCGGCCGGGCGGCTCGCCAATACCCGGGGCGTGCCGGTGGGCAGGTGGCCGGGGGTATCCGACGTTGCCCCCGCTTCGCGCGAAGCGATACCATCGACGCGAGACGGGGGAGCGATCGAGCCACGCGGCATGCCGCAATGGCGCTGGTGTTTCCGGCTGGCGGAAACGCGCATTTCCTTGGTACCCCCAGGGTGGAATCACTCCGGTCGACCCGCAGGGTCGGCGAGGCCAGCGGGTGCCCAAGGTGGTCTCGGATATGGACTGGCGTCGGTTGCAGCGCTCGTGGAGCGCCTGAAGCCCATCGTGCGAAGCATTGCCCTGTCGCGCCAGGTCGGCGTGGCAGTGGTCTATTGCGCATCGGTGGCATTGCTCGACCACCTGTCCATGTCGCACTGGATCGTGCTGACCGGCTTGCACCTGGGGGCCCTGCTGCTGGTGGACTACCGCTACTGGCCGGCACTGTTCGCCGGTGACGTGGCATGGCTGGGCTACCTCAGCCTCACTTCCTACGCGCAGCTCGGCACGCTGTGGGCGTTGGTCAACCTGATCCCTCCCATCGCCTGGTACGCCCCGCTGGTGCTGATGTTCCGCGAGCACTGGGGGCTCGACCCGGCCCGCGGTTCCACCCACATGCCGACGCTGATGGTCTGCGCGGTGGCCGTGTCCGGCATCGCCACGCTGATCGCGATCGGCCAGTTGCAGGTGGTGCCGCTGCCGACGGGCAGCTCGCTGCACTACAACGAAACCCTTCCGCGGCTGGTGCTCGGCAACCTTCTGGGCGTCCTCACGGTGACACCCGTGCTGCTGGTGTGGCAGCAGGGCCTGGCTGCGACCGGCTGGCGCTGGCTCAGCTGGATGCGCCAGTGCACCGAGAGCCGCCTGGCCATCGAATCGGGCTTTGCCGTGGTGCCGTTCATCGGCGCCCTGTGCTGGCTGGGAGGACGCCACGGCGAGATGCGCGACGTGATCCAGCTGGCCATGTTCGTGCCGGTGGTGATCCTGGCCATGCGGCACGGTTGGCGCGGCGCCGCGATCGGGGGGATGCTGGCGACGGGCGGGGTCATGACCCTGATGCCGGTGCACGACGACGCGACCACCCTGCATGCGGAGGCGATGATGGCCGTCGCGATGGCCACCATGCTGGTGATCGGTGCACGCATCACCTACCTGAATGGCCGCGCCGAGCGCGAGCAGTCGCAGATGCGCGCGGTGTTGAACCAGACCCAGCGGCAGATCGTCGAGGACGAGGCGGAGCTGCGCGTCATGGCCCGTGCACTGGAGGAGTTCCGGGAGTCGTTCCAGGGCGTGCTGCACCAGATGCTGGGGCGGGCCGGTGGCGCCGCAGACGTTCGGGCCCTGCAGCGGAGCGCGTTGCGGGACAGCCTGCCGGCAGCACTGCCGGAATCGACGGTCGATTCGCTGCACCCGTCCATGCTGGCGCGGTCGGGACTGCCGGGTGTGCTGGGCAAGGAGGGGCTTGCCCGGCTGCTGCAGGACGCGGGAGTGGACTATGCCTGGGACCTGCGCGGCCCGGTCAGCCTGCTGCGGCAGGGGACCAGTCTCGCGCTCTATCGCATCGTGCTGGAAGCCCTGGCCGACGCCTGTTCGCGACGGGACGTGGCTGCCGTGCGGATCCGCCTGCGCTGTGGCGAGCAGCGGCGATCCTGGGCGGTTGCGGTGATCGATATCCAATGCGACCCCGAGCGCGCCGCCCGGGTCGACTGGGGGCGGCTGGTGCCCCGGCTGCAGCTTCGCGCCAGCGGGCTCGGTCGCCGGGCGATCGAGGACCAGGCCGCCCTGTTCGAGGGCGCCGTGCGCGAACGGCCGACACCCCATGGCCAGCGGGTCACCGTGGGGCTGCTGCAGTCGGCTTCGCTGCTTGCCGGCGAGCTCGACGACCAGGCCTCGAAGCTTCGCCAGGCCTGAGTCGCGCCGCGGCGGTCTCAGCCGGGAAGCAGGGCCGGTAGCGGGCCGCCCAGCAGTTCGCCGCGCCAGCCGTCGAGGAAATCCGGCCACTCGCCGGAGCTCACGTATTCCTCCAGCACCTTGCGGGGACACAGCAGGCCGCTGGGCAGATCGAGTTCGGTGGCGAGGGCATCGACGCAATCCTTCATTGCGCCGAGGGCCTTCTTCGCCTCGCCCTGAAGCGGATGAGCCACCGGTGCGGTGGCCGCGATCTCCGCCTCGTCGACGGGATCGCGCAGCAGATCGAACAGTTCCCCGCGTTGCGCGCTGCGCAGTGCACGCTGGCCGCGGCTGCGCTGGTCCAGCTCGGCCTGGGTGGATGGCGGCTGCTGCACCAGACTCATCGCCAGGGCATCTTCGAGCAGCCACGGACGGGGTTTGTCCAGCGCGCGCGCTGTGCGATCGCGCCAGCGCAGCAGGCGACGCAGGAGAGCCTGCTTCGCGCGCGGCCAATCGGCGGCGCCGCGCAGGCCGCGCTGGGGCTGCGTGTCGCCCTCGGCGGCGGCAGCGCGATGCTTCAGGCGTTCGCAATCCTCCGCGTGCCAGTTCGCACGGCCGCGCTGTTCGAGGCGGCTGGCCAACTGGTCGTGGATGCTCTCCAGGTAGACCACGTCGAGCGCGGCGTAGAGCCGCTGCGAGTCGGTCAGCGGTCGCTGCATCCAGTCCGATCGTGTCTCGCCCTTGTCCAGCTCCACCTGGCACAACTCGGCCACCAGTGCGCGATAGCTGATGCCCAGGCCCATGCCGACGAAGGCGGCGGCGATCTGGGTGTCGAACAGCGCGCGCGGTCCACCCGGCAGGAACGGGGCCAGGGTCTCCAGGTCCTCGCCGGCGCTGTGCATGACGGTGACCGCATCGCCGCCATGCAGCTGCGGCTTGAGCGCATCGCCGATGTCGAACGCCAGCGGATCGACCAGCGCGTAGCGGCCGTCCCAGCCCAGTTGCAGCAGCGCCAGTTGCGGATGGAAGGTGTTGCGCCGCATGAACTCCGTATCCAGTCCCACCCGCGCGTCGGCGGGCAGGTCGGCGAGCCATCGGTCGAGCGCATCGCGGCGATCGATCCAGACAGCGTCGGAGGGCAGGGCGGGCAACGGCATGCGGAGGGATCCTCGGGTCGTGAACGGCGGCTCCTGGAGGCCGCGCAAGGGAGCGCAGGAAGGTCGATTGCCTGCGGTCGGCATGGCACGATAGCAGCCCCTACGAGGACGCCCCAAGATGCCCAAAGGATCGAACATCGACCGACAGCGCGCGCTTGGCGGCGCGCTCGGCGTGGTCGTGCTGGGCTTTGCGCTGACTTACCACTTCTTTCCGAGGGTATTCCACGTCAATCCCGAGGACGTGGCGCCGCGCCGTTCGATGTCGCTCGGCGTGGCGCAGCCGGCGCGAACGGCCAGCGCGCCGATGGTGGTGGACCGCGGCGAGATCGATGCCGGCCCGCCGCTGACGCTGGCGCCGGCCGCGGTGATCGCCGCGCGGACGCATCGCGTCGATGCCGCCTTGCCTGCGCAGAAGGGAGAGGACCCGCCGGAAGTGGTGGCCCTGCTGGATCGCGCGGACAAGGCCCTGCATGCCGGGCAGGTGGCGGGTGCCCCCGACAGTGCCGCCTCGCTCTACCAGCAGGCGCTCAAGATCACTCCGGACAGCCACCGCGCCCTGCAGGGGCTCGACGAGGCGCGTGCACGGCTGGTGGCGGCGATCGGCCAGGACATCGCACTGGGCGACGCCGATGCGGCCGGTGACCTGATCGAGTCGCTGCGCACGCTTCCGGGCAGCGAGGCCGACGTCAAGACACTCGACACCAGCCTCGGCACCCTGTTGAAGGTGCGACCGATGCTGGCCAAGGCCGCTGCGCTGCTTGGCGCGGGCAAGGTCGACGGCCCGGGCGAGGACAATGCGCTGGCCGGCTATCGGCAGGTATTGGCCATCGATCCGCAGAACGCGGTGGCGCAGCAGGGGCTGTTGCAGGTGCAGCGCGCGGTGCTGGACCGGGCGCTGGCGGCGGTGGCGCAGAACGACTTCGACGCGGCGGACAAGGCGCTCGGCGAGGCCCAGGCCATTCAGCCGGATTCCCCGGCCATGCGGGACGCGACCGCGCGTGTGGCCGGCATGCGCGACCAGCGCGCCAGCGGCCTGCTGGCCCAGGCCCGCACCGCGCTTGATGCGGGCAACCTCGCGCTGGCGCAGAAATTCGCCGCACAGGCAGCCGCGGTGAAACCGGACCTGGCCGGGCTGGACGAATTCCACGAGCGGCTGGTCAACGCCCGCCTGTATGCCAGCTACCGGCCGGGGCAGGTCTTCACCGACAGCTACGTCGATCTGCCGGGCAAGGCGCCGTCGATGGTGGTGATCCCCACCGGCAGCTTCATGATGGGGGCCGCCGATGCCGAGCCGGGCCACAGCGACACCGAGACTCCGCAGCACAAGGTGACCATCGCCAGCGGCGTGGCGATCGGGCGGACCGAGGTGACGGTGGGGCAGTTCCGTGAATTCGTCCGTGCCAGTGGCTACCAGCCGGATTCGGTGACCAAGGGCGGCTCCAGCATCTACGACGAGCGCGGCGGCGTGGTGCGCGACGATCCCCAGGCGACCTGGGAGGACGACTATGCCGGGCATCCCGCCGACGACGACATGCCGGTGGTCAACGTCTCCTGGAACGATGCCAAGGCTTATGTGGACTGGCTGGCCAAGCACACCGGCAAGTCCTACCGCCTGCCCAGCGAAGCCGAGTTCGAGTACGCACTGCGTGGCGGCACCACCACCCGTTACTGGTGGGGCGACGGCACGCCCGACAAGCGGGTGGAAAACCTCACCGGGGCGCTGGACCGCTCCCGCAACGGCCGGCGCTGGAGCAATGCTTTCCGGGGTTATCGCGATGGTTACTGGGGCCCGGCGCCGGTGATGAGCTTCCTGCCGAATCCTTTCGGGCTGTACGACATCAACGGCAACGTGTCCGAGTGGGTCGCCGATTGCTGGCACGACAGCTACCTGCGCGCGCCCCGCGACGGCAGCGCCTGGATCAATCCGGGCTGCAGCGCCCACGTGGTCCGCGGCGGCTCCTGGGGCAGCGCGCCGGACCAGGACCGTTCGGCCTACCGGCAGGGCGTCGATGCCGACGTGCGCAGTGCCCGGGTCGGATTCCGGGTGGCCCGGGAACTCTGAGCGGGTCCTGACTGCCATCGACAGGTTCTTGCGCACCCCCCGGGTGATCGCGCTATCTTGACCACTCCGGCGCTGCCGCCCTCGGCCGCGCCCCGAGACAAACGCTCCGTTAGTGCTTATTTCGGGATGCCTCCGGCGCGTTGGGAGGCCCCGGGCCCTTGGCCACCTCCACCTCACGTCGAGGAGCACGCCATGGAACCGCAACCGGTCCGCCTGTTTGTCCCCTATACCGACGATACCCCCTGGATCGTGCGCGGCGAGGTCGCGCGCGTCGGAACCTTTGGCAGCCGTGCCGATGCCGTGCGGGCCGCGATGGCCATGCGGGCCAAGCTCGCGCGCGCCTGGGGCGTGTCGCACCCGCCGGTGCAGGTGCAGGAATGCGATGGCAGCTGGCACGACGTGGAAGACGAGGAGCCGCTGTTCGGCTGAGCCGGCCGTCGATGACGGACGCGCCAAAAGGAAAACCCCGCCGAGGCGGGGTTTTTCATGTCTGGTACCGGTGATAGGACTCGAACCTACACGACATCGCTGCCAGCGGATTTTGAGTCCGCCGCGTCTACCATTCCGCCACACCGGCTTAAGACAAGGACGCAATTATGCCGGCTTCAGTGCAGGGGGTCGAGTCCCAGCTGACGGTCGTGGCGCTCGTAACACTGCGCCTCGGCGGCGGGCTGGAAGATCGCGCAGTGGGTCATCTGGCCCGAGTAGATGTGCAGGCTGACCGCGACCACGTCCTCGCTGGGATTGCGGATGGTGTGGTACTCGTGCGGCGGGATCAGGCTGCCGGCGGAGCCGGGGCCGGCCTGGATCGAGCCGACCGGCTGGAAACGGCACTGGCCCTGATCGTCGGCCAGGCGCTCGTACTGGGTGACTTCCAGCTCGCCGCTCCAGACGCCTTCGACGCACCACATGCCGCAGTGGTCGTGGATCGGCGTGCCTTGACCCGGGCCCCAGGTCATCGCGACCACGCAGTAGCCGTGTTCCTCGCTGCAGTAGAGCTCACGACGGGCATAGCGCCCCTTGGCCGTCTCGTAAACGCAATCGGGGAGCTGCACTTCGCGGGCGCGGATCAGCCGGCAGAGGCTGTGCCTCAGCGAATCGGTGATGGCCTGGGTGGACGGTTGGCTGACAGCTTCATCGATGGCATCGATCAGCTGGCGACAGCCGGGAAATTCCTGGGCAAGCATGGTGGTCTCGGTACGGCGCTTAACTACCCCATCTTAGCAGCGCCATCGGGTGGCGACAGCGGATGGGGGCTCAGAGCCGCCCCAGGAAGCCGCCGATGGCGCGGCTGTAGCTTTCGATGTCGACCAGGAAGGCGTCGTGGCCCTGCGGCGAGTCCAGCGCGACGAATTCGACGTCGGCCCCGGCCTCGCGCAGCCCTTCGGCGATCTGCTCCTGCTGCTCCAGCGGGAACAGGATGTCGGTGCTGACGCCGATCACCAGCGCCTGCTCGATGCAGATCCGGCGCAGGCCCTCGCGGACCGAGCCGTGGCCGTATTCGGCCACGTCGAACCAGTCGCTGGCGCGGGACAGGTAGAGGTAGCTGTTCGGGTCGAAGGTGCGCACGAAGCGCTCGGCGTGCGCCTGCAGGTAGGACTCGACCTGGAACTCGACGCCGAACGGGTGCTCCTCGCGCTGGTCGGAGTCCAGCCGGATGCGGGCGAAGCGCCCGTTCCACTCCATCGCCGAGCGATAGGTGATCACGCCCAGCTTGCGGGCGATGCTCATGCCGGCGTCCGGATAGGTGGCGTCGGCGCGGTCGCCCGGGTGCAGGTCGTACGTCCCCCTGGCCCAGCCCGGATCGAGCCTGATCGCCTCGCGCTGCAGCGAGCGGATCGCGATGGCGAATGGCTGGGCCTGCGGCGCCGTGTCGACGCTGATGTGGGCGCGCACCGAACCCGGGTGCAGCAGCATGTAGGCGAGCGCACTCATGCCGCCCATCGAGCAGCCGACGAGGCAGGCCAGCCGGTCGATGCCGAGCTGGCTCACCGCGACGTGGGCGGCGTTGGCCACGTCTTCCAGCGACAGCTCGGGGAAATCCAGCCGGTACGGCTCGCCGGTGGCGGGGTTGGTCGAGGCCGGGCAGGTGGAGCCCTTGTCGCTGCCCAGCGAATTGACGCAGATGACGAACCAGCGGTCGGTGTCGATCGCCTTGCCGGGGCCGATCATCGCTTCCCACCAGCCCGGCGAGGGGTCGTCGGGGCTGGACGCGGCATGGGCGCTGGGCGACAGACCGGTGAGGATCAGCAGCGCGTTGTCCCGCGCCGGCGCGAGCGCGCCCCAGGTTTCGTAGGCGACGCGGGCACCCGCCAGCGCGCCTCCGCGCTTCATCGGGAATGGCGAGGGCAGGTCGGCGTAGCGACGCGCGTCGCTCACGGATGCACCTTGTCGATGACCACCGCGACCGGCTCGTGGCGGCGGGTCGGCACCACGCCGGCGGTGCCTTCCAGGTCGCCCGGCTGGCCGATCGCCTGGCCGCTATGGCTGATGCGTGCACCGACGACCACGGACGACGCCGAGGACAGGTCCACCGACGGCGCCATCGCCATCGCGTCGGTGAGCTCCACCGTGGCCGGCAGCCGGGAGGCGTCCAGACGCGCCACCGCCAGCGGCATCGGCGGGCCGTGCTCGGCGCGGGCATAGACGAACAGGGTGTCGCCGGGGCGGACCTTGTCGCGCAGCGCCGGGGCCAGGCTCACCTGCACGGTCAGCTTCGGCGCGCTGGCGTTGGCCGCCTGTGCGTTGCTGCTTGCCGCGGGGGCGGGCGCACCGCCGGCGCGCGCGTCGGCCACCGCGATCTGCTGGGCCACCGCCTTGGCCACGCTGGACCCCGGGGTGAGCAGCGGCTGCAGCTGGCGCCAGGTGGCAGCGGCCTCGGCGAAATGCTCGAGCTGGAAGTCGCTGATGCCGAGCAGCCACAGTGCGCGCTGGTTGTCCGGGGCGAGCTTCACCGCCTGCAGCAGCAGCTCGCGCGCGCGACCGTCGATGCGGTGGTCTGGGCGCGCCATGGAATCGGCCTCGGCCCAGCCGATCATCGGCAGCGGATCGTTCGGCAGCAGTCGCAGCAGCTGGCCATAGGCGTCGCGCGCCTCGGCGTTCTGGCCCAGCGTCGCCGTGGTCTGCGCCAGCAGCATCCAGCCCTGGCTGTCGTCCGGCGCTTCCTTGAGGTGGGCGCGCAGCTGGGTCAGCGCCTGGTTCACGTCCATGGGTGGGGCCTGCTTCGCCACGCCGTCGAGCGCGACCGGGGTGCCCACCGTGAGGTAAAGGCTGGCCGCAGCCAGAGGCAGCGCGAAGGCGATGCCGAGTGCGAGGACGAAGACCCCGCGCGAACGCCCCTGGGCGCGCCCGTGCCTGATCAGCGGCCACAGCAGCAACAGCAGGCTCGCCGCGATCATGATCGCGGCGATGATGTAGAACAGGATCTTCACCAGTCGTCCCCGTGGTCGATGGTCGGCGGCGGCGCGCCGGAGCGAGAGCGTTTGCGGATGGTCACCACCACGACGACGGCGCCGGCCAGCAGGATCAGCAGCGGTCCGAACCACAGCACCCAGGTGGTGGGATTCACCGGCGGGTCGTAGAGCACGTAGTCCGAATAGCGGGCGACCAGGTATTGCTTGATCTGGTCGTCGGTGCGGCCCTCCTGCATCAAGCGGAACACCTCATGGCGCAGGTCGCGGGCGATCGGTGCGTTGGAGTCGGCCAGCGTCTCGTTCTGGCACATCGGGCAACGCAGTTGCGCGGTCAGGTGCTGGAAGCGCAGCTCCTGCGCATGGTCCTTGAACGGCATCGGCTCGATCGCCTGCGCGCCGGCGAGTCCGGCGAACAACAGCAGGCCGATGGCCAGCAGTACGACCAGGCGCCTCATCGCGACTCCTTGGCCAGCGCGGCAATCGCCGGTTTGAGCTCCTTCTCGATCACCTCGGGGGTGAACGGCCCGATGCGCTTGTAGCGGATCACGCCCTTGGCATCGACGAGGAAGGTCTCCGGGGCCGCGTAGACGCCGAAGTCGATCGCGGTCTGGCCGCTGACGTCGGCCATCAGCACCTGGTACGGATTGCCGTGGCGGGCCAGCCAGGCCTTGGCGTCGTCGGGCTGGTCCTTGTAGTTGTAGCCCACCAGTTCGACGCCCAGGGTCGGTCCTTCGGCCTCGAGCAGCGGATGTTCCACCGCGCACTCCACGCACCAGCTGGCGAACACGTTGAGCAGGTAGGGCTTGCCCAGCAGATCCTTCTTGGTGACCATCTTGGCCGGGTCGTACAGCTCGGGCAGGGCGAACTCCGGCGCCGGCTTGTTGATCAACGGGGAGGGGATCGCGGTCTGGTCGTGGTGGCTGTTCCACCAGATGCCGAAGCCGAACAGGCCGCACAGGGCCAGGAAGGCGAAGAACGGGATCAACCGGCTCATGCATGCGACTCCCGCGCGGTGGCCAGCCGCTCGCCGGCGGTCGCCCCCGTCGGAGCGACGCGTTCACGCTCCGCCACGCGTCTGGCGCGGAAGCGGCGATCCGCCGCGGCGACGAAACCGCCGAGCATCATGAACAGGCCGCCGGTCCACAGCCAGCGGATGAACGGCTTGACGTAGAGGCGCATGGCCCATGCGCCACCGAGGTCGTTCGGGTTCATCGGTTCGCCCAGTGCCACGTAGAGGTCTCGGGTGACGCCCGGATCGATCGCCGACTCGGTCTGCACCTGTTCGCGGGTATAGGTGCGCTTCTGCGGGTGCATCACGCCGACCACCGAGCCGTCCTTCGAGACGGTGATCGCGCCCTGGCTGCCTTTCCAGTTCGGGCCGCTGGTCTGCTTCACGCCGTCGAAGCGGAAGCTGTAGCTGCCGATGGTCTGGGTGTCTCCCGGCGCCATGCGCACGTCGCGGGTGACGCTGAGCGACTCGGACAGCAGCACGCCGGCCAGGAAGATGCCGACGCCGAAGTGCGCCAGCAGCATGCCGGCCATCTCGGCCGGATAGCGCCGGCCGGCCGGTGCCTCGCGGTAGCGCTTGTAGACGTAGAGCAGGGTGCCGACCACGCACCAGACGGCGGACGCCACGCCGACCAGGGCGCGGGCACGGCCGTCGACGAAGAACGCCGCCACGATCGCGCAGGCCACCGCGGCGATGCCGGCGCGCAGTGCGATCGAGCCGATCACACCCGGTTCGCCGCGGCCCCAGCGCAGGAACGGTCCGAACGGCAGCAGCAGCACCACCGGCGCCATCAGCAGCGGGAACAGGAAGCCGAAGTAGGGCGGACCCACCGAGATCCGGCCCAGGTTGAACGCGTCGCCGATCAGCGGGAACAGCGTGCCCAGCAGTACCATCGCCGCGGCCACGGTGAACATCAGGTTGCCGACCAGCACCGCCGTCTCGCGCGAGACCACCGCGAACGACTTGCCACCGGCCACCTTCGGCGCGCGTAGCGCGTACAGCAGCAGCGAGCCGCCCACGACCACTGCCAGGAAGCCCAGGATGAACAGGCCGCGGCGCGGGTCTGAGGCGAAGGCATGCACCGAGGTCAGCACGCCCGAGCGCACCAGGAAGGTGCCGAGCAGCGACAGCGAGAAGGCGAAGATCGACAGCAGGATGGTCCAGGCGCGCAGCGAGCCGCGCTTCTCGGTGACCGCCTGCGCGTGGATCAGCGCGGTGCCGACCAGCCAGGGCATGAAACTAGCGTTCTCCACCGGATCCCAGAACCACCAGCCGCCCCAGCCCAGCTCGGCGTAGGCCCACCAGCTGCCGGCAACGATGCCCGCGGTGAGGAAGGCCCATGCCACGTTGGTCCACGAGCGCGCCCAGCGCACCCACGCCTGTTCCATGCCGCCGCCGAGCAGGGCGGCGATGGAGAAGGCGAACGCCACCGAGAAGCCGACATAGCCCATGTAGATCACGGGCGGATGGAAGGTCATGCCCGGATCCTGCAGCACCGGGTTCAGGTCGCCGCCGTCCGGCGGCATCGGCAGCAGGCGGGCGAACGGGTTGGAGGTGAACAGGATGAAGGCGAGGAAACCCACCGAGATCATCCCCAGTACGCCCAGCACCCGCGCCACGAAGTCGTCCGGCAGGTTGCGGCTGAAGGTGGCGACGGCGAGCGTCCACAGGTTGAGGATCAGCACCCACAGCAGCATCGAGCCTTCGTGTGCGCCCCACACCGCGGCGATGCGGTAGTACCAGGGCAGTGCCAGGTTGGAGTTGTCCGCGACGTAGGCGACCGAGAAGTCGAAGCGCAGGAACGCCCAGACCAGCAGGGCGAAGGCGACGATCACGAAAGCGGCCTGCCCGGCCGCGGCCGGTCGAGCGGTAGCGATTAGGGCGCGATTGCCGCGCCAGGCGCCGATCAGCGGGAGGATGCTTTGCGCCAGCGCCAGCAGCAGGGCGAGGACGAGGGCGAGCTGGCCGAGTTCAGGAGTCATGGCGTGTTCCGTCGTGGCGGGCGCGTTGGGTCGCTCAGGGTTGGGTTGCGGCAGGTGGCTGGTCGCCGGTCTCGGCGACTTTGCGACCCTTGTGCGCCTTGGCCATGGCGTCCTTCAGTTCCTTCGGCATGTAGGTCTCGTCGTGCTTGGCCAGGACCTCGGTCGCCACGAAGTGCCCGTTTTCCATGTGGCCGGTGGTGATCACCGACTGGTTGTCGCGGAACAGGTCGGGGAGGATGCCGGTGTATTCCACCGGCATGGCGCCGTCGGCGTCGACCACCGTGAAGGTCACTTTCAGCGAGTCGCTGGAGCGCTGGATCGAGCCCTCCTTGACCATGCCGCCGAGGCGGAAGGTCTTGTAGTCGCGCGCCTGGCCTTCCTGCACCTGGCTGGGAGTGAACAGGTAGTTCATGTTCTGCTGCAGGGCGAACACGGTCAGGCCGCCGGCGATCGCCGCGGCGATCAGGACCATGACGACGATGATGAGCCGGCGCTTGCGGGTGGGGTTCATGCGGGGATTCCGTGGCGATCAGGCGTCGGTGGCGGTGTCGGCGCGGCGCTGCTGGCGCGCGCTCTGGCGGGCGAGGCGGCCGCGCAGTTCGCGCAGCACGCGGCGTCGGCGCAATACCGGCGCCAGTGCATCGGCAAGCAGCACGACGAGGAAGATCGCGTACGCCGGCCACACATAGACGGCATAACCGCCCATGGCGAGGAACTGGTTCATCGGGCGGTTTCCCCCGCGGCGATCTGGCGGACCCAGTCCTTGCCGCTTTCCAGCGCCAGCAGGTCGGCGCGCACGCGCGAGCAAAGGCTGAACACGTAGTAGCACTTGGTCGCGACCATCATGGTCAGCAGCGGCCAGATCATCGAGCCGCTCATGGTGGAAGGGCCGAACAGGCGGATGGTCGAGCCCTGGTGAAGCGTGTTCCACCAGTTCACCGAGAAATGCACGATCGGCACGTTGATGATGCCGATCAGGGCGAGGAAGGCGGCGGCACGCGCGCCCTGGCGACGGTCCTCGAACGCGTGGTACAGGCCGATCACACCCAGGTACAGGAACAGCAGCACCAGCTCGGAGGTGAGCCGTGCATCCCAGGTCCACCACGTGCCCCACATGCGCTCGCCCCACAGCGAGCCGGTGGTCAGGGTGATCAGGGTGAACGCCGCGCCGATCGGGGCGGACTCCATCGCCACCACCTCGGCCAGCTTGATCCGCCAGACCAGTGCGATGAACGCCGATACGGCCATCACGCCGTAGATGAACAGCCCCATCCAGGCGCTGGGCACGTGCACGAAGATGATGCGGTAGTCGTCACCCTGCTGGTAATCCGGCGGGGCGAGCACCAGGCCGCCGTAGAGCGCGACGAGCCCCAGCACGATGGCAAGAGCGAGCATCCAGGGGCGCAGCTTGCCGGCGAAGCGGTAGAAGGTCGGCGGCGAGCCGAGCTTGTGCAACCAGAGCGGAATCCAGCTGGACATGGGTTCAGGCGTCCAAGGCAATGCGGAGGGCGGCGGCGCAGGCCAGTGGGGCCAGCACCAGGGCCAGCGCCAGGGCGGCGCCCAGCCATGCGATCGGGGCAATCCACGGCAGGCCCTGCTGGGCTGCGGCCAACGCACCGGCGGCGAAGATCACCACGGGAACGCACAGCGGCAACAGCATCAGGGCGAGCAGCATACCAGAGCGTCGGGTGCCGGCTGTCAGCGCCACGAGCACCGCGCCGAGCAGGCTCAGCATCGGCGTGGCCAGCGCCAGCGCCAGCAGCAGTACGGGCATGACCGCCACCGGCAACTGCAGCATGCTGGCCAGCATCGGCGCGATCACGATCAGCGGCAGCGCGGTGGTGAGCCAGTGGGCGAGGATCTTCATGCCCAGCATCAGCGCAAGAGGTTGCGGCGCCAGCACCAGTTGCTCCAGCGAACCATCCTCGATGTCGCTTCGGAACATGCCGTCCAGCGCCAGCAGCATCGCCAGCAGCACGGTGACCAGCACCGCGCCGCCGGCGATGCGCTGCAGCAGTGCGTTCTCCGGACCCAGCGCGAAGGGGAACAGGGTGGTGACGATCAGCGCGTAGAGCACCGGCATGGCGATGTCGCCACGGCGGCGCCAGGCGAGGGTGAGATCACGTCGGAGGACGGCGGCGCAGGCGCGTCCGAGCGGAGCCTGGTTCATGCATGCATCCGGATGCGCTGAGGCTCGCCGCCGTGGAAACTTACGGCGCCATGGCTGGTGACCAGCGCGGCACCGCCCGCGGCGACGTGGCCCTCGAGCAGGCGGTTGACCAGCGCGATGCCGTGGCGGTCGAGATTGGCGTAAGGCTCGTCGAGCAGCCACAGCGCGGCGGGCACCAGCAGCAGGCGTGCCAGCGCCGCCCGCTTCTTCTGCCCGGCGGAAAGCCGCCGCACCGGCTCGTCCTCGTAGCCGGCCAGTCCGACGTCGAGCAGCGCGCGGGCCGGATCCATGCCATCGCGTGCGCCATGAAGACCGGCGGCGATGTGCAGGTTCTCGCGCGGACTGAGGTCGCCCTTGAGTCCGAGCTGGTGGCCGAGAAAGACGATTTCGGCGGCACAGTGATCGCGCCGCAGCGGCTCGCCGCGCCAGCTCAGATGGCCTTCGTCCACGTGCAGCAGGCCGGCGAGCACGCGCAGCAGCGTGGTCTTGCCGCTGCCGTTGTCCCCCTCCACCAGCGCGAGCTGGCCGGGATGCAGCTCGAACTGCAGCGGGCCGAACACGGGTTCGTCCTGGCGGTAAAAGCTCAAGGCAGAGGCCGCGAGCAGGGGCGGGGGTGCGACGGTCATCCTCGGGATTGTCCGCAATGCCCGCGGGGCTTGTCCATGTGGTCAGCTGTCGCCGTTGACCCAGGTCAGCTGCGGCGTCCAGACCAGTCGCGCCAGACCTTGCCCGCTGCCGGCGAGAAACGCTCGTTGGCCGAACGCCGCGGCCAACCGCTCCAGCACGACGTGTGGTGTGCCGATCGCGAACAGGCTGGGTTCGCGCCAGCCATCCGCGCCCACGCCGACGGCGGCGAGGATCGCCCGGGTGGCTGGGTCCGCGAGCAGTTCGGCGAGCAGCCGCCGTTGCGCCTGGCGGTTGGTGTCTCGCGGTGCGCGACGCGAGCCGGGGTGCCACGCGGTGATGAAGCCCCAGGGCGAGGTGCCGACCAGTGCATGCAGCGTGGCCGGCACCGGGGTATCGACGTGCAGGCTGGTCGTGCCGCCGCCCGGCAGGCGCACCCTGTAGTCGGTACGCCGGTAGGCAACGAGCAGGCGCTCATCCATGCGGCAGGTCGGGTAGTGGCTCCAGCCGGTTGCGGAACAGGGCGACAGCTTCGTCCAGCACCACCGCCTGTGGGTCGCCGCCGGTCGTGGCGAGCAATTCGTCGAGCAGGGCATCCTGCGCCTTGCCACGCTGGTACGCGAAGGCATAGGGCAGGCGGGTGAAGGTGACCATGCGGTAGCGCGCCATGAAGTGCGACGGCACGGCTTCGGCCAGGCGCAGGCCGAGCGCCCGCTTGGCTAGGTAACGCGGGTCGGCGACCGAGTCGCGCATCTCCACGTAGTTCTCCAGCGCCATCGCAGCGATCGCATCGGCGTTCGGTTTGCGCCGGCGCTGGAACTCGGCGAACACCCCTGCAGGGTCGGTCGGACTCCCGGCCAGCAGTGCGGCCAGTTCCACGGCGTCCTCCAGCCCGCAGTTCATGCCCTGGCCGTGGAACGGCACCATGGCGTGCGCGGCGTCGCCCAGCAGCACGGCGCGACCGTCCAGGTGCCAGCGGTCGAGATAGAGCGTGTACAGGCTCGGCGCCGGATGCGCCTGGAAATCTTCCGCGAAGCGCGGCATCAACGGCAGCAGGTCCGGGAACTGGGTGTCGAAGAAATCTGCCGCGTGCTCCGCGTCCGGCAGGGTGGCGAAGCTGGGGTAGGGGCCTACGCCCGGCAGGAACAACGTGACCGTGAAGCTGCCTTCCGGATTCGGTAGCGCGATGCACATGTAACCGCCGCGCGGCCAGATGTGCAGGGCATGCGGTTCGATGGCGAAGCGCGCCTCGCCGTTCTCCGGGCGGGGGGGGATCTCCAGCTCCTTGTAGGCGTGGCCCAGTGCCTCGACCCGTTCGCCGAGGGGATCCACGTGGTGCATCGCCGCTCGCACGGCCGAGCCGGCGCCATCGGCACCCAGCATCAACTCGAAGCGATGTTCCCGTTGCACACCCGCGACGTCGCGCAGGCACAACCGTCGGGCGTCGAAGTCGATGCGCTCGACCATGTGCCCGAAGTGGAAACGCACGCCGGCCATCTCGGCCGCGTCGAGCATCAGCTTGTTCAGTTCACCCCGCGAGACCGACCAGATCACCTCGCGATCGTCGACGCCGTAACGCTGCAATACCGGGGGCGCCGAACCGGCATGCACCATCCGGCCGCGCATCATCACCGCCAGCGACAGCACGCGTTCGGCCAGGCCGGCGGTGCGCAAGGCATGCAGGCCACGTTCGGCCAGCGCCAGGTTGATCGAGCGCCCGGCCTCGTAGCCGGCGGTGCGCGGATCCGGCCGCTTTTCGAACACGTCCACCGTGAAGCCGCGCAGGGCGAGCAGGTGCGCGAGCAGGGCGCCGACCGGACCGCCGCCGGCGAGGGTGATGTTTGGCAGGGGCAAGGCCGGTTCCGGTGGTGCGGGATCGATGCATACGCGACCGTGAGGTCGCGTATGCATCGGTCAGAAGCTCATGAAGTATCCGCCGTTCACCGGCAGGTTGGCACCGGTGATGTAGCCGGCGTCGTCCGCTGCCAGGAATGCCACGGCGCGGGCGATGTCGGCCGGCGAGCCGAGGCGGCCCACAGGAATGCCGGCGATGATCTGCTCGCGCACTGCAGGCGCCACCGCGGCCACCATCGGTGTATCGCAGTAGCCGGGGGAGACGGTGTTCACCGTCACCCCCTTGCGCGCGGTCTCACGGGCAAGCGCCATGGTGAAGCCGTGCACGCCGGCCTTGGCGGCGGAGTAGTTGGTCTGGCCGAATTGCCCGGTCTGGCCGTTGACCGAGCTGAGGTTGACGATGCGACCGAAACCGCGCTCGCACATGCCCTCGACGACCTGGCGGCAGGTATTGAAGACGCCGTCGAGGTTCACCCGCATCAGCTGGTGCCATTGCTCCGGCGTCATCTTGCGCAAACTGGTGTCGCGGGTGATGCCGGCGGCATTGACCAGCACGTCAACGGCGCCATGCGCAGCTTCGATGCCTTCGACCAGGGCGCGGCAACTGTCGAAATCGCTGACGTCGGCAGGTTCGAAGTCGATCGCGCCATCGAAGGGCGCGACCTCTTCGCGGAAGGCTTCGATTCGCTCCTGCCGGGTCGGGAGGTCGATGGCGATGACTTGACGCCCATCACGGGCGAGGTGGCGGCAGATCTCGGTGCCGAGGCCGCCTATGCCGCCGGTGACGACGGCCAATCGCTTGCTCATGCGCGCTACTCATATTGCCGCACGGCAGCACGTGCTGTGCTGCAGCGGTCAAAGGCTCAAAACGAACGGGGCAGCCTTAGGCTGCCCCGGATGGGATCGGTCAGGACTTCTTGCCGCCGCGGCCTGTGCCGCTGGTGCCAGCGGGACTGGCGGCGGGGCGCGACTGGGAGGCGGCGTCGAGGAAGCCTCGCTGCATGGACTTCCAGGCGTCCATGTTGCGCTCGGTCAGCTCGTTGAGCATCGACCAGGGCGTCTGGCCCATCAGGTTGTTGAGCTGGTTGCGGAATTGCTGCTGCTGGTCCAGGAAGACCTGCAGGCTGCGCTCCAGATAAGGGCCCATGAAGCCCTGCAGCGAATCCCCGTAGAACCGGATGATCTGGCTCAGCAGCTGCGGAGAGAGCATGGGCTGCCCCTTCTCCTCGTGCTCGGAGATGATCTGCAGCAGCACCGAACGGGTGAGGTCTTCACCCGACTTGGCGTCGCGCACTTCAAAGGTTTCGCCGTCCAGCACCAGCTGACGGATCTCTTCCAGCGTGATGTAGCTGGAGATCTCCGTGTCGTAGAGCCGACGGTTCGGATACTTCTTGATGATGCGGATTGTTTGTGCCATGCGGCGAACGCTAGCAGAAGGTATTGCGCCGCACCAGTCACCTTGCTGCACTTCGGAGTGCAGCAGAAATCTGCTAATGGGCTGGCCGATCAATGGCCTACGGCACCGCCGGCGCTTCCGAACGGCGGCCTGGCCAGCCACAGCACCGGGATCAGCAGCACGAACAACACCGCGCAGGCGAGGAACACGTCATTCACCGCCAGGGTCAGCGCCTCGCGCGTGAGGATACGGTCCACCAGTCCAAGCCCTTCCCTGTGCGCGAAGCCGGCATGGGAGAGCTGCCCCAGGAAATGCGTGGCGGCCGGATGGTCGGGCGTGATCGATTCGGTCAGCGTGGCGTGATGGAACTCCCCGCGGTGCTGCCAAAGCGTCACGCTGACCGCAGTCGATACGCTCGAGCCCAGCGTGCGGCAGAAATTGGCCAGTCCGGAGGCACTGGCGATCTCGGAGGCGGGCAGCCCGGACAGGTAGACCTGGTTCAGCGGGATGAAGAAGCAGGGGATGGCGATGCCCATCACGAACCGCGGTAGCACCAGCGCGGAGAACGACGCCCCACTGTCGAAGGTGGAGAACCAGTACGAGGTGGTGGCGAACATCACGAAGGCGAAGGTCACCACGGCACGCAGATCCAGCCGATGCAGGTTGCGCCCGAGGATCGGGGCGACCAGGAACGCCAGGATGCCGACCGGCGCGGTAGCCAGTCCGGCCCAGGTGGCGGTATAGCCCAGCGTGGTCTGCAGCCATAGCGGGAAGACCACGTTGATGCCGAAGAAGGCCATCATGCCGAGCGACAGCCCGGTGACTCCGACCGTGAAATTGCGCTGGCGGAACAGCGACAGGTCCACCACCGGGTGTTTGGCATGCAGTTCCCAGACGATCAGGAAGGTGAGGCAGACCAGTGCGATGATGCCGAGCGTGGTGATCATCGGCGAGGAGAACCAGTCGTGGTCGTTGCCGTTGTCGAGCATGAACTGCAACGCTCCGACGCCGACCACCAGCAACACCAGGCCGATCACGTCGATCGGCATGTTGAAGGTCTTCGTCTCCCGCTTGTGCAGCAGCGCCCAGGTGATTATCGCGGCCGCCAGACCCACCGGCAGGTTGATGTAGAAGATCCACGGCCAGGAGAAGTTGTCAGTGAGGTAGCCGCCGAGGATCGGTCCGAAGATGGGCGCCACCACCACGGTCATGGCCCACAGCGCCAGCGCAATGCCCTGCCGTTCCTTCGGATAGCTCGACAACAGCAGTGTCATCGACAACGCCACCATCGGGCCGGAGCCGGCACCCTGCATCAGGCGGGCGATCACCAGCATCGGCATGGAAGTCGCCAAACCGCACATCATCGAAAACACGACGAACAGCAGTACCGAGGCGACGAAGGTGCGGACTTCGCCGAAGCGTTTTGCGAGCCATCCGGTCAGCGGCTGCATGATCGCGCTGGCCAGGGCGTACGAGCTGATCGTCCAGGTGCCTTCGCTGGGGCTCACGCCGAGGCTGCCCGCGATGTGCGGTACCGCGACGTTCACGATGGTCATGTCCAGCACCTCCATGAAGGTGCTCAACGCGACGGCGGCGGTGAGAAGTACCAGTGCGCCGCCGTGCAACGGCTTCAGCGGCGCGGCGGCGTCGGACGTGGCGGCCATGGCTCGACTCAGCGGTGGGCGGGGAGATTGGCCTGGATGATGCGGTCGGCCTCGGCATCGGCCTGCGCGCCCATCCGGTCGTACACGTCGGTGCTTGCCATCGGTTGGGATACCGGTGCCTGGGCCAGCACCTTGCCGTGATCGTCGCTGATATCCACGGTCACATCGGTGGAAAGGCCGATGCGCAGCGGATGCTTGTCCAGCTCGGCGTTGTCCAGGCTGATCCGCACCGGCACGCGCTGCACGACCTTGATCCAGTTGCCGGTCGCATTCTGGGCAGGCAGCAGCGAGAACACGCTGCCGGTGCCCGCGCCGATGCCCTCGACCTTGCCGTGGTATTCGACGCTGCTGCCGTAGATGTCCGCTTCGATCTTCACCGGCTGGCCGATGCGGATATGCCGCAGCTGGCCCTCCTTGAAGTTGGCGTCGATCCACAGGTTGTGCAGCGGCACGACGGTCATCAGCTGCTGCCCGGGCTGCACACTGTTGCCCAGCTGGACGCTGCGCTGAGCCACGTAGCCGGATACGGGGGCATAGATCGCGTTGCGCTGCCGGGCGATCCAGGCGGCACGGAAATTGGCGCGCGCCTGCATGACTGCGGGGTTGTGCGCCACGTCCGTACCCTCGACGGCGGCGCGGGCGGCGGCGGCCTGGGCCTGGGCGGCATCGAGCGCGGCCTGCGCCTGCGCCACGCCGTCGCGCAGATGCTGGATGATTTCGGGGGACTCGGCCCTGGCCGCGATCAGCGGCAGGCGGCGCTTGAGGTCGGCCCGGGCCTTTTCCAGCTCGAGCTTTCTCGCTGCCACCTGGGCTTCGGCGCCGCTGACGTTTTCGGTCTGCTGGCGGACGCCCCGTACGGCTTGTGCCAGCGCGGCCCGGGCCTGCTGCAGGCGGACGTCGGCATCGGTGCTGTCCAACTTCACGAGCACCTGTCCGGCATCGACCTTCTGCGTATCGTCGGCCATGATCGCCACGACCGTGCCGGGCACCTGGGCGGAGATCGCCACCTGGTTGCCGCCGACATAGGCGTTGTCGGTCTTTTCGCGCCTGGACAGCACCAGCAGCCACAGCAGGAACCAGCCCAGCGCAGCCAGTACGAACACGGTTGCGACGATGGCGAGTGCCCGCCGACGCTTGGCCGGGTCCTTTGCGGCCATGCCGCTTTCGTTGGCTTCCTTGGGAGTGTCGGCCGTTTGGGAGTCGTTGGCGCTCATCGTGAGTGGGCTCCGGAAGAGGCGTTGGCAGAATTCGTGGAGGTGGTCGAAGCAGGTGCTTCGGGCATGCGATAGCCGCCCCCCAGTGCTTTGATCAGGGCGAGGTCGGTGCTGACGGCCTGGGCCTGCAACTGGGCGGCTGCGTCCTGTTGCTGCAGCAGTTGGGCCTCTGCCGCCAGTGACTCGCGGGCATCGCGTACACCCTGGTGCGCGCGGGCCTCCGCGGCGCGGAGGATCTGCCGGTCGGCCGCGATCTGCGTCTGCTGCTGCTCGCGACGGTCGGCCAGCATCTCGGCAGTGAGCGCCTGGGTCGACACGTCACGGGCGGCCTGCAGCACCACGCTGCAGTACTGCGCGATGGCGCCATCCAGCTGCGCCCTGCTCAGCCCGTAATTTGCCTGCAGCAGGCCGCTGTTGAAGAGCGGTAGATGCAGGGCAGGAGTCACGGCGAAGGTGCGGCTGCTGGCGGAGAACAGCTTGCCAAGGTCGATGCTCGACAGCCCGGCCAGTGCGCTCAGACTGAGATCGGGCAGGAACTGGGCGCGCGCGACGTCGGTCTGGCGCAACGCGGCCTCGACCTGCCAGCGGCTGGCCGCGATATCCGGACGGCGCGCGATGAGGTCCAGGCCGGCATCCGCGGGCAGGCCGTGCGACACATTCGGCAGAGGTTTCGGCTGCAGCTTGGGCAGGTCGGCCGGGGCGACCCCGACCAGCGAGGCCAGGGCGGCGAGTCGGATCTGTCCAGAGCGATCGATGGCGATCTTCATCTCCCGCGCCGCGGCGAGCTGGGCCTGCGCGCGCGAGGCTTCGTCCGGCAGGTCGACACCCTGGCCGACGCGCAGCTGGGCGATCCTGGTCAGGCGTTCCTGGACCGCCAACTGCCGCTGCGCGAGTGCCAGCCGGGCCTGATCGGCCTGCCAGCCGAAATAGGTATCGGCCACCGCGTACTGCAACGCGAGCGCTGCGGCGCTGCGCTGCGCCTGGGCGGCGTGTGCCTGGTCGACCGCGGATTCGACCGCGGCCCGGGTCTTGCCCCACCAATCGAAGTCGTATTGCAGTTGCACCCCGAGATCGGCCTGGTTGTACCAGGTGAATCCCAGGAAGCGAGCAGGGATGAGTCCATGCTCGCTCAGTCTTTGCCGGGCGACCTGGGCGTTTCCGTTGATGCTCAGTCCGGCCTGTGCAGCCGCCGCCCGTATCGACTGTTCAGCGCTGCCCACGCGGCTCTGTGCGATGGCGAGATCGGGGGCCTGGTCCATCGCCATCGCGACAAGCCTGTCCAACTGGTCGTCGTGGTAGGCCTTCCACCATTCGGCCGCCGGCCAGCCTGCGCGGGCGGGGACATCCAGGCCCGCCAACGGGACGTTGTCGCTGAGCCTGGGCGGATCGAGGCGATGGGGGGGCATCGCGCATGCCGTCAGTGCGAGCGCTAATGCCGACACGGCCAGCGGGCGCATGGCGCGGTAGACGTGTTTCATCTGGGCATCCTTATCGGGCAGGGCCTTCAACGGTCGATCTCCTCGTCCAGCCGGTCGAGGTTGTCCGCCAGCTTGCGCAGCAGGCGCCCGAGCTGGCGGCGGTCGTTCTCGCCGAAGCCGTCGAACATCGCGCTGAGGCGGGGGAACAGGGTCGGCAGCATCTTCTGGACGAAGCGACGTCCGCTGGGCGTGATGCCCATGCGCACGCGTCGACGATCCTGTTCGCTCGCCGCGCGTACGACCAGGCCGCGTCCGACCAGCGCATTGCCGATGCGGGTCATGTTGGTCGCGCCCTGGGATGTGTAGTCGCAAAGCTCACCCGGCGTCGAGCTTCCGTCTGGGCTGCTGTAGAGGATCATCAGCGTGAGGAATTCGCTGTGGTTGAGCCGGTACGGTTTGAGCGTGTGCTCCAGTTCTTCCTGCATGCGACTGCCCACCATCAACATGAGTCGACTGAGCTTGGCTTTGTCGGCCGGAAGTCCGGGTAGGGCTTCGCCGAGGCGATCGACGCCCTCGTCCATCATGCAGATGCAGTTGCCGAGGCTGGCCATTTCACTGGCTCATATTTCACTGGTGAACTAAAAAGGTAGCAGTCATGCGTATCTGCCGGCAAGCATCCTCCGGCGCACGGGCCTCAGCGGGCAGGGGTGCCGAGGTCGAAGAGCCGTCGAGCGTTTTCGGTGGTGGCTGCGGCGAGCTGCTCGACGTGCTCGCCCCGGAGAGCGGCAAGGTCCGCGAGGGTTTCGGTAATCGCCGAAGGCTCGTTGCGCTGTCCGCGGCGCATGATGCCGGGCTGGTCCGGGGCGTCGCTTTCCAGCAGCAACTGCTCTGCTGGGAGTTCGGCGACGACGCGCCTGAGCCGCTGCGCCCGGGGGTAGGTCACGGGGCCACCGATGCCGACCAGGAAGTCCTGCTTGAATAGCTGCGCCGCCTGCTCGGCGCTTCCGGAAAAGCTGTGAACGACGCCCCTTGTCCCCGGATGGCGGCGGATTGCGGCGATCACGGCATCGACGGCTCGGCGGGCATGGATGATCACGGGCAGGCGGTGATTCACCGCGACGGACAGTTGCCTGTCGAACAGGACCTGCTGCCGATCCCGGTCGAGGCCTTCGACGAAGTAGTCCAGGCCGATTTCACCAACCGCTACCGCCCGGTGCGTATCGAGCCATTGGTCGAGCAGGTCGCAATCGGTGAGGCGGTGCCGCGGCAGGAACATCGGGTGCATGCCGTATGCGGGAAAGACGTCGCCGTGCTCCTTCGCCAGGTCTGCAAGGGCTTCCCAACCAGGTGCGGCAATGGCCGGCACGATCATCGCCCCGACGCCGGCATCTCGCGCGCGCTCCAGCACCCGATCGCGATCCACGTCGAATCGGGCGTCATCGAGGTGTACGTGGCTGTCGACGAGAGGTGTCATGATGGATGGCGGCCACTTTCCGATGGGGTGTACGACTCCGATCCGTGTCTTCGATCACGTGAAGGAAAAATGACGAGTCGGAGCTAGGTCGTATTCAGTTGTGCAGGGTTTCAATGAACAGGCGAAACGCGAGGGGCGCAGATCGCGTTGCTCGCGGGGAATCCAAAAAGGAGAGATCTGATGAAACGGTTGATGGTCAACGTGCTTCACGTGTGTGTGGCGGCTGCGCTGGCGGCCAGTGTATCGGCTTGCAATCGTGATGCGAGTGCGGACGCCGGTGTAGCGACAGGTGCCGCAGCCAACGGCCCGAAGTACGCCAAGGTTGTGAGCGTTGATCCGGTTCGGAAGACCACCAGCACCCCGAAGCAGGTCTGCCACGACGAGGTGGTCAATACCACCACGCCACCGAAGGATCAGCACCAGATCGCGGGCACTGCGATCGGCGCCGTGGTCGGCGGCGTACTCGGCCACCAGGTGGGTGGTGGCAAGGGCAAGACGCTCGCGACGGTGGCCGGTGCGCTCGGCGGTGGCTACGCGGGCAAGAAGATCGAAGAGAGTCGCCAGCATGCGAACACCACGTCCTCGGTCCAGCGCCGGTGCACCACAGTGAACGACAGCACCACCAAGATCGTCGGCTATGACGTCCGTTACGAATACAACGGGGTCACGCGCACGGTGCGGATGGATCACGATCCCGGCGACCGCGTGCAGGTCCAGGAAGGCGTGACGGCGGTTTCCGACGCGCGCTGATTTTCCACCATCCAGTCGAGGAGGAGCCCATGTCGCCCACTTCACGCAGGATTCCACTGCTGATCGCCGCAGCTCTCGCGAGCATTGCACTCGCGGGGTGCGAAACCACGCCCTACAACAACGGGGGGTACAGTCGGCCCGCTCCGGTCTACGACAGCCGGCCCGCGCGATGCGACAACTGCGGCGTGGTCAAGGAGGTGCAGCAGGTCTACGTCGAGCGCAAGAGCAACGGGACGCTTGGTGCCGTGATCGGCGCGGTCGCCGGCGGCCTTCTCGGCAATACGGTGGGCAAGGGGGATGGCCGCAAGGCTGCCACCGTTGCTGGTGCGGTGGCCGGCGGTGTGGTCGGCAACAAGGTGGCCACGGCCAACAGTGGGACCGACGTGGCCTGGCAGGTCACCGTGCGATTGGACGGGGGCCGGTACGTCACCGTGACCCAGCGCGATGATCCCCGGGTGCGCGAGGGTGATTACGTGCAGGTGCAGGGCGATCACGTCTATCCGCGCTAGTCCACTTTGCTCTTTGGACGTCCAAAAAAAAGCCCTCCGAAAGGAGGGCTTTTTCTTTTCTGCGCGATACGGGTTCGTTAGTTCACGGCGTAGAAACGATGCTCGCCGATGGTGCGGCCGGTGCGGTTGATCGACCAAGCCGGAGTGATCGCCACGGTAGCGAAATGGTCCGCATGTGGAACGACCAGATGGCGTTCGGCGAGCGGCAGCTCCCAGTTCGTCATCGACTCGCCGGCGATCTTCCAGGCTTTGGCGAAGGCGACCGGGTTGGTGATGTCGAACGAGCCCGGTGTGGTGGTGGTGGCGAACTGGTGCGGTGCGGTCACGACCTTGCACACGGTATCGCCCCACTGGCCGCGGTCGCGACGCCGTAGCGCCACTTCGGCAACCGCCAGCTGCCCCATCGTCGGTTCGCTGCGGGCTTCCAGGTAGACGGTCGTCGCCAGACAGGTCTGGTCGGCCACCGGCTGGGGCAGCAACGAGGCCATCCACAGCAATACGGAAAGTTTCATAGTCTGCCTCCAACGTGCTGTACGCATGGCCGGAAGGAAACCGGTTCTCAGGCGCCATTGCGGTGGACGGGCGGGCAGGCCGTTCCACCTGGATTGATGACACCGGATCGAAACTTTGGGATCGCGGATGTCCTTGCCACGGGATTGTGGCGAGTCAGTTCGACGTCTGTGCCAGATCTGACCAGAGTCGCAGCCAGCCACCATCGAATGGTCCAGGGCATCTGCGACATCTCCGCCTCGTATGGCGGCAATTCTCTCCGGCATTTCTGCCGGGTCGCGCCGATCCGGACTCCTCCGGTTCGTCGCGTGCTCGAGCCACTGCGGTAGGAGTGGCCGGCCAAAAATTTTCGCGGAGCCTAGTGGCGGCCTCCGGGGATGGCAAGTGCCATGGTCATGGAATTCACGCGGCACTCACTTTTGCGGCATGGCAACATGCGGCTATTCGCCCCATGATTCGACGATCCGTGCGCGTGCGCCGCACGTAAGCAGTGCATCATGACTGTCCTGCGAAGCGATCAGCCAGTCCTCGTGCGCAACGGCGAGTCCCGTCACGCCCGAGTCTCCACCCACGGCATCGAGCAGATGCAGCTCTGCGCCATCACCCACACGTTTCAGCCGCGTGTCCGGCGCGACCGCCTGCGACAGCATGACGCGGCAAAGCCTGCGCTTGTTTCCTCCTCGATAGTGCAGTCGCGCCACGATCTCCTGGCCCGGATAGCAACCCTTGTCGAGCGCGACGGCGCCGAGGTGATGAAGGCCGAGCGACGCGGCGTTGTACTGGCCGATCGCTCCGGCGGGCAGCCATGGCCAGCCCTCGCGGATCTGCATCGCACGCAGATCGTCGCCGGGGGCCTCGGCTGCGATGACGATCGAGTGATCGCCGCAGCCGACATGCAGGATTCCTTCGGCTTCTTCTGTCGCATGAAGCGCCATCGCCGGTCCTGCGGTCAGCAGACCGACTGGCTGCACCAGCAGTTCGACCCGGGCGCGGAACACGAAGCGCGAAAGTTCGTTCTTCAGGTCCCCGGCCTGTCCTCCTCGCAGCAGCAGCACCCAGCGTTGGTCGGCAAGCCGTGCAAGATGAAACAGTGCGCGGACACGCCCCGTCGCATCCAGCCAGGCGCTGAACTGCCACGATCCCACGGACAGCGCGAGTACCGGCGAAGTGAACTGGCCATGCATGAACTGCGCGGCATCGGGGCCCTCGATGACGAGGGTTTCGGCGGGCAGGGTGGGGGCGGTTGGGGACATGGTTTTCGTTACTGGGGACGAAGGCGTTTCAGGCAAGGGGCACGGTCCCCTCAGGTTGTACCGGCAGGGCACAAGTATTACGCTTGTTCAGCTAACAAGAACCATGTCCGACACACGCTCCCCTCCCGAATCGAAGCAGCCGGCCGCTCCAGCGGCGGGGGCCGTTTTGCCGTTCGGAAACGATCGGCCAGACCCGGCAGAGGAGCGTCCTGCGCCCGACCCCACGCGCTACGGCGACTGGGAAAAGAATGGGCGCTGCATCGACTTCTGACGCTTCGCGCTGGCGGACGCTCGGAGTCGGCCGGCATGGGCAAAAGCGATTCCACACCAGGATAGCCAACATGGCAGACACATCACGACCGCTCTCACCGCACCTGCAGATCTACAAGTGGCAGGTGCAGATGTTGACCTCGATCCTGCATCGCGCGACCGGCATCGTGCTTGCCATCGGCAGCCTGATCGTCCTCTGGGGGCTGCTGGCCCTGGCTGGCGGCAGCGAGGCATTCGCGCAGTTCACCAGCTGCGTCGGCAGTCCGCTCGGCATGGTGGTCATGTTCGGCTGGACCTGGGCGTTCGCTTACCACCTGTGCAACGGCATCCGTCATCTCGTGCAGGACGCTGGCGCGGGCTATGCCATCGCGCAGTTCGTCCGCTCGAGCTGGCTGTCGATCATCGGCAGCTTCGTGATCACCCTGCTGGTCTGGGCTTTCGTGCTGACCTCCGGAGGTGCGGCATGAGCGCCAAGGATCTGCGCCATCCGATCAAGCGTGCCCGTGGCTTGGGCTCGGCCCAGTCCGGTGTCGGACACTGGTGGACCCAGCGCGTGACCGCTGCCGCGCTCGTCGTACTCGGCCTGTGGTTCCTGGCGACGGTGCTGCGTCTGGTGCACGCCGATTACGCGACTGCGCACGCGGTGGTGGCCCGCCCGTGGAACGCGGTCCTGCTGATCGCTTTCGTGATCGCCATGTTCTGGCACGCCGTGCTCGGCCTGCAGGTGGTGATCGAAGATTACGTGCACACCCGCTGGAAGGAAGTTTCCCTGCTGGTGCTGGTGAAATTCCTCGCGGTGCTGGGCGCGCTGGCAAGCGTGCTGGCTGTGCTGCGCATCGCCCTGGGAGCCTGACGTGGAAAGCTACAAGATCCAACAGCACAAGTATGACGTGATCGTGGTGGGCGCCGGCGGTGCCGGCCTGCGTGCCACCTTCGGCCTTGCCGAGAAGGGCCTGAAGGCTGCGTGCATCACGAAGGTGTTCCCGACCCGCTCGCACACGGTGGCGGCGCAGGGCGGCATTTCCGCCGCGCTCGGCAACATGGGCGAGGACGACTGGCGCTTCCACTTCTACGACACCATCAAGGGCTCCGACTGGCTCGGTGACCAGGACGCCATCGAGTACATGTGCCGCGAGGCGATCCCGGCGATCATCGAGCTGGAGCACTACGGCGTGCCGTTCTCGCGCACGGCTGAAGGCAAGATCTACCAGCGCCCGTTCGGCGGCATGACCACGCACTACGGCAAGGGCACCGCCCAGCGCACCTGCGCCGCGGCCGACCGCACCGGTCATGCGATCCTGCACACGCTGTACCAGCAGGCGCTGGCGCACGATGCCTCGTTCTTCATCGAGTACTTCGCGATCGACCTGATCTTCGACGAGGAAGGTGTGTGTCGCGGCGTGCTGGCGCTGGACATGAACGAGGGCACGCTGCACTTCTTCCGTGGCCAGGCGGTGGTGCTGGCGACCGGCGGCTACGGTCGCGCGTACTTCAGCGCCACTTCGGCACACACCTGTACGGGCGACGGCGGCGGCATGGTGTTGCGTGCCGGCCTGCCGCTGCAGGACATGGAGTTCGTGCAGTTCCATCCGACCGGCATCTACGGCGCGGGCTGCCTGATCACCGAGGGTGTGCGTGGCGAGGGTGGTTACCTCACCAACTCCGAGGGCGAGCGCTTCATGGAGCGCTATGCCCCGAACGCGAAGGATCTGGCCTCCCGCGACGTGGTCAGCCGTGCGATGACGATCGAGATCCGCGAAGGTCGCGGCGTCGGCGAGCACAAGGATCACATCCACCTGAATCTGATGCATCTCGGCGCCGAGGTGATCCACGAGCGGCTGCCGGGCATCGCCGAGTCGGCGCGCATCTTCGCCGGCGTGGACGTGACCAAGGAGCCGATCCCGGTACTGCCGACCGTGCACTACAACATGGGCGGCATTCCGACCAACTACCACGGCGAAGTGGTGCAGCTGAAGGACGGCAACCCGGATTCGGTGGTGCCGGGCCTGTTCGCCATCGGCGAGGCGGCCTGCGTGTCGGTGCATGGCGCCAACCGCCTGGGCTCCAATTCGCTGCTCGACCTGGTCGTGTTCGGCCGCGCAGTGGCCAACCGTTGCGCCGAAGTGATCAAGCCGGGCGCGGCGCACAAGGACCTGCCGGCCAGCGCGCTGGACAAGGCACTGACCCGCTTCGACGGTCTGCGCAATGCCAGCGGCAGCACGCCGACGGCGAAGATCCGCGCGGAAATGCAGCGCACCATGCAGAGCGATGCGGCGGTGTTCCGCACCGGCGACACGCTCAAGGAAGGCAAGCGCAAGATCTCCGAGGTCTACGACTCGTTCAAGGACGTCAAGGTTTCCGATCGCTCGTTGGTCTGGAACTCCGACCTGATCGAGACGCTGGAGCTGTCCAACCTGCTGGCGCAGGCGGTGGCGACCATGCACTCGGCCGAGCAGCGCCCGGAAAGCCGCGGCGCACATGCCCGCGAGGACTTCCCGGACCGCAACGACGAGCAGTGGATGAAGCACACCCTGGTCAAGGTGGACCAGGCCGGCAAGAGCAGCTTCGAGTTCCGTCCGGTGCACATGTACACGATGACCGACGAGGTCGAGGTGGTGCCGCCGAAGAAGCGCGTCTACTGATTCGGCAGGTACCGGCGATGCGTATCGCCGGTACCGCCCGCGCATCGCAGGTGGTCGGGGCCGTCAGGCCCTCCTAACGAGATTGAAGGGTTCCGCACATGGCAGAGTTCACCCTCCCGAAGAATTCGAAGATCCAGCCGGGCAAGCATTTCCCCGCCCAGGGCGCGAAAAAGCCGCGCACATTCCGCATCTATCGCTGGTCGCCGGACGACGGCCAGAACCCGCGCATCGACACCTACGAGGTGGATCTTGCCGCGTGCGGTCCGATGGTTCTGGACGCGCTGCTGAAGATCAAGAACGAGATCGATCCGACGCTGACGCTGCGCCGCTCGTGCCGCGAGGGCATCTGTGGCTCGTGCGCGATGAACATCGACGGCACCAACACGCTGGCCTGCACCCGTGCCATCGAGGAGTGCGCCTCGGGCGACGTCAAGATCTACCCGCTGCCGCACATGCCGGTGGTCAAGGATCTGGTCCCGGACCTCACCCACTTCTATGCGCAGTTCGCCTCGATCAAGCCTTGGCTGCGGACGCAGAGCCCGGCGCCCGACCGCGAGCGCCTGCAGTCGCCGGAAGACCGCAAGCATCTCGACGGCCTGTACGAGTGCATCCTGTGCGCCTGCTGCTCGACCAGCTGCCCGAGCTACTGGTGGAACGGCGACAAGTACCTCGGCCCGGCGATCCTGCTGCAGGCCTACCGCTGGATCGTCGATTCGCGCGACGAGGACACCGGTGCCCGCCTGGACGACCTGGAAGATCCGTTCAAGCTGTACCGCTGCCACACCATCATGAACTGCGCGCGCACCTGCCCGAAGGGGCTGAACCCGGCCAAGGCGATCGCGGAGATCAAGAAGCTGATCGTGCAGCGCCGCGCGGCCTGAGCGATGGGCTGACGTCGTTTTTCGTGCGGGCTGCCCCAGGGCAGCCCGCATGCGTTGGAGGCTCGAGGAATCGTGGAAGAAGCCCGGATCAAACGACTGCGCTGGCGCACCCGCCGCGGCACCCGCGAGCTGGATGCGCTGTTCGGCGGCTGGCTGGACGAGCGGTTCGCCGCGGCGGACGAATCCGCGCGAATGGCTTTCGACGAGCTGCTCGACGTGCAGGACCCCGACCTGTGGGACTGGGTGATGGGGCATGCTCGCGCACCACGCGAGGACTGGCAGGCGATCATCGATGACATCCGCGCCCGCCATCGGCTTTGAATACCGGCCATCGCGGGGGCTCGCGCTCGGCCTGATCGGTATGCTGGCGCTGGCGATGCTCTCGGTTGCGCTCAGTGGGCTGCCGGGCTGGGGCAAGCTGGTGCTCGCGAGCGCGGCGATGGCCCTCGTGCTGGCGAGCCGCATGCGGCAGACCACGCCGCCGGCCTCGGTCGGCTGGAGTCCCGATGCGGGCTGGCTGCTGCTCGGACGGGATGGGGTCGAAACCCCGGCCGTGTTGGCATCCCATCGCATGCTGGCCGGCTGTCTGGTGCTGGAACTGCGCGTCGGCGAGCGCCGGCAGGTGCTCTGGCTGCTGCCGGACAACAGCGATCCCGATACCCGGCGTCGCCTGCGCATGCGGCTCGCGGCCGGGCAGGGCGTGCCGTCCCCGCCAGCCATCTGAGCCGGTTGTACCCCGCCGGCGCATCGGGCACTCTGGCGCGCTTGCGCGGTCCCAAAGGACGACCTGAGCGATCAGGCCTCTCTGCCGGCCGCCTGGCCGGCCCCCACAGATCAGGTTGCCATGTTCCGACCGCTCGAACTCTTCATCGGCCTGCGCTACTCGCGCGCCAAACGCCGCAACCAGTTCATCTCGTTCATCTCCACCGTGTCGATCATCTGCATCACGATCAGCGTGATGGCGCTGATCACCGTGATGTCGGTGATGAACGGGTTCGACAACGAACTGCGCTCGCGCATTCTCGGTGCGGTCTCGCACGCCACCATCGCCGGCGTGGGCGAGAGCATCCACGACTGGCAGGGCACGGTGAAGCAGGCCGAGGCCAACCCGCACGTGCGCGGTGCGGCGCCCTATGTCGACCTGCAGGCATTCCTGCAGGGCACCTACGGCTCCACCGGCACCATGGTCCGCGGCATCGAGCCGTCGCTGGAGCCGAAGGCCTCGGATATCGACAAGCACATGGTGCAGGGTCGCTGGGATTCACTCACCCCGGGCAGCTGGAACATCATCCTGGGCAAGGAGCTGGCGATGCAGCTCGGCGTCACCGTGGGCGACCACGTGACGATGTTCGTGCCGCAGTTCCGGGCCACGCCGCTGGGTGCTGTGCCGCGGATCCGCGGCTTCCGCGTGTCCGGGGTGTTCGAGATGGGCATGCAGCAGTACGACTCGGGCCTGGCCCTGGTCAACATGACCGATGCCGAAAAGCTCGGCGAGTTGTCCGGCCCCACCGGCATCCGCCTGCGCCTGGACGACCTGTGGAACGCCGGCCCGGTGTCCCGCGAGCTGAGTCGCGACCTCGGCCAGCTCTACAGCGTGCGCACCTGGATGCAGGAGAACAGCAACTTCTTCTCGGCGATCTCGATGGAGAAGAAGGTGATGGGCATCATCCTGTCGCTGATCGTGCTGGTGGCGGTGATCAACCTGATCTCGATGCTGATGATGCTGGTCACCGACAAGCAGGCGGATATCGCCATCCTGCGGACGCTCGGCGCCACGCCGCGCAGCATCATGGCCACCTTCATGGTGCAGGGCGTGCTGGTCGGCTTCGTCGGTATCGGCCTGGGCGTGGGGTTGGGCTCGCTGCTGTCGTGGCAGTTGCCGAACATCGTGGACTGGATCCAGAATGTGTTTCACGTGCAGTTCCTGTCGCCGGACGTCTATTACATCTCCAACGTGCCGAGCAAGCTGGAAGCGGTGGACGTGGGCTGGATTTCCCTGGTTACTTTCCTCTTCTCGCTGCTGGCCACCCTCTATCCCGCCTGGCGCGCCTCGCGCACCCAGCCGGCCCAGGCGCTGCGCTATGAATAAGCCGATGAATGCACGCAACGACGTGGTACTGCGCGCCAGCCACGTCGCCAAGAGCTACGAGGACGGCGAGCTGCGCACCGACGTGCTCACCGACGTGAGCTTCGAGCTGAAGCGCGGCGAGACGGCGGCCATCGTCGGCGCGTCGGGTTCGGGCAAGAGCACGCTGATGCACATCCTTGGCGGGCTGGACACGCTGAGCGCCGGCGAAGTGGAAGTGGATGGCCAGCGGTTGTCCTCGTTGTCCGACGCCGACCGCGGTCGTGTGCGCAACCGTTCGCTCGGTTTCATCTACCAGTTCCACCATCTGCTGCCCGAGTTCACCGCGCTGGAGAACGTATGCATGCCGCTGCTTATCCGGGGCGAGTCGATCGCCAAGGCGCAGCGTGCTGCTACCGAACTGCTCGGCCGGGTCGGGCTTTCGGCGCGGCTCGGGCACAAGCCCTCCGAGCTGTCCGGCGGCGAGCGCCAGCGCTGTGCGGTGGCCCGTGCGCTGGTGACCCGGCCAGCCTGCGTGCTGGGCGACGAGCCGACCGGCAACCTCGATGAGGCCAATGCGGCACAGGTCTATGCACTGATGCTCGAACTCAACCGGGAGATCGGCACCAGCTTCATCCTGGTCACCCACGATACCCGGCTGGCGGCGCGCATGGACCGCACCCTGGTGCTGCACAACGGGGTATTGAACGAGCAGGTGCGGAACGATCCGGCCTCGCTGGTTGGCGAGATCTGATTCCCCGATGACATCGGGGTGGTTGCCGCGCGTCGTGCGACGGCCCTCGCCTACGCTCGTTTCGTCCTGACGATCCCCCGTCCGACGCTAGCCTTGGAGGCAGGTTCGGGCGCAGGGGACATGGACGTTGCCGCAACGATCGCTCAAGGCCGGCGTTCCGCTGGCCAGTGTCGCGCTGCTGCTCGGCGTGCTGGTCGTGCAGGTGTTTCCCGCGCTGCCGCGCGGCCTCGTGCTCTCGCTGGCCGTGACAGGACTTGGAGCCGGAGCGACGGCTTGCTGGCTGTCGCGCCGGGCGCGCAGTCTCGGTTGGATCCTGTTTGGCGTGGCATGGGCCATGTGGCGTGGTGCAGCGGCGATGGATGCACGCCTGCCGCATGCGCTGGAGGGCGAGGTTCTGCTGGTGACCGGGCAACTGCTCGACCTGCCGGACCCACGCGCTGACGGTACGCGATTTGCGTTCCGGATCGACTCGGCCCGGCTCGATGGACGTCAGGTGGCGTGGCATGGGCGGGTTCGACTGGCCTGGTACGACCCTTCCCGCGTGTTGCGTCCCTGCGAGCGCTGGCAGTTGCGGGTGCGCCTGAGGCGGCCGCGGGGGATGATCGATCCAGGTGGCGCCGATACCGAGCGCACCGCATTGGAGCGCCGGATCGATGCGGTGGGCTACGTTCGCGAAGGCGGTGACAACCGGCGGCTGGGTGCATCGGCCTGTGTCGACCGCCTGCGCCTGCACCTGGCAGCGTCGATCGACGCCCGGATGGCCGATCCGCACGACGCGGCACTGCTGCGTGCACTCGCGGTCGGCGATACGCGTGGACTCGACCCCGACGATTGGGCGGTGGCGAGGGCTACCGGCGTCTCCCACCTGCTGGCCATTTCCGGCTTCCATGTAGGCGTGGCCGCGGCGTTCGGGGTCGGGCTGGTCTGGCCGATCTATGCACTGTTTCCCGGGCTCGGGTTGAGATGTCCACGATCCCGCGCGCAAGCGGCTGCGGCGCTGGTCGCGGCCCTGGCCTATGGCCTGCTCGCGGGCATGGGCCTGCCGACACTGCGCACCCTGCTGATGATCGCGGTGGCGGTGGTTGCGCGCAGTCGCCGGCGGCATCTGGATGGGCGCCATGCGCTGGCGATGGCGCTGCTGGTGATGCTGCTGGTGGATCCGCTGTCGGTGCTCGCGGCCGGCTTCTGGCTGTCGTTCGTCGGAGTGGCATTCCTGATGCTCTGCCTTGGCGTGCAGGGCCGCAGCTGGCGGACGTTCGCCCGCGAGCTGGTACGCGGTCAGTGGGTGATGAGCATTGCGCTGCTGCCGTTGACGCTCTGGTTCTTCGGGCAGGCCTCGCTGGTCGGGGCGCTGTCCAACCTGGTCGCGGTGCCGGTGGTCAGCCTGCTGATGGTGCCGGCCACCCTGCTGGCCGTGCTCGCGCTGCTGCTGTGTCCACCGCTGGCTGCGCCAATGCTGGCTCTGGCTGCCGCCACCGGCCACGCGCTCTGGTGGTTGCTGGCGCGCATGGCTTCGTGGCCCGGAGCGGCGTGGTACCTGCCGGCGGTTACTCCGTGGGCTTTGGGGCTGGCGATGCTCGGCGCGCTCTGGATGTTGGCGCCGCGCGGGACGCCGTGCCGCTGGCTCGGCGGCCTGTTGTTCCTGCCGCTGCTGCTGCCTGCGCGGCCACCGATCCCTGCGGGTGGCTTCCAGGCTTGGGTATTCGACGTGGGGCAGGGGCTGTCGGTACTGGTGCGGACGCATCGCCATGCCATGCTCTACGACGCCGGTGCCCGCTATCCGTCAGGCTTCGACGTCGGGGCGGCGGCCGTGGTGCCTTCGTTGCGGGCACTCGGCGTGCGCCGGCTGGATCTGCTGATGATCAGCCATGGCGACAATGATCATGCGGGCGGTGCTGGCGCCGTGCTGGAGGCGTTTCACGTCCCGCGCCGACTGGCTGGCGAGCCCTCGCGGATGCCGATGCCGATGGCGCCATGCGTGGCGGGTCAGTCCTGGCATTGGGACGGCGTGACTTTCCGTGTGCTCAATCCGCACGGGCGGCCGTCGCACGACAACGACCGTTCCTGCGTGCTGCTGGTCGAGGGTGGCGGCGATCGCCTGCTGCTTACCGGGGACATCACCCGACGGGTGGAGGGGGACGTCGCTGCGGGCGTGCCTTCCGGCCGGCCGGTGGCGATGACGGTGCCACACCATGGCAGCGAAACCTCGTCCGGCGCGGCTTTCATCGCTGCGCTGCATCCCGCATTGGCGATGGTTTCGGCCGGATGGCACAACCGCTTTGGTCATCCTCGCCCGGCGGTGGTGGCCCGCTACCGGGCCGCGGGCGTGCCGTTGCTCAATACGGCGAGCGAGGGTGCGCTGCGGTTGGATTTTCCGGTCGATGCCCCGGTCCGTGCCTGGCCTGGAGAGCGGCTTCGGCAAAGCCGCTACTGGCGCGAGCGCTAGCATCACGAGCCGGCTTTCGGCAGCCGGACGCAGCCCACGGAACGCGCGGTTCGGACTGGTATGATGCCGGCTTCGTTCTGCTTTGCATCCTGCGGGGGCGTTGTGCTGGAAATCCTGATGGCTGGCGGTTGGGCGATGGCGCCCATCCTGTTTTGTTCGGCGATCGCCCTGGCGATCGTGCTGGAGCGTTTCTGGACGCTGCGCCGTTCGTCCGTGCTCCCGCCCGGGCTGGGACAGGAAGTGCGTGACTGGGCCCGCAAGGGCCAGCTCGATCCCAAGCACCTGGAAACCCTGGCCAGCGGCTCCCCGCTGGGCGAACTGCTGGCCTCGGCCCTGGTCGTGCGCGACCGCTCGCGCGACATCATCAAGGAGCGCCTGGAGGACACCGGCCGCCATGTGGCGCATCGGATGGAGCGTTACCTCAACACGCTAGGCACGATCGCGCTGATCGGTCCGCTGCTGGGACTGTTCGGCACGGTGATCGGCCTGATCCGCATGTTCCTCGACGTCATGCGTGGCGGCGTGGGCGACCCGATGAAGATGGCCGGCGGCATCGGCGAGGCACTGATCTGCACGGCCACGGGTCTGGTGGTGGCGATCCCGGCCTATGTGCTGCATCGCTACTTCCGCAGCAAGGTGGCCGGATACTGCGTCGACATGGAGAAGGAGGCGATCGCCCTGCTGGACGATCTCACCTTCGGCACGCCGGGTGCACCGGCGACGCCGCGCCCGCGCCGCACCCCGGCGGCAGGCTGAAACCGATGCGTATCGGTTCGGACCGTCGTCGCGACGACTTCGAGATCAACGTGATCCCGTTGATCGACGTGCTGCTGACGCTGCTGATGTTCTTCGTGCTCACCACCACGTTCATCCAGCACTCGCGCATGCAGGTGACCCTGCCCAAGGCCAGCGCCGAGGAGCGCGACGTGCAGGCGCCGCTGCTCACGGTGATGATCGACAAGGATGGCCGCTATTACGTAGGTAGCGACGAGGTGCTTGGCGAAGGCATCGAGCCGCTCAAGCAGATGCTGGAACAGAACTCCGGCGGCCGGCGAGACGGCCAGGTCGTGATCCGCGCCGACGCGATGACGCCGCACCAGTACGTGGTGACCGCGATGGATGCGCTGGGGCAACTGGGCTTCACCCGATTGTCGATCGCTACCACGCCGGAGAAGCCGGGGGCGGAGCGGTGAATGCCGCGGAGCGACGAGGAGTCTGGGACGCCAAGACCTGGGAGGTCTACAAGCGCCTGTTCGGATACACCCGCCGGTACCGGACGGTCGGGCTGCTCGCGATTCTCGGCATGGCGATCGATGGCGGTGCGCTGGCCGTGTTCACCAACTTGCTCAGGCCGCTGTTCGACGACCTGTTCAAGAACAAGGATCCGCATCTGATCTTCTGGATGCCGATCTGGATCATGATCATCTTCGCCGTGCGCGGCATCGGCACCTTCCTCAGCAGCTACGGCATCTCCTACATCGGCCGCCACGTCGTGCAGGCGATGCAGATGGATGTGTTCGGGTCCTACCTGAAGCTGCCGGCGACCTTCTTTGGCGCGGAGCCGTCCGGCCAGCAGATCTCGCGCATCACCTACACCAGCGAGCAGGTGGCGTCGGCGTCGACCGATGCGATCAAGATCGCGGTGACCGAAGGCGTCACCGTGGTGAGCATGCTGTACGTCATGCTGCACAACAGTGCCTACCTCACGCTGGCCCTGCTGGTGATGGTGCCGGCCGTGGCGCTGATCGCCACCGTGGTCAGCCGCCGCTACCGCAGCATCAGCCGGCGTATCCAGGGGTCGATGGGCTCGGTCACCGGCACGGTCGAGGAATCGGTGGGCGCCTACCGCGAAGTCCGCATCTACGGCGGCCAGCCCCACGAGGGCGCGCGGTTCGACGAGGTCACCCGGCGCGCGCGGCGGCTCAACCTGAAGATCGCCTTGACCAGCGCCTCGTCCAGCACGGCGATCCAGACGGTCGCCGCGTTTGCGCTGGCCGTGCTGGTCTTCCTGGGCACGCGGGCTGACGTGATCGACCACATCACCTCGGGCGTGTTCATCACCGTGCTCACCGCGATGGGCGCGATGATTCCCTCGCTGAAGCGACTGACCAACGTGCAGTCGAACATCCAGCGCGGCATGTCGGCGGCGGAAGATCTGTTCGACGTGATGGACATGGCGCCGGAAGGGGATCATGGCCGGATCGAGCTGGATCGCACCCGCGGCGATCTCGTGTTCGAGGGCATCCGCCTGCGCTATCCACGCAGTGAGGCAGAGGCCCTGCGCGGGGTGGACCTGCGCTGTCCGCCCGGCACCGTGACCGCGCTGGTCGGCCGCTCGGGCAGCGGCAAGAGCACCCTGGTCAGTCTGCTGCCGCGGTTCTACGAGCCCAGCGCCGGCCGGATCGTGCTCGACGGCGAGGATTACCTCGACTACACCCTGGCCTCGCTACGCCGGCAAATCGCCTGGGTGGGGCAGAGCGTCGTGCTGTTCGACGGCACGGTGGCCGAGAACATCGCCTACGGCGAACTGTCCGGCGCCAGCGAGGCCGAGATCGTCGCCGCGGCCGAGGCGGCCAACGCGATGGAGTTCATCGGCCGCATGCCGCAGGGACTGCAAAGCCAGATCGGTCAGGGCGGAGGCATGCTCTCCGGAGGCCAGCGCCAGCGCATCGCGATTGCCCGGGCGATCCTGAAGAACGCGCCGATCCTGGTGCTGGACGAGGCCACCAGCGCGCTCGATACCGAATCCGAGCGGCTGATCCAGAACGCACTGCAGCGCCTCATGGAGCACCGCACGACGCTGGTGATCGCGCATCGGCTGTCGACCATCGAGGGGGCGGACCAGATCGCCGTGATGGACCACGGTCGCATCGTGGAGCAAGGCACCCACGCCGAACTGCTGGCGCTGCAGGGCCACTACGCCGCGCTCCACCGCATGCAGTTCCAGGCGCCGGCGGGCGACTGACGCGCCATGGCGCTGGCCGACGAGCTGCAGGCGAGCTGGTACGGCGATCGACGCCCGCAGGCCTGGACGTTTCCGCTGGCCGCGCTCTACGGCAGCCTCGCCGCCCTGCGGCGGATGCTGTACCGCGCTGGCATCCTGCATCGTGTCCGCCTGCCCGTGCCGGTGGTGGTGGTCGGCAACCTCACAGCCGGCGGCACCGGCAAGACGCCGCTGACCCTGGCGCTGGTCGATGCGCTGCGTCGGCGCGGCTGGCGGCCCGGCGTGGTCAGTCGTGGCTATGGTGGCACCCAGCGCGAGCCGGCGTTGCTGGACGCGCAGCCCGATCCGGCGACATTCGGCGACGAGCCCTGCCTGATCCGCGCCGGCGGCACGCCGGTGGCGGTGGGGCGGGACCGACCCGCCGCCGCCGCGCTGCTGATTGAGGCCGGTTGCGACATGGTGATCGCCGACGATGGCCTGCAGCACTACCGCCTTGCGCGTGATGTCGAGATCTGCGTGGTCGACGGCGCGCGGCGTTTCGGCAACGGCCGGCTGCTGCCGGCCGGGCCGCTGCGCGAGCCGCTGTCGCGGCTGCGACGGGTCGATTTCCGCGTCGCCAACGGTGCCGCAGGGCCCGATGAGTTCCCGATGCGACTGGTCGGCGGCACCGCGGTTGCGCTGCTCGACGGCGAGGAGCGCCCGCTGGCCAGCTTCGCCGGTACGCCGGTGGCCGCGGTGGCCGCCATCGGCCACCCGGACCGCTTCTTCGAAAGCCTGCGTACGCAGGGGTTGGAGGTGGACGGCCATGCTTTTCCGGACCACCACGCGTTCCGCGCGTCGGAACTGGCATTCGCCGGTGCGCGCCCGTTGCTGATGACCGACAAGGACGCCATCAAGTGCGTCCGCTTCGCCCGCCCGGGCTGGTGGCGGGCGCCGATCCGGGCCGAGTTGCCCGAGGCGTTCCTCGATGCGCTCGACCGGCGCCTGCAGCAGGCGCGCTCCCACCGGGATCGCTGACGGCTCTCCCTGGGCGGCAGCACTTCGCTCCGCCGATCCACACGAAAACCCGGCCTCCGGGAGCGGGCGCTCGACAGGCGCAGGACGGCTCGCTAGACTGTGCAAATGTATTAACGCATTAGCACATTATGAAGCGCCGTTCCGTCGACCCCGAAACCCCCGCCGAGTCCGCCGAGCTGAGCCTCTGCGAGGCTTTGCTGTCGCTGAAGAACGCCGGGGAGATGTCGGCGTTCCTGCACGACCTGTGCACGCCGGCGGAGCTGGAGGTGCTGGTCGACCGCTGGCGGGTGGTTCCGTATCTGCTCGAGGGCGTCTCCTACCGGGAGATCCACGAGCGGACCGCGGTCAGCATCACCACGATCGGACGGGTGGCCCGGTATCTCAACCAGGGCAGTGGCGGCTACCTGGCGGCGGCCGCGCGCGCGGCCCGGCGCCGCACGAACCAGAAAAAGGACAAGGCATGAAGACGCGCGATCGCCTGCGCATTGCGATGCAGAAATCCGGCCGGCTTACCGAGCCGGCGCTCGACCTGCTCAAGCGCTGCGGGCTGACCTTCCGGCAGAGCCGCGACAAGCTGTTCTGCTTCGGCGAGGGTGAGCCGGTGGACCTGCTGCTGGTCCGCGACGACGACATTCCCGGGCTGATCGAGCAGGGCGTGTGCGACCTGGGTATCGTCGGCCGCAACGTGCTGGATGAGTTTTCGCTTACCGCCGGCATCGATGGCGCGCCGCTGAAGGAGTGGCGTCCGCTCGGTTTCGGCCGTTGCCGGCTGTCGGTCGCGGTGCCGCAGGAGATGGCCTACGAAAGCGCCACCAGCCTCGCCGGCCAGCGCATCGCCACCTCGTATCCCGGTCTGTTGGGCAGGTGGCTGCGCGATGCGGGCGTCGATGCCCAGGTGGTGACGCTGGCCGGTTCGGTCGAGATCGCCCCCAAGCTCGGCACCGCCGACGCGATCTGCGACCTGGTGCAGAGCGGCGGCACGCTGGTTGCCAATCAGCTGCGCGAGGTCGACGTGTTGCTGGAGAGCGAGGCGGTGCTGGCCGGGCCGGAAGCACTGCCGACCGACGAGCGCGGCGACATGATCGAACTGCTGCTCAAGCGCCTGGACGGCGTGATCCAGGTGAGCGAGTCGCGCCTGCTGCTGCTGCAGACCTCGCGCAGCGCACTGGAGGCGGTGACCCGGTTGTTGCCGGGCGGCCCGCAGCCGACCCTGCTGCCGGTGGCCGGACAGCCCGACCAGCTGATGCTGCAGGCGCTGTGCGCCGGCGAGGTGAGCTGGCGCCAGCTGGAAGAGATCAAGAAGGCCGGTGCACGCGAGATGTTCGTACTGCCGGTGGAAAAGATGCTCGCCTGAGCGGGCCCGAGGGCAAGACCATGAAACGGCTGGACTGGAACACCCTGGACGAGACGGCGCGCCGCGAGGCGCTGGCCCGCCCGGCGCAGGCCCGCGCGGATGAGCTGAAGCAGGGCGTGGCGGCGATCATCGCCCAGGTACGCGCGCACGGTGACGTGGCGCTGCGTGAACTGAGCGCCAAGTACGACCGCTGCGCGCTTGATGCCATCGAGGTGACGGCTGCCGAGTTCGACGCCGCCGAGGCTGCGCTCGATGAAGCGCTGAAGTCGGCGATCCGCGAGGCGGCTGGGCGTATCGACACCTACCATCGCGCGTCTCAACCCAGGTCAGTGGGCGTGGAGACGGCGCCGGGCGTGCGCGTGGAGCGCATGCTGCGCCCGATCACCCGGGTTGGTCTTTACGTGCCGGCCGGTACCGCACCGCTGCCGTCCACCGCGCTGATGCTGGGCGTGCCGGCGGCGATCGCCGGCTGCCGCGAGGTGGTGCTGTGCTCCCCGGCGCGTGCTGACGGCCGCTGCGACGAAGCCGTGCTGTTCGCGGCGCGCGTGACCGGCGTGCACCGTGTGTTCAAGCTCGGCGGCGCCCAGGCGATCGCCGCGATGGCCTACGGCACGGACAGTGTTCCCAAGTGCGAAAAGCTGTTCGGCCCGGGCAACGCCTGGGTTACCGAGGCCAAGCTGCAGGTGTCGGGCGACCCGGAGGGTGCCGCCATCGACATGCCGGCCGGTCCATCCGAGGTGCTGGTGATCGCCGACGACGTCGCCCGTCCGGCCTTCGTGGCGGCCGACCTGCTGTCGCAGGCCGAGCATGGAGAGGACTCGCAGGTGGTGCTGCTCAGCCCCTCGGCCGCGCTGCTCGACGCCGTGGCCGCGGAAGTGGACCGGCAGGTCGCGACGCTGCCGCGCAGCGAGACCGCGCTCAAGGCGTTGGCGCAGAGCCGGCTGATCGCGGTGGACTCGCTGGCCCAGGCGGTCGAGGTGAGCAACCGCTACGCGCCCGAGCATCTGATCATCCAGACTGACGAGCCGCGTGCCCTGCTCGACGGCATCGAGAGCGCCGGTTCGATCTTCCTGGGATCCTGGACGCCGGAATCGGTGGGCGACTACTGCAGCGGCTCCAACCACGTGCTGCCGACCTACGGCTACGCGCGCAGCTACAGCGGCGTGTCGGTGGCCAGCTTCGTCAAGCAGATCAGCGTGCAGGAGGTGAGCGCCGATGGCCTTCGCGCGATCGGTCCGTGCACGGTCACGCTGGCTGCCGCCGAGCAGTTGGAGGCGCACCGCCGCGCCGTGTCGATGCGGCTGGACGTGCTGGAGAGCCGCGCATGAGCGTGCTCGACCTGGCGCGCCCAGAGATCCGCGCGATGCAGCCGTATTCCTCGGCGCGCATGGAGGCCAGTGGTGGGCAGATCCTGCTCAACGCGAACGAGTCGGCGTGGGCGCCGTTCGGCGAGGCGGGCGTCGGCTGCAACCGCTATCCCGATCCGCAACCGGCCGCGCTGGTCGATGCGCTGGCTGCACTCTACGGCGTGCGCCGCGAGCAGTTGCTGGTCGGCCGCGGCAGCGACGAGGCGATCGACCTGCTGGTGCGCGCGTTCTGCCGCGCCGGCGAGGACGCGATCCTGATCCAGCCGCCGACCTTCGGCATGTACGCGGTGTGCGCGCGCATCCAGAACGCGGGTGTGATCGAGGCGCAGCTGGCCACCGACTTCGCGCTGGACGTCGACGCCGTGCTGGCCGCGATGACCCCGGCGGTGAAGCTGGTCTTCGTCTGCACTCCGAACAATCCGACCGGGCAGCTGATCCCGGCCGCTTCGGTCGAACGGCTGGCAAAGGCGCTGGAAGGTCGCGCGCTGCTGATCGTCGACGAGGCCTACGTCGAGTTCGCCGACGCGCCCAGCATGGCCGGCCTGATCGACCGCTACGAGCATGTCGGCATCCTGCGTACGCTGTCCAAGGCCTGGGCGCTGGCCGGTGCACGCATCGGCACGCTGCTGGCGCATGCCGAGGTCATTGCGCTGCTGCGCAGGATCATGCCGCCGTATCCGCTGCCGCTGCCCTGCGTCGAGGCTGCGCTGGCCGCACTGTCGCCGCCCGGGCAGGCGCAGGCGCGCGGGCATATCGACCAGATCAAAGCCGAGCGCGCGCGCATGGCCGATGCGCTGGCCACCGTGCCCGGCGTGCGCGAGGTGCTGCCATCGCAGGCGAACTTCATCGCCGTGCGCTTCGATGATGCGGCCGCTGTCTACCAACGCCTGCTGGCCGCCGGCATCGTGGTGCGTGACGTGCGCCGCTATCCGAACCTGGGCGATGCGCTGCGCATCACCATCGGAACGCCGGAAGAAAACACCCGCGTGCTGGATGTGCTGGAGCAGACCCGATGAATCGCACGAATCGTAGGAGCGCACCCTGTGCGCGACTGTCAGACCGATGCCGCATCCCGCAGGTCGCGCACAGGGTGCGCTCCTACATCGTCTGGAGAGATTGTCGATGAGCCGGAAGATCCTCTTCATCGACCGCGACGGCTGCCTGATCGTCGAGCCGCCGGACGAGCAGATCGACAGCTACGAGAAGCTCGAGCTTCTCCCCGGCGTGATCGGTGCGCTGCAGCGCTGCGTGGCAGCCGGCTACGAGCTGGTTATGGTCACCAACCAGGATGGCCTCGGTACCGCGAGTTTTCCGCAGGACAGCTTCGACGGCCCGCACCAGCTGCTGCTGCGCATCCTGGCCTCGCAGGGCATCGTGTTCCGCGAACAGCTGATCGATCGCAGCTTCCCCCACGAAGGGCTCGATACGCGCAAGCCGGGTATCGGCATGCTGCGCCATTACCTGGCGGACGACGGCTGGAGCCGGGCGGCCTCGGCCGTTATCGGCGACCGCGAGACCGACATGCAACTGGCCGCCAACCTCGGCGTGCGCGGCCTGCGCGTGGGGCCGCAGGGCGAGTCGTGGGACGCCATCGCCCACCGCCTGCTCGATGCGCCGCGTACCGCCACGGTCCAGCGCAATACGAAGGAAACACGGATCACGGTGAGCGTGGATCTGGATCGGGTGGCCGAGCCGAAGGTGCATACCGGGCTGGGCTTCTTCGACCACATGCTCGAGCAGATCGGCAAGCACGGCGGCTTCGCGCTGGAGCTCAACTGCGACGGCGACACCCACATCGACGAACACCACACGATGGAGGACTGCGCGCTGGCCCTGGGCCAGGCGCTGAAGCAGGCACTGGGCGACAAGCGCGGCATCGGCCGCTACGGCTTCACACTGCCCATGGACGAGTCCTTCGCCAGTGCCGCACTGGATCTTTCCGGCCGGCCGTACTTCGTGTTCGAGGGCAGCTTTCCGCGCGAGCGCGTGGGCGACATCCCGACCGAGCTGGTGCCGCATGTGTTCCGCTCGCTGTGCGAGACGCTGGGCGCCAACCTGCACCTCACGGTGAAGGGCGACAACGCGCACCACATGGTCGAAGCCTGCTTCAAGGTGGTGGCGCGCACGCTGCGCCAGGCGATCCGCCGCGAGGGCAGCGAGCTGCCCAGCACCAAGGGGACGCTCTGATGGCCGTGGTCCTGGTCGATGCAGGCGGCACCAATATCGGCTCGGTGCGTTACGCGCTGCAGCGCCTCGGCGTGGAGGCGGCACTCACCGCCGACCCGGCAGCGATCCGTGGCGCCGACAAGGTGATCCTGCCCGGCGTGGGTGCGGCCGGTCCCGGCATGGCGCGATTGCGCGAGCTGGGCTTGGTCGAGCTGATGCGCTCGCTGAGCCAGCCGGTGCTGGGCGTGTGCCTCGGCATGCAGCTGCTGTGCGCGCATTCGGAGGAGGGCGATACCGAGTGTCTTGGCGTGATCGATGCGCCGGTCCGCCGCTTCCATGAGGCACCGGGCCTGCGCGTGCCGCACATGGGCTGGAACGCGCTGGCGCCGGTACACCCCCATCCGTTGCTGGACGGGTTGGCTGCGGGCGAGCAGGCGTATTTCGTGCACAGCTACGCGGTGCCGGTCGGGGACTACACGCTGGCCACCAGCGACTTCGGCGGTCCGTTCTCCGCGGTGATCGCCCGCGGCAATTTCCACGGTATGCAGTTCCATCCCGAGCGTTCGGCCGGGGTCGGGGCGCGCCTCCTGAAGAATTTCCTCAGCCTATGAACTTCGACGTCATTCCGGCCATCGACCTGCGGGAAGGGCGCGTGGTGCGCCTGCGCCAGGGCGACTATGCACAGCAGACCATCTACGGCAGCGATCCGGCCGAGCTTGCCCGGCGCTACCTGCGTGCCGGCGCGCGCTGGCTGCATCTAGTGGATCTGGACGGGGCCCGCTCCGGCGATCTGGAGAACCTGTCGACGATCCGTGCGATCGCGGCCGAGGGAATCCAGGTGCAGGCGGGGGGTGGGGTGCGCACGGAGGACGATCTTCGTCGCCTGTTCGACGTCGGGGTGGATCGCGTGGTGGTGGGCAGCGTGGCGATTCGCGAACCCGAGCAGGTGGCGCGCTGGCTGGACACCCACGGCAGCGAGCGCATCACGATCGCGCTGGACACGCGGCGGGTCGGCGAGGACTGGCTGCTGCCCAGTGCCGGATGGACCGCGGTGGAAGCGCGCACGCTGGACGAACTGGCGCCGTGGTATGCGGCCCACGGCGCGCGCCACCTGCTGTGCACCGATATCGACCGCGACGGCATGCTGGCCGGCTTCAATCTCGATCTCTACCGCCATCTCGCCGACACCCTGCCGCAGCTGGCGGTGCAGGCCTCCGGCGGCGTGCGTTCGCTGGCGGATATCCGTGCGGCCCGCGACGTGGGCGCGCGCGGAGTCATCCTCGGCCGTGCGCTGCTCGAGGGGCGCTTCACGCTGGAGGAGGCGCTGGCATGCTGAGTCGCCGCATCATTCCCTGTCTCGATGTGCGCGATGGCCAGGTGGTCAAGGGCGTGCGTTTCCGCGACCACGTGGTGATGGGCGAGATCGTGGATCTGGCGCTGCGCTACCGCGACGAGGGTGCCGACGAGCTGGTGTTCTACGACATCACCGCCAGCCCGGAAGGGCGCAGCGTCGATCACGGCTGGGTCGAGCGCGTGGCGCGCGTCATCGACATCCCGTTCTGCGTCGCCGGTGGCATCCGTTCGGTGAACGAGGCGCGCGCCGTGCTGTACGCCGGTGCCGACAAGATCTCGGTGAACTCGCCGGCGCTGGAACGCCCTGAGTTGATCGACGAACTGGCCGAGGCGTTCGGCGTGCAGTGCGTGGTGGTCGGCATCGACTCGCTGCGCGATGCGGATGGCCAGTGGCGGGTGCGCCAGTACACCGGCGACCCGGACAAGACCCAGGCACTGGCGCGCGGGACGCTCGACTGGATGGTCGAGGTGCAGCGGCGTGGCGCCGGCGAGATCGTGCTCAACTGCATGGGCAGCGATGGCGTCCGGCAAGGCTACGATCTGGAACAGCTGCATGCGGCCCGCGCGGTCTGCCACGTGCCGTTGATCGCTTCGGGTGGCGCCGGCGCGCCGGAGCATTTCCGCGATGCCTTCCAGGGCGCCGACGTGGATGGTGCGCTGGCCGCCAGCGTGTTCCACTCCGGTGCCATCGCGATTCCCGAGCTCAAGCGCTACCTTGCGCGCGAGGGCGTGGCCGTCCGCCTCTGAGGCGTGGCCCCGTCCGCAACCCACTGGCAGACCGCACCATGACCGACACGCTTCCCGACCCCGCCGATCTCTCCCGCCTGGACTGGGCCAAGGGCGGCGGCCTGCTACCGGCGATCGTGCAGCACGCGTTGACCGGCGAGGTGCTGATGCTCGGCTACATGAATGCCGATGCGTTGGTCACCACGCAGCGGACCGGTCACGTCACCTTCTTCAGCCGTTCGAAGCAGCGCCTGTGGACCAAGGGCGAAAGCTCCGGGCACGTGCTGGCGCTGGCATCCCTGCGCGTGGACTGCGATGGCGACACCCTGCTGGTCGGCGCGTTGCCGCACGGTCCCACCTGCCATACCGGCACGTCGAGCTGCTTCGGCGAGTCGGTGCGACCGGCGCTGGGCTTCCTTGCCGAACTGGATGCCCTGGTGGCCCAGCGTCATGCCGAGCGCCCGGACGGCAGCTACACCACGCGCCTGTTCGAGGGCGGCGTGCGGCGCATCGCCCAGAAGGTGGGCGAGGAGGGCGTCGAGACGGCGCTGGCCGGCGTGGCCCAGGGCGACGGGGAGCTGCTGGGGGAAGCGGCGGACCTGGTGTTCCACCTGACCGTACTGCTGCGTGAGCGGGGCCTGTCCCTGGCCGACGTGGTCGACGTGCTGGCGGCCCGTCACACGGCGAAGTGAGTTTCCTCAGCGAGTCGCTGGCGTATTGCCGGCGGCGTCGGGGTGGAAGGGCACCGGCGGCCCGATCGGGTCGCCGTGGCGCCAGCGCGCCAGCTGGTCGGAAATGCCCTTGCCGATCGAGATCTGCGGATCGGACGGGGTGAGCTGGTCCTGCCGCTCCCATCGGGCCACTTCGGCTTGGGCCTGGCGGAAGGCGGCGATCGGGTCGGCGGTCCGGTTGAGCGCATCGACCAGCCACGCGCGGCCGAAGTAGGTCGCGGCCGAATCGTTGCCACAGCCGAACGAGCTGCGATCGCTGCGGGCGGCGGTAATCACCAGCGTGCCGTCACTTTGCAGCGGCGGTACGAAGCCGCCCGAATAGCAGGCATTGACCACCACCACCTTCCACTTGAACGGATGCTCGGCCAGGATGCCGGCGAGGTCCGGCGCGCCGATCTGGTCCAGCGGCAGGGGATCCATGTCCACCAGCAGGGTGTGCTCCGGGTCGCCGTGGCTGGTGAGATAGAGCATCAGGATGTCCTGCTGCGGGTCCATCACCTTGGACACCCCGGTCAGCGCGGCCTCCAGGTTGCTCCAGCTGGCCAGCGGCCGGCTGTCGAGCGTGGCCGGGTTGTTCTCCAGCACCAGCGTGTGGGCACGGGCGCCGTAGCGGTGACGGAACAGGGTGGCGGCGTACTCGGCCTCGTTGCGGAACACATCCTCGCTACCATCGCCGGCGAAGCTCACCAGGTACAGGTTGGGGACACCCGGTACGCGTGGCGCAAGGCCGTCGAGCGCCTGCTGCATCAGCCGTGGCTGGGCGTACATCACCTGTTCGGGTGACGGCGCGTTCCTGGGCCAGCTATCGGTCGGCAGCAGGCCGCTGTCGGGCGTCGCCTCCGTATCCGTGCCGACGGTGTCGGCTGCCGATGCGCCGGCGGCCGACACCGGGATCGTGGATGGTACGGTCCCGGTCCGCGGATGCAGCGCGGTCGCGGTAATCGCGGCACCGGTGGCAAGGGCGAGCAAGGCGGTGATCAGCGTGCGCATGGCGGACCGGGCTTCGCCGGGTTCAGGCCGCGATGGCGTCGAAATCGCGGTAGGCGGGGTGGGGGCTCGCAGCGGGCAGCGTCGCGGCATCGCGCAGCAGCCAGCCGGTCTGGAAACCCGCCGCCCGCGCGGCGTCGAGTTCCTGCTCGATGTCGGACAGGAACAGCAGGTGCGCCGGTTGTTCGCCGATGGCCTCGGCGATCGCTTCGTACGAGGCCTGCTCCCGTTTGGGGCCCGTCCCGGTATCGAAGTAGCCGGCGAACAGCGGCGTGAGGTCGCCGGCTTCGCTGTAGCCGAAGAACAGCTTCTGCGCAGGGACCGAACCGGAGGAATACACGTAGAGCTTCAGCCCCTGCGCACGCCAGGCGCGCAGGCGCGCAGGCACCTCGGGGTAGACGTGAGCGCGGTAGTCGCCGGCCTCGTAGCCTTCCTGCCAGATCATGCCTTGCAGCGCCTTGAGCGCCGTGGACTTGCGGTCCTCGTCGATCCAGCGCAGCAGCAACTCGATGACTTCCTGGCGGCTGGCTTCGATGAACCCGGCCTCCTTGGCGGCTTCATGCAGCCAGTGCTGCACTTCGGGGCGGTCGCCGTGGGTCTCGACGAAGGCCGGCAGCCGCTTGCGCGCATAGGGGAACAGCACGTCCTTGACGAAGTGGATCGAGCTGGTGGTGCCCTCGATGTCGGTGACGATGGCGCGAATTTCGATCATCGAGTGGTTTCCCTTGGAGTAGGTGGTCGAGTCAGGAGGCGAGGGCGGCCACACTCGGATGGGGTGCCATGCGCGGGAACTGGCTGGCGATGTCGGTCCCGGTGAAATGGGCGACCCAGCCGTCCTTGTTGGTGAACAGGCGGATCGCCACGAAGTAGGGCGCTTCGCTCATGTCGAACCAGTGGCGGGTACCGTCGGGCACGCCGATCAGGTCGCCCTGTTCGCACAGGACCTCATAGACCTTGCCCGCGATGTGCAGGGTGAACTGGCCGGCGCCCGCCACGAAGAAGCGCACCTCGTCCTCGCTGTGGGTGTGCTCGTCGAGGAACTTCTGCCGCAGGGTGGCACGATCCGGATGGTCCGGCTTCAGGCTGATGACATCCACGGCCTGATAGCCCTCGTCCTCCATCAGCCGGTCGATGTCGCCGCGATAGGCGGCGATAACCTGCTCCTGGCTGGCGCCGGGCCGGACGGGTTCATTGGCTTCCCACCGCTCGAAGCGTACGCCGGCCTGGCGCAGTTCGTGTTCTATGGCGGCGTGGTCGTGGAATTCCGCGAGCGGGGTGCCCGGGATCTGGTCGTCGTAGATGCGCAGGCGACTCATGCGGAAAGCCTCCTAAGGTCGAGCTCGCAGGCCAGAAGAAATTCCAGGGCCTCGAGGTGGCGACGCGTTTCGGCCATGTCGCGCCCCCAGGTGTAGATGCCGTGGCCGTCGATCAGGTATGCGTGCAGCGGTTTGCCGGCGTCCAGCCAGGCCTCCACGCGTGCGACCAGTTCCGGCATGTGCTGGGTGTTCGGAAACACCGGGATCTGCAGCATGCTCTCGTGGGTATGGAAGCCGGTGATCGCCTTCTGGAGCTCCCAGCCCTCCAGTCGGATCGAGCCCTGTGCGGCAAATAGACGCGAAGCCACACTCTGGGTGCGCGAATGGGTGTGTAGTACCACCCGCATGTCCGACCAGCGGCGATAGACCTGCGTATGCAGGGCGGTTTCGGCGCTGGGGCGCGCATCGGTCCCGACGGCCTGGCCGTCGAGATCGATCAGCATGATGTCATCGCGATCCAATCGGCCTTTGTCTCGTCCGGAGATCGTGATGGCAGCGTGCGAATCGTCCACCCGCATCGAGAAATTGCTGCTGGTGGCGGGCGTCCAGCCCAGGGCGGCGAGATCTTTCGCTGCCCCGGCGATGGCGTCGGCACAAGCGAAGAACGCTTCGGAGGAAACTCCCGGGGGAAAGGTCTGCGACATGATGATTTGGACGTCCAAACAGGCGCTCAGGATACCATGCGGGTGGGCCCGGCCACCGGCAAATAAGAGCCATTCTCGCAAGTCAGGACAGATTGAGGGGAACGGCGTAGCATCAACACGTTGATCGCTGCCACGGCAGCATTACATCCACGACGGAGGTTTACCAATGTCCAAAGAAGAGAGCATCGAGTCGCGTCGCCGGTTCCTCAAGATCGCCGCCGGCACGGCCGCCGCCGCTGCCGTGATCGGGACGCTGCCGCGCGTTGCGCGTGCCGCCGACCTTCCCCATGTGTCGGAGTCGGATCCGACCGCCAAGGCGCTCGGTTACGTCGAGGATGCCAGCACGACCAAGGATCCGAAGCACAAGGCGGGCGCCAACTGCGCGAACTGCCAGTTCTACAGCGGTGGCCCGACCGGCTTCGGTCCCTGCCAGCTGTTCCCGGGCAAGGCAGTCAGCGCGAAGGGCTGGTGCGTGTCGCACGCCGCCAAGGCGTAAACGGGGACCAGCTGCCGTCAGGGCAAAAAAGAAGGCCGGCGAAATCGCCGGCCTTTTTCATGTATCGAGCAAGCGCGCATCGCGCAGCAGGTTGCCTCTGAAAGTGCCGCCCGGCGCGCCAGCTTGAGGAGCTGACCCTGGCTGACGCGCCGGGTGGCGATCCGGGGCCCACTGCCAAGTGATCAACCCGCGGACCCCGGATGATACTCCGGTGTCCTGGGGAGTGCGAACCGCGCGCGAGATGCAGTTTTCGCTAAATAAGTCTTTTCAATCAATTTGTTGCGTGCATTTTCTCGATCTCACGTGCCCGTGACATCAAAAACGCCAATGGGCGGAAAGTTTGGCGGATTTGGAGGCAAATCAGAACTTTTGCCGCGAATTGGGCGCTTTTCGAGGCAATCAGGCTTGATGGAGTCGGCTGTGCCGCAGTCCATAGCCGAAGTAGATCAGCAGCCCGATCAGGGTCCACACCCCCATCAGCGCCCAGTTGAACCAGTTCATGGTCGACAGCAGACCGAGGCAGCTGAGCACGCCGGCGATGCAGATGGCCGGGGCGAAGGGCACGCGGAATGTGCGCGGCATTTCCGGGGCGGTGTAACGCAGGATGAGAACGCCGGCGCAGACCGCAGTGAAGGCGATCAGCGTACCCATCGAAGTCAGGTCGGCCAGCAGGTCCAGCGGAAAGATGGCGGCCAGCGCCGCGATGCCGAAGCCGGTGATCAGCGTGTTGATGTGCGGCGTGCGATGCTTCGGATGCACCTTGGCGAACACCTTCGGCAGCAGGCCGTCGCGGGCCATGATCATGAAGATGCGCGGCTGGGCGATGATCATCACCAGGATCACCGAGGACAGGCCGATCAGCGCGCCGACCTCGACCCAGGTACGCAGCCAGCCCAGTTCCGCGTGGCCGCGCAGTGCCGTGACCACCGGGTCGACCGTATTGAGCAGCGTGTAGGGCACCAGTCCGGTCATTACCGCGGCCATGCCCAGATAGAGCACCGTGCACAGCACCAGCGAGAGGATGATCCCGAACGGCAGGTCGCGTTGCGGATTCTTGCATTCCTGCGCGGCGGTCGAGGTGGCCTCGAAGCCGATGTACGCGAAGAAAACCATGGCCGCGCCGCGGAAGATGCCCGACCAGCCGAACTCGCCGTCGCCCTTCTGCTCGGGGATGAACGGGTGCCAGTTGTCGGTGTTCACGTAGCGGGCGCCGGCGATGATGATCATCACGATCAGGCCGACCTTGAGCAGCACCATCAGGGTGTTCAGTCCCGAGGATTCCTTGATGCCCACGTAGCACAGCCAGGTCAGCGCAAGCACGATGGCCACCGCTGGCAGATTGAACAGGTGTCCGGTCGCGACCAGGTGACCGCCGGTATAGGCCAGCGGCGCCTCGGTGAGTGCGGCGGGCAGTTGGATGCCGATGTGATCGAGCAGGCTGGTGAAGTAGCCGGTCCAGCTGGCCGCCACGGCCGAAGCCGAGATGCCGTACTCCAGCACCATGTTCCAGCCGATGAACCAGGCGACCAGCTCGCCCAGGGTTGCGTAGGCGTAGGAGTAGGAGCTTCCGGAGACCGGGATCAGGGTGGCGAACTCGGCGTAGCACAGTGCGCTGAAGCCGCTGCAGATCGCCGCGAGGATGAAGGAGATGAGTACCGCCGGCCCGGCGTGCTCGGCCGCCGCCGTGCCGGTGACCACGAAGATGCCGGTACCGATGACCGCGCCGATGCCCAGCGCGGTGATGCCCCACGGACCGAGCGTGCGGCGCAGGCCGGGACCGTGGCTGTCGTCGGTGATGTCGCTGAAGTCGGTCTTGCGGGCGAGCAGTTGCTTGAGCATGGGTCTTCCGTAAAAGGCGACGGCACGGCTTTCACCGTGCCGTCCTGGCTTTGTTCAATGACCGGCGCGTGGGGCGGCCTCAGTCGGCGGCCTCGGTGCCATTGGCGAGATGGCTTCGCTTGCGGCCGTAGAGGAGGTACACCGCTATGCCGATCACGGCCCAGCCGAAGAAAAGCTCCAGCGTCCACACGCCCAGGTTGAGGAACAGCATCAGGCAGCCGGCCACCGCGAGCGGGCAGATCACCCAGACCATCGGAGTGCGGAACGGACGCGGGCGCAGCGGATCGCGGACGCGCAGCACCATCACGCCGATCGACACCATGATGAAGGCGAACAGCGTGCCGGAGTTGGTGATCGCCGCCAGCTTGCCGACCGGGAACAGCGCGGCGAACAGCGAGACGGCCACGCCGGTGATCATGGTCAGCACGTGCGGGGTATTGAACCGGGGGTGGAGCTTGGACAGGCTCCCCGGCAGCAGGCCGTCGCGCGACATGGTGAAGAAGATGCGGGTCTGGCCGAAGATCATCACGAGGATGACCGAGGGCAGCGCCAGCACGGCAGCGAGGCCCACCAGGTTGCCGATGGCGGGGAAGCCCAGCATGCGCAGCACGTGAGCCAGCGGCTCCTTGCTGCAGACCAGCGCGTTCGAGCCCTCGCAGGCCGCGGCCATCGCCAGCGTGCCCGGCTGCAGCGCCTGGCCGTCCGCACCGAGCATCGGCTGCGAGCCGACCGAACCCACCGCGCCGTAGCCGACCAGCAGGTAGAAGACGGTACAGATCGCCAGCGAGCCGATCAGGCCGATCGGGATGTTGCGGTTCGGGTTCTTGGTTTCCTCGGCGGCGGTCGAGACGGCATCGAAACCGACGTAGGCGAAGAAGATCGACGCCGCCGCGCCGAGCACGCCGATGCCTCCCAGCGGCGATCCCCAGCCGTTCGGCGTGAACGGATGGAAGTTCGGGCTCTTGGCGGCGGGGACGGCGATCACGATGAAGGCGGTGAGCGCGACGATCTTGATCGCGACCAGGATGGCGTTGACCTTGGCCGACTTGGAGGTGCCCACGAGCAGCAGCAGCGCGATGACCAGCGAGATGCCGAAGGCCAGCAGGTTGAAGGCGCCGCCCTCGTACGGACCCACGCGCAGCGCCTCGGGCAGTGCGAGCGCGCCCGGCTGCACCAGTCCGAACAGGTCGGTATGCATCAGCAGGCCGTTCATGTAGCCGGACCAGCCGACCGCCACGGTGCCCGCCGCGATCGCGTACTCCAGCACCAGGGCCCAGCCGACGATCCAGGCGATCGGTTCGCCCATGACGCCGTAGGTGTAGGTGTAGGCGGAGCCGGCGACCGGGATCATCGAGGCCAGTTCCGCATAGGCCAGGGCGGCCAGCGCGCAGACCACGGCGGCGATCACGAACGCGACCATCATGCCCGGGCCGGCCTTCTGGCCCGCTTCGGCGGTGAGCACGAAAATACCGGTTCCGATGATGGCGCCGACGCCCATCAGGGTGAGCTGGAGTGCGCCGAGCTGCCGTGTCAGGCTCTTCTTCTCGGCGGTGGCAAGGATCTGGTCGAGCGGTTTGACGCGCTGGAAAAGCATGTAGTGATTCCCCGTGGAAACAAACGCCATCCCCATGGCGCCAGAGCGAGGGCTGGTGCCTCGGTAGTCAGAGGTGACGGGCAACCTTAGCCGACCCCGATGGGGGCCACAAGCGCCGACGGACCCATGGACGGGCCATACAATCACCGGCCCGCAATCCCCGGATGGAGCTGCTTTCTGGACACCTCGATCGCCTCTTTTCGCGCTGCATTGCAGCGATTCCAGCACTCGCCGGACGAGGCCACGTCGCCCGCCACGTTCCTCGCTTTCCTCGACTCGTCGCCGGAGGTGTTCCGGCGCGAACATGCCCCGGGACACTTCACCGGCTCGGCGTGGCTGGTCAGTGGCGACGGTGGACGCGTGCTGCTGACCCATCACCGCAAGCTCGGTCGCTGGCTGCAGTTGGGCGGGCACGCCGATGGCGATCGCGACCTCGCACGTGTTGCACTGCGAGAGGCCAGAGAGGAGTCGGGGCTGGGCGACCTAGTGGTAGAGCCGGCGATCTTCGACCTCGACCGGCACTGGATCCCGACGCGGGGCGAGGAGCCGGGACACTGGCACTACGACGTGCGCTACGTCGTCCGTGCCACCGGCAGCGAGGACTTCGTGGTGAGCGCGGAATCGCTGGCGCTGGCCTGGCGGCCCATCGCCGACCTGCTGGACGATCCCGGCACCGATGTCTCGCTGCGGCGGATGGCCCGGCGATGGTGGCAGCGGGTGGCGTCGGACTGAGCGCTCAGTCCGCTTCGGTGGTGGGTGCCGGGTGTACCGTGCCGCAGCGCGAGCAGGTGCGCGCTTCGAGCGACCGGTAGAAGCGGTCGAACACCGGCGGCAGGTCGCGTTCGATGCTCTCGAGGACGAAGTGCTCCTCGAACAGCTTGTGATTGCAGTTGGGGCAGAACCACATCAGACCGTCGCGCTCGCCGGCGACGCGTTTGCGTTCGATCACCAGTCCCACCGAATCGGCAAACCGCTGCGGCGAGTGCGGCACGCGCGGGGGCAGGTAGAACAGCTCGCCGGCGCGGATCGGGATGTCGCGCGCGCCGTCGGCATCCTGCACCTTCAGCACCATCTCGCCCTCGAGCTGGTAGAAGAATTCCGGGCCTTCGTCGTAGTGGTAGTCGGTGCGCGCATTCGGCCCGCCGACGATCATCACGATGAAGTCACCGTCGACGATACACTTGTTGCCCACCGGCGGTCGGAGCAGGTGGCGGTGCTCGTCGATCCAGCGCTGCAGGTTGATCGGTGGCAACAGAGTCATGGCGACAGCCCGGTGTTCCAGGATGGGGCGGAGAATCAGACCTCGAGCGTGGCGAGATCGCCTTTCTCTTCCAGCCAGGACTTGCGGTCGCCCGCGCGCTTCTTGCCCAGCAGCAGGTCCATCACCTGGGCGGTGGCGTCGCCGTCCTCGACGGTGAGCTGGACCAGGCGGCGGGTGTCCGGGTGGATGGTCGACTCGCGCAGCTGCGCCGGGTTCATCTCGCCCAGGCCCTTGAAGCGGGTGGTGCTGACCGCGCCCTTCATCTTCTCGCGTTCGATGCGGTCGAGCATCGCCTGCTTCTCGCCCTCGTCGAGGCAGTAGAACACCTGCTTGCCCACGTCGACGCGGAACAGCGGCGGCATCGCCACGAACACGTGGCCCTCGCGCACCAGGGCGGGGAAGTGCCTCAGGAACAGTGCCGACAGCAAGGTGGCGATATGCAGGCCGTCGGAATCCGCGTCGGCGAGGATCACCACCTTGCCGTAGCGCAGGCCGGAGAGGTCGTCCTTGCCGGGATCGCAGCCGATCGCCACGGCCAGGTTGTGCACTTCTTCGGAAGCGAGCACCGAGGTCGACTCGACCTCCCAGGTGTTCAGGATCTTGCCGCGCAGCGGCAGGATCGCCTGGAATTCCTTGTCGCGCGCCTGCTTGGCCGAGCCGCCGGCCGAATCGCCCTCGACCAGGAACAGCTCGGTGCGCGAAAGATCGGTGGAGGTACAGTCGGCCAGCTTGCCGGGCAGGGCGGGGCCCTGCACGATCTTCTTGCGCACCACCTGCTTGGCCGCCTTCAGGCGCGCGCTTGCGCGCTCGATGGCGAGCTGGGCGATCCTCTCGCCGAGGTCGACGTGCTGGTTCAGCCACAGGCTGAAGGCATCGTGGATCACATTCTCCACCAGCGCGGCGGCCTGACGCGAAGACAGGCGCTCCTTGGTCTGGCCGGCGAACTGCGGATCGAGCAGCTTGGCGCTGAGCACGAAGGCCAGCCGCTCCCACACGTCTTCCGGCGCCAGCTTGACGCCGCGCGGCAGCAGGTTGCGGATGTCGCAGAACTCGCGGATGGCGTTGGTCAGGCCGGTGCGCAGGCCGTTGACGTGGGTGCCGCCCTGCGCGGTGGGGATCAGGTTGACGTAGCTTTCCTGCACCAGCTCGCCTTCCGGCACCCAGGTCAGGGCCACGTCCAGGCCTTCGGTGTCGCGCGCCACGTGGTGCACGAACAGCTCGGCCGGCAGCGCCTCGGCGCCTTCGAGCTCGCCGCGCAGGTAGTCGCTCAGGCCGTCCTCGTAGTGCCACTGGGTGGTCTCGCCGCTGGCCTCGTCGACCAGGGTGACGTTGAGGCCGGCGCACAGCACGGCCTTGGCGCGCAGCAGGTGCTTGAGCCTGGAGACCGAGATCTTCGGCGAGTCGAAGTATTTCGGGTCGGCCCAGAAGTGCACGGTGGTGCCGGTCTTCTTCTTCGGCACCGAGCCGATCACCTCCAGCTCGCTGACCCGGTCACCGTGCTCGAATGCCATGCGGTATTCGCTGCCGTCTCGGCGGATGGTCACCTCCACACGTTGCGACAGCGCATTCACCACCGAGACGCCGACGCCGTGCAGGCCGCCGGAGAAGTTGTAGTTCTTGCCGCTGAACTTGCCGCCCGCATGCAGGCGGGTGAGGATCAGCTCGACACCCGGCACGCCTTCTTCCGGGTGGATGTCCACCGGCATGCCGCGGCCGTCGTCGGTGACCTCGACCGAGCCGTCGACGTGCAGCACCACCTCGATGTTCCTGGCGTGGCCGGCGAGGGCCTCGTCCACCGAGTTGTCGATGACTTCCTGCGCCAGATGGTTCGGACGCGAGGTGTCGGTGTACATGCCGGGGCGGCGCTTGACCGGATCCAGGCCGGAGAGGACTTCGATATCGGCGGCGTTGTAGCGACTGCTCATGGGTCGTTTCGGATCAGGTAAGGCGCGGGAGCATGGGCGGACGCGCCGGCAGGGTCAAGCCGGCCGGTCGCGGAAACCGCAGCGTGGCCGGTCGTCGTCTCGCCCGTCGAGACGACGGGTCAGAGTGGCGCGCAGTGGCGTTCCAGCCAGGCCAGGTCGGCGTCGTCCAGCAGTGGGGCCAGCGCGGCGCGCACCGTGGCGTGGTAGTCGTCCAGCCAGGCGCGCTCCTCCGGGTTGAGCAGGTGCGGCTCCAGCGCGCGACGGTCGAACGGGCACAGGGTGAGCGTCTCGAAGGCAAGGAAGTCGCCGAATTCGGTCTGCTCGGCTTCGACCACCACGGCCAGGTTCTCGTGGCGGATGCCGTGGCGCGCGGGCTTGTACAGGCCGGGCTCGATCGAGGTGATCATGCCCGGCTCGAGCGCGACCAGCGCGCCGCCGGCGACGGGCGGGCGGATGCCTTGCGGCCCCTCATGCACGTTGAGGAAGTAGCCCACGCCGTGGCCGGTGCCGTGGCCGTAGTCCATGCCGGCAGCCCATAGGGGGGCACGGGCGAGCGCGTCGAGTTGCGGACCGCTGGCACCCCTCGGAAACCGGGCTCGGGACAGCGCGATCATGCCCTTCATCACCAGTGTGGCGTCGCGGCGCTGTTCGGCCGAGGTCTCGCCCAGTGCCAGCATCCGGGTGATGTCGGTGGTGCCTCCGAGATACTGGCCGCCCGAGTCCACCAGCAGCAGGCCTTTGCGGGCCAGCGTGCTGTGGTGTTCCGGCGTGGCACGGTAATGCGGCAGGGCGCCGTTGGCCTGATAGCCGGCGATGGTGGCGAAGCTCTCGCCGATGAAGTTCGGCTGGGCGCCGCGCTCCTCGCGGACCAATGCATCGACGTCCAGCTCGGTCTGGGTCATGCCGGCGGCGAGGCGCTCCTCGAGCCGACGGAAGGCGCGGACCAGCGCGGCGCCATCGCGTCGCATGGTGTCGCGGATGTGTTCCAGTTCGGCTTCGCTCTTGCGCGCCTTCATGGCCGTCGAGGGATTGGCCGCCTCGATCCGGCTGGCTGTCGCCGGCACCGCGCTGGCGATGGCGCAAACGACCTTGGCCGGGTCCAGCAGGAGCGTGTGCCCGGCACGAAGTTCGCCCAGCGCACCGGTCACGGTGGCGTAGTCGGCGATGCGGATGTCGTCGTGGGCAAGCGCCGCCACCAGGGTGTCGCTCAGCTTGCCGCGGTCGACGAAGAGTGTCGCGTGGCCGTCGACCTCCACCAACAGGTGGGCGAGAAACACCGGATTGCACTCCACGTCGCTACCGCGGAGGTTGGTCAGCCAGGCGATGTCGTCCAGGCTGGACACCAGGTGATGCGTGGCGCCCAGTTTGCGCATCGCGGTGCGCACACGTCCGAGCTTGTCGCTTCGCGGGGTGTGGGCCCAAGCCAGCGCATGCTCGAACACCTGGGCTCGGGGCAGGGCCGGGCGATCAGCCCAGATGGCGGCCGGGAGATCCAGATCGGTGCGCAGGGCCACGCCGGCCTCGTCGAGCAGGCGCGCGATCTGCCGCTGGCCCGCCACGGAGAGGCTGTCGCCCGCCACGGCGACCACGTCGCCCCGATGCAGGTGCTGCTGCAGCCAGGTCAGGTGTTCCGGGGCATGGGCCACCTTCTGCTTCATCAGTGTGATGGCGCTTCCGGCCAGTTGCTGTTCGGCCTGCGAGAAGTAGCGCGAGTCGGTCCACAGGCCGGCGTGATCGCCGGTGACCAGCAATACGCCGGCCGAACCGGTGAAGCCGGACAGCCATTCGCGAGCAGCCCAATGTCCGGGCAGATACTCGGAAAGATGGGGGTCGGCGGTGGGAGCGAGGCAGGCGGCGATGCCGTTGGCGCGCATCGCCTGGCGCAGGGCGGACAGCTTGTCGGAAGAGGGTCTGGACATGCGCGCCATGGTAGCAGCGAGCTCCCACGCACCGGGCGTGCCAGCAAGATCTTGCTGCGGCGCGACATTGTGTCTCAGGGGGGCGGATTTGGCTGTCGAGGTCATTAACCTTTGCGCACCCGAAGTACGCAAGACACCCCCGTCCCGTGAAATTCAAAGCAGTGATCCCCCGCCTGCGCTACGCAGGCGTGAGTGCGTTTTTGTTCCTCGCCGGCTGCAGCACCGAGGTGCTCAACCCCAAGGGCGACATCGGCGCTCAGGAAAAGTCGTTGATCCTCATCGCGCTCGGCCTGATGGCGATCGTCGCGGTGCCGGTCATCGTGATGACCCTGGTGTTCGCCTGGCGCTATCGCGCCGGCAACAAGAAGGCGCGCTACGCGCCGAACTGGTCGCACTCGACCGCCATCGAAGTGGTGGTGTGGTCGGTGCCGGCGGTGATCATCGCGATCCTCGCTGCCATCACCTGGCACACCTCGCACTCGCTCGATCCCTACAAGCCGCTGGCTTCCAAGGCCAAGCCGGTGACCATCGAGGCGGTGGCGCTGGACTGGAAGTGGCTGTTCATCTACCCCGACCAGGGCATCGCCACGGTCAATCAGATCGCGTTCCCGACCGATGTGCCGGTGAATTTCCACATCACCTCCGATTCGGTGATGAACGCGTTCTTCATTCCCCAGCTCGGCAGCCAGATCTACGCCATGGCCGGGATGGAGACCCAGCTGCACCTGATCGCGCGTGAGCCGGGCACCTATGCCGGCCTGTCGTCCAACTACAGCGGCGCGGGCTTCTCGGACATGCACTTCCAGGCGATCGCCACCAGCCAGCAGGGCTTCGATGCGTGGGTGGCCAAGGTCAAGGCGCAGGCCAAGACGCTCGACACCAGCACCTACGAGGCGCTGGCCAAGCCGAGCGAGAAGAACCCGGTGGCCTATTACGGCCAGGTCTCGCCTGGTCTGTTCGCCGGCGTGATCGGCAAGTACATGGGCGACACGCCGGTCGGCGGCCAGTGTGCCGGCAAGCAGGCCCAGGTCGCGGCGCTTCCCTCGAATCACACGCACGCCAAGGCTGCGGAGTAAGGCATGTTCGGAAAACTCACTCTCTCGGCGATCCCGTTCGACCAGCCCATCATCATGGGCACCCTGCTCATGGTGATGCTGGGTGGCGCGGCCCTGCTGGGCTTTGTCACCTACCAGCGCAAGTGGGCCTACCTGTGGTCGGAGTGGTTCACCACGGTCGACCACAAGAAGATCGGCGTCATGTACATCATCATGGCGCTGGTGATGCTGCTGCGCGGCTTCGCCGACGCGATCATGATGCGCACCCAGCAGGCGATGGCCTCGGCGGATGCCGCGGGCTACCTGCCGCCGCATCACTTCGATCAGGTGTTCACCGCGCACGGCGACATCATGATCTTCTTCATGGCGATGCCGTTCATCACCGGCCTGATGAACCTGGTGGTGCCGCTGCAGATCGGTGCGCGCGACGTTGCCTATCCGTTCCTCAACTCACTCAGCTTCTGGCTGACCGCCGGCGGCGTGGTGCTGATCATGGCCTCGCTGTTCATCGGCGACTTCGCCGCGACCGGATGGCTGGCCTATCCGCCGCTGTCGGAGCTCAAGTACAGCCCGACCGTGGGCGTGGACTACTACATCTGGTCGCTGCAGCTGTCAGGTCTCGGTACCACGCTGTCCGGCATCAACTTCATCGTGACCATCCTCAAGATGCGCGCGCCGGGCATGACCCTGATGAAGATGCCGGTGTTCACCTGGACCGCGCTGGTCACCAACATCCTGATCGTGGCCGCATTCCCTGTGCTGACCGTGGCGCTGGCGCTGCTCGGTGCCGACCGCTACCTCGGCATGCACTTCTTCACGAACGACGCCGGCGGCAACGCCATGATGTACGTGAACCTGATCTGGATCTGGGGCCACCCGGAGGTCTACATCCTGATCCTGCCGTGCTTCGGTGCGTACTCGGAGATCATCGCCACGTTCTCCGGCAAGCCGCTGTTCGGCTACAAGTCGATGGTGTACGCCACCGCGGCGATCGGCGTGCTGTCGTTCCTGGTGTGGCTGCACCACTTCTTCACCATGGGCTCGGGCGCCAGCGTCAATGCCTTCTTCGGCATCATGACGATGATCATTTCGGTGCCCACCGGAGTGAAGCTGTTCAACTGGCTGTTCACCATGTACCGCGGCCGCGTGCGCTTCACCGTGCCGGTGCTGTGGACGATCGGCTTCATGGTCACCTTCGTGATCGGCGGCGTCACCGGCGTGCTGATGGCGGTGCCGGGCGCGGACTTCGTGCTGCACAACAGCCTGTTCCTGATCGCCCACTTCCACAACACGATCATCGGCGGCGTGGTGTTCGGCTGCCTGGCGGCGATGAACTACTGGTTCCCCAAGGCGTTCGGCTTCAAGCTCGCCGAGCGTTGGGGCAAGGCATCGTTCTGGTGCTGGCTGGTCGGGTTCTACGTGGCCTTCATGCCGCTGTACATCCTCGGCCTGAAGGGCATGACCCGGCGCATGAACCACTACGCCAACCCGGACTGGCAGCCCTACCTGATCGTCGCCCTGATCGGCGCGGTGATCATCCTGTTCGGCATCTTCTTCACCGTGCTTCAGCTGTACGTGAGCGTGCGCGACCGCGTGACGCTGCGTGACCCCAGTGGCGACCCCTGGGGCGGCCGGACCCTCGAGTGGTCCACCAGCTCGCCCGCGCCTTTCTACAACTTCGCCGTGCTGCCGCAAGTGCGGGAGCTCGATCAGTTCTGGACCGACAAACAAGACGGAGTGGCCTATATGCGCCCGAATCGTTACGAAGACATCCATATGCCCCGCAATACCGGCGTCGGCGTGTTCATGGGCCTGTTCGGCGTGGTCCTCGGCTTCGCCCTGGTCTGGCACATCTGGTGGATTGCCGCACTGGGCCTGGCCGGCATGGTCGGCAGCTTCCTGGTCCGCGTCTACGACCGCGACATCGACTACTGGGTGCCGGCGGCCGAGGTCGAGCGCATCGAGCGGGCGCGTCTGGCCCCGCTGCAGAAGGTCGGCCTGGTCAAGGTGGCGGTGCCGGCCGACGACGAGCAGAAGGCGGCGTAATCCATGTCGCAGGCTGCAATGAGCATCACGGCGGACGGGATGCACGTCCCGGCCGCCCATGGCCACGACCACGGGCACGACGACGGATCCAAGACCCTGCTGGGGTTCTGGATCTACCTGATGAGCGACTGCCTGATCTTCTCGGCGCTGTTCGCGACCTTCGCGGTGCTGGCCAACGCCACCGCGGGCGGTCCGACCGGCAAGGAGCTGTTCGAGCTGCCGTACGTGCTGGGCGAAACGGCCCTGCTGCTGGTGTCCAGCTTCACGTTCGGCCTGGCGATGCTGAACATGCATGCCGGTCGCCGCCAGCGGGTGATGGCGTGGCTGGTGGCCACGTTCCTGCTGGGCGCCGGCTTCATCGGCATGGAAGTGCATGAGTTCGCGCATCTCATCCATGAGGGCGCCGGCCCGGACCGCAGCGCGTTCCTGTCCGGCTACTTCACCCTGGTGGGTACCCACGGCCTGCATGTGACCGCCGGCCTGCTGTGGCTGCTGGTGATGATGGACCAGGTCCGTCGCCGCGGGCTCAACGATGACACCCGTCGTCGCCTGTCCTGCCTCAGCCTGTTCTGGCACTTCCTCGATATCGTGTGGATCTGCGTGTTCACCTTCGTCTATCTGCGGGGGGCGATCTGATGGCCGCTTCCAGTCATATCTCCCACGGCCAGGGCCACGACGACGCCCACGGCAGCCTGAAGTCGTACGTGGTCGGCTTTGGCCTGTCGATCCTGCTCACGCTGGCCTCGTTCGGCACGGTGATGAGTGGCGTCGTGCCGCACCACCTGATGATGCCGGGCATCGTGCTGTTCGCGGTGGCCCAGCTGCTGGTGCAGCTGGTGTTCTTCCTGCACATGGGTACCTCGCCCGGCAAGCGGGGCAACCTGACGATCATGCTTTTCACCATGCTGATCCTGGCCATCGTGGTGGTCGGGTCTCTGTGGGTGCTGCACAACATGAACGCCAACATGATGCACCCGAGCTTCCCGCAGGTGCCGACGGAGTAATCCGCCTTCCCCCGCGGCAAGCCCCCGGTTGCGTCCGGGGCGCCACGACGAAGCCGGCCCGGGGGCCGGCTTCGTCGCACCTGGGGCATGGGAACCGGGCCGAGTGGCGGGGCAGGCCGGCCCGGCAAGTTGAACGCGGCGGTCAGTTTGCGGCCATCCGGCTCTCGCAGCGGACACGTTCTTCCCGTAAAATGCCGATTTCCAGCACGGCTGCATCCCATGACCCCCCTGATTTTCGTCACCGGCGGTGTGGTGTCCTCGCTCGGCAAGGGCATCGCCGCGGCGTCGCTGGCTTCCATCCTGGAAGCGCGTGGCCTCTCGGTCACCATGATGAAGCTGGATCCCTACATCAATGTGGATCCAGGCACGATGAGCCCCTTCCAGCACGGCGAGGTCTACGTCACCGACGACGGTGCCGAGACCGACCTGGACCTGGGCCACTACGAGCGCTTCGTCCACACCCGCCTGACCGGCAAGAACTCGATCACCACCGGCAAGATCTACGAGTCGGTGATCCGCAAGGAGCGCCGCGGCGACTACCTGGGCGCCACCGTGCAGGTGATTCCCCACATCACCGACGAGATCAAGCACTGCATCCACGAGGCCACCCGCGGCTTCGACGTGGCGCTGGTGGAGATCGGCGGCACGGTCGGTGACATCGAGTCGCTGCCGTTCCTGGAGGCGATCCGCCAGCTGCGCATCGAGCACGGGCCGGAGAAGTGCCTGTTCATGCACCTGACCCTGGTGCCGTACATCCGCGCGGCCGGCGAGATCAAGACCAAGCCGACCCAGCATTCGGTCAAGGAGCTGCGCTCGATCGGTATCCAGCCGGACATCCTGCTGTGCCGCTGCGAAGAGGCGCTGCCCGACGGCGAGCGGCGCAAGATCGCGCTGTTCACCAACGTGCCCGAGAACGCGGTGATCAGCGCGGTGGATGTGGACGTGATCTACAAGACCCCGCTGTGGCTGCACAGCCAGGGCCTGGACGACATTGTGGTGAGGAAGCTTGGCCTGGACGCCAAGCCGGCCGACCTCAGCGGCTGGCAGCGCACCGTTGACGCGGTGCTGCATCCGAAGGACGAGGTCACCGTCGCGATCTGCGGCAAGTACGTCGAGCACAAGGACGCCTACAAGTCGCTGGGCGAGGCGCTGCGCCACGGCGGCATCAAGCAGCAGACCCGGGTCAACCTGGAGTGGATCGACTCCGAGCAGATCGAGGCCGAGGGGGCCGCCAAGGTGCTCGGCCACGCCGACGCCATCCTCGTGCCGGGCGGCTTCGGCAAGCGCGGCTTCGAGGGCAAGGTGCTGGCGGCGAAGTACGCCCGTGAGCACCGCGTGCCGTACTTCGGCATCTGCTACGGCATGCACGCGGCAGTGGTGGATTTCGCCCGCCACGTGGCCGGCCTGGCCGATGCCGACTCCAGCGAGAATGACCGCCACACGGCCAACCCGGTGATCGCGCTGATCACCGAGTGGACCACCGCGGCCGGCGAAGTGGAGCAGCGCAGCGAGCGCTCGGACCTGGGCGGCACCATGCGCCTGGGCGCGCAGGAATGCCGGCTCAAGACCGGCACGCTGGCGCGCGAGCTGTACGGCCAGGACGTGGTGCGCGAGCGTCACCGTCACCGCTACGAGTTCAACAACCGCTATCGCCAGTCCTTCGAGGACCTGGGGCTGGTGATCTCCGGCAAGTCGATGGACGACCTGCTGGTGGAGATCGTCGAGCTGCCGCAGCAGAAGCATCCGTGGTTCCTCGGTTGCCAGGCGCACCCGGAATTCACCTCGACCCCGCGCGACGGCCATCCGCTGTTCATCGGCTTCGTGCGCGCAGCGCGTGAGCACAAAGCGGTGGGGAGCGCCGAGCGTCTCGCCGCGGTGAAGGAGTCGGTGGCATGAAGCTCTGTGGTTTCGACGTCGGCCTGGACCAGCGGCTGTTCCTGATCGCCGGCCCCTGCGTGGTCGAGTCCGAGCAGCTGCAGTTGGACGTGGCCGGCCGGCTGAAGGAGATCACCGGCCGGCTCGGCATGAACTTCATCTTCAAGTCGAGCTTCGACAAGGCCAACCGTTCCTCGGGCCAGAGCTTCCGCGGTCCGGGCATGGAGGAGGGGCTGCGCATCCTCGGCGAGGTCAGGCGGCAGATCGGCGTGCCGGTGCTCACCGACGTGCACGAGTACACCCCGATGAACGAGGTGGCCGCGGTCGTCGACGTGCTGCAGACCCCGGCGTTCCTGTGCCGGCAGACCGATTTCATCCAGAACGTGGCCCGCGCCGGCAAGCCGGTGAACATCAAGAAGGGCCAGTTCCTCGCGCCGTGGGACATGAAGAACGTGGTGGCCAAGGCCAAGGCGGTCGGCAACGACGACATCATGGTCTGCGAGCGCGGCGTGAGCTTCGGCTACAACAACCTGGTGTCGGACATGCGCTCGCTCAGCGTGATGCGCGATACCGGCTGCCCGGTGGTGTTCGACGCCACCCACTCGGTGCAGCTGCCGGGCGGGCAGGGCACCAGCTCCGGTGGCCAGCGCGAATTCGTGCCGGTGCTGGCGCGGGCGGCGGTGGCGGTCGGCATCGACGGCCTGTTCGCCGAGACCCATCCCGATCCGGACAAGGCGCTCTCCGACGGTCCGAACGCCTGGCCGCTGGGCAAGATGGAGGCCCTGCTGGAAACCCTGCTCGAACTCGATGCCGTGACCAAGCGGCACGGCTTCCTCGAGCAGGCCTGAGCATGGCGGAACTGCAGGGACCGGCTCCGATCCCGCCGCCGCGCTTCGCGGTTCCGCCTACTCCCGCCCCGGCGCCGCGTCATTCCGGGCTGGGCATCGCTTCGTTCGTGATCGCCCTGATCGGCTTCGTCGGCATGTTCCTCACCTTCGCCGTGGCGGGCGTGCTGCGCGCCAGCGGTGTCCCGACCGGGGCCCACGACCCGGCTTCGATCCTGGTCGGCCTGGCGGTGATCCTGATGGGGCTGGTATCGCTGATCGCCGTCGGTCTCGGCGTTGGCGGCCTGTTCCAGACCGGCCGCCGCAAACTGTTTGCCTCGCTCGGCCTGGGTATCGCCGTCTTCACGGTGCTGTCCACCGCCGGGCTGATTATCCTTGGCATGTCCCGTTCCTAACCCTGTACAGGTAGACCCCACCATGAGCACCGAGATCACCCGCATCCACGCCCGCGAAATCCTCGACTCCCGCGGCAATCCCACGTTGGAAGCGGAGGTGACCCTGGCCGGTGGCGGTTTCGGTCGGGCGGCGGTGCCGAGCGGTGCCTCGACCGGCACGCGTGAGGCGGTGGAGCTGCGCGACGGCGACAAGGCGCGCTACCTGGGCAAGGGCGTGCAGACCGCGGTCGGCCACGTCAACGGCGCCATCGCCAGTGCGCTGAAGGGCTTCGACGCGGCCAACCAGGGCGGCCTCGACGCCAAGCTGGTCAACCTCGATGGCACGCCGAACAAGGGCAAGCTGGGCGCCAACGCGCTGCTCGGCGTCTCCATGGCGGCGGCGCATGCCGTCGCGGCCCAGCGCAAGCAGGCGCTGTGGCAGTACCTGGCCGGCATCAACGGCACCACCGGCGAGCCGGGTGCGCTGCCGGTGCCGATGATGAACATCATCAACGGTGGCGCGCATGCCGACAACAACGTCGATGTGCAGGAATTCATGGTGCTGCCGGTGGGCGTGTCCAGCTTCGCCGAGGCGCTGCGCGCCGGCGCGGAGATCTTCCACGCGCTGAAGAGTGTGCTGAAGGGCAAGGGCCTGAACACCGCGGTGGGCGACGAGGGTGGCTTCGCGCCCAACCTGCGCTCCAACATCGAGGCGCTGGACACCATCCTCGAAGCGGTGAACAAGGCCGGCTACAAGGTCGGCAGCGAGATTCTGCTGGGCCTGGATGCGGCCAGTTCGGAGTTCTTCAAGGACGGCAAGTACGACCTGGAAGGCGAGGGCAAGATTTACACCCCCGAGCAGTGGGTCGACGTGCTGGCAAGCTGGGCAAAGCAATACCCGATCGTCACCATCGAGGACGGCATGGCCGAGGGCGACTGGGCGGGCTGGAAGCTGCTCACCGACGCGATCGGCAAGAACGTCCAGGTGGTCGGCGACGACCTGTTCGTCACCAACCCGGCGATCTTCAAGGAAGGCATCGACAAGGGCATCGCCAACGCGATCCTGATCAAGGTGAACCAGATCGGCACGCTGTCCGAGACGCTCGAGGCGATCGCCATGGCCGATGCCGCCAAGTATGCAGCGATCATCTCGCACCGCTCGGGCGAGACCGAGGACACCACCATCGCCGACATCGCGGTGGCGACCACGGCAACCCAGATCAAGACCGGCTCGCTGTGCCGCACCGATCGCGTGGCAAAGTACAACCAGCTGCTGCGCATCGAGGAGGCGTTGGGCTCGGCGGCACGTTACGCCAGCCGCGACGCTTTCCCGAGCCTCGGCCGCCTGCCTGGCTGAGCCGGAATCCTTCGCCATGCTGCGCTGGGTCGCGCTGATCCTGATCGCACTGCTCGTCGCTCTGCAGTTCAAGCTGTGGAGCGACGCGGGCGGCATGCGTGAGGTGGATACCCTGCGTGCGGCAGTGAAGAAGCAGACCGATGAAAACCAGCGCCTGCAGCAGCGCAACCAGGCACTGGCTGCTGATGTGACCGATCTGAAGAGCGGCGAGCAGGCCGTCGAGGCCCGCGCCCGCGCCGAACTCGGCCTGGTCAAGCCCGGCGAGACCTTCTACCAGGTGGTGGAAGGTCCGGCGTCCGCTGCGTCCTCGACAGCGGCTCCAGCCGGCAGCGGGACCCCATGAGCACGCCCGGGTTGTGGTGCGTGGTCCCGGCGGCGGGGCGCGGCCTACGCGTCGGTGGTGACCGCCCGAAGCAGTACCTGCCGATCGCCGGCCGGCTGCTGATCGAGCACACGCTGGACCGGCTGGCGCGGCATCCGGGTATCGCCGGCCTGATGGTGGTGCTTTCACCGGGCGACGAGCTCTGGCCCGGATTGTCCAGCCTGCGCGGAAAGCCGGTGCAGACGACCGCCGGCGGTGCCGAACGCTGCGACTCCGTGCTGGCCGGGCTGCGGGCTCTGTCGCCCGGGGTCGGTGAGGCCGAGCACGTGCTGGTGCATGATGCTGCCCGGCCCTGCGTCCGGCTGGACGACATATCCCGATTGATCGAGCTCGCTGGCGCGGGCGAGGGCGGGCTGCTTGGCGCACCGCTGCGCGATACGCTCAAGCGGGCGGACGAAGTCGGCCGCAGCGCGCTCACCGAGCCGCGAGACCGGCGCTGGCGGGCCTTCACGCCACAGATGTTCCGCCGCGGCGCACTCTCGGAGGCGTTGCGTGAAGCGTCACGTCGAGGCGTTACCGTCAGCGACGAGGCGATGGCCATGGAACTGGCGGGTCACGCGCCGCTGCTGGTGGAAGGCGCGGAAGACAATATCAAGGTGACCACCGCGGCGGACTTCGCGCTGGCCGAGTTCCTGCTCGGGCGCACGGCGCCGGCGGATGAGGAGTGACGCGGTGAGGATTGGACAAGGTTTCGACGTGCACGTATTCGGCGAGGGCGATTTCGTCATCCTTGGCGGTGTGCGTGTGCCGCACGGCCGCGGCCTGGTCGCGCACTCGGACGGCGATGTGGTGATCCACGCCCTGTGCGATGCGATCTTCGGCGCGCTGGCGATGGGCGACATCGGCAAGCACTTTCCGCCTTCGGACCCGCAGTGGCGTAACGCCGACAGCCGGCAGTTCCTGCGCCATGCCGCACGACTGATGGAAGAGCAGGGTTACCGGCTCGGCAACGCCGACGTCACGGTGATTGCCGAAGCACCCAAGGTCGGGCCGCATGCGTCGGTGATGCGGGACAACCTTGCCGCTGACCTGGGCTGCGGCATCGACCGCATCAGCATCAAGGCGACCACCACCGAGAAGCTCGGATTCACCGGTCGTGGCGAAGGCATAGCCGCACAGGCCTGCGTGTTGCTGGAACGCGCGTGAGCGAGACCGAGGCCCGCGGCGCCGGCCAGCGGCTGCAGGAGCAGCTGGACACCATCGTCGACCTGTTGCGGCAGCAGCAACGGATGCGCGATGAACTCGATGCGCTGCGCGATGCCGACGTCGATCCGGTGGCCCGCGCACCGATCGCCGAAGCCCTGAAGGACAGCGGCGAGGTGCTGCAGCAGCAGCTCGAGCCGCTGCACCCGGCCGACATCGCTTTCATTCTGGAATCGCTGCCGCTGGACGAGCGCCTGACGGTCTGGGAGCGGGTGCGTTCCGATCGTGACGGCGAGATCCTGCTGGAGGTGTCCGACGCGGTCCGCGAATCGCTGATCGCGGACATGGACCAGGGCGAGATCATGGCGGCAGTCGAGCCGCTGGACGCCGACGAGCTGGCCGACCTGGTCGAGGACCTGCCGACCGAGGTGCTGCCGGAGCTGATGGCCAGCCTCGATGCGCAGCAGCGCGAGCAGCTGCAGTCGGCGCTGTCCTACGAGGACGACCAGATCGGCGCGCTGATGGACTTCGAGATGGTGACGATCCGCGAGGACGTCAGCCTGGAGACCGTCCTGCGCTACCTGCGTCGTTTCGAAGAGCTTCCCCCGCAGACCGACAAGCTGTTCGTGGTCAACCACGACAACGTGCTGACCGGCGTGCTGCCGCTGCACTGGCTGCTGGTCAATCCGCCCGACCGGATGGTGGGCGAGCTGATGGCGCCGGACGTCAACACGTTCCACCCGGGGGATGACGCCTACGAGGTGGCCCAGGCATTCGAGCGCTACGACCTGGTCACCGCGCCGGTGGTCGACGAGGGCAACCACCTGATCGGCCGCATCACCATCGACGCGATGGTCGACGTGATCCGCGAGGAGGGCGAGAGCGAGTCGCTCAGCCGCGGCGGCCTGCGCGAGGAAGAAGACATCTTCGCCTCGATCTGGGCCTCGGTGCGCAACCGATGGAGCTGGCTGGCGATCAACCTGGTGACCGCGTTCCTGGCGTCCCGCGTGATCGGCCTGTTCGAGAATTCGATCGAGAAGCTGGTGGCGCTGGCCACCCTTATGCCGATCGTCGCCGGTATCGGCGGCAACTCGGGCAACCAGACCATCACGATGATCGTGCGCGCCTCGGCACTGGATCAGGTCAACCCCAACGCGATCCGCCGGCTGTGGCAGAAGGAGCTGGGGGTGGCGCTTTTCAACGGACTGATCTGGGGCGGGGTGATCGGCACCGTGGCGGCTCTGCTGTATGAAAGTCCGATGCTCGGCCTGGTGATGACCGCGGCGATGACGCTGAATCTGCTGCTGGCGGCCTTCATGGGTGTGGGCATCCCGATGGCGCTGATCCGCCTGGGGCGCGATCCGGCGCTGGGCGCCAGCGTGTTCCTCACCTTCATGACCGACAGCGGCGGCTTTTTCATCTTCCTCGGGCTGGCCACGCTGTTCCTGATGTAACGCTTTCCTGCATGCCGGCGCGGCCGGCGGAGTGCCATGTCCGTTTCCGAATTGCCCACCGCCTACGGCCCGGTGCCGCTGACCGCCCGGCTGCGCGCCACGCCCGAGGATTTCCAGGTCGAGGAACTGCTCGGCTACGACGCCGACGGTGCCGGCGAGCACGCCCTGCTTTGGGTGGAGAAGCGCGGTGCCAACACCGACTGGGTGGCGCGGGAGCTGGCGAAGTTCGCCGGCGTACCGCCCGTGAACGTGGGCTATGCGGGGCTGAAGGATCGCCATGCGGTCACCCGGCAGACATTCTCGGTACAACTGCCCGGTCGCGCGGATCCGGACTGGTCGGCGTTCCCCCATCAGGAGGTGACTGTGCTCGGGGCCACCCGCCACAGTCGCAAGCTCAAGCGCGGTGGCTTGCGCGGCAACCGCTTCGTGATTGTCCTGCGCGAGGTGCAGGGCGGACGCGAGGATGCCGAGCGCGTGCTGCAGCAGATTGCCGCCCGCGGTGTGCCGAACTACTTCGGCGAACAGCGATTCGGCCGCGAGGGCGGGAATCTGGCCCAGGCCCGCGCGATGTTCGCCGGGCGCCGGGTGGACCGCGACAAACGCAGCCTGCTGCTGTCCGCTGCGCGCTCGCAGATCTTCAACAGCGTGCTCGCCGAGCGGGTGGAGCAGGGGAGCTGGGACACGGCGCTGGAGGGTGAAATCTGGGCCCTGGCCGGATCGCGCTCGTGGTTCGGCCCGGAGCCGTTCGATGCGGTGCTGGCCGGGCGGCTGGCGCAGGGCGATATCCATCCGACAGGTCCGTTGTGGGGTGAGGGCGATCCGGCCTCGCAGGGCGCGGTGGCTGCGCTGGAGCAGCGCATCGCGGCCGGCTGGCAGGATCTTGCCGATGGATTGACCGCTGCGCGGATGAGTCACGACCGGCGTGCGCTGCGCCTGCTGCCCGCCGGGCTGGCCTGGAACTGGCTATCTGCGGACGCGCTCGAGCTGCGCTTCGAACTGCCGGCGGGCGCCTATGCGACGACGGTGATCCGCGAGTTGGCCACGACCGGCTGAGCGGCGAATCTAGCGGCGTGCCGCCAGCAGCACCACCACGGCACCCGTGCCGCCTTGCGCAGGGCGCGCGGAGGCGAAGGCGATGACGTCCGCGCGGCGGCGCAGCAGTCGATCGGTCAGGGCCTTGAGCACCGGGCCGGCCGATTTCGAACGCAATCCCTTGCCATGCACGATGCGCACGCAGCGCAGGCCCCGTTCCTTCGCCTCGGCCAGGAAATCGGTGATGCTGGCTTGCGCTGCGGCGGCGTTCATGTGGTGGAGATCCAGGTCGTCCTGCACGCTGAACTGGCCGCGCTTGAGCTGCTTGAGCAGTTTCGGCGGATAGCCATCCTGCAGGAAACCCAGTTCCTCGCCGACCTCCATCAGGGCGGGATCGAAGGCCATGTCGAGCAGTTCGCCCGGCACCGCCGCCTCGTCTGCCTCCAGCATCCGTGCCTGCGGCTCCGGGCGCGGGCCTGCCGGCAGCACCGGTTCGGCCTCCAGCCGGCGGACCTCGCCGATCGCCTCCCGGAACAGGCGGACGTCGTCCTCGGTGACCGTGGGGGGAGCGTGGCGCTTCATGCCGCCATGCTAACGAATGGGCCTCGATCCGGGACAGCCTGTTCGGCCGGTTTTCTCGTGAAACACATTGGCCGCTCGGTTAGACTCGAAGCCCTGTACCTGGGGGCGCAGGCCGGTTTGGCGGCGCCCCATTCACGGCCATTCGACGGAACAGCATGCGAGTCCTGGTAAGCAACGATGATGGCGTGGATGCCCCGGGCATCCGCGTGCTCGCCGAGCGCCTCGGCGCAGTGGGAAAAGTAACCGTGGTGGCGCCCGACCGCGATCGCTCCGGTGCCAGCAACTCGCTTACCCTGGACGCGCCGATCCGCGTCGCCCGCATGGACAACGGCTACTACCGCGTCGCCGGGACGCCGACCGACTGCGTGCACCTGGCACTGTCCGGCCTGCTCGACGAAGAGCCGCATATCGTCGTTTCGGGCATCAACAATTCGGCCAACCTCGGCGATGACGTGATCTATTCCGGCACCGTGTCGGCCGCGATGGAGGGACGTTTCCTCGGCCTGCCGGCGATCGCTGTGTCGCTGGTCAGCAAGGATCACCGGGGCGAACATTACGAGTCGGCCGCGCGTGCCGTGCGCCTGCTGATGGAGCGCCTGCTGGTCGATCCGCTGCCGGCCGACACCATCCTCAACGTCAATGTGCCGGACCTGCCCTGGGAACAGATCCGTGGTTTCGAGGTGGCCCGGTTGGGCAAGCGTCATCGGGCGGCGGCGTGCATCGAGCAGAACGATCCGCGCGGGCGCCCGATCTGGTGGATCGGGCCGGCCGGTCCCGCCGAGGACGATGGCCCAGGTACCGATTTCGATGCCGTGCGCCGCGGCTATGTCTCGGTGACGCCGATCCACGTCGATCTCACCCGCTACCAGGCGCTGGACAAGGTGAGCGGCTGGATGCAGGCGATGAGCGATGCGATCGACGACGAGGCAGCCTGAGCGATGAACATCCATCCGCTGCCGCCGTCGGCATTGAAGGGCGAGGGTATGACCTCGCAACGCGCGCGGGACCGTCTGGCCGCCACGTTGAAGGAAAGCGGCATCCAGGATGCCCGCGTGATCGATGTGATCCGCAACCTGCCGCGGCATCACTTCATCGACCAGGCGCTGCATTCGCGTGCGTACGAGAACACCGCGTTGCCGATCGGCCACGGCCAGACCATCTCCCAGCCGTGGGTGGTGGCGCGGATGACCGAGGCGCTGCTCGAGTTCGGCATGCCGCAGAAGGTGCTGGAAATCGGCACCGGCTCCGGCTACCAGGCAGCCGTGCTGTCCGCGCTGGTACCGCAGGTCTACACCGTCGAGCGGATCGAGGAACTGTTGCGCCAGGCGCGTCGCCGGTTCCGTCAGCTGGGTATCACCAACCTGCGTTCGCGTTACGACGACGGCAAGCTGGGCTGGCCGGACGAGGGACCGTTCGATGCGGTGATCCTCACAGCCGCGGGCGATGCGATTCCCCACGCCATCCTCGATCAGATGACGCCTGCCGGCGTGCTGGTAGCGCCGGTTGGTTCGCCGAGCAGCCAGACGCTGATACGCATGCGCGGTGACGGGCAGGGCGACTTCGTGCAGGAAGAGCTCGGCCCGGTGAGCTTCGTGCCGCTGCTGGGGGGCATCGGCTGATGCGATTGTTCGGCGCGCTGTACGCGCGCGCGCTGGTCTGGGCGCGCCATCCCCGGGCGGTGCCCTACCTGTGCGGACTGAGCTTCATCGAGGCTTTCATCTTTCCGGTGATGCCGGAGGTGATGCTGGCGCCGATGATGCTTGGGCGTCGGCACAAGGCGTTCTTCTACGCCAACATCAGCCTGCTTTTCTCGTTGCTCGGTTCGCTGGTCGGCTACGCGCTGGGCCACTGGGCGTACCAGGGCATCCATCCGCTGCTGAGCCCGGGCATGCAGCAGACCATCGGCACCTGGGTCGGGCACCTGCAGGACGACATGAACCGGCACTGGCTGGCCATGCTGGGTGCGCTGATGCTCGCCGCGCTGCAGCCGGTGATCCCGATGAAGTTCGTGACCTGGGCGGCCGGTATCGTGGGTGTGCCGGTGCTTCCTTTCCTGGCCTGCATGGCCGTGGGTCGGGGCAAGCGGGTCTGGCTGCTCGCCTTGTTGGTGCGGCTGGTCGGTGAGCGTGCCGAACAGGTGTTGCATCGGAACATCGAGCGGATCGGCTGGGCGACCGTGGTCATTCTCGTGGCGCTGGGTGCGTGGTGGGTCCTGTGGCGTTGAGCGTCCGGAATGTCGCCGAACGCGCATGGGCAGACAGGGCCGGCATCGGTATGCTTCGGGCCATGAAAGGACACCTCCAGGCATTCGGATTGGTGGCTGCTGCCGGTCTGTTGGCTGCGTGCGGGACGCCCCGTTCGGTCGTGGTGCAGCCGGCCAGCCGGAGCGGCCCGTCGTATCGGGCTCCATCTCGCGTCATTACTCATCCCGTCGCGTCCGGCACCTACCGGGTGGAGAAGGGCGACACGCTGTATTCCATCGCCTTCCGCCACGGCAAGGACTTCCGCGACGTGGCGCAGTGGAACGGAATCTCGGCGCCCTACACGATCTGGCCCGGGCAGGTGCTGCTCATGCACCCCTCGGAGGCGAGCAGGAAGCCCCGACCGACGACTGAGCCGGTGCGGGCCGTTGCCCGCGCACCGGGGCGCACCGCGTCCGCATCCCGCGCCGAGGCGTCGGCGGTCGCTCGGGCGCCCGTGGCCCCTGCCGCTGCACATTCCGCTTCCGTGCCCGCAGCGGTTGATGCGGTTCCGGTGGCTGGCGAGGCCTCGGTCCAGAGCCCAACTCCGCCGCCTGCTCCGGCCTTGCCGCCCGGCGGCTCTCGCCGGGTCAGTGGCATCGCCTGGCGCTGGCCGGCGGACGGCACCGTGATCAAGGGATTCCAGAGCGGTGACGCGATCCCCGGGATCGAGATCGGCGGCCGCGCGGGAAGCCCGGTCCGGGCTGCCGCCGATGGTGTGGTGGTCTATAGCGGCAACGGTTTGGTGGGCTATGGAGAGCTCATCATCGTCAAGCACAACGACGATTTCCTCTCCGCCTATGGGCACAACCGCAAGCGCCTCGTGAAGGAGGGGCAGCGGGTATCGGCCGGGCAGGTCATCGCGGAGATGGGGTCGACGGGGGCGTCGCAGGATGAGCTGCAGTTCCAGATCCGCCGCAATGGCAATCCGGTCAATCCCATGGACTTCCTGCCTGCCCGCTGAGCGGACGCGGCTCCCGGGTCAGTGGCCCGGAAGAATGAAGCAGGCCACGACCCGGCGGCCTTCGGCGGCCAGCAGATCGTAAGTGCGGGCGGCCGCTGCGTTGTCCATCACTTCGATGCCGATGCCCTTGCCGAGAAAGGCGGCCAGGAAGGCCATCGGTGGGAATACCTGGCGCTCGCCGCTGCCGAGTAGTACCAGCTCAGGCTGCAATCCGAGCACCGTCTCGGCATGGGTGGTGGCCAGCATCCGGGCGTCCGCCACGGGCCAGTCCTCCAGCAGTCGGTCCGGGGCAAGCACGAAGCTGGCGGCGATCTCCCGGTCGACTACGGTGATGCTCTTCGCGGCGGTACGCCGGACGAACAGGAAGGATCCGGGCAGGTCGAGCGAGAGATCCATCAGCGCGGCAGGGCAAGCTTCGGGTCGTCGGCATTGCGACGGAACAGCACCACGATATGGCCGATCTCCTGCACATTCTCCGCGCCGGTGCCCTCGATGAGGAAATCGATCTGCGACTGGCGCTCGTCCTTGTCGCCACCGGAGAGCTTCACCTTCACCAGCTCATGATGGTCGAGCGCCTGGCCGAGCTCCTTGACCACTGCCTCGGTCGCTCCCTTCGCGCCCAGCAGGATCACCGGGTTCAGATCATGGGCGAGGCTGCGCAGGTAGCGCCGCTGGGAGGGGGACAGGGCCATGGGGAGCGACGCTCGATTCGCGGTTGCAGGACCGCAAAGGGTATCATGCCGACCGTTTTCCGCATCTGTGGTGTTGCCGGTCATGTCTCGCAGCAAAAGCAGTTCCCGCTGGCTGCGGGAACATTTCGACGACGTTTACGTGAAGAAGGCGCAAGCCGAGGGCGTGCGCTCGCGTGCCGTCTACAAGCTGGAGGAGCTGATCGAGCGCGATCACCTGCTGAAGCCCGGGATCTCCGTGGTCGATCTCGGGGCGGCCCCGGGAGGCTGGTCGCAGCTGGTACGGCAGCGGCTGGGCGATACCGGTCGTGTCGTGGCGCTGGACATCCTGCCGATGCAGGGCATCGCGGGGGTCGAGTTCCTGCAGGGCGACTTCCGCGAGGCGGACGTTTTGTCGCAACTGGAGGCCATGCTGGACGGAAAGAAGCTCGATCTTGTCCTCTCGGACATGGCCCCCAATATGAGTGGGGTGGCCTTGGCCGACCAGATCCGGTCTATGGATCTGGCTGAACTGGCGCTGGATTTCAGTCGGCAGTGGCTCAAGCCCGGCGGGTCGTTCCTCATTAAGCTGTTCCAGGGAACGGGCTTCGACGATTACCTGCGTAGCTTGCGCGCGGACTTTTCGCGCGTGACTATGCGTAAACCTAAGGCCTCCCGCGCGCGTTCGCGGGAGGTGTACGCGCTGGCAACGGGGCTGAAGGCCTCGGGCGCGCAACCGGGCGGAAACCGCGCATGAACGAGATGGCGAAAAACCTGTTGCTCTGGCTGATCATCGCGGTGGTGCTCATCGCCGTGTTCCAGAGCTTCAACCCGCACGGTGGTGCCGCTTCGGATCTACCGTACAGCGCGTTCGTGCAGAACGTCGACAACGGCAACGTATCCAGCGCCACGATCAGCGCGGAGAATCCCGCGACCATCAGCGGCAAGCTCAAGGACGGCAGCAGCTTCCGGACCGTGGCTCCGGTTCTGGGCTTCTCCACCAATTCGGTGGTCAAGCAGATGCAGGAAAAGGGTGTGGAGGTCCGTCAGGATGCCGCTCCCGGGTTTTCGTTGATGAACCTGCTGATCAGTTGGCTGCCGGTGATCCTGATCGCTGCCGTGTTCATCTGGTTCATGCGGCAGATGCAGTCAGGCGCGGGCGGACGCGGGGCGATGAGCTTCGGTCGTTCTCGCGCCAAGCTTCAGGGCGAAGACCAGGTCAAGGTGAATTTCTCCGACGTGGCCGGTTGCGACGAAGCCAAGGAGGAAGTGGGCGAACTGGTGGAGTTCCTCCGCGACCCGGGCAAGTTCCAGAAGCTCGGCGGCAAGATCCCGCGCGGCGTGCTGATGGTCGGTCCTCCCGGTACCGGCAAGACACTGCTGGCCAAGGCGATCGCCGGGGAGGCGAAGGTACCGTTCTTCTCGATCTCAGGCTCGGACTTCGTCGAAATGTTCGTGGGCGTGGGTGCCAGCCGCGTGCGTGACATGTTCGAGCAGGCCAAGAAGCATGCTCCCTGCATCATCTTCATCGACGAGATCGATGCGGTTGGCCGCCATCGCGGCGCCGGCCTGGGTGGCGGTCACGATGAGCGCGAGCAGACGCTCAACCAGTTGCTGGTCGAGATGGACGGTTTCGAGGGTACCGAGGGCATCATCGTCATCGCCGCAACCAACCGGCCCGACGTGCTCGACCCGGCGCTGCTGCGGCCGGGCCGATTTGATCGCCAGGTGGTGGTCGGCCTGCCGGACGTGAAGGGCAGGGAGCAGATCCTCAAGGTTCATCTGCGCAAGGTGCCGATGGCCAGCGATGTCGATCCGATGGTGATCGCTCGCGGTACGCCGGGCTTTTCGGGTGCGGACCTGGCCAACCTCGTCAACGAGGCGGCCCTGTTCGCCGCGCGCGAGAACGCGCGCGAAGTTCGCATGACGCATCTGGACAAGGCCCGCGACAAGATCCTCATGGGGGCCGAGCGGCGCTCCATGGCGATGAGCGAGGACGAGAAGAAGCTCACCGCCTACCACGAGGCGGGGCACGCGATCGTGGGCCGGCTGGTACCCGAGCATGACCCGGTCTACAAGGTGACGATCATTCCGCGAGGCCGCGCGCTGGGCGTGACCATGTATCTGCCGGAGAACGACAAGTACAGCATCAACCGGGTCGCCATCCAGTCGCAGCTGTGCTCGCTCTATGGTGGGCGCGTGGCTGAAGAGATCATTTTCGGCGCGGACAAGGTAACGACCGGTGCGTCCAATGACATCGAGCGTGCCACCAAGATGGCCCGCAACATGGCCACGAAGTGGGGCCTTTCCGACGAGTTGGGCCCCATTACCTACGGTGAGGACGAGGACGAGGTGTTCCTCGGACGTTCGGTGACCCAGCACAAGAGCATCTCCAACGAGACGGCGAGCAAGATCGACGCTGTCGTGCGGGGCATCCTGGACAGGGCCTATGCGAGAACCAGGCAGCTGCTGACCGAGAACATCGACAAGCTGCATCTGATGGCTGAAGCGCTGCTTCAGTACGAGACCATCGACGCGCATCAGATCGACGAGATCATGGCGGGTCGCGTCCCCGGCCCGCCGGCGGACTGGAACAAGTCGGGAGGTTCTTCCGGTCCGGTGCCTCCGCTGCCGCCGCGAGGGGACGCAGGATCCACCAAACTGGGCAACCCCGCCATCCAGAGCTGACCGACGACTCGAGATGGATACGGAGGCGCCGCGGTCATTCGCGGCGCTTCTCGTTTGGACGGCCAAACGGGAAGCCCTGGTCAAGGAGTTTCTGGTAGGCCGCTGCGATCGGCGGAAAAATTTTTGCAAAAAAGTGTTGACGCCTGCGCGCTGTATCTGAATAATTCCGCTTCTCGGTTCGGCGCCTCTCGCAATGCTTGAGACGCAGTGAATCAACAGTTTTGAAGTGTGCGCCCGTAGCTCAGCTGGATAGAGTACCTGGCTACGAACCAGGCGGTCGGGAGTTCGAATCTCTCCGGGCGCGCCATCTTCAGGACGGGGGTCGCCGCTTGCGGTGGTTTCCAGTTCGCGGGGCAGAACATCGCACTGCGGACCAGACAGTTTCAAGTCTGGTGTGCTCGAATACGGATTGACTGGACAGTACGTCACCCGTAGCATTCGAGAGCTTCGCGTAGCGATAGTGATCGGTGTCTCTGGCGGGGTATAGCTCAGTCTGGTAGAGCGTTGCGTTTGGGACGCAAAAGTCGGGGGTTCGAATCCCTCTGCCCCGACCACGCTGGGCTCTGCCATGCGGTGACTGCGCCTGTAGCTCAACCGGATAGAGCATCGGCCTTCTAAGCCGACGGTTGCAGGTTCGAGTCCTGTCGGGCGCGCCAACAAACAGTTTTACGGTGGGCGTAGCTCAGCTGGTTAGAGTCCCGGATTGTGATTCCGGATGTCGTGGGTTCGAATCCCATCGCTCACCCCAAATTTGAAGTTTCAGGGCCGTTAGCTCAGCTGGTAGAGCAGTTGACTCTTAATCAATTGGTCGTAGGTTCGAATCCTACACGGCCCACCAATTCGCAAGACGCCGGTCGGAAACGACCGGCGTCTTTGCTTGTGGGCAGGGCGGTGCCATCCGGGTGCGGAACGAGCCCTCGGGCGCTTGTACTGCGGGCTCGCAGGATCCTAGAATAGCGGGCTTTCGCGTAAGGGAATCATCGACTTAGCAGCGCAAGGCAGGGTGTGCGAGACAGCTTGCGTTCCGCTTGATGCGGAGTTGCGAATTGTTTTGCAAATCCATGGTTTGCGACGCTTGGTAGGCGGCTTGCGAAAGTGGCGGAACTGGTAGACGCACCAGATTTAGGTTCTGGCGGGTAATCCCCGTGCGGGTTCGAGTCCCGCCTTTCGCACCATCCCTTGTTCATTTGTGGCGGCTGCCGGCCGCCTTGGAGCCTGTGACAGGCCCCATTACCCAGGAAAACCCAGGAGTCGTCATGCAGGTTTCGGTTGAGAACGTCGGCAAGCTCGAGCGCAAGCTCACGGTGAAGTTTCCCGCCGAGCGCTTCGAGTCGCAGGTCAGCGCGCGCATCGCTGAGATGGGCAGTACCGTCCGGCTGAAGGGCTTCCGCCCCGGCAAGGTGCCGACCACCGTGATCCAGCAGCGTTTCGGTGCGCAGGTCCGTGGCGAGGTCTTGTCTGACCTGATCGGAACCACGCTGCGCGAGGCGTTTGACCAGGAGAACCTGCGTCCGGTGGCGAATCCGTCGGTGGACACCACCGGTACCCCGGAGAATGGCGAGATCTCGTATACCGCCACTTTCGAGGTGATGCCGGAGTTCCCGGCGATCGACGTGACCACTCTTGCCGTCCAGCGTCCTGCTTCGGAAGTGACCGAGGCCGATATCGAAAAGATGATCGAAACCCTCCGCCAGCAGCGTCGGTCCTTCGACGAGGTCGAGCGCGCGTCCAAGGAAGGCGACTTCGTGATGTTCGAGTATTCCGCCGAGGCGGGTGACTACCGCTTTCCGGCCGAAGGTCAGGAGCGGGCGGGCAGCGTGCTCGGCTCGGGGACCCTGTTCAAGGCGCTCGATGACGCGCTGACCGGCCGCAGTGCGGCTGAGGAGTTCAGTGCCGACATCGATTTTCCGACCGACTTCCGCAATGAGAGCCTCGCTGGCAAGACCTCGAAGGTGGCCTTCAAGGTCATCAAGGTCCAGGAGCCGAAGCTGCCGGAGGTCGATGCCGAGTTCGCCAAGCTTTTCGGTATTGCCGACGGTGATCTCGAGACGTTCCGCAAGGAAGTCCGGGCCAACCTTGAACGCGAGCTCAAGGCGACCCTGATGGGCCGTCTGAAGGCCGAGGTTGCCGAGAAGCTGGCCGACACCTATGCAGAGGTCGACGTGCCGAACCTGATGGTCCAGTCGGAAGCTCGTGCGCTCGCCGCCGGAAGCGTCCCGAAGGGGCAGCAGCCCCCGCCGCAGCTCATCGAGGCCGCCATGCCGATGGCGCGCAAGCGGGTGCTTGCCGGCCTGCTGATGGGTGAGATCGCCCGCAAGAACGAGCTGGTGGTCGACCGTAAGCGCGTGGCCGAGCAGCTTGCGGCCATCGCTTCGACCTACGAGGAGCCGGAGCAGGTCATTGAACTGTACAACTCCGATCCCCAACTGATGTCCGGGCTGCAGAACCGCGTGATGGAAGATCAGGTGGCCGAGTGGGTGGCCGAGCACGCCAGCACCACCGTACAGAACCTGAGCTTTGACGAGGTCATGCGTCCTGCGGGTGCCTGAGTCGCGTATCCTCGGGTAAAACGTTCAGGCCAATGGCTGGAAAGCTGGAGAGATGACCATGGATCCGATTAAGAACCTCAACCTGGTGCCCATGGTCGTCGAGCAGACGGCTCGCGGCGAGCGCTCCTACGACATCTACTCCCGTTTGCTTAAGGAGCGGGTGATCTTCCTGGTCGGCGAGGTGAACGATCACGTCGCGAACCTGCTGGTCGCACAGATGCTGTTCCTGGAGTCGGAGAACCCGGAGAAGGACATCCACCTGTACATCAACAGCCCCGGCGGTGTGGTCACGGCCGGGCTGGCGATCTACGACACCATGCAGTTCATCAAGCCCGACGTGAGCACCATGTGCGTTGGCCAGGCTTGCAGTGCGGCTTCGCTGCTGCTGATGGCCGGGGCCAAGGGCAAGCGGTATTCGTTGCCGAATTCCCGGGTGATGATCCACCAGCCCTCCGGTGGTGCCCGGGGCCAGGCCACCGACATCGAGATCCAGGCCCAGGAAATCCTGTATCTCCGTCGGCGCCTGAACCAGATCTACGTCGACCATACCGGCCAGCCGCTGGAAAAGATCGAGCGCGATATGGAGCGCGACCGCTTCATGAGCGCCGAGGCGGCGAAGGAATATGGCCTGATCGACGCCGTTCTCGACCGCCGGGCGGTCGATACCGTCAAGTCGGCCTGATCCGGCTTCAAACTCAGGTCTCCAGCGGGCTCCGCGCCTCGATTCAGGCGCGGAGCCCTGTGCTATTCTCGGGCCGAAAACCGATTCAAAGGCAGGATCACTAGCATGAGCGACGAGCGGCAGGGGCGTTCCACCGACAGCGGCAAGATTCTCTACTGCTCCTTCTGCGGCAAGAGCCAGCATGAAGTGCGCAAGCTGATCGCCGGCCCGTCCGTGTTCATCTGCGATGAATGCGTGGAGCTTTGCAACGACATCATTCGCGAGGAGTTGGAGGAGAAGGCCGCCTCCGGGCGTACGCACCTTCCCAAGCCCCGCGAGATCATGGAAGCGCTTGATCAGTACGTGGTCGGGCAGACGCGCGCCAAGAAGGCGCTTGCGGTAGCCGTCTACAACCACTACAAGCGGATGGAGTCGCGCCAGAAGGGCGACGAGGTCGAGCTGGGCAAGTCCAACATCCTGCTGATCGGTCCGACCGGCTCGGGCAAGACCCTGCTGGCCGAAACGCTCGCCCGCCTCCTCAACGTCCCATTCACCATCGCCGACGCGACGACCCTGACCGAGGCCGGCTACGTGGGTGAGGATGTCGAGAACATCATCCAGAAGCTGCTCCAGAAGTGCGATTACGACGTCGAGAAGGCACAGTCGGGCATTGTCTACATCGATGAGATCGACAAGATCTCGCGCAAGAGCGAGAACCCGTCGATCACCCGAGACGTCTCGGGCGAGGGTGTGCAGCAGGCGCTGCTGAAGCTGATCGAGGGCACGCTGGCCTCGGTGCCGCCGCAGGGCGGCCGCAAGCATCCGCAGCAGGAATTCCTGCAGGTCGACACCAAGAACATCCTGTTCATCTGCGGCGGCGCCTTCGCGGGCCTTGAGAAGGTGATCCAGCAGCGTTCGGAGACTACCGGCATCGGCTTTTCCGCTGAAGTCCGCTCGAAGGAGCGGACGTCGAACGTGGGCAAGGTGCTGGCCGACGTGGAGCCGGCCGACCTGGTGCGGTTCGGTCTGATCCCGGAGTTCGTCGGTCGCCTCCCGGTCATCGCCACGCTGGACGAACTGGATGAGGCGGCGTTGGTGAAGATCCTCACCGAGCCCAAGAATGCGGTGACCAAACAGTTCCGGAAACTGTTCGAGATGGAAGGGGCCGAGCTCGAGTTCCGTCCTGAAGCCCTGCAGGCGATCGCCCGCAAGGCGCTCAAGCGCAAGACGGGCGCGCGCGGCCTGCGCACCATTCTGGAGCAGGTATTGCTCGATACCATGTACGAGCTCCCCTCGCTCGATCACGTCAGCAAGGTTGTGGTCGACGATGCCGTGATCGAGGGGCAGGCCGAGCCCTATCTCATCTACCGGGGCAACCTCCAGCAGCGGGCGGTGGGAGAGGGCGGCGACGCCGCCTGACCGCACCTGACGATTGTCCGCGCGAGCCCGGCCTGTCGCCGGGCTTTCTTTTTTTCGAGCGTCATCACGGGCTTGTGCCCGAGGAGTCCCGCCTCCACTTGACGACTCAGAGTCCCCGGCGCAGTGTCGGGGCGAGCCTTAATCGAGACTGCTCCATGGCAAAGAACGCCTCTACCGCCCCGGTCACCACGGGTACCCCGGCTTCGCTCGATGCGCTGCCGGTGTTGCCGCTCCGTGATGTGGTGGTCTATCCACACATGGTGATTCCGCTGTTTGTCGGTCGCGACAAGTCGATGCGAGCTCTCGAGCGTGCAATGGAGGGCGAGCGCCAGATTCTGCTGGTCGCGCAGAAGAGCCCCGATATCGATGATCCGGAAATCGCCGATCTGCACGAGGTCGGAACGCTCGCGGGCGTACTGCAGTTGCTCAAGCTCCCCGACGGCACGGTCAAGGTGCTGGTCGAGGGGCAGGCGCGCGTAGCGATCGAGCAATACACCGACGAGGCCGGCATGCTGATGGCCCGTTCACACGTGATCGAGCCTATCTACAGTTCGAAGGAGCGCGAGCTGGACGTGGTGTCCCGAACGCTGGTTTCGCTGTTCGAACAGCTGGTCAAGCAGAGCCGCAAGTTGCCACCTGAGGTGCTGGCGACCTTGTCGGGCATTGAGGATCCGTCACGCTTGGCGGACTCCATCGCAGCCCATCTCACCGTTCGCATGGCGGACAAGCAGAAGGTGCTCGAGACGGCAGACGTCGGCCAGCGCCTCGAATTGCTGATCGGCCTGGTCGATGGCGAGATGGACCTGCAGCAGGTCGAAAAGCGCATCCGTGGGCGCGTCAAGTCGCAGATGGAGAAGAGCCAGCGCGAGTACTACCTCAACGAGCAGATGAAGGCCATCCAGAAGGAGTTGGGCGAGGGCGAGGAGGGGCCGAACGAGGTCGAGGAACTGCAGCGCAGGATCGACTCGGCGGGTATGCCCAAGGCCGTGCTTGCCAAGGCCAGACAGGAGTTCTCCAAGCTCAGGCAGATGTCGCCGATGTCCGCCGAAGCCACCGTGGTGCGCAATTATCTCGACTGGCTGCTGGGCGTGCCCTGGAAGAAGCGGTCCAAGGTGCGCAAGGATCTGCAGCTTGCGCAGGAAGTGCTCGATGCGGACCACTTCGGCCTGGAAAAGGTCAAGGAGCGCATCCTCGAGTATCTGGCCGTGCAGCAGCGCGTCAACACCATGAAGGGCCCGATCCTCTGCCTGGTCGGCCCGCCCGGCGTGGGCAAGACCTCGCTCGGGCAGTCGATCGCCAAGGCGACCAACCGCAAGTTCGTCCGCATGAGTCTCGGCGGCGTGCGCGATGAGGCCGAGATTCGCGGCCATCGCCGGACCTACATCGGTTCGATGCCGGGACGCATCGTGCAGAACCTCAACAAGGTGGGCAGCAAGAATCCGCTGTTCGTGCTTGACGAGATCGACAAGATGTCGATGGATTTCCGTGGCGACCCATCGTCGGCGCTGCTGGAGGTGCTGGACCCGGAACAGAACAACGCTTTCAATGACCATTACCTGGAGGTCGATCTGGATCTCTCGGAGGTCATGTGGATTGCCACCGCCAACTCGCTGAACATCCCCGGTCCGCTGCTGGACCGCATGGAGGTTATCCGCATTCCGGGCTACACCGAGGATGAGAAGCTGGCAATCGCTCAGCGTTACCTCCTGCCCAAGCAGCTCAAGGCGAACGGCCTCAAGGAGGGCGAGCTGACCATCGAGGAAGATGCGCTTCGCGATGCTGTCCGCTACTACACACGAGAGTCCGGCGTGCGCAATCTCGAACGCGAGGTGTCCAAGATCTGCCGCAAGGTGGTGAAGGAGCTCACGCTCGGCGAGGTGAAGGTGGCGAAGAAGGCTAAGGCGACTTCTTCTGCCAAGGTCAAGGCCAGGCGCAAGCCCGCTGGCGTGGTCGTGTCGAGTGAAAACCTCGAGCACTATCTGGGCGTGCGCCGGTTCGATTTCGGTCGCAAGGAGCAGCAGAACGAGGTTGGTCTGGTGACCGGGCTGGCCTGGACCCAGGTGGGTGGTGACCTGCTGAGCATCGAGGCATCGATTGTCCCCGGCAAAGGCAAGCTGGTGCACACCGGCCAGCTCGGTGACGTGATGAAGGAATCGATCCAGGCCGCGCTGTCAGTAGTGCGGGCCCGGGCCGAGACGCTGGGTATCGATCCTGATTTCCATCAGAAGCTCGATATGCATATCCACGTGCCTGAGGGGGCGACGCCGAAGGACGGCCCCAGTGCGGGTATCGCGATGTGCACTGCCCTGGTATCCGCGCTGACCAAGGTGCCGGTCCGCTCGGAAGTGGCCATGACGGGTGAGATCACCCTGCGTGGGCGGGTGCTACCGATCGGCGGTCTCAAGGAGAAGCTTCTGGCGGCCCATCGGGGTGGCATCACGACGGTGATCATCCCGGAGGAAAACCAGAAGGACCTGGCGGATATCCCGGCAAACATCACCCGTTCGCTGGAGATCCACCCGGTGCGTTGGATCGACCAGGTACTGGACATCGCGCTTGAGCGCCCCTTGCAGCCGACTGCCGCCGGCGGCGAGATCGCCAAGGTCGAGGTGAAGGCCGACGACTCGGCGACAAACGCCTCGCGGACGCACTGAATTCGCCATCGTTCCAATCAGGGAAGCGCCCGGTTCGATCGGGCGCTTTTTTATTTTGCGAAGCAAGAAAGGTGCCCTCCGGAGCTATGTTTCCGGTCTCCTGTCAAGCATTCAAAGTCTCTCGGCGAATACCTCCCGGATCGCCCGGAACCCTTGCTGCAACTTGTATTGCGGAGTTGCGCGAGCCACTGGTATAAAGGCGTACCGCAATCCCCGCGCCTTCATTTTTCGCGCAGTGATGCGGGGTAGCGGACGGCGCCAATGCGGAGCCAACCATCCACGTCGGCGTTGTCTCAGTCCCAACTGACCACGCGGGCCGCAAACCGTTTAAGGGAGTGTCTCAATGAACAAAACCGATCTGATCAATGCGATTGCCGACAAGGCCGAGCTGACCAAGGCCGACGCCGGCCGCGCTCTCGAAGCTTTCTTCGAAACCGTGCAGAAGGCCCTCAAGAAGGGTGACGACGTCTCCGTCGTTGGCTTCGGTACCTTCACCGTTCGCAAGCGCGCTGCTCGCACCGGTCGCAATCCGCGCACCAACGAGACGATCAAGATCAAGGCTTCGAAGGTCCCGGCGTTCAAGGCTGGCAAGACCCTGAAGGATGCCCTAAACTAAGCGGCTAGCTGCTTGGTTTCGGGTGCTTAGCTCAGCGGTAGAGCGTCGCCCTTACAAGGCGAGGGTCGTAGGTTCGATCCCTACAGCACCCACCAGAAAACATGCGGAGCGGTAGTTCAGTCGGTTAGAATGCTGGCCTGTCACGCCGGAGGTCGCGGGTTCGAGTCCCGTCCGCTCCGCCAGAGTTAGCAAGGGCGCCCGCGTGGCGCCCTTGTCATTTGAGCACCGCGCCTCGCGCGCCGAACACGATCCTCGGGAACATCTCCATGCTGCAGGCTCTGCGTAACAAGATGCACGGATGGCCGTCCATCGTCATTCTGGGTGTCGCTGTCTTTGCCATGTCGTTCTTCGGCATCGAGTCCTACTTCATGTCGCGCAACGACACGTTTGTCGCGAAGGTGGGCAAGCAGGAAATCAGCCAGCAGCAGTTCCAGAATCGCCTGAACCAGGCCCGGCAGACAGCCAGCCAGCAGCAGGGCGACAACTTCGACGGCAGCATCTTCGAGCAGCCGGCAACCAAGCTGGCGATCCTGAATCAGCTGATCGACGAGAAGCTGCTGGAACAGGCGAACAGCAATCTCGGCATGGTGGTCCCCAGCCAGGCGCTGCGTGATTTCATCTCGGCGATTCCGGCGTTCCAGCTCGATGGCAAGTTCGACCCGACCACCTATCGCACCGTGCTGTCGATGCAGGGCAAGACCCCGGAGATGTTCCAGAGCGAGGTACAGGCATCGCTGGAGCCGTCATTGATTCCCGACGCGATCACGGCCGGTGCGATCGTCACTGCGGCCGACGTGGATCGCTTCATCAATCTGCGCCTGCAGCGGCGCGATGTCCGGTATGCCCAGCTGCCCCAGCCGAAGATCGACGACGCGCCGGTGACCAGCTCCCAGGCGCAGGCGTACTACGACCAGCACAAGGACGAGTTCGGCATCCCCGAGCAGGTCTCCTTGCAGTACATCGAGGTCAACGAGGCGGATCTGAAGCCTGCGGCCCCGCCCTCGGACGAAGACCTGCGCAAGCGCTACCAGGATGAGAAGGCGAAGTTCGTGCAGCCCGAGCAGCGGCTGGTCTCGCACATCCTGATCAACGTTCCGAAGAATGCCACGCCGGATCAGCAGAAGGCGGCTCTGGCCAAGGCAAAGAAGATCGCTGCAGAGGCCACGCCCGCCGATTTCGCCAAGCTTGCGCAGCAGGATTCGGACGACCTCGGTTCGAAGCGCCAGGGTGGTGATCTCGGTTGGCTGGAGAAAGGCGTGACCACGCCCGCGTTCGACGAGGCCATGTTCAAGATGCAGAAAGGCCAGATCTCGCAGCCGGTGCTGTCTGACGAGGGCTATCACATCATCTGGCTGCGCGATGTGCGCAGCGGAGTCGCCAAGCCATTCGAGCAAGTGCGGGACGAGTTGCTCAAGGAGGCGGAGGCCGGCTCCAAGGATCGCGTCTACAACGACCTGGCTGGCAAGCTCACCGACAAGACCTATCAGAACCCGTCCTCGCTGGAGCCGGCGGCGCAGGAGCTGGGCCTGAAGATCCAGTCGACCCCGCTGTTCTCGCGGGCAGGGGGGGCGGGTATCGCGGCCGATCCGAAGGTACTCAAGGCTGCTTTCAGCGACGACGTCCTGGCCCAGGGCAACAACTCCAATCTGATCGAGCTCGGCACCGGGCATGCCGTGGTGATTCGCGTCGACAAGCACGTGGCCGCATCCACTAAGCCGCTGGCCGAAGTCGAGGATGCCGTTCGTCAGAAGGTGATCGCGCAGCGCGAGACCGCGGCGGCGAAGAAGCAGGCGGATGCACTGCTCGCACGTCTCGAGAAGGGCGAGGCGCTCGATACGGTGGCCGACTCGGTGGGTGCGAAAGTCCAGAAGGTCGACGGCGTCATGCGGGCCCAGCCGAGCCTGTTGCCGGCGCTCGAGAAGCAGGCATTCCTGATGCCGCATCCGCAGTCGGGCAAGCCCGAGTACACCGAAGTCGAGCTGGATGACGGCAGTTTTGCGCTGCTCGCCCTGGACAAGGTGGAGGGGGCGGACATGAGCAAGATCCGTCCCGAGGAGCGCGAGATGCTGCGCGGCCAGATGGTCAAGGCGTACGGCGCGGAGGCGACTCAGGAGTTCATCGGTCAGCTCAGGTCCCGAACTGAAATCACCATCTTCAAGGACCGGCTCTGATCCCTGCGGGGGAGTTTGAGCCGGAAAAGCAGAAGCGGCCTCTCGGCCGCTTCTTTTTTCCCGGCGATGGATTTCGAAGCTAGTTGCCGGGTGGCTCCAGGCGGAGCGTCTGTCCCGGATGGATCCGGTTGCCGTGCAGCGCATTCCACCGCGCCAGCTCTCGCACCGACAGGCCGTACTGGTGTGCGATTGCCCAGAGGCTCTCTCCCCTGCGGACGGTGTGTTCCATCGGATGCAGCGGAGGAGGGGCGTCTGCCGCGGCGCCGGCTTTGCGCATGGCATCGACGAATTGGTCGACGCGATTGCCCGGCAGCATCAGCGAGCTGGCATGTGCCGGATCGATGCGGTTGTCGAGGAATCCGGCGTTGTAACGGCGCAATGCATCCACCGACATGCCGGCATGCGCGGCGGCTGTGCTGACCGTCATCGGGTGTTCGACGGGCACTGCCACCAGGTGCTCGTCCTTGGGAAGGGTCGGTAGCGTGACGTCAAAGCGCGCAGGCTCCCGGATCACGCAGGCGATGGCGAGCAGTTTGATCAGGTGCTCCCGGGTGACCCGCCTGACCGGCAGCTGCGGGATTGCCGGGCTGGGTGCTGGCATGCCGTGGGCGGCCACAAGCCTTCGCACCGAGAACTCACCGGCGTTGAACGCATAATCAACCAGGCGCCAGTCGCCGAACTGTTGGTAGTAGCGGTGCAGCATGGTCATGACGGCTTCGGTGGATGCTTCGACGTCCATGCGTCCGTCGAAGTGGCGGCCAACCTTCAGTCCGAGCGTGCCCGCCGTCGCCGGTACGATCTGCCACATTCCACCGGGCTGTCCGCCGTGTCCGTGCACTGGGCGATAACGGCTTTCCACCCATGGCAACAGCACGAACTCGCCAGCGACATCGTGCTTGGCGGCAACGGACTGAATGAAGCGCAGCCGCGGCAGGGAAGACTGCAGGTGATGTTCGAAACCTGCCCTGTTCGCGGTGAAACGTCTGGCCCAATGTTCGATGGCCGGGTCGCCATCGCAGTCGTCCATGGCGAAGCTGGCCCGGAGGGCAGTCCACAGGTCGGCGGGTTGCTGCTGGTCTTTCCGTGGTGCCTGTGCAGCAGAAGGCGGCGTGGCATCAATGCTCGGGACCGGTGGCCGCGCGGCTGGACGTTGTGGCGGTGCGGGAGGGATGGCCGCACAGGAAGCCAGCAGCGTAGCTGCCAGCGGGACGAGCCGGCTGGCGCGTTTTTTCACCGATGGCCTCATCCCCGGAAATGGTCCTTGGCCTGGCGCAGGGCGGCAAAGCGCCCGACGCGGTCGCCCGCCTCCGCGCCGTTCCGCTCGCCCCAGCGCACCAGGGCCGGGCGATCGATTCGAAGGAAGGGGTTGGTCTCCAGCTCGCGTGCCAGCGGCACCGGCAGGGTGGGCAGGGACAGGCCGCGAAGCCTGGCTACCTCGGCGAGTCGTTCGGCCAGATCGGGATTCTCCGGGTCCACTGCGAGGGCAAAGCGCCCATTCGATGCCGTGTATTCGTGCGCACAGCAGACCTGGGTGGTTCCGGGCAGCGCAGACAGGCGCTCGAGCGAAGCAAGCATCTGCTCGGGACTGCCCTCGAACAGCCGCCCACAACCGAGGCTGAAAAGCGTGTCGCCGCAGAAGAGCCAGCCCGCACCGACATAGGCGATGTGGCTCAGGGTGTGCCCGGGAACTGCGAGTACCTCCAGGCGAACATCCGGTCCGCGCAGTTCCACCACGTCACCATCGGCGACCCGCTGGTTGACATGATCGATTCGTGGGTCGTTCGGCGCATGGATCTCCACCGGATGGGACTGCTGCAACTGCGCGACTCCGCCAATGTGGTCCTGGTGGTGGTGGGTCAGCAGGATGGCGCGCAGCGAGAGGCCATGCTCGGCCAGGGCCTTCTCCACCACGTCGGCGTCACCGGGGTCGACCACCGCTGCGCGTCCCTGGTCGTCATGCATCAGCCAGATGTAGTTGTCGGCCAGGGCCGGTAGCGCCATCAGATGCAAAGCTGTCTCCAGGCGGGGCGTATGTGCTCTCCGAAGCGGATGGCAGCAAGGCCGGGTCGCCGACTATAGCCTCGGAGCGGAGGGGCGCTCGTTAGTCGGGCGTTAACCCTCGCTCGTCGCGTGCAGCTGCCGGTCAGGGCGGTCAACCGCTACACTGCCACCGATCAGCCCACAGGTGTATTGCATGTCCGCTGCGTTCCCCGACATCTATGCCAGCGCGCCCTTGCGGCGCCTGCTGGACGATGAGGTGCGCGGGCTGACTCCCGACCTGCAGCGTTGTCGGGGTGATCACGGCCTGCTGGTGTCGGCCATCGAACAGGATCAGCTGCCGGCTGTGCCGATGCTGTCCTGCTGGACCCGGCTCGCCGTGGCCGAAACGCGCTACAGCGGCGATATCGCCGGGCGTAGCGACGAATCGTTGCCTTTTCTGGATGATGCGTTCGAGCTGGTTGTCCTCAGGCATGCGCTGGAAGCAGCTACGGCGCCGATGGCCCTGCTGGACGAGTCGCTGCGTGTCCTGGCACCGGGGGGAATGATCGCCGTCAGCGGACTTCATCCCCTCAGCCTGTGGCTGCCCTGGCTGGCTTGGCGGACGCGTCGGCAGGCCCTGCGTCTCCATATGCCGTTGCAGTTGGGTGAGTGGCTGCGGCGACGTGACATGCAGGTGGAATGCGTGCGGCGACTGGGGCCTGTGTGGCCGCTGGCCGATGTCGCGACCGGACTCGGCGATGCCTTGGGCGGAGGGTACGTCCTGATGGCCCGCAAGCGCCGGCGGGCAGCCGCGCCATTGCGGCTGGTGCCGCGGCCGATTCGCGCCCCGGTCGATGGGCGGCTGGCCCCCGGTGCCCGGCGGAACATCGCCTGAGCAACCCGAGAACAAGAGGAAACGTTTTGACGCAAGTGGAAGCATTCACCGATGGCGCCTGCCTCGGGAACCCGGGGCCGGGCGGCTGGGCGGCGCTGCTGCGCGCCAACGGCAAGGAGCGCATGCTTGCCGACGGCGAGCCGGACACCACCAACAACCGGATGGAGCTGATGGCCGCGATCGCCGCGCTGGAGGCTCTGCGTCGGCCCTGTATCGTCGACCTGACCACCGATTCGCGCTACGTCATGCAGGGCATCGAGCAGTGGGTGCCGAAGTGGCGCGCCAATGGTTGGCGTACCGCTGACCGCAAGCCGGTCAAGAACCAGGATCTCTGGGTGCGTCTGTCCGATGCCGCGGCCCGCCATACGGTTCGCTGGCACTGGGTGCGTGGGCACAACGGGCACGCGGAGAACGAGCGTGTCGACGAAGCAGCGCGGGAGCAGGCCGAGCAGCACAGGAGGCGCGCATGAGGCAGGTCGTGCTGGATACCGAGACAACCGGCCTCGAGGTTCGTCAGGGGCACCGGCTGATCGAGATCGCCTGCCTGGAGATGGTGGAGCGTCGACTGACCGGGCGCCGTTACCAGACCTATCTGAATCCGGATCGCGCGATAGACGAGGGCGCGCGCCAGGTCACCGGCATCGAGGACGAGTTCCTGCTGGACAAGCCGCGGTTCGCCGACGTGGCGGGGGAGTTCCTGGCCTTCATCGAAGGCGCCGAACTGATCATCCATAACGCCGCGTTCGACCTGGCCTTCCTGAACGCCGAGCTGGCACGACTCCCCGGCGATCCGGGGACGATCGGCGATCGATGTTCCGTGCTCGACACCCTGGCGATGGCGCGCGAGCGCTATCCCGGCCAGCGCAACAGCCTGGATGCCTTGTGCAAGCGTCTCGGCGTGGACAATTCCGCCCGCGAGCTCCATGGCGGCCTGATCGACTGCCAGTTGCTGGCAGACGTCTATATCGCCATGACCTCGGGCCAGGTCGCGCTCGATCTCGGCTTCGAGAAGGCATCCGAGGAACAGCAGACGGCGGTGGTGGCGCCAGTGGTGCTTTCGCGCCGCCCGCGGGTGCTGCGGGCCGGGGCCGACGAGCTGGCAGCGCACGAAAAGCGGCTGGATACCCTGGACAAGAGCGCCGGGGGAACCAGCCTCTGGCGCCGCGAAGCCGTGACTCCTGTCTGACCTGGTTAGCGCAAGCGGATCAGGATCGCGGTGAGGTTGTCGTTGCCACCCGCATCGAGACCGGCCAACAGCAGATGATCCACGCACTCCTGCGCGGCCAGGTCACTCCGTTGAACCAGGCCGGCCAGGGATGCGGTGTCGAGGCCATCGGTCAGGCCGTCGGTGCATAGCAGGAAGGCGTGGCCCGGGCGCTGCTGACCGCCGGCGACGCCTATGTGCAACTGTCCGGCGGCGGTGATCCCCAGCGCCTGGGTCAGTACGTTGCGCTGCGGGTGTCGCGCTGCAAGCTCCGGATCGAGCCGGCCGGCGTTGACCAGTTCCTGCACCAGCGAGTGGTCGTGACTGATCAAGTGGAACTCCCCGGCCAACTGGTAGATGCGGCTGTCGCCGACCCAGGCCACGTCATAGGCCTCATCGTGCAGGTGGAGAGCGGCCAGTGTCGTTCCCATCGGTAGCGTGTCGCGACGTCGATACGCGTGTTGTTCCAGCTGTTCCGCCGCAAGCCGGACCGCGTCGTGCAGGGGCTGTCCGAGGCGGATCTGCTCGACCACCGCATCGCGCGCGAGCGCGGCCGCGACCTCGCCGTGCTGGTGCCCACCCATCCCATCGGCAACAAGGAACAGCCCGAGGTCGGGATCGGCATAGTAGGTGTCCTCGTTGCGCGTGCGGCGCAGGCCGACGTGGGTTCCGTGTCCGAATTCGATCATGGGGGCGGGTGGTGGCTGACCGGCGCAGCATGCCGGATGCATCCCCAGTTGTCACGGCGCTCATGCCTGCGTATCATTACCGGCTCACGCGAACCACCGCGTGCCCCCTTTGGAGAGGTGGCAGAGTGGTCGAATGTACCTGACTCGAAATCAGGCGTACGTGTAAGCGTACCGTGGGTTCGAATCCCACCCTCTCCGCCAATTGAAAGGCCCCGCAGCGATGCGGGGCTTTTTCATTGGGGCTTAATCGAAGCGTCACGCCTCCGCAGGGGCAGCCGGAGGCGCGTGTTTGCGATCGCACCCGATTGATCGAGCCTGGCTGAGCTGCTGCAGCCGGTGGATCTTTCCCACCTGCGTCGGGGTGCCCAGTGGCGCGGTGAGGGCCGGAGACACCAGGGCCACCAGGCGGGCGAGCAGCTCGGTGTCGGGGATCGACTGGCCCATGCTCAGCTCGGCGACGAGCTCGTCCATGTCGTCGGTCGCCAGCACTCCGGAGAGCGACTTGAGCGCGAAATGCAACCGCAGGCCCAGCTCGCTGCGGGGCACGTGGGGCAGGGCGCGCGCGAATGCATCGAAAAAGCGTCCGAAGATCGGCCGGTAGTGCTGCTGAAGGTGGTCGCGGATGAACGGCGAGGCGTCGCTGTAGACCCTGCCGAGCAGTCTCAGGAAAGCCGGGCCGGCACCGGGGTCCCGCCCCAGTTGCATGGCCGGAACGAAGAGGACCCCGAGGATGGTCTCGCAATCCGGTACCTGCCCGGCTGCCTCGCAGGCGTCGAGCAGCCGCAGCCGCTCCTCATTGAGCCGGTCGAGCCGCTGGGAGAGCAACTCGCGCAGCATGGTGTCCTTGTTGCCGAAGTGGTAGTTCACGGCCGCCAGATTGGTGCCGGCGTGCGCGGTGATCTGCCTCATCGAGAGGCCTTCGTAGCCCCGGTCGATGAAGAGGTGCTCGGCGGCGTCCAGCAGTCGCCGCCGGGTCTCTGCCGCCTGGTTTCCCCCGGTAGTGCGCATGTTGAGCCCCTGTGGCCAGATGGATCGTGCCCCGACGCTCGTGCGTCAAACGCGCGTATGACGCTAGTGGGCGAGCCTGACAGGCTGCAAGCTGCACTGCACGACGTCGCGGTCATGGCCGGCACGGGAAAAGAAAAGGGCGGGGTTGCCCCCGCCCTGTTTCCAATCCCCTGGATCGGATCAGCCGTGCTTCTTCTTGGCCAGCCGCAACCAGGTGTCGACCACGGTGTCGGGATTGAGCGACACCGACTCGATGCCCTGTTCCATCAGCCACTCGGCCAGGTCCGGATGATCGCTCGGGCCCTGGCCGCAGATGCCGATGTACTTGCCCTTGGCGCGGGCCGTCTGGATGGCCATGGCGAGCAGCTTCTTCACCGCCGGGTCGCGTTCGTCGAACAGGCTGGCGACGATCGACGAATCGCGGTCCAGGCCCAGGGTGAGCTGGGTCAGGTCGTTGGAGCCGATGGAGAAGCCGTCGAAGATGTCGAGGAACTCGTCCGCGAGCAACGCATTGGACGGCACCTCGCACATCATGATCACCTTCAGCCCGTGCTCGCCCTGCTTCAGGCCGTTGGCAGCCAGCACGTCGATCACCTTGCGGCCCTCGCCCAGGGTGCGTACGAACGGGATCATCACCCAGACGTTGTCCAGGCTCATCGTCTCGCGCACGTGCTTGACCGCCTTGCACTCCAGCCCGAAGGACTCGGCGAAGCTCGGATCGACGTAGCGGCTGGCGCCGCGGAAGCCGATCATCGGGTTTTCTTCATGCGGTTCGTAGCGTGAACCGCCGATCAGGCCGGCGTACTCGTTCGACTTGAAGTCGGACAGCCGCACGATCACCGGCTTCGGGTAGACCGAGGCGGCGATGGTGGCGATGCCTTCGCCCAGCCGGTCGACATAGAACGACACCGGATCGGCGTAGCCGGCCATCCGTTCGTCGATCTTGGCCTTGGTGTCGGCGTCCTGCCTGCTGTATTCCAGCAAGGCTTTCGGATGCACGCCGATGTGGCTGGCGATGATCATCTCGAGCCGCGCCAGGCCGATGCCGGCGTTCGGCAGCATGCCGAAGTCGAACGCACGCTCGGGGTTGGCCACGTTCATCATGATCTTCAGTGGCGCCTCGGGCATCGCGCCGAGGTCGGCGGTGATGCGCTCGAACGGCAGCTTGCCTTCGTAGATCATGCCGGTGTCGCCTTCGGCGCAGGACACCGTGACCTCGGCGCCGTCAGGAATCGACTGCAGGCCGTTGCCGGTGCCGACCACCGCCGGCACGCCCAGCTCGCGGGCGATGATCGCCGCATGGCAGGTGCGTCCGCCGCGGTTGGTGACGATGGCGGCAGCGCGCTTCATGATCGGCTCCCAGTCAGGGTCGGTCATGTCGGCCACCAGCACGTCGCCCGGCTGGAATTCATTCATCTGCGCCAGCGACTTCACCACGCGTGCCTTGCCGGCGCCGATCTTCTGGCCGATCGCGCGCCCCTCGGCCAGCACCTTGCCCTTGCCGTGCAGCTGGAAGCGCTCGAGCTGGGTCGCATGGGCGCGCGACTTCACCGTTTCCGGGCGTGCCTGCACGATATAGAGCTTGCCGGTGTGGCCATCCTTCGCCCACTCGATGTCCATCGGGCGACCGTAGTGCTGCTCGATCACCAGTGCCTGCTTGGCCAGTTCCTGCACGTCGGCGTCGGTCACGCAGAAGCGGTGGCGCAGCTCGGCCGGGGTTTCCTCGATCCGCACGCGCTCGCCGGGCTGGTCCGAATACACCATGCGCTGCTGCTTGGCGCCGAGGCTGCGGCGGAGCAGGGCGGGCTTGCCGGCCTTGAGCGTGGGCTTGAAGACGTAGAACTCGTCCGGGTTCACCGCGCCCTGCACGACCATCTCGCCGAGGCCGTAGGAGCCGGTGACGAAGACAACATCACGGAAGCCCGACTCGGTGTCCAGGGTGAACAGTACGCCGGAGGCGCCCACGTCCGAGCGCACCATCAGCTGCACACCGGCAGACAGGAACACGTCCTCGTGGGCGAAGCCCTGGTGCACGCGGTAGGCGATGGCGCGGTCGTTGTAGAGCGAGGCGAACACCTCCTTGACCTTGTGCAGCACGTCCTCGATGCCGACGACGTTGAGGAAGGTTTCCTGCTGGCCGGCGAACGAGGCGTCCGGCAGGTCCTCGGCGGTGGCCGAAGAGCGCACGGCCACGGCGATGTCGTCGCTGCCGGCATCCTTGCACAGCTTGGCGTAGGCGCCGCGGATGGCCTGGTCGAGATCGGCCGGCAGCGGCGTCTCGGTGACCCACTCGCGGATCTCCTTGCCGGCACGGGTCAGCGCATCGACGTCTTCCACATCCAGGCCTTCCAGGCGGGCGCGGATGCGCGAGGCGACGCCGCTCTTGTCCAGGTATTGCTGGAAGGCGTCCGCCGTGGTGGCGAAACCACCCGGCACCGACACGCCCAGTTTGCTGAGGTTGCCGATCATCTCGCCCAGCGAGGCATTCTTGCCACCAACCTTGCCCAGGTCGGTCATGCGAAGCTGGTCAAGCCAAAGCACCAGGTCGTTCAAGGTGGATCTCCTCGGAACTCAAGTGGGTAGGTCGGTGCGACCAGCCGAAAGCGGGTCACAAAGAACTGGTATTGTCCGCTGTGGATGGTGCATGGCACAAGAAGACCAATGCAATCCGTCGCCGCTCCACCTGCATACCAGTCAGCCAAGGATCAAGACACACGGTGCCTTGCGCATGCGATAACGTGAGCCACCGCCCTACACAGCCTCTTTTGGATCGAATCATGCAGCGGACTGTTTTCTTCATTTCCGACTCAACTGGTATTACTGCAGAGACCATCGGCAACAGCATCCTGGCGCAATTCGAGGGTACGGCCTTCGACAAGCATCGCCTGCCGTTCGTGGACGACGCGAAAAAGGCCGAGGCGGCCGCGCTGCGCATCAAGACCCGATACGCGCAGACGGGGCAGCGACCGATCGTGGTCAACACCATGGCAGACCGCACCTTGTGCGATATCGTCGCGACCAGCGGAGCGTTGATGCTGGATGTGTTCGCGCCCTTCATTGGCCCGCTGGAGGTGGAATTGGGGGCGAAGCGGTCCGGGGCGGTGAATCGTTCGCACGGCCTGGTCGATTTCGACAAGTACGAGGCGCGCATCAATGCGACCAACTATGCGCTCACCCACGACGACGGCATCGATGTCGACTATGCCCAGGCCGATCTGATCCTGGTGGGTGTGTCCCGCTCGGGCAAGACGCCGACCTGTCTCTACATGGCCTTGCATTACGGAGTGAGTGCCGCCAACTATCCGCTCACGGACGACGACCTGGACAAGCTGGAGCTACCGGTCCGCTTGCGCCCCTACAAGGACCGCCTGTTCGGCCTCACCATCGACCCCCAGCGTCTGGCGCAGATTCGCGAGCAGCGCCGCGCCAACAGTCGTTATGCCACGATCGAGCAGTGCCGCTGGGAGTTGGCGCAGGCGGAGAAGCTGATGCGTCGCGAGGCTATTCCCAGCCTCAACACCACGCATGTTTCGATCGAGGAAATCGCCAGCAAGATCTTCGAGCGCTTCGGCATCGAGCGCACCATGTTCTGAATTTCCAGAGGAGCTTTCCGGCTGTATGAGCGTTGTCCTGGATCGACGTACCGCGCTGCTTCCCGGGCGCTTCGAGTTCCTCATGGGGCTGTACGCCGAGAATTATCATCGGCTTGCACGGCTGTTTGCTCCCCAGGAGCTCTCTCCCGGACGCTACGTGTCGAGCATCGACGATGGGCTGGACGTGCACCTGCAGGTGCTGGAACGTCATCCGTACACACTCGAGCTGGAACTGACCTACGACCTGGTCGACGAGCAGACTGGGCTGCGCACACCGTCGGCGCAGCTGCGGGTATACACGGATGCACACGTGGCCGAGGCGCTGCACTGTCATCCCGGACGACACCTGTGGCAGGTGCTCGGTCCGTTTCCGCCTGCACGCACGGTGCTGCAGCACCGGCTGCGGATGAATGGGTTCCTGACCCGTTGGCTGGAATACCTGGCCGAGCAGGGACATTCGCTTGGCACGCTCGAGCGCGAGCTGGAGCCGCCGGCCCCGGTGGGGTGAGCGAGGGCGCGCCGCGCGAATCGCGGGCAACAAAAAACCCGCACAAGGCGGGCTTCTCGTAAGTGGCGGAGCGGACGGGACTCGAACCCGCGACCTCCGGCGTGACAGGCCAGCATTCTAACCGACTGAACTACCGCTCCACGTTTTGGTACAGCTAAACTTCCATCGCTTTCGCGAATCGGCGGGTTCCAACTTGGCGTCCCCACGGGGATTCGAACCCCGGTCGCCACCGTGAAAGGGTGGTGTCCTAGGCCTCTAGACGATGGGGACAAATAAGTTGGTGGAGCCAGGCGGGATCGAACCGCCGACCTCCTGCATGCCATGCAGGCGCTCTCCCAGCTGAGCTATGGCCCCGCCGCTGGAAGCCCGAAAGAATAGGCAGGGTTCGCGATTCCGTCAAGCGAAATTTTGAAAAATTTTCACCCGACCCGTGCGGAGCGCTTCGACATCCATTGCACCCGCCTGTCGGCTCCAGCGACTAAGCTGGCTGCACGTCTCATGGGACCGCGCATGCACGAGATCGGCTTCATCCGCGACTTGGCGATCGTGATGATCGTGGCTGGTGCCACGACCATCCTGTTTCACCGTCTGCGCCAGCCGGTACTGCTCGGATACATCCTCGCCGGAGTGCTCATCGGTCCCCACACCCCGGGTGTACTGGTGGCTGATCCGCGCGCCATCGACGACATCTCCAATCTTGGTGTCGTGCTGCTGATGTTCACCCTCGGTCTTGAGTTCAGCATCCGCAAGTTGCGCGAGGTGGGGCTTGGCATCCTGCTCGTCGCGGTCGCCGAGGTCGGGGTGATGCTCTGGATCGGCTACGGCCTGGGCGAGGCATTTGGCTGGCGTGGCACCGATGCCTTGTTCCTGGGTGGCATCGTGGCGTTGTCGTCCACGATGGTGGCCACGCGGACCCTTTCAGAAGTGGGGCTGGGTGATCGCCCGTTCGCACGCCTGGTCGTCGGTTTGCTGGTCGCCGAGGACATGCTGACCATCGTGTTGCTGACCATGCTCACCGCCGTGGCGATCGGCGGGTCGGTGGAGGCGTCCACGGCGTTTACGCTGATCGGCCATCTCGGACTCTTCGTCGTGGCGGGGATGATCGTCGGCCTGTTGCTGGTGCCGCGGCTGGTCGATTACGTGGCTGGCTTCGGCCGGTCCGAAGTGTTGCTGGTCAGCACCCTGGGTTTGTGCTTCGGGGCGAGCCTGTTTGCTGCCTGGATGGGGTTTTCGGTGGCACTCGGCGCATTCCTCATGGGCGCAGTGGTGGCCGAGGCGCGCAGTGCGGGCCAGGTGATGCACCTGATCGAGCCGCTACGCGACATGTTCGCAGCGCTGTTCTTCGTGGCGATCGGCCTGAAGATCGATCCGGTCATGCTGGCGCAATATGCGCTGCCGGCCCTGCTGATCGCCGCCGTGGTGATGGTGGGCAAGACAGTGGCCTGCAGCCTTGGCGTGTTCGTGATTGGCCATGACCCACGTACCGCGGTGCGCACGGGGGTCAGCATGGCCCAGATCGGCGAATTTTCCTTCGTGATCGCGACGCTGGGCCTTTCGCTGGGAGCGGTCAGCGACTTCATCTACCCGGTCGCGGTGGCCGTTTCGGTGATCTGCATGGCGCTGTCGCCGTACCTGGTCCGCTCGGCCGATGGGTTGGTCGATGGTCTGCGCCGCGTCGCGCCATCGTCCCTCAGCCTGCTGGCCACCAGCTACAGCGGTTGGCTCGAAAACCTGCGGCCGGTCGATGAGAACGCCGCGTTGGCCGCGATGCTGCGACGCCTGCTCGTGCACATCGCGGTGAATGTGATGCTGGTGGTGACGCTGTTCGTGGTGGGTGCCTACATCAACGCCCACAACTGGGCCTGGTTCTCGCAACTGGGTCTTTCGCGTGACGCCAGGCACACAGTGATCTGGGCGACTGCGCTGTTCCTGTCGCTGCCGCTGTTGATCGCGGTCTATCGCAAGGCCGAGGCGCTCGGCATGCTGCTTGCCGAGCTGGGGATCCGGGAGCGTCACGCGGGTGCCTACACCCGTGCCATCCGCAGCGTGCTGGCCAGGCTGATTCCCCTGGCCACATTGTTCGCTCTGGCGGTTCTGGTGGGGGCGCTCGGCTCGACCATCCTGCCGCCCCGCGGTATCGCTCTGTCCCTGGCGGCTGCGGGGGTACTTCTGGCGGTGGTGATGTGGCGGGGGCTGGTCAAGGTGCATGCCAGGCTACAGGCGGCTCTGCGGGACACGATCGCCAAGCCGTGACCCCGGTCACGTCCATCCGCTGGAGGGCGAAAGGGAACCTTTCCCGGGGGTAAGGGTCGCAGGCCCCGTGTCGTTGCCAAGCGCTGGCGGCGGCCGCACAATGAACGGCCAGCCTCCGGGTCGGAGGTTTGTCCGGCGCCGCCGGCATATTCCATATGAGGGAGTCTCGAATGAAGCATTTTCTGCGTCCCACGCTCACGGCGGCCGCTCTGGCCGTGGCGCTGGGCATGACCGCCGGCGCCCATGCGCAGGCAGCCAAGTCCTCCGCGGCCGGCAAGGTCGACAAGACCAAGGCCAGCTACGTGGTGGGTTGGGACCTGGCCAGCTCGCTCCCGCCGCTGGTGCGTGACGAAGTCGACCCGGCCACGGTGGCGCGCGCCGTGCAGTCCGCGCTGTCCGGCCAGAAGCCGACGATGAGCGAGGAGGAGTACAAGCAGGTCAAGCAGGCGTTCATCGCCAACCTGCAGGCCAAGGCAAAGGCCGAATACGAGAAGGTGGCCGCGCAGAACGAGTCCGAGGGCAAGGCGTTCCTGGCCAAGAACAAGACCAAGCCGGGCGTCAAGACCACCGCCTCCGGTCTGCAGTACGAGGTGATTTCCGCCGGCAGCGGCCCGCGCCCCGGCCCGAACGACACGGTGCAGATCGCCTACACCGGCACGTTCATCAATGGCGAGAAGTTCGATGCTTCGGCGGATCATCCGGAGCCGAAGGGTGGTACCTCCGTGCCGATTCCGCTGGCTGGCGTGATCCCGGGGTTCCGCGAAGGCCTGATGCTCATGCAGACCGGCGCCCACTACAAGCTGTTCATCCCGTCGAGCCTGGCCTACGGCGCGCAGCCGGGTAACGGCTTCCCGCCGAACGAGACGCTGATCTTCGACGTCACGCTCGAGAAGACCGGTCCGACCCCGGCAGGTCAGGCCCAGGGCCCGGGTAACTGATCCAGGTTTTTTTCCAGGGCTGAACCGGAAGAGGGCGCGAAGCGATTCGCGCCCTCTCTCGTTTGCGGCTGCGGCTGCTGGCCGGCTGCTACAATTGGAATTTATCTTCAGGGACGCACGAGGCGATGAAAGTCACCATCTTCGGCACGGGTTACGTAGGTCTGGTCACGGGCGCGTGCCTCGCGGAAATGGGCAACCACGTGCTGTGCGTGGACGTCGATGAAGCGAAGGTGGCGCGCCTGAAGAACGGTGAAATTCCGATCTTCGAGCCCGGACTGGAGCCGATGGTGCTCCGCAATCATGAGGAAGGTCAGCTCGACTTCACGACGGATCCCGCGCCGGCGATCAGGCATGGCGAAGTGATCTTCATCGCGGTGGGTACGCCTCCCGACGAAGACGGCAGTGCCGACCTTCAGTACGTGCTGGCAGTGGCTCGCACGATTGGCCGTCAGCTCGAGCGCTATGCGGTGATCGTCAACAAGTCGACCGTGCCGGTGGGGACCGCAGACCGCGTGCGCGCCGCGGTCGCCGAAGAGCTCGCCATGCGCGGCGTGCAGGTGCCGTTCGACGTGGTCTCCAACCCCGAGTTCCTCAAGGAGGGAGACGCTGTCGAGGACTGCCTCCGGCCGGATCGCATCGTGCTCGGCAGCGACAGCGAAAAGGCGGTCGCGGTGATGCGCAAGCTCTACGCGCCGTTCAATCGCAACCACGACCGCACAGTGCTGATGGACGTCCGCTCCGCCGAGCTGACCAAGTACGCAGCCAACGCCATGCTGGCGACCAAGATCAGCTTCATGAACGAGATCGCCAATATCGCCGAGCGGGTGGGAGCGGACGTGGAGTTGGTGCGACAGGGTATCGGGTCGGATCCGCGCATCGGCTATCACTTCATCTACCCGGGGGCAGGCTACGGCGGTTCCTGTTTTCCCAAGGATGTCCAGGCACTGGAGCGCACCGCCCGGGCCCACGGCTACGAGGCCCGGCTGCTGGGGGCGGTGGAGCAGGTCAACCGAACCCAGAAGGGAAAGCTGTTCGAGCTGATCCACCGTCATTTCGATGGCCAGTTGGCTGGCAAGACCGTGGCGCTGTGGGGTCTCGCGTTCAAGCCGAATACCGATGACATGCGCGAGGCATCCAGTCGGCGCCTCATGGAGATGCTCTGGGACGCGGGCGCCCGGGTGCGCGCCTTCGATCCGGAGGCGGCGGACGAAACCCGGCGCATTTACGGCGATCGCGACGACCTGGTGCTGTGCGAGCACCCATACGAGGCGCTCGAGGGAGCCGACGCGCTGGCGATCGTCACCGAGTGGAAAGCCTTCCGCAGTCCCGATTTCGAGCGTATCAAGGCGGCGCTGGGCACCCCGGTCATCTTTGATGGACGCAATCTCTACACCCCGGCAGCGGTAGAGGAAGCGGGACTGGCCTATTACGGCATTGGCCGCGGCCGCAGCTTGAGCAGGGGCTGATCCGCATGGCCTCGGACCGTCCCGATCTCGAGCAGCGGCTGACCGAACTGGAGGTCAGGCTGACCTTCATCGACGACACGGTGCATGCGCTGGGGACCGCCGATGCCGAACAGGCGTTGCGGATTGCCGCACTCGAGCGCATCGTGCGCGACCTGCGGACCGAATTGGCTTCGGTGCGGGTCGGGGCTGGCAGTGACGCTCAAGACGAGCCGCCGCCGCCGCACTACTGAATCATCACGGAGACGAATCGAAGCATGGGCGACTCCTTGCGCGACCAGTTGCTGAAGAGTGGCATCGTCAAACAGGTCAGGGACGAGCGTCGAGCCGCGCCGCCCGGGGCCCGGCCCAAGCCGGCCAAAACCGGTAGGCGCGATGGTGGGCGTCGTGCCGACGGTAGCGAGATCGATCTCGCCAAGGCATACGCCATCCGGGCGCAAACCGAAGCCGCCGAGCGGCGCAAGGTGGAACAGGAGGCAGCCGAGCGGGCGCGCGTCAAGCGTGAGCGCCGTACCCAGGTCCAGAAGCTCCTCGAGGGGCAGGCGCTGAACAAGCCGGAGGCCGATCAGGCCCGTCACTTCGAGTACGGCGGCAAGATCCGTCGCGTCTACGTGGACGCCGGCCAGTTGCTGGCACTGAATGCGGGCGAGCTGGGGGTGATCCAGTTTGCCGGACGCTACATCCTGGTCAGCCGTGCCGTGGCCGATCAGGTGAAGATGGTTGACCCGGAAGCCTTGGCACTGGTCGTCGACCCGGATGCACCGGATTCGTCCAACGACGGCGTCCCAGACGACCTGGTCTGGTAACGCCGGGCACCGGCGGCAGCGCGTCGGTGCCCGTTCGAAGGGCTCAGCCCGCGTCGAGCCTGGGTGACTCGCGCAGCTCAGGCAGGTCCCAGCCGGCCTTGGGCGTGAAGCGGATGCCGTGGACCCTGGCCAGCTTTTCCAGTCGCCCCTTGAGCGCCTCGACCCCCTCGCTGCGTGCGTAGGCGATCGGGCCGCCGCGGAACGGCGCGAAACCCGTACCGAAGATGACGCCCGCATCGAGCAGATCCGCGTCGTCGACCACGTTCTCGGCGAGACAGGCGACCGCTTCGTTCACCATGGGCAGGATCATGCGATCCTGCAAATCGGCGGCCGGAGTGTAGTCCGGATCGACTTCGGGCTTCTTCGGTTTGCCGTCTTCCCAGAGGTAAAGGCCGGCCCCATCTTTCTTGCCGCGCTTCCCGGCTTCGAGGCGATCCTCGATCCCCGGAGGCAGCTCGAGACCAAGGAACGGGGCAAGCTCCTTGCCTACCGAGGCGCACACATCCAGACCGACCGTGTCGGCCAGCTCGATCGGGCCCATCGGCATGCCGAATTTCTTCGCCTCGCGGTCAAGTACCGGACCCGGCACGCCCTCGCTGTAAAGACGCAACGACTCGAGCAGGTAGGGCATGAGAATGCGGTTGACCAGGAAGCCTGGCGTACCTTTCACTGCGACCGGCAGCTTGCCAAGGGCCTTGCAGAAGGCCAGTGCGCGTTTCTCCACGGCGTCGTCGAGCCCCTTGTGTCGCACCACTTCGACCAGCGGCATCTGTGCCACCGGGTTGAAGAAATGCAGACCCAGGAAGCGCTGGGGGTGCGCCAGCGAGGTGCTCAGCTCGTCCAGGGGGATGCTCGAGGTGTTGCTTGCCAGGATTTCACTGGCCTGGAACTGCGGCTCGATCACCGCATAAAGTGCCCGTTTGGCCTCCGCGTTTTCGAAGATCGCTTCGATCGCCAGATCGGCTTCGGCTACGCCTTTGCCCTCGACATCTGCGCGCAGGCGGCGCGCGGCAGACTCGATCTTTTCCTGCGTCTTGAGCTTCTTCTCATACAGCTTGCGCGCCCGCTCCAGTGCAGGTTGCACGTATTTCATCTCGCGGTCCTGCAGGGTCACCTGGAAGCCCTTCAGCGCGCACCAGGCGGCGATGTCGCCGCCCATCACGCCCGCGCCCACCACGTGGACATGCGCGATGTCATGCTCGATGCCGGCCCCCTGATGCTTGAGGCGTTCCTGCAGAAAGAAGATGCGGATCAGGTTGTGCGCCGTTGGTGTATCGGCCAGCTTCGCCACCGAGCGCGCCTCGAGCTTCAGCCGTTGCTGGATCGAGCCGTTGCCACGACGCCAGATCTCGATGAGGGCGAACGGCGCCGGGTAGTGCTCGCGGCGCACCTTGGCGGCGGTCTGCTTGACCACCATCGGAGCCAACGCCTGGCGTACCGGCCACAGGTTGGTCGCCCAGGCCTTCACGCGTCGCGAAAGCGGACGCTGCTGCGGGCGTCGGAGCAGGGTGCGTGCCTCGGCCAGGAGTTCGTTCGCCGGTGCGATCCGGTCGACCACTCCGAGCGCCAGCGCGCGCCTGGCGGACAGCGGCTTGCCGGTGAGCATGACCGGCAGGGCGTCGGTGGCGCCAATCAGGCGGGGCAGTCTTGCCGAGCCGCCCCAGCCGGGATGGATCCCCAGCATCACCTCGGGCAGGCCGATCCGCGTCGAGTCGTCATCGGCGGCGATACGCTGGCGACACGCCAGCACCAGCTCCGTGCCGCCCCCCATGCAGGCTCCATGGATGGCGGCGACCGTCGGGCAGGGCAGGCGCGCAAGCTGCTCGAATACGCGCTGTCCGTGCTCGATGTTTTCCCGCACCGTGCCCTGTGCGGCGTAGTTCACGAATTCCCGGATGTCCGCGCCTACGGCGAACCCGGAGGCTTTTGCCGAGTGGATGATCACGCCGGCCGGCTTCTCGATGGCCAGGCGCTCGACGATCTGTTCCAGTTCGTCAAGCACCGCCCGCGAGATGGCGTTGGCGCTGCTGCCAGCCCTGTCCAGCGAAAGCGTGACGACGCCGTTGTCGTCCAAGCTGGTTTTCCAGTGGATGAATCGCAATCCTTCGAACATGGGCATGAGGTGCCGAGGGAGGGGAGCCAAACCATACCCTCCCGGACGGTCGATTGCGAGGTTGCCGCAGCCGTTCCGGGAAGCGCCGGCAGCGCGCCGTGCCAACCGCGTCACGTCAGCTATTGCCAATTGCCCGGCAGTGCGCAAACGTACCGCGCTGTATGCAGACCATGATGGCCTCCAGTCCGCCCAAGGCGGGTATCGAGCTCTTCGAGCGCATCCTCTCGGCACCGGGAGGACTGATAGCGCTCGAGGGTGGTGACATGGCGACCCTGTTGCAGGACTTCCGGGCGATTGCCCGGCATACCGGGCAGGCGGTCTACCTGTGGCAGCCGGACGTCGGCTTGGGCAGCCTGCGGGAGGCGCACTCGAAGGTGCCGGGGTGCCAGCGGCTCGGCAATGCGCTGCGCTACATGCAGCAGAGCATGCATTTCGGCGTGTACCTGATATCGGGCATCGAACTCCCCCTCTCCGCGATGGATGCGACCTTGCTGCGCCAGCTGGCACGGGCCCCCAGCGGGCACCTGAGGCGGGTGGTGCTGCTCGATCCGCCCGCGGCGCTGGTCGAGCACCTTGGCGAGGCGATCGTGCGGATCGGGGGCGAGGCCGACCAGCCTGTTCGCCCGCGGCTGCGCGACGGTCGTTGGGTGGTCTGATTTGGCCGCCGCGAACGACATGCTGGTGGTCGCATCGCACCGCGAGTTGCGGCGGCGGCTGTTCGACGTGCTCGATCGCGAGGACCACGATCGCATCCTGAGCGCTCGCGATGCCGCCCATGCGGCCATCCTGCTGGCTGGCCGCGGGCCTGTCTCGCTGGTCGTTCTGGCTTTCGAAGGGGATGGTCGTGCTTCCCGCGCCTGCTGCGAGCAGCTTCGCGCGATGGAAAGCTGCCGCGCCGCGCCGATGCTTGTGGTGTTCGCGCCGGACTGCAAGATCGGTCCGGCGCTGCTGCCCGAGTCGGTGGCCGACTGGTTGGACAGCACCAACATCGAACGTGACCTGGTGGCCCGTTGGCAAAGGGTCCTCATGCGCCAGCCGGCCGGCGGGTCATCCCCTGTCGGGCCGCTCCGCCCGGCGCCAGAGGAGACGCTCGCTTACCGCTTTGCTTTCGACGACGAGGATGGCGATGCCGAATGGGTGATCGTGGACCCGGCCGGTGATCGCGTGCTTGATCTCAATGCTGCCTTGCTCCGGCATTCGCAGCTTGCCGTGACCGATCTGCTCGGCAAGCCGCTCGCCCAGCTCCTGGGATTCGAGGGGGTCGAGCTCGAGCAGGTGCTCGGGGAGGCCGACCGCCACTGGTATCCGTGCCAGCGAAGGACTCCGCACGGTACCGATACGGGACAGGCGAATGCGCGGCGCGTGAGGCATCGCGGACGCGACGCCGTCGCCATCGCTTTTCGCAGCGATCGTGCCGAAACCCGCGGCGAGGCGGCGCTGGCACTCCTGTCGCGCATCGTTCAATCCGGCGGGGGAGTCGACCCCCACGCGTCCACCGCCCGGTTGCTGGTCGACGAGCTTTCTCTCGACTACCTGGCGCTGTGGTCGGCACGTCCCGAGGACAGCGCCACACCGATACGGTTGCTGCAGCACTGGGAAGGTGAAGACTTGCCTTGGCCGCCGCCGCAGGAGCAGGTCTCACTGCGGCGAGTGCTCGGGGGCAAGAGCATGTTCCACGTCGAGGATGGCCGCCGACTGGCCGAATATGATCCGCTGCTGCAGTCGCTCCAGCTGGAGGGATTTGCCGGGCTGCCACTTTTGGACGAGCGCCGCAGTGTCATCGGCGCGCTGCTGGTCGGTCGCCGCCGGGGGCTGGGTCGCGCCGAGATAGTCGAGCCCGTCCTGCACTGTGCGGCTGCGCGCTTCGCTCAGTCGATCGAACTGGTACGCACGCGCGAGCAGGGGCGGGCGGAGGGCCTGCTCGACGCGCTTACCGGCCTGCCCAATCGCTTGCTGTTCAACGATCGCCTGGAAACCATCCTGCGGGAGGCCCACCGTACGGGTGAGTGCTTTGCCGTGCTGTTCCTGGATCTGGACAACTTCAAGGGGATCAACGACACCCTTGGGCACGCCGCCGGCGATCAGGTCCTGCGCGTGGTGACCCAACGCCTGTGCAGTTCGATTCGCGCTTCCGACACGGTGGCGCGTTACGCGGGCGACGAATTCACGGTCGTGCTCCGGCACATCATCAAGAGCGACGATGTCCTGCGCGTGGCGGAGAAGATCGTGCAGGTGATGGAAGCCCCGCTGCACCTCGACGGTGGTGAGGAGTTGCAGGTCACCGCCTCGATCGGCGTGAGTTTCTTCCCGGATGACGCCTCCGATGCCGACACCTTGCTCAGGCATGCCGACGAGGCGATGTACGCGGCCAAGCATCTGGGACGAAACAATTTCCAGATCTACGAGATGAGCCAGGACCAGGCTCAGCAGCAGGACGTGGCCCTGATATCGCGGCTCCGCCACGCCGAGCGCAACGGCGAGCTGCGCGTGTTCTACCAGCCGCAGGTGGATGCGGGTACCGAGGACATCGTGGGCATGGAAGCGCTGGTGCGCTGGGAGCATCCCGAGCTGGGGGGGATCAGTCCCGGCGTTTTCATCCCGCTGGCGGAGGAATCGGGCCTGATCGTGTCGATCGGCGAATGGGTCCTGCGCACGGCCTGTGCTCAGGCGCACGCCTGGGAGCGGGCCTATGGTCTGCGCCTGCGGCTCGGGGTCAACCTGTCGGCGGTACAGCTGATGGAACGGAATCTTCTCGAAGTGGTCGCCGGGGTGCTGGGGGAGACCGGGCTCGACCCCGATCTGCTGGAGCTGGAGGTCACCGAGAGCATCTCGATCAAGGAAGTGCCGAATCTGGTCGAGAACCTCGAGGGCCTGCACGAACTCGGGTGCCGGATCGCCATCGACGACTTTGGTACCGGTGCGGCGTCGCTGGACTACCTGCGGCGATTGCCGGCCGACCGCATCAAGATCGATCAGAGCTTCGTGCGCAACATCGGCATCGATCCGGACGACGAGGCCATCGTTCGCGCCACCATAGAGATGGCTCATCGACTCAAGCGCGGGGTTGTCGCGGAGGGCGTGGAAATCGAGCAGCACTTCGAGTTCTTGCGGGCCAATCAGTGCGACGAGCTGCAGGGCTATCTGTTCTGCCGCCCCCTGCCGCAGTCCAGCTTCGAGCGGCTTTTGGCGGAACGCCAGCGTCTGGTGGAGTCGGGTGGGACGGTGGCGGCTTGAGCCGGGCCGGGTGCATCCCAACCTGAAGGGGCGGGGTGAACTTGCGGCGTCGCGACTTGTCTGACCGGCCTCCATCCTCCCGTCGAGAATCCGGTATTCGTGGCGACAGTAATCAAGGAGACGGCCCGGATGGGCGAAAACGAGCTGGACCGGGCGCTGGTCGAACGCGTCCAGAAAGGGGACAAGCGGGCGTTCGATCTGCTGGTGCGGAAGTACCAGCACAAGATCATCGGGCTGGTCTCCCGCTATGCGAACAATCACGCCGAGGCAGAGGACATCGCCCAGGACGCGTTTGTCCGCGCCTGGCGGGCGATCGGTTCGTTCCGTGGGGACAGTGCCTTCTACACGTGGATGTACAAGATCGCCGTCAACACCGCCAAGAATCACTTGGTCGCGCAGGGGCGGCGTCCGCCGGCCGATGACATCGACGCGGAAGATGCCGTCTTCGTACCGGGCTCCGACCGCATGCAGGAGACCGCGACGCCCGAGCGCGAAATGATGCGTCAGCAGGTGGAACAAACCGTGTTCGCCGCGGTCCAAGCCCTGCCCGAAGAGCTGCGGACCGCAATCACGCTACGAGAGGTGGATGGTCTGAGCTACGAAGAGATCGCCGAGGCAATGCAGTGTCCCATCGGCACTGTGCGTTCCCGCATTTTCCGTGCGCGGGAGGCTATCGATGACAAGTTGCGTCCGCTGTTGTCCGATCGCGAGGATCAGGCATGAATCATCAACCCGAACAACTTTCTGCCGGCATGGACGGCGAGCTGACTGGCGAGGAGCTTCGGTTCCTGCTTCGTGGGCTCGACCATGATCGGGCTCTGCTGGTGCGCTGGGAACGGTTCCAGCTGGCTTCGGCCAGCCTGCGCCGCGAGCTGCCGACGTTGGCCACGGCCTCGTTCACCGACCGGGTGATGCATGCGATCGAAGGCGATTCGGCCTCGGTCGCCATGCCTCGTGCGCGGCGCCATCACTGGCTCCGCCTGTCGGCGGGTGGCGCCATTGCAGCGGGTGTGGCGGTGGTCGCGCTGATGGCAGCCCGTCCGACCGGTCCGGTCGCCGGCAGTGCTCCTGGCCCGACTTCCATCGCCCAGTCGAACGCGCCAGGACAGACGACCAGTCCCGCGCCATCAGCATTGCCCGCGCCCGCGGCCGTACCGCGCTGGCTCAGCAACAGCAACCCGATGCGCATGACGCAAATGGCATCCTACCCGCAGGGCGATTCGATTTCCCCCTACGAGCAATCCATTTCTCCGTACCGTGTGAAGACCACGCTCCCGGCCGCCGATGGCAGCTATCTGTTGCTGGTCGATCCCGGTATGGCCCGTCAGCCGGCCCGGCGCCCCGTGCGCGAGGCCGCTACGGCCCAGTGACGAAGCGCCGCGTGGCTGAGCCGCGGCGCATATCCCTTTCCCGACCTCCGGTCCGATGCGTCTGCGACGCATCGTCGGCCGTCGTTTGCCTGATTTAGTCCCACAGGAGGAGATCATGAGTCGTCCCACCCTGCGCCTGCTTGCTTGCAGTGTCCTGATCGGTCTGGCCGCCGCCGGTGGCGTGCAGGCCCAGGTGGCCGCCCCTGCGGCGGCAGCTACGGCCGCGTTGCCTGATTTCACTGGAATCGTCCAGCAGAACGCCCCGGCGGTGGTTCACGTCGAGGCCAAGTACAACGGTCGCAGCCAGCCGCGAATTGCCGGCAACGGAGCCGGAGGCGACGATCAGGCGGAGATTCTGCGTCGCTTCTTCGGGATGCCCATGATGCCGTCGCCCGAAGATCAGAAGCACATCTCGCTGGGCTCCGGATTCATCATTTCCAGTGACGGCTACATCCTGACCAACAACCACGTGGTGGATCATGCCGATGAGGTCACGGTCCGCCTGCAGGATCGACGCACGCTGACGGCCAAGGTGGTGGGGACCGATCCGCAGTACGACATCGCTTTGCTCAAGGTAAACGTCCCGGGCAAGCTGCCGACGGTCCATATCGGCGAATCGCAGTCGCTCAAGCCGGGTCAGTGGGTGCTGGCGATCGGCTCGCCGTTCGGCTTCGACTACACCGTGACCCAGGGCATCGTCAGCGCGATCGGGCGCAACCTGGGCAGCGGCGACCAGCCATACACCTCGTTCATCCAGACCGACGTTCCGATCAACCGCGGCAACTCCGGCGGTCCGCTGTTCAACCTGCAGGGTCAGGTGGTCGGCATCAACTCGCAGATCTACTCCAACACCGGCGGCTACCAGGGCGTGGCGTTCTCGATCCCGATCGACGTGGCGATGAACGCGGTGGAACAGCTCAAGACCAAGGGTTTTGTCACGCGCGGCCAGCTCGGCGTGATGGTGCAGGGCATCAGCGACGACATGGTCAAGGTCTACAAGCTCGACCGCGGCGCGGGTGCCGCGGTGACCCAGGTGAGCCCCGACAGCGGGGCGGAAAAGGCGGGCATCGAGCCGGGCGACATCATCCTCAAGTACAACGGGCAGGAGATCGACCAGCCGGGTGACCTGCCGCCGCTGGTCGGCTTGACCAAGCCCGGCACCAAGGTGCCGCTGGAGATCCTGCGCGACGGCAAGCACAAGACGCTGGAGGTGACGGTCGGTTCGGCGCCGCGCGACCCGGATGCGGTGTCCTCGACCGGCAGCATCGCTGCGTCGGTGACCGGGGCGCGGGCGCTCGGCCTCACCGTCGGTCCGCTCGACGCGGACGACCGCAAGCAGATGGGCCTGCGTGCTGGCGAGGGCGTGCAGGTGACCGACATCAGCGGCGAGGCGGCCGCGCAGGCGGGCCTGCGGCCGGGCGACGTGATCCTGCGCGTCGACCAGACACCGATCGGCAGCGTGGCCGACTTCAAGTCCGCCACCAGGGAGGTCAAGGCGGGCAGCACGGTGCTGCTGCTGGTGCGCCGTGGCGACCAAAGCAGCTTCCTCGGCGTCACCGTGCCGAAGGACAAGTAGTCCACGGACACCCCGGGGTCCAAACCGGCCCCGGGGGCGGTGGGAAAGGGGCGTTCCATGCGATAATGCCGGGTTCGTGCCGCCAGCCCGGCGGCACGCCGCCACGGCCCTCCCGTCGCGGTGCAAGCTGACAGCGTAGCCCATGGAACTGATCCGCAACTTCTCCATCATCGCGCACATCGACCACGGCAAGTCCACGCTGGCCGATCGCATCATCCAGCTCTGCGGTGGCCTGTCCGAGCGCGAGATGGAAGCCCAGGTGCTCGACAACAACCCGATCGAGCGCGAGCGCGGCATCACCATCAAGGCGCAGTCGGTCTCGTTGCCCTACACGGCACGCGATGGCAAGACCTACCAACTGAACTTCATCGATACCCCGGGCCACGTGGACTTCAGCTACGAAGTCAGCCGCTCGCTTTCGGCCTGCGAGGGCGCGCTGCTGGTGGTGGATGCGGCCCAGGGCGTGGAAGCGCAGTCGGTGGCCAACTGCTACACCGCCATCGAGCAGGGGCTGGAGGTCATTCCCGTCCTCAACAAGATCGACCTGCCCACGGCCGACATCGAAAAGGCCAAGGGCGAGATCGAGGCGGTGATCGGGCTGGACGCGTCGGACGCGATCCCGGTCAGCGCCAAGACCGGCCAGAACGTCATCGAGGTACTGGAGGCGATCATCCACCGGATCCCGCCGCCGAGGCCGCGCGATACCGACAAGCTGCAGGCGCTGATCATCGACTCCTGGTTCGACAACTACCTGGGCGTGGTCTCGCTGGTGCGCGTGATGCAGGGCGAGATCAAGCCCGGCGACAAGCTGCTGGTGATGTCCACCGGACGCACGCACGAGGTGGGCGAGCTGGGCGTGTTCACGCCCAAGCGCAAGAAGCTGGCGAAGCTCGGCGCGGGCGAGGTGGGCTGGATCACCGCCTCGATCAAGGATGTGCACGGCGCCCCGGTCGGCGACACGCTGACCCTGGCCGGTAAGCCGGCCGAGAAGCCCCTGCCGGGCTTCCAGACCATGCAGCCGCGGGTGTTTGCCGGCCTGTTTCCGGTCTCCGCCGACGATTACCCGGCACTGCGCGAGGCGCTGGACAAGCTGCGCCTCAACGACGCGGCGCTGTTCTTCGAGCCGGAATCGTCCGAGGCGATGGGCTTCGGCTTCCGCTGTGGCTTCCTCGGCATGCTGCACATGGAGATCGTGCAGGAACGGCTGGAGCGCGAGTACGACCTGGACCTGATCACCACCGCGCCCACTGTGGTCTATGAAGTCCTCAAGACCGATGGCACCGTGATGTCGCTCGACAACCCGGCGAAGCTGCCGCCGGTGCCGCAGATCGACGAGATCCGCGAGCCGATCGTGGTCGCCAGCATCCTCACGCCGCAGGACTACATCGGCAACATCATCACGCTGTGCGAGGAGAAGCGCGGTGTGCAGCGTTCGATCCAGTACCTGGCCACCCAGGTGCAGATCACCTACGAGATCCCGCTGGCCGAGGTGGTGCTGGATTTCTTCGACCGGTTGAAGTCGGTCTCGCGCGGCTACGCCTCGATGGACTACCACTTCGACCGCTTCGAGGCCGGCCCCTTCGTGCGGACCGACGTGCTGATCAACGGCGACCGCGTCGACGCGCTCAGCCTGATCGTGCACCGGGTGCATGCCGAGCGGCGTGGCCGCGAGCTGGTCGAGCGGATGAAGGACCTGATTCCGCGGCAGCAGTTCGACGTGGCGATCCAGGCGGCGATCGGCGCGCAGATCATCGCGCGATCCACCGTCAAGGCGCTGCGCAAGAACGTGCTGGCCAAGTGCTACGGCGGCGACGTGAGCCGCAAGAAGAAGCTGCTGGAGAAGCAGAAGGAAGGCAAGAAGCGCATGAAACAGGTCGGCCGGGTGGAGATCCCGCAGGAGGCCTTCCTGGCGGTGCTGAAGGTCGACAAGTAGGGATCGGGGGTGGTGGCCCGCCGGCATGATCGCCGGATTGGGTCGAGCGTTTTCCGCTGACGGAGCGACACATGGATTTCGATTTTTCCGCCATCCTGCTCGGGCTGACCGTGCTGTTCGGCGTGGTGTGGGGGCTGGATCGCCTGCTGCTGTATCGACGTCGCAAGGCGCGGCTGGACGCGGCCGGCGCGGAGTACCGCGATCCGGTGCCGGTGGATTGGGCCCGTTCGCTGTTTCCGGTGGTCTTCGTGGTGCTGCTGTTGCGCTCGTTCGTCGCCGAGCCGTTCCGCATCCCGTCCGGCTCGATGATGCCCACACTGGATGTCGGCGATTTCATCCTGGTGAACAAGTTCGCCTACGGCCTGCGACTGCCGGCGTTCAACACCAAGTTCCTCGACCTCGGCGAGCCCAAGCGCGGCGACGTGGTCGTGTTCCGGTTTCCCGGCTACCTGTGCCGCGATGCCTCGGGCAAGCTGACCCGGGTCGGCGGTGACGAGAACGGTCCGCCGCGCCTGGGGCCCGGCGACCGCTGTCCGGCCGATGCGCTGCCCGTGCAGAGCCAGAACTGGATCAAGCGGGTGATCGGCCTGCCCGGCGACACGATCGAGGTGCGGGACAGCCAGATCGTGATCAACGGCAAGGCGGTACCGTCGGACGAGCTCGGTCCCTACGTGGGCAATCCGCAGCGCGCGGAAGACGCCGAGCTGCTCTATTACGGCGCCTCGATCTGGACCGAGCACCTGCCGGGGGCCGATGGCAAGACGGTCAACCATTTGGTGGCACGGATGCCGGCGCGCATGTCCACCAACGCCATTCCCAACGAGCTGGTGCCGTCGAAGGTGCCGCAGGGGTGCTATCTGGTGATGGGCGACGATCGAGAGAACAGTCTGGACAGCCGCTGGTGGGGTTGCCTGCCGGAGAAGAACCTTGCCGGCAAGGCCTTCCTGATCTGGTTCAGCTGGCGGGGCCTGCACACCGGCTTCGTCGACTGGAAGCGCATCGGCACGTTGATCCACTGATTCCGGGACGGACTGCGCGTGACGATCACCGCGCCCGGGTGCAGAATCTGCGGCGCGGTCGAGCGCGTGCCGATGGGGCGGCTGGACATCATCCACATCACCGAGGGTCGCCGCTTTGCGGCATAGCGAGGGGACTATGAAATCAAAGCAGTCGGGCATCACGATGATCGGGTTCCTGTTCATCCTGATCATTGCCGCCTTTTTCGGCTACATGGCGATGAAGCTGGTGCCGTCGTATATCGAGTTCATGGGCGTCAAGAAGGCGATGTCCCAGATCGCAACCGATGGTGGCGATCATTCGGTCGAGGCTGTTCGTCAGGACCTGCTGCGCAAGCTGGACTTTCAGTACGTCGACGATGCCACCGTCGGTCCGAACGACATCAATGTCACGCGCAACAACGGCGCCTACACGCTGACCGTCAGCTACGACAAGCAGATCCCCTTCATCGCCAATATCGACTTCCTGCTGCATTTCAACAACAGCGTGCAGCTTCCCGGCACCCTGGGCGAGTGATTCTTGGCGCTCGATTATCGTTTCCGCGATCCGTCGCTGGTCGACCTGGCGCTGACCCATCGCAGCGTCGGGAAGCCGAACAACGAGCGGCTTGAATTCCTCGGCGATGCCTTTCTTGGGGCGATCGTCGCCGAGATGCTCTACGAGGCGCATCCCAATGCCAGCGAGGGCGAGCTTTCCCGCCTTCGCGCGCAGCTCGTGAACGGCCAGGCACTGGCGGTGATCGCGCGGGAGCTCGAGCTGGGTGATCGGCTTCGGCTTGGTCCCGGCGAGTTGAAGAGCGGTGGCTTCCGTCGCGAGTCGATCCTTGCCGACGCATTCGAGGCGCTGATCGCGGCGGTGTACCTGGACGGCGGGTTCGATGCTTGCCGCGGGGTCGTGCAGCGCCTGTTCTCCGACCGTGTCGCAGCGTTGCCACGCTCGTCCAAGGATGCCAAGACCCGGCTGCAGGAGCATCTGCAGGCGCTTGGGTTGCCGCTGCCGCGTTACGAGCTGCTTGCCAGCCACGGCGACGACCATGCCAAGCAGTTCGACGTGCTCTGCCTGGTCAGCGAACCGCTGGTGGTGGAAGCCGCCGCTACCGCTTCGAGCCGCCGTGCTGCGGAGCAGGAGGCTGCCGAATCGGTGCTGTCCCGCCTGCTGGAAGCGTCGAAAGACTGACCTCCCGCTGGCGTCGAGGCCTCCGCGGCGCGATGCTGGCGCCATTCCCCGAAAGAACGAAGACCATGAACACCCCCATCGACCTGCCCGATTTCGACCAGGCTCCCCGCGAGCTCCCGCACGAGGACTACCGTTGCGGCCTGGTGGCCCTCGCCGGCCGCCCCAACGTGGGCAAGTCCACCTTGCTCAACGCGCTGATCGGCTTTCGCCTGTCCATTGTCAGTCCGCGTCCGCAGACCACGCGCCATCGCATCCTCGGCATCAACACCACCGAAGCGGGGCAGATCCTCTACGTCGATACGCCAGGCCTGCACCGGGGCGCCAAGCGGGCGATGAATCGCAGCCTCAACCGTGCCGCGCGCTCGGCCATCAGCGACGTCGACGTCGCGGTGCAGGTGATCGAGGCGGCGCGGTGGACCGACGAGGACGAGGCGGTCTACGCCGCGCTCGTCGAGCAGGCGGTGCCGCGCCTGCTGGTGATCAACAAGGTCGACCTCAGCAAGGACAAGGGCGTGCTGCTGCCGTTCGTGGCCAAACTCGCCGAAACGCATGCTTTCGACGAGATCCACTATGTCAGTGCACTCAAGCGCAAGGGGCTGCCCGAGCTCGAGCGCGCATTGCTCGCGCGCCTGCCGGTACAGCCGCCGGTCTACGGCGAGGACGAGGTCACCGACCGCAGCGAACGCTTCCTGGCCGCCGAGATGGTGCGTGAGCAGCTGATGCTGCGGCTGGACCAGGAGCTTCCCTATGCCACCACGGTGGAGATCGAGCGATTCGAGGATCGACCCGATGGCGTGGCGGAGATCCATGCGGTCATCTGGGTCGAGCGCGAGGGCCAGAAGGCGATCGTGATCGGGCAGGGCGGCGCCCAGCTCAAGGCGATCGGCAGTGCCGCGCGCCGGCACATGGAGAAGATGTTCGAGCGCAAGGTATTCCTCAAGCTGTGGGTCAAGGTCCGCGAGGGCTGGGTGGACGACGAGGGTATGCTCAAGCGCCTCGGCTACACCGACTGAGGCGATCGTGCGGATCGACCAGCAGCCGGCTTTTGTGCTGCATGCCCGGCCTTACCGGGAGACTTCGCTACTGCTCGAATGCCTGACCCGCGACCATGGCCGGATCGGCGTGATCGCACGTGGCGTGCGCAGCGAGCGCGGCCGCGCGCTGCGGGCCTCGCTGGAGCCGTTCCAGCTGCTGGCGATGGACCTGCTGCTGCGCGGCGAACTCGCCACGCTGCGGTCGGCCGAGCCGGTAGGCACGGCGCGGCGGCTGGCGGCCGATACCGGGATCGCCGGCCTCTATCTCAATGAGCTGCTGGTTCGCTTGACCGGTCGCCAGGACCCGCACGCGGGCGTTTTCGATACCTACGCCCTGGCGCTGTCGCGGTTGGCCGCTGGCGAGCCAGCGGCGTGGACCTTGCGCCGTTTCGAACGCGATCTGTTGGCCGCGCTCGGTTATGCACTGGTGCTCGGGCATGAGGCGGAGACCGGTCTGCCGCTGGAGCCGGAGCTGTCCTATCGATATCGCGTCGAACATGGCCCCCAGCGTTGCCCGCCGACGGCCGGCGGTGCCTTGCTCGGTGCCTGGCTGGCGGCGCTGGCCGGGGACGTGCCGCCCGATGCGGCCGGGCAGCAGGCCCTGCGCGGCATGATGCGCGAGGTCATACGGTTTCACCTCGGAGGAGGCGAACTGCGCTCCTGGCATGTCCTGGCCGGAAGCGCGCCCACTCGCTGAGGCCGCTCAGGCCAGTGCGGGCAAATGGCAGTCCAGCGCCTGCAGAGTCTGGATCAAGGCGAGGCGGAACCGGGCCATGTCTCTCTCGACCATCGTCGGCCGTTCGGTCATCGATTGCTGCAGCGCCACCACGTGGGCGGACAGTGCCGCCGTCCCGCAAAACCCGCATGACGAGCGCAGGCGGTGCAGCCTGTCGCGCAGTGCCTCCGGATCCACGCGCAACCGATCGAACTCGTTGCACAAGGCCAGCAGTTCCTGCTGAAGCAGTTGGCGCAATGCCGCCATGGTGGCCGAGTCGCCGCTGGCCAGAAGCGCCGCAGCATCATCGAGAACGGGCAACTGGCGCATATAGGCGGGAGTGAGCCCCATGATCCGCCTCAGGTCGTCAATGACGCAGGGCTTGACCAGGATCTCGCCGAAGCCCTCAGCCAGCAGCTCGGCGCGAAGCGGTGGTGCCAGTTCCGCGGTGGTCGCGATGGCGACGGCATCACGGGAGGCCGCGGCGCCGTCCGCCCGCAGGGCGGCCAGCACCTCGCGAGCGCCCGAGTTTGGCATCCGGCAATCCAGCAGCAGCAGGTCGAACGGCTGGGACGACGCGGCTTGCAGCGCCTGCGGCCCGTCGCTGCATCCGGTCACGCGGGCGCCAAGTGCCTCGAGCGCGTCATGCAGGAAACGGAGGCTGGCCTCGTCGTCGTCGGCGACTAGTACGCTCGGCGGCACCCGGTCCGGGAGGGGGGCTGCGGCGGCTGGGGCAGGGTGCGTCATGACCGGGTCCTTGTCGTTCAGCAGAGTTTGGCAGAATGGCGGGACATGGAATTCCTATCAAGCCGCATTTACAGAGTCATGCTGCTGGTGCTGCTCGGCGTGCTGGCCGGACCGGTCCGCGCCGGAGCGGTGTTTTCAGCGACGACCCTGCAATTGCCCGGCGCGACGCTCCAGCAGGTGCACGGAGAGATCGTGCCGGCCGCCGGCGGCGGGCTGCGGGTCCGCATCGATGCCGACCGGCTCGATCTGCCCGCGATGGGCTGGCGTCGCGTACCCCTGCATCTCGATGGCGTGCTGCAGCGCGATCCCGAGCATCGCTGGTTGCTGGCCGGCGCCCTGCAACTCAAGAGCGCGCCCGGCAGCGCGATGAGCGATGCCACGGTGGACCTGCAGGTCGACGTGGCGGCCAATACCCTGCTGCTCGACGTACGACAGGGTGTGGCGCAGGCCACGGTAGCCGTGCCGCTGGACCAGCCGACCCACGCACAGATCCAGTTGAAGAAGCTGCCGTTCGGCTGGCTGCAGGGGCTGCTGGGCACGGTCTGGGCAGGAAAGGCCACCGGCGGGCGGATCGACGCGCTGATGGCGCTGGACCTGCGTGACCCTGGGCTGCAGGCGTCCGGCCAGTTCAGCGTTTCGTCGCTCGGTGTGGACTCGACCAGCGGCAAGCTGGCGGCCCAGGGGCTGGGGGGCAGCGGTCGTTTCTCGCTGGATACCACGCAGGGGCCGGCAAAGATCAATCTGGAGAGCACGCTGCGTGGGGGCGAGCTCCTGCTCGGTCCGGTCTACGCCAACCTCCCGGCACACGCGGTGCAGCTGTCGATGGATGCCGTGGCCGATGCGGGAAGGCTGGCGATCGATCGTCTGCGCGTGGGAGACCCCGATGCACTGGCGCTCAATGGCGCCATGGCGTTCGACGCGAAAGGGGACCTCCAATCGCTCAATCTGTCCCGCCTCGAGCTGGGGTTCCCTGCCGCCTACGACCGCTACGGCAAGGCATGGCTGGCGGCGATGGGGCTGCACGACATGACCATTCGTGGCGATCTGGACGCCACGCTGGATCTGCGTCAGGACGGTCTCCACGCATTCAAGTTCGACACCGATGGCCTGGACCTCGCCGACGGCGACGGCCGGTTTGCGGTGCAGAGGCTGAAAGGCGGGTTCGACTGGATCCGCAGCGGCAGCCGCCCGCCCACCGACCTCGACTGGCAGTCGCTCAGCGTCTACAAGCTGGTCAACGGCCCCGTGCGGTCGAGGTGGCAGAGCGACGACGGCACGCTCAACCTGCAGAAGCCGGTGAGTATGGGGCTGCTGGGCGGCCAGGTGCGGCTGAGTCAACTGGCCTGGGCGCCGGCGGCGGCGCAAGGGCAACAACTGAACGCATCGCTCGCTGTCACCGGCGTAGACATGGCTGCCTTCAGCCGGACGATGGGGTGGCCTGCCTTCCCCGGAACGCTCGGTGGCGCAATCACCGGTCTTTCCGTCAGCGACGACCGGATTGCCTTGAATGGTGGTCTGTCGGTCAGTGTCTTCGGTGGGTTCGTGGACGTGACCGGGCTGTCGCTGCAGCAGCCATTCGGCGACAACCCGGTACTGGCTGGCGACATCGCGCTGCGTCAGCTCGACCTGGGCGCGATCACCAGTGTGTTCGATTTCGGCAGCATCACCGGCCCCCTCGATGGCCACGTCAACGGGTTGCGGCTGGTGAACTGGCAGCCGGTGGCATTCGACGCCCAACTGCTCGCCGACCAGGGCGGGCGGATCAGCCAGCGTGCGGTGAACAACCTGACCTCGGTCGGCGGCGGTGGCATCGCGGCCGGGCTGCAGGGGGCCGTGCTCAAGCTATTCAAGACCTTCGGCTACAAACGGATCGGGCTCAATTGCCGGTTGCAGGGCTCGCTCTGCCACATGAGCGGACTGGAGCCGAACTCGGGCGGCTACACTATCGTCGAGGGCAGCGGTTTGCCGCATCTGGAAGTCATCGGCCACGAGTCGGACGTCGATTGGCCCACCCTGGTCCGTCGCCTCAAGGCGGCCGTTGCCGGTGGCGGTCCGGAAGTTCGCTGACCCCTTTCCCCATCCACGGAGCTGATCATGCGCAAGATATTCATTGGATTGCTGGCCACGATGATGGTCGCCTTGGTGGGGTGCGTCACGATCAACGTGTATTTCCCCGAGGCCGCCGCGCAGAAGGCGGCCGACCAGTTCATCGGCACCGTGCTGGACAGGGCCGCCCCGGCACCTGCACCGGCCTCGTCCACACCACCCCCGGTCAAGCCGGCGGCACGTCCTTCGGCCATGCTGCTGGACCTGCTGGTGCCCGCAGCCTATGCGGCCGACGTGCCGAACATCCGCATCGAGAACGCCACGACCGACGCGATCCGCAAGCGCATGCAGGCGCGCTTCAACAGCACCCTGGGCCCGCTGTTCGCCAGCGGCGCGGTGGGTTTCACCCATGACGGCATGGTCGCGGTGCGCGACGCCTCCAAGGTGCCGCTGAGCCAGCGTGCGCAGGTCAATGCCACCGTGGCGGAGGAGAACCGGGACCGCGCCGCGCTCTACCGCGAGGTGGCGAACGCCAACGGGCACCCCGAGTGGCAATCGAAGATCCAGGCCACCTTCGCCAAGGGCTGGATCGAGCGGGCGCCGGCCGGCTGGTATTATCAGGATGCTTCGGGCGCCTGGAAGCGCAAGTAAGCGCGCCGTCGGCGCCGCCAACATCCACCCGATCGACGCGCCCGGGTCCTCACGACCCGGGCGTGCTGTTTTTGGAGCGTCATGCAAGAGATCCAGGCCACCATCACCGCGCTGGGCCACGACGGCCGCGGCGTCGCCCGCATCGAGGGCAAGACCACTTTCGTCAGCGGTGCGCTGGTCGACGAACAGATCAACCTGCGCATCCGCAAGCGCCATCGTCATTTCGACGAGGCCGAGATGGTGGAGGTGCTCACGCCCTCGCCGTACCGCGTCGAGCCGAAGTGCCGCCATTTCGGTGCCTGCGGCGGCTGCTCGCTGCAGCACATGGACGCCGCGGCGCAGATCCATGCCAAGCAGCAGGTACTCGCCGACAACTTCGCGCGCATCGGCAAGGTCGAGCCGAAGCGCTGGCTGGAACCGCTCACGGACACCCCCTGGGGCTACCGCCGCAAGGGCCGGCTGTCGGTGCGCTATGTCGCGAAGAAGGAGCGCGTGCTGGTCGGCTTCCGTGAGGAGAGCAACCCGCGCTTCGTCGCCGACATCAGCCACTGCGAAGTGGTGCATCCGGCGCTGGGGCCGAAGATCGGCCTGCTGGCCGAGCTGATCGGTTCGCTGGAGGCCGCGCGCGACATCCCGCAGGTCGAGTTCGCCGCGGGCGACGACACCATGGCGCTGGTGTTCCGTCACATGAACCCGCTGAGCGAGCGCGACCGCACCGCCTTGGTGGCCTTCGGCCAGCAGCACGGTTTCGCCATCTACCTGCAGCCGGGCGGCGTCAGCAGCGTGCATCCGCTGTGGCCGGCCGATCACCGGCTTGCCTTCCGCATCGCGGCGGGCGAGGGCGTGGACGACGTCGAGCTGGAGTTCCGCCCGCTGGACTTCGTGCAGGTCAATGCCGGCATGAACGCGAAGATGATGGCGCGGGCGCTGGAACTGCTCGACCCGCAACCGACCGACCGCGTGCTGGATCTGTTCTGCGGCCTGGGCAACTTCACCCTGCCGATCGCCCGCCGGGTCGCCGAGGTGGTCGGCATCGAGGGCGAGCACGGCCTGGTCGAACGGGCCGCGGAAAACGCCCGGCGCAACGGGCTGGCCAACGCCAGCTTCCACGTGGCCAACCTGTTCGAGGACCAGCGCGGCACTGCGTGGGCTCGCCAGCCCTGGGACAAGCTGCTGCTCGATCCGCCGCGCGCCGGCGCCGACAAGGTGCTCGAGTACCTGCCGCACAAGGCGACGAAGCGTATCGTCTACGTGTCCTGCCATCCGGCTTCGCTGGCACGCGACGCCGGCATCCTGGTCGAAAAGCACGGCTTCCGGCTGTCCGCGGCCGGGGTGATGGACATGTTCCCGCACACGGCGCACGTGGAGTCCATCGCGCTGTTCGAGCGCTGAGGCCGATTGCCATGGGACTGGAGATCGAACGCAAATTCCTCCTCACCGGCGACGGCTGGCGCGCGCGCATCGAGCGCACCGAGCGGATGGCCCAGGGCTACCTGGTCGGTGCGCAGGCTTTGCGCGACGGTACGGCGAAGTCGTCGGTGCGGGCGCGCATCGCCGGCGACCGGGCCTGGCTCAACATCAAGTCGGCGCAGCTCGGCATCGCCCGCGCCGAGTTCGAATACGCGGTGCCGGTGGCCGACGCCGAGGCCATGCTGGCTACCCTGTGCGACGGCGTGCTGGCCAAGCAGCGCCATTACGTGACCGTCGACGGGGTGCTGTTCGAGATCGACGAGTTCGAGGGCGACAACGCCGGGCTGGTCGTGGCCGAGGTCGAGCTGCCCGCCGTGGATGCACCGTTCCCGCGGCCGGACTGGCTCGGTCGCGAAGTCAGCACGCTGGCGCGCTACTACAACGTCAACCTCATTGCGTACCCTTACGTGCGCTGGACGCCCGACGAACGCGACGCTCTCGACGGAGAACCCCCCACATGCTGATGATCGGTCTGGCCGGGCTCGCCCTGGAGCCGCGCGAACGCGACTGGCTGGTCGCGCCCGGTGTGTCCGGCGTGCTGCTGTTCGCCCGCAACTTCTCCTCGCGCGAGCAACTGGGTGCGCTGGTCGAGTCGATCCGCGAGGTCGGCGGCGAGAACATGCTGATCGCGGTCGACCAGGAGGGCGGCCCGGTGCAGCGCTTCCGCGACGGCTTCACCCGGCTGCCGGCGCTGGCGAAGGTGGGAGCGGCGTACGACCGCGATCCGGTCGATGCCATCCGGCTGGCCGAGGAGCACGCCTGGGTGATGGCCAGCGAACTGCGCGCCATGGGTGTGGATTTCAGCTTCGCCCCGGTGGTGGATCTTGCCCGAGGTAATGCGGCGATCGGCCTGCGCGCGTTCCACGCCGATCCGGCGGTGGCCGCCGAGTTGGGCCAGGCCTACGTGCGCGGCATGCACCTGGCCGGGATGGCCGCGGTGCTCAAGCATTTCCCGGGGCACGGCTCGGTGGCAGCCGACACGCACAAGGCGCAGGCGATCGACCCGCGCCCGCTGGCCGCCATCGAGCAGGCTGACCTGGTGCCGTTCGCGCAGTGCCTGGAGTCGCGCGTCGAGGCGGTGATGATGGCGCACGTGATCTATCCGGCCGTCGACGAGCGTCCGGCCGGCTTTTCGCCGGTGTGGATCGGCGACGTCCTGCGCGGCCGGCTCGGCTTCGACGGCGCGGTGATCAGCGACGACATCTCGATGGCCGCGGCCGGTGCCGCCGGCGGCGTGGCCGCGCGTGTGCATGCGCACCTCGATGCCGGCTGCGACCTGGTGCTGGCCTGCTTCCCCGACGTGGTGGACGAGGCCATCGCCGCCGTGGCCGGCCGTGCGCCGGGTTTCGCCCATCGCCTCGCGGCCCTGCGCGGCGCGATTGGTGCCAGCTGGGACTCGCTGACCGACAACCCGCAGCGCGACCGCTTCATCGCGCGCATCACGGCGCTGGACGCCGAAGGAACCCCCGCATGACCCTGCCGCCGCTCGCCGATGCACTGAAGAAATCCGACCTGCTGGTCGACCGTGCCGCCATCGACGCCGCCGTCGCCCGCATGGGTGGCGAGATCGACGTGGTGCTCGAGGGTGAGCGTGCGCTGTTCCTCACCGTGATGAACGGTGCGCTGATGTTCGCCGGGCACCTCGCGCTGGCGATCCGCACCGATCTCGAGTTCGACTACGTGCACGCCACCCGCTATCGCGGCGACACCACCGGCCACGACCTGCACTGGCTGCGCGAACCGCTGGTGCCGATGGAAGGGCGCACCGTGCTGCTGGTCGACGACATCCTCGACGAAGGCCATACGCTCAAGGCGGTGCGCGACGACTGCCTGCACCGTGGCGCGCGCCGCGTGCTGATCGCCAGCCTGTGCACCAAGAAGCACGACCGGCTGGTCGAGGGTGTCGCCTCGGATTTCAACGGCTTCGAACTGCCGGACCGCTATGTGTTCGGCTACGGCATGGACTACCACGAACAGGGCCGTAACCTGCCGGGCATCTACGCCCTGCGCGAGGACTGATCGGGTCCACCACACACGGGAGGGATGCGCCATGAAACTCCTCGGGATCTCCGGCAGCCTGCGCCGGGCCTCGTTCAATACCGCCTTGCTGCACGCGGCGGCGGAACTGTTGCCAGCCGGCAACAGCCTGGTCATTCATGACCTGCATGGCCTGCCGCTGTTCGACCAGGATGTGGAAGAGCAGGGCGATCCGGCCGAGGTGGTCGCTCTGAAGGACGCCATGGCCGCCGCCGACGGCTTGCTGCTGGCTTCACCCGAGTACAACGGCGGCATCACCGGCGTGCTGAAGAACGCGATCGACTGGGCCTCGCGCAAGGGCACGGCGCGCGATGTCGCGCCGCTGGCCGGCAAGCGCGTGTGCATCGTCGGTGCCAGTCCCGGCATTACCGGAACCGTGCGCGCCCAGGACGCGCTGCGGCTGGTGCTGCGTCGGGCCGGTGCCATCGTCGAGCCGCAGGGCGAGGTGCTGGTGTTCCAGGCACACACCAAGATCGCCGACGGCAGGCTGGTCGACGAGCGCACCCGCGAGGCGCTGACCCGCCATCTGCAGAACTTCATCGCGCAGGTTGAGCGCGCTTCCTGATCCATCGAACCGGAAACGATATCGTGAGCATCGATCTGGCCGTCATCGGCGGCAGTGGCCTGTACAACTTCCCCGGGCTGGAGAACGCCCAGAGGCAATCGGTGGAGACGCCGTTCGGCCCCGCCTCGGGCGATGTGGTGACCGGCGATTTCGCCGGCAAACAGCTGGCCTTCCTGGCGCGCCATGGCGAGAGCCACAGCCTGCCGCCGCACCGGGTGAACTACCGCGCCAACCTGTGGGCGCTGCACCAGCTCGGCGCGCGCCGGGTGGTCGGCGTCAACGCCGTCGGTGGCATCCGCGACGACATGGGGCCGCGGGTGATCGTGGTGCCGGATCAGGTCATCGACTACACCCATGGCCGGTTCACCAGCTTCTGCGACGTGGAAGGGGCCGAGGTGAAGCACATCGACTTCAGCGAGCCCTACACGGCGTCGCTGCGGCGCGACCTGCTCGCCGCAGCCGCGCGTGCCGGCGTGCCGGCGATCGACGGCGGCTGCTACGGCGCGACGCAGGGGCCGCGGCTGGAGACCCGCGCCGAGATCGCCCGCATGAAGCGCGATGGCTGCGACCTGGTCGGCATGACCGGCATGCCCGAAGCCGCGTTGGCCCGCGAGCTGGAGCTGGAATACGCCTGCCTCGCGCTGGTGGCCAACTTCGCCGCCGGCTGCGGCGACGAGGAGGAGATCAGCATCGAGGAGATCTTCGCCCATCTCGCGGCGGCGACTGCCGAAGTGCCGAAGATCCTCGCCGCGATGCTCGCCGGCTAGCACCCCGGAAAAAGGCCTAGCCGGGGAACCTGTTCAGGATATTGCGCTCGACCCACAAACATGCTGATACTTCGGAGGTGCCAGGGGCGGCGGACCAAGGGGATCAGGGGTTCAGCGCGAGACCTTGGTGCATCCATCCTTAAGCTTCAGAGGTTGCCGCAATGCGTTTCGGTACGGTCAAGTGGTTCAACGACGCCAAGGGTTTCGGTTTCATCGCACCCGAGGACGGTGGGGAGGACGTTTTCGTCCACTTTTCTGCGATCAACTCCAAGGGCTTTCGCAGCCTGCAGGAAGGTCAGCGTGTGAAGTTCGAAGTCACCAACGGCCCGAAGGGTGCCCAGGCTTCGGGCGTCGAGCTCGCGACTGCCTGATCGCTCGACCCAGGAAATACCCTGTAGTGGAAAGCCCCGCGCCTGGCGCGGGGTTTTCTTTTCGGGGCGCCGCATGCGGTCGCCGCGAAGCCACGGACGGTATCCGCAGGATATGGCGCGACGAACCTAGGGTTCGATATCGATCGGCGTACCGGCTGGTACCGCGGCCCAGATCCGGTCCATGTCCGCATTGCTGACGGCGATGCAGCCGCGCGTCCAGTCCATGCGCTGCGTGATCGAAGACGCCCAGCCCAGACCGTTTTTCTGGCCATGGATCATGATGTCGCCGCCCGGGGAGACCCCAGCGTTCCTGGCCAGCGCGATGTCCCGGGTGTTCGGATAGGACACGTGGATCGCCTTGTGGAAGGCACTGTGCGCGTTCTTCCGGTCGAGCAGGTAGTGCCCCTCAGGCGTGCGACCGTCGCCTTCGCGCTGTTTGGCGCCCTTGGGCCGCGAGCCCAGGGCAACCCGGTATGTGCCCAGCAGGCGCTGGCCGTCGTACAGGCGGAGTGTCCGCGTGTGTTTGATCAGCACCACGCGCGTCGCGGCTCCGCTGCCAGATGCGGGCGCGACGGCGAGCATCAGGAGGGTGGCGGCAAGAAAACGCATGGCGCTTGCTCCGGACTGGCGACGGGGGGCTGCGTCAGGGTAGCGCCGGTTGGGCCTACCCGCGCCAGTTCGCGTGGACGTCCCAGAACGCTGCTGCCTGCCGGTAGGCATCACGGTCCAGTGGCACGCCGGAGCCGCCTTCTTCCACGCCCAGCGCGTTGCGCAGCATGGTGATCGGCACCATCGGGATTTCCTCCGGCTCCATCGTGTATAGGCAGCCGACCACACCCCAGTCGGCGTCGATCGGTTCGCCTTCCTTCGCCAATTGCTCGCGGCAGTAGAGGATCGGCAGCAGGTAGTGGGCGACCGGCGGCTCCACACCCTCGAACCAGCGCACCAGCACCGGCAGTTCCTGTTTGGTGCGCGCCTCGTAGGCCGAGTGCAGCAGATGGCGGTTGGCGTCGGTGATCGGCACGGCCATGCAGCGCGTGGAGGTCCAGTTGCGGTGCACATGCAGGCGGCAGAACGGCGCGTAGCCTTCCAGCACCTTCAGCGGGGACTCTTCATTGAGGCGGCGCTCGAAGGCATCGGCGCTGCAATCCTGGATGGTGTTGCGGCGGGATTCGCGTGGGAACAGGCGGGCGCGGGCGAACGGGGTGAGGACGATGGACATGGCAGGCAACCGGTGGAACAGCGGACGAGAGTAACCCGTCCGCGACGCCTCGGCTCAGGCGACGAACTGCAGCCTGGCCAGTTCGGCGTAGAGGCCGCCCTCGGCCAGCAGGCTCTCGTGCGTGCCCTGCGCCACGATACGTCCCCCGTCCATCACCACGATGCGGTCGGCGCGCTGCACGGTGGCCAGTCGATGGGCGATGACCAGGGTGGTGCGGCCTTTCTCCAGCCGCTCCAGTGCCTGCTGGATTGCCGCCTCGGACTGCGCGTCCAGCGCCGAGGTGGCCTCGTCGAGCAGCAGCAGCGGTGCATCGCGCAGGATCGCGCGGGCGATCGCCACACGCTGGCGCTGGCCGCCGGACAGGCGCACGCCGCGTTCGCCCATTTCGGCGCGGTAGCCGTCGTCCAGCGCGCTGATGAACTCGTGCGCCTCGGCGGCGCGGGCGGCCTCGGTCACCTGCTCGTCGCTGGCGTCCTGCCGACCGAAGCGGATGTTGTCCGCGGCGGTGCCGCTGAAGATCACCGTCTCCTGCGGCACCAGCGCGATGGCGCCGCGCAGGTCGGGCAAGGTCAGCGCGCGCAAATCCACGCCGTCGAAGGTGATGCGGCCGGACTGCGGGTCGTAGAAGCGCAGCAGCAGGCCGAACACCGTGCTCTTGCCGGCGCCGGAGGGGCCGACCAGGGCGACCGTCTCGCCCGGATTCACCACCAGGCTGAAGTCCTCCAGCGCGGCGGTGTTCGGGCGGGTCGGGTAGTGGAAGCGCACGTGGTCGAAGGCCAGCGCACCGCGCGCCGGCGCGGGCAGGGCGAGCGGCTGGGCGGGGGCGGTGACCTGCGGGGTCTCGGCCATCAGCTCGCCGATGCGCTCCATCGCGCCGGCCGCGCGAAGCACGTCGCCCCACACCTCGGAAAGACCCGCCACCGAGCCAGCGGCGAACACCGCGTACAGCACGAACTGGCCGAGCACGCCGGCGTCCAGCGTGCCGGCCAGCACGTGGCGGGCGCCGGCCCACAGCACCAGGGTGATCGCGCCGAACACCAGCACGATCACCGACATGGTGAGCAGCGCGCGCATGCCGATGCGACGGCGCGCGGTGGCCAGCGCCAGGCGGATGGCGTTGCCGTAGCGGCTGCTCTCGATGCCTTCGCGGGCATAGGCCTTCACGGCGGTGGCGGCATTGAGGGTTTCGTTGGCGATCGCCGCGGCGTCGGCCAGCCGGTCCTGGCTGGCGCGCGAGAGCTTCTGCACGCGACGGCCGAAGACCAGGATCGGCAGCATCACGCCGGGAATCACCAGCGCGGTGAGGCCGGCCAGTGCCGGCGCGGTCCACACCATCGCCACCGCCGCGCCGACCAGCATCACCGCGCTGCGCAGGGCCACCGACACGCCGGAACCGACCAGCGCCTGCACCACCTCGGTGTCGGCACTGAGGCGCGAGGTGAGCTCGCCGACGCGGCTCTTCTCGAAGAACTCCACGTCCAGCCGGATCACGTGGGCATACAGCGCGTCACGCAGCGAGGCGAGCGAGCGTTCGCTGAGCAGGGTGATGCAGAAGTAGCGCCCCGCCGTGGCTACGGCGAGCACCAGCGCGACGCCGAACAGGGCGAGAAAGGTCTCGTTGATCACCGCCAGGCTGGAGGTGCCGAAGCCCTGGTCGATGATGTGGCGGAACGCCATCGGCAGCACCAGCGAGGCACCGGAAGACAGGCCGAGGAACACCAGCCAGCCAATCGCCAGGGCCTTGTGCGGCCGCAGATATGGCCAGAGCGAGCGCAGGGAGGTGAGGCGACGGGGAGAACGGGGCTTGCCGGCGTCGTCGGTCATGGGAGTCGCTTGCGGGGCATCAGCCCGCATAGTTGGGGGGCGGCGGCGGGGAATCAATGCGCAGGTTGTTGCGTCATCGACCGCCAGGCGTGCGGGTCCGGCGATCGCCGCCTGGCGAATGACGGACCGGCCCGTTACCGGACTCCCGCATCCGCCTCACTCCACGCGCTTGCCCTCGCTGCGACCGCGGGTGAGATCGACGATGCGCGCCTGCGCTTCGGCCACCCGGCTTTCCGGCAACTGCAACTGCAGCCGCGCACCACTGGCGTGGAACTGCTCGTCGGTCACGCTGGCCTCCAGCTCCGCCAGCCGTGCCTTGAGCAGGGCGAGGTCGGCGAATTCGCAGTCCAGGGCCAGCATGGCCCTGGGCACGATCGGCACCTGCTCGGCCAGCCGCAGGCACTCGGCCGCGGTGCCACCGTAGGCACGGGCCAGGCCGCCGGCGCCGAGCTTGATGCCGCCGTACCAGCGGGTGACCACGACCACGACGCGGTCGATGCCCTGGCCTTCGATTGCCTGCAGGATGGGACGCCCCGCAGTGCCGCCGGGCTCACCGTCGTCGTTGAAGCGGTAGGCCTGGCCGATGCGGTAGGCCCAGCAGTTGTGCGTGGCTGCCGGATCGCCGACTTCCTGCACGAAGGCGAGCGCTTCCTCGGGCGAGTCGACCGGGGCGGCCAGGGCGAGGAAGCGGCTCTTCTTGATGTCCTGCTCGTGCCGGCAGCGTCCCGCGAGTGCGGCGAGTGCGTCGCTCACGGGGTCCTGTCCAGATGGCGGCGGAGGTCGTCGGGCAGCGGCCAGTCGGGATGGCTGTCGTGGAAGGCCCGCAGGCGCTTGTCGGCCTCGACGGTCGCGCCCTTGGCATACAGCCCGCGGATCGCCTCCAGCTCCGCGGCGGGAGTCATCGCATTCTGGGCGGGAGCGAAGGTCGGCGCCAGCGCCGGCGCGGGCTCGGCGAACTGCGTCGGCGCCATCGGCTCCGGTGGTGCGGGAGGTGCAGGCGGCGGGGGCGCAGGCGCCATCGGTACGGCCAACGGCACGGCCATCGGCCGTTCCACTGCGGATGAGTCCGCTTTTGCGCGAAGCGCCGGCGTCGGTGCGACGCGGTCGGCAGCGGCCGGGATCTGCCGCTGCATCGCCGGGTGTGCCGATACCAAGGACGGCGGCGGGGACGCGGACGCGGACTGCTTGGCTTCGCCAGCCGGTGCCGGACTGGCGCTGACGCGCTCCTTGCCGACGGTTGCGGCGCGCATGCGGGGTGCCTTCGCACCGGCTTCGGTCGCCCGATCCGCCTCGTCGAGGCGGGCCGCATCGGCAGCGGCGGTGACCACGGAAGCCGGCGCGGCGGGTTGGGGTGTCGGGGTCTCGCGCATGCGCCAGGCCAGTCCCGCCGCGAGCACCACCGTGGCCGCGGTGCCCAGCGCAATCGGCCAGCGCGGGCGACGGCGCGGATGCGTGAGGCCGGTGTCTGCATCGACAGCCTGCGCGGCGGCACGCCGGATCGCCGCGTCCAGCGCCGGTGCGGGCTCGGACGGTGGCAGCCGGCCATACAACGCCCTCAGCTCGGCTTCGCCGGGCAGGTCGTCGTCGTGCGTGGGATCGGGCGGCAGGGGCGTGGTCATGGACTCAGTACGTCGCGCAGTTTGGTCATGGCATAGCGCAGGCGGGACTTCACGGTCTCGCGGCCCACGCCGGTGACGTCGGCGATCTCCTCCAGGCTCAGTTCGTTTTCCAGGCGCAGCAGGATGGCATGGCGCTGCTCGTCGGGCAGTTGCTCGATGGCGAGCTGCAGGCGGCGCCGCTGTTCGAACTCGGACAGCGCCTGCTCGGGTTGTTCGCGCTCGGGCGTAGGGTGGCTGGCCAGCGCGATCTCGGCTTCCTCGCCGACCGCGATCGGTCGCCTGCGTCGATAGCCATCGATGACCAGACGGTGCGCGATCTGCAGCAACCAGGTCTGGAAGCGGGCCTCCGGCCGGTACCGTTCGCGCGCGGCGATCACCCGGCTCCAGGTCTCCTGGAACAGCTCGTCGGCCAGCGCCCGGTCGCGCACGCTGCGCAGCAGGAAGCGGTAGAGCGGTCCGCGGTGATTCGCATACAGCGCGTCGAACGCAGCGAGATCGCCACGCGCGTAGGCCAGCATCAGCTGGGCATCGGGATCGACCGCCGCATCCATGGGCGGCGAGGGTACGCGATCCACGCTGTCACGATAAGTCGTCATGCGCCTCCACCGGGCCAGGGTGACCGCGTCCGTGGCGTCGTCGCGACGGGGGAGGAAAGCCGGCGGGGAACCGGCCATCGCCATCGCCAACGGCGCCACGGCACGGTCGACCTCAACGCTGCGCGGTGGCGTCGTCGGCCACGTCCGGCGCATGGGTGGACAGGCCGTCGGCCAGCGACACCAACTGGACGAAACCGGCGCGGTAGCCGTCCGGATCGTCGCCACGCGCGCCGCGGGCCAGTTCGGCGATGTGGGCGTAGTCGTAGCCGTCGGTGTAGCGCCCGCCGCGCAGCCGGTCGGCGAACGCGGCCACCGCGGCGGCGAAGCGCAGGCGTGCGCTCGCGCCGTGCGCGGGCTGCGCGGCGATCGGGCGTTCGATCAGCGAGCTGCGGTCGTGTCCGGGCAGTTTGTAGCGCAGGCGCAGGAAGGCCAGTTCGCCATGGTGGGAGTCGTCGTTCTTCGGCGTCGTGTAACGCAGCGGATCGACGCGTGCGGCGTCCGACCCGGCCGGCGTGATCTCGTACAGCGCGGTGACGTTGGCGCCGGCGCCGATGTCGCCGGAATCCACCGCGTCGTTGTTGAAGTCCTCCCGACGGAGCACGCGCTTCTCGTAGCCGATCAGGCGGTACTCCTTCACCTGGGCGGGGTTGAACTCCACCTGCACCTTCACGTCCTTCGCGATGGTCAGCAGGGTGGCGGACATCTCGTCGACCAGTACGCGCCGGCCTTCGGCCAGGCTGTCGATGTAGTGGTGGCTGCCGTTGCCGGCGTCGGCCAGCATCACCGCCATCGCGTCGTTGTAGTTGCCCTGGCCGAAGCCCAGCGTGGTGAGGGCGACCCCGCTCTTGCGATGGTCCTCGATGGTCGTCTTCAGCGCTTCTTCGCTGACCGTGCCGACGTTGAAGTCGCCGTCGGTGGCGAGGATCACGCGGTTCACGCCGCCCTTGATGAAGCCCTGCTCGGCTTCGGCGTAGGCCAGGTCGATGCCGGCCGCACCGTTGGTGGAGCCGTACGCGCCGAGCCGGTCGATCGCCGCATCGATGGTGGCGTGCCGGTCGCCGGGCGTGGAGGCGAGCGCCACGCCGGCGCTGCCGGCATAGGTGACGATGGCCACGCGGTCCTGCCGGCGCAGCTTGGTGACCAGCTGCTTGAGCGAGGCCTTGAGCAGCGGCAACTTGTCCGGCTCATTCATCGAGCCGGAGGTATCGACGAGGAACACCAGGTTGGCCGCGGGAATCGCGCTGGCCGGCACGCGGTAACCCTGCACGCCGATGAGCAGCAGTTGGCGCTGCGGGTTCCATGGCGCCGGCGCCAGTTCGGTGGTGACGCTGAAGGGCTGGCTGCGGTCCTGCGGTGGCGTGTAGCCGTAGTCGAAGTAGTTGATGAACTCCTCGGCGCGCACCGCATCGGCCGGCGGCAGCTGGCCGGCATCGAGCATGCGGCGGACGTTGGTGTACGAACCGGTGTCGACGTCCAGCCCGAAGGTCGACACGGGCTGCTCGCTGGCCAGTTGCACCGGATTGCTGTCGCGATGGGTGTAGTGCTCGGTGTTCACGGCGACCGGCAGCACCGGAGCGAACGAGGCGATGCGCATGGGGGCACCGGCGACCTGCATCGCCTTCAGCGCGCCGAGGCTGCGCGCCTCGCGGGCGAACGCGGGTGCACTTGGCGGCGCCGGCGGTGCCGGGGGCGCGGACAGGCGGTCCGTCACGGGGGGCGGACGGTCGGCCGTGGCAACCGGTGCCGGGGGCGCTGCGTGCGTGTCCGTCGCCCGTGGCGTTTGGCGGGCGGGCGCGCAGGCGGCGAGCGCCAGTGCGGTGGCGAGTGCGAGGGGCAGGGTGCGCAGCGGGAGCTTGGCGGGCATCGGACGACCTCCGGGTGGGTGTGTTGGATGAAACGCACCCGCCCGGGAAACGGGGTCGAACGCCGCCGCTCGCGGTAGCATGGGCGCCCTTTCCCCACGCGGTGCCGTCCCGACCATGCTCCACAACGACATCCTGCGCGCCATCCGCTACATGCTCGATCTCAGCGACGCCAAGGTGGTGGAACTGGTCAAACTGGCCGATCCGGCCTATCTGCTGGAGAAGGAGGACGTGCAGGCGATGCTGCTGCGTCCGGAGGATCCGGGCTACCAGACCTGCAGCACGCCGCTGCTGGCCCGCTTCCTCGACGGGCTGGTGATCTACCGGCGCGGCCGCGACGACAGCCAGCCGGCACGCCCGCCGGAGAAGCGCATCACCAACAACGTGGTGCTGAAGAAGCTGCGCGTGGCATTCGAACTGAAGGACGTGGACATGCATGCCATCTTCGAGGCGGTCGGCCTGCCGGTGTCCAAGCCCGAGCTCAGCGCGCTGTTCCGCCAGCCGGAGCACAAGAACTTCCGCGCCTGCGGCGACCAGATGCTGCGCAATTTCATGAAGGGGCTGACGCTGCGTCTACGCGGCGGGGTTTGACGTATACGCAGGGTTTGCCGCTCCGGCGGCCCGACCCTCGCGAGGCCCGACCATGTCCGACATCCACCAGCTGGTGTACGCCAGCCGTGCCACCTTCCAGCCCACCGACAACGGCGGCGGCGTCGAGCCGGAGGTGGCCCGCATCCTGATGCAGTCGCGTCGCAACAACCCGCGGCGCCAGCTGGTCGGCGCGCTGTACTACGGCGACGGGTGCTTCTTCCAGTGCCTGGAGGGGCCGCGGGACGCGCTCGACGAGCTGTTCGGGCGCTTGCAGGAAGATTCCCGCCACCGCGACGTGATGGTGCTGCGGCGCCAGTCCATCGATGCGCCGTCGTTCGCCGACTGGTCGATGAAGTACGTGCCCGCCGCGGGAGACGTGCAGACCCTGCTGGCGATACACGGCAAGGACCGCTTCGACCCGTACGCGTTCGACGACGCATTGCTGGAGGCGATGGTCGGCCTGCTGCAGCGCCGGAGCGATGCCGACAGCCTCAACCCGGTATCGGTGCCTGCACGGTCTGCGTCTGCCGCGGCGCGGACGACGGCGTCGGGCGGCGGTCGGTGGTTGTTGCCCGCGATGTTGGCGATCGTCGCGGTGGCTGCGGCGCTGTGGTGGCTGCGCTGAGCGGTCAGCCGATCAGCGCTCCCGGCAACGGATGACTGAAGTCCTGCGGGGTGAGGTCCTGGGTCAATCGGAACACGCCTTCATGGATCTTGCGTGGCAGGACCACGTCGAGCACCGTGGTCTGGTGCGGTCCCAGCGCGGTGAACAGGTCGTCGCTGGCGCCGCTCTGTGCCAGCGCGTGATGCACCAGGCCGGTCAGGTCGACCGGTTTCACCAGCGCGCCGTAGGGGCGGTGGGCCTGGATCGCCGGACGCAGCGTGCGGCGCGTGTTGCGGGGATCCGGCACGCGGTCGTCGCCGGCCAGCAGGGTGTGGTTGAGGAACAGCGACACCGTGGTGCGCTGGTGCGAATTGGCCTGGCGGTCGACCAGGAAGTCCGGCGGCATCAGGTCCGGGCTCGGTGGAGTACCGGCGGTCAGCAGGAGGCCGGCTCCGGTGAGCGGTTCGCCTGCTTCGTCGGCCAGACGCAGGATCAGCAGGCTGCGGGGATCGTGGATGTGCACGCGCGGTGGGAACGGCCCGGCCGGTTCCAGCTCCACCTTGTCCGCATCGCGCGCGGCGTTCTCCCGTTCGAAGGCATCGCACAGCGCGATATAGCCGGGTGCATCGCGCACCGCGAGGCAGCGAAGGATCACTTCAATGGTGGCCGGCTGGGCGCTGGCGAGGATGCCGTGGTCGGTGCCCGAGTGCGCGGCGCCCGCGATCATCTTGAACGCGCAGCGCGGTCCGCGCGTGAGGTAGAGCGAGAGCGGATCGGTGCCGGCGGCTACGCCGCTGCCGCCACCGGCGAGGCTCAGCACTGCATGCGAGGCGTTGAGGTTGGCTGCGGCGATGCGCACCACGCCGTCGGAGCCGTCTTCGCCGGTGTAGCTGTTCAGATGATCGTAGAGCGAGCGGTCGGGCCGGTCGCCGGTGAGCACGAAGCGGAACAGTCCGCCGTCGAGCGGATCGCTGCCGTGGATCATGTCCAGGTTCAGCCGCAGTGACTCGGCGCTGCCCAGCTCCAGCCAGTCGAGGATGCGCTGACCCGGCTCCACCCCGTCGAACCAGGCCTTCAACCGGCCGAGCACGCCCTTGCCGAGCTGGGCCAGCGCCGAGCCGAAGTTGGCCGGGGCGAGCATCACCAGGTGGCTGAGGCGGATGGTGCTGTAGCGGGTCGGGGTGTCGCGCTGCGCCCGCAGCCATTCGCGCACCACCGGGCCGCCGGTGGAATGGGTGATGCAGGCAAAGGATGGCTCGAGCAGATGCAGGTCACGCAAGGCATGGTCGAACGCGCGCACCAGGTCGGTCATGGTGACTGCGTCGTCGAAGCTCACGTATTCGCTGAGCCAGATGTCGCGGATGGTCAGCGGCAGGCCCTGCGCTGCAGCCTGCTGCTGCAGGCGCTGCGGCATCTGGCCGTAGGTGGATGTGTTGGTGACGCTCCAGCCGTGGACGAAGACCAGGGTGCCCATGCGCCGTCTCCCTTTCCATGCCCGGCGGGAGAGGGGCCGCCGGGTTTCGAGGGCATCGTACGCCGCCGCAGCGACGCCCGGGGAGCGGCCTCAGTCGACCGCCAGCGGTCGGGTCGCGGCGATCGGTGCGGCGCGGCCGTAGCCCACCAGCTCCAGGGTCTGTCCCCAGGGGGTGCGCACGTCGATGTGCAGCAGTCCGTCCGGGCCGAGCGTGCCGGCGGTGCGGTCGTCGACCAGCGGAACATGGCGCTGCCGCAGCCAGCCAAGCGTGGCATCGGCGTTTTCCGTGCGCAGGCGCAAGGCTGGCTGGTTTCCGTTGACCGGCCGGCCACGGGTGATCTCCACCACGCTGCCCGGGCCGCATTCCAGCAGCGCCCGCGAGGCCCCGGCATCGAGCACGTCGCAATTCATGGTGTCGCGCAGGAATGCCGTGGCCGCGGGGACGTCCGGTGCGGTCAGGCGGGCGTAGTCGCTACCGGACTCCGCCCGGGCGGGAGCGGAAGCGCCGGCGAACAGCAGCGCCAGCATCAGCCCGGCAAAAAACCATCCTCGTTGGATCACGACACGCACCTCGAATCGGCGATGCCCGGAAGATTGGACTGCCCGGGTGACTTTCCAGTGGCGATTCGGTGGTCGCTGCGTTTCCCGACACGAACGCTGCGCTAGGCTTGCCGTTTCGATGGAGGAAAGCGATGAGCCTGGGCGTGTTGGGGATACTGCTCGTGCTGGGATTGGTGCTGGCATGGCGGGGGGCGAGGCGGACGGGCGTGGCCGTCCTGCTGCTGGCGCTGGGGACGCTGTGGGGAGTGGGGTATCGCCCGGTGCCGCAGCGCATGCTCGATGGCCTGCAGGACGGGCTATCCACACAGGTGAGCGGTACCTGGGCGCCGCGCAACGCGATCATCCTGCTCGGTGCCGGTACCACGCGCGTGCCGGATGGCACGGTGGAGCCCTCGTTCTATGCGTTCGGCCGGATCGCGAGGGCCGCCGTGGTCTATCAGCAGTGCCACGCCTCGGGGAATGACTGCAAGCTGCTGGTCAGCGGCGGCGACGCCGTGCACAGCGGCCGCGCCGAGGCGCTGGTGTACTCGGACCTGCTTGCCGCGATGGGGGTGCCGCGCAGCGACCTGATGCTCGAGTCGCATAGCCGGTCGACCTGGCAGAACGCCCAGTTCAGCCGACCGCTGCTGGCGGCCTACCACCCGCAGAAGCTCGTGCTGGTGACGTCCGGTATGCATATGCGGCGGGCATTGCTGTATTTCGGCCATTTCGGCATGCATCCCGAACCGGTGCGTGCCGATCTGCTGCGGGCCCGCAAGGGCTGGTTGCCGAGTTCGTGGAACGCCATGGTGTTCGACCTGGCGCTGCACGAGTATCTCGGCCAGCTGCAGTTCCGCTACTACAACCTCACCGGCAAGAACCCGCCGCCATTGCCGCCGTTGTCGCTGGCGCCGCTGCCGGCGGCGGCCACCACGGTGGCACCGGCCCGGGCCTCATCGGTGCCGCTGCCGGTGCAGGAGTGACCGGAGGGCTGCGGCCTGGAGCCGCGGCCCGGTGCGGACTCAGGCCGCGTCGCGCAGCGAGGCCAGGTCGATCACGAAGCGGTAGCGCACGTCGCTCCTGAGCATGCGCTCGTAGGCGACGTTGATCTCCTGGATGCGGATCATCTCCACGTCCGAGACGATGCCGTGCTCGGCGCAGAAATCGAGCATTTCCTGGGTCTCGGCGATGCCGCCGATCAGCGAGCCGGCGATCGAGCGACGGCCGAAGATCACGTTGGCCGCGTGCACCGGCGGATCCATCGGCTCGACCAGGCCCACCAGGCAGTGCGTGCCGTTGAGCGCCAGCGTGGCCAGGTACGGGTTGAGGTCGTGCCGGGTCGGCACGGTGTCGAGGATGAAGTCGAAGCGGCGCGCCACGGCCTTCATCTGCGCCTCGTCGGTGGACAGCACTACGTGGTCGGCACCCAGCCGGCGCGCTTCGTCCTCCTTGCTCGGCGAGCGGGTGAACAGCGTGACCTCGGCGCCCAGCGCCTTGGCGAACTTCAGGCCCATGTGGCCCAGGCCACCCAGGCCGACCACCGCCACCTTGCTGCCCGGGCCGATGTTCCAGTGCTTGAGCGGCGACCAGGTGGTGATGCCGGCGCACAGCAGCGGCGCGGCGGCCTTGGCGTCCAGCCGCGGATCGATGCGCAGCACGAACTTGTCGTTCACCACGATGCGCTCGGAGTAACCGCCGAAGGTCGGCAGTCCGTCCTTCTTGTCGACGCTGTTGTAGGTGGCGACCATGCCCTCGACGCAGTACTGCTCCAGGCCCTGGTGGCAGGCCTCGCAGTGCTGGCACGAATCGACCATGCAGCCCACGCCGACCAGGTCGCCGGCCTTGAAGCCTTTCACCTCGGCGCCGACCGAGGCGACCCGGCCGATGATCTCGTGGCCCGGCACCATCGGATACCGGCTGCCGCCCCATTCGTCGCGGGCCTGGTGGATGTCGGAGTGGCACACGCCGCAGTACAGGATGTCGATCGCCACGTCGTCGGCGCGCGGCTCGCGGCGCTCGAAGCTGTGCGGGGCCAGCGGGGTGGTGGCGGACTGGGCGGCAAAGCCACGGATGTTCAATGCCATGCGGTTCTCCTTGGATGGGGGATGGTTCGGAGCGACCGGGAAATTATCGTCGCCGGGGCGGTGGGGGCCGTAGCCGGATCCTGCGGGATCCTTGCCTGTTTCTCCGGAGTCGTCGCGATGATGCTCGATATGACGTGGAGAATTGGGCAAGATCACCCGGTCGCCAAGGGTTGAAAATGTCGTGAAAACAGATGACAAGGCCATGATCCGCTCCTATCGCATGGGGCTGGATCGGGAAGAATTGGCAAGCCGCATTGAACGATACGCCACCGCCGACGGAGCCTGCGGGCGGTTCCACCCGCGGCTGGCGTTCTTCCGGGCCGAGGCGCCGGAGCCGCGGTTGTCGATGGTCTACGACCCCGCCCTGGTGCTGGTCGCGCAGGGCGCCAAACAGGTGATCCTGGGCGACGAGGTGCATCGTTACGACGAGTCGAACTATCTGCTCAGCGCGTTCGACCTGCCCGCGCACTGCCAGGTGGTGGAGGCCTCGCCGCAGCGCCCGTACCTGTGCGTGAAGCTGTGCCTGGACATGGACCGGCTGCGCGAGCTGCTGGTCACGGCGCCGGTGGCGCTGCCCGGGCCGTCCGGGCGGGGGCTGGCGGTGAGTCCGCTCGATCCGGGCCTGCTCGATGCCATGCTGCGGCTGGTGCGTCTGCTCGACGTGCCTGGCGATCTGGCCGTGCTCGGGCCGCTGGTCGAGCGAGAGATCCTGTACCGCTTGCTGACCGGACCGCAGGGCCAGCGCCTGCGCGAGCGGGCGGTGGCCGGCAGCCGCAGCCAGCAGGTCGCGCGGGCGATCGACTGGCTGCGACGGCACTACCGCCAGCCGCTGCGCATCGGCGACCTGGCTGCCGAGGTGGCAATGAGCACCTCCTCGCTACACCACCACTTCCGCGCGGTCACCGCGATGAGTCCGCTGCAGTACCAGAAGCAGCTGCGCCTGCAGGAGGCGCGCCGGCTGCTGATGTCCGAGGCCGGGGACGTGGCGTCGGTGGCCCATCGCGTGGGTTACGAGAGCCCGTCGCAGTTCAGCCGCGAATACAGCCGCCAGTTCGGCGCGCCGCCCTCGCGCGACGTCGAACACCTGCGCCGCAGCCTGGAGCGGCAGGCCGCGTCGGCCTGATCCGCCCCGTAGGAGCGCACCCTGTGCGCGACGGCCTCTCGCCCTGATTTGCGCCGCGCGCCGTCGCGCACGGGGTGCGCTCCTACCGGGTGCTGTTCCGCTTCATCACCCCTCGCGCATCACCAGCAGGCGCACCTCGGTCATGTCCCCGATGGCATAACGCACGCCTTCGCGGCCCAGGCCCGAGAGCTTCACGCCGCCGTACGGCATGTTGTCGACGCGGAAGCTGGGGACGTCGTTGATCACCACGCCGCCCTGCTCGAGTTCGTCCCAGGCGCGCATGGCGTGGTCGAGGCGGTTGGTGAAGATGCCGGCCTGCAGGCCGAAGTCCGAGTCGTTGACCTGCGCCACCGCCTCGTCCAGCGTGCGGAACAGGGCGAGCAGGGCGAACGGGCCGAAGGCTTCCATCCGGTTGACCTTTGCCTCTCTCGGCACGTCTTCCATCAGCGTGGCCTCGAGCATCGCGCCATCGCGCTCGCCGCCGCACAGCAGCCTGGCCCCGGCCTGGCGGGCCTCGGCGATCCAGCCGTGCAGGCGCTCGGCGGCGGCTTCGTCGATCATCGGGCCGAGGAACACGTCCTTCTTCTTCGGGTCGCCGGTCTTGAGCTTCTTCACTGCAGCGACCAGCTTGCGCTTCAGCGCCTCGTAGACGTCCACGTGCGCGTAGATCCGCTGCACGCTGATGCAGCTCTGCCCGGACTGGTAGAACGCACCGAACACCAGCCGCTCGACCACGTGATCGAGCTTGTCGCCCTGGTCGGCGTCGACGATGCATGCGGCGTTGCCGCCCAGTTCCAGCGTGACCTTCTTGCGCCCGGCGCGCGCCTTCAGCTCCCAGCCGATCTGGCCGCCGGTGAAGGAGAGCAGCTTGAAGCGCTCGTCCTCCACCAGCGGCGTGGCATGCGCGCCGTCCAGCGGCAGGATCGAGAATGCGCCCCTCGGCAGATCGGTCTCGGCCAGCACCTCGCCGATGATCAGCGCGCCGATCGGGGTCTTCTCCGACGGCTTGAGCACGAACGGACAACCCGCCGCGATCGCCGGGGCGACCTTGTGCGCCACCAGGTTGAGCGGGAAGTTGAACGGGGTGATGAAGCTCACCGGCCCCAGCGGCACGCGACGCGTGTAGCCGTGGTAGCCGTCGAGCCGGCCGGCGATCTCCAGGTTGAGCGTCTCTCCGTTGATGCGCACAGCCTCTTCGGCGGCGATGCGGAACGTCTCGATCAGCCGGGTGACCTCGCCGGCCGCATCGTGGATCGGCTTGCCGGCCTCGATGCACAGCGCCCGGGCGAGCTCGTCCCGGCGCGCCTCGAAGCGTTCGGCGCAGTGCTGCAGCACCGCCTGGCGCTGCCACGGCTTGAACGCGCGCATCGCCGGCGCGGACTTCACTGCGGCGGCGATCGCCTTCTCGGTGGCGCGGGCGTCGGGCACCGCCACGCGGGTGGCGAGCCGGCCGCTGAACTTGTCGCGGACCTCGAGCGTCTGCTTTGACGTCTGCGGACGGTTGGCGAGGTAGTAGGGATAGGACTTGGCGAGCATCGAGGTCTCCGGTGCGGACCGGTGGGGAAGCCGACAGTGTCGTGCGTCCGACGTGGTGCGGACGTGGATGCGCCGGTCAGTCGCCGGCGCGGGCGGCCAGTTCGCCCTCGGCCAGCCGGATGCGCAGCGCATCGCCGGGCTCGACCTGGGCTGGCGAGCGCAGCACCTTGCCGCGGGCGTCGAAGGCGATGGCGTAGCCGCGTTCCAGCGTGGCCAGCGGACTGACCGCATGCAGCGCGCGGGCGACCTGGGCGAGAGTGAGCCGCTTGCGCTCGAGCATGCGGGCAATGGCGCGGCGCAGACGCGGATCGAGCTCGTCGAGCCTGCGGTGGAGCAGGGTGAGGCGGTGGCGTGGATGCTGTGCCAGCAGCCGGGCGAGCAGTTGCTCCAGCCGGCGTTCGCGGCGCGTGCTGCCGGCGCTCAGCGCCGCGTGCAGGCGGCGGTGCAGGTTCGTCAGCCGATCGCGGTCGCGGCCCAGTCGCGCCTGCGGACGCTGCGCCTGCAGGCGCGCGAACAGCTGGTCCACGCGCTGGTCGAGGGTTTGCAGCTTGCGCCGTTCGACAGTGACCAGGCGCTGCTCGAGCAGGCGCAGCTGCCGCGCCATCTGGGCCGCGTCGGGCACCAGCAGTTCGGCCGCGGCCGAGGGCGTGGGGGCACGCAGGTCGGCGACGAAGTCGGCGATGCTGAAGTCGACCTCGTGGCCCACCGCGCTGACCACCGGCACCGCGCTGGCGTGCACGGCGCGGGCGACCGCTTCGTCGTTGAACGCCCACAGGTCTTCCAGCGAACCGCCGCCGCGGGTCAGCAGCAGGGCGTCGTAGCGGCCGCTGGCGGACGCCTTGCGCAGCATCGCCTCGATCGCCGGCGGTGCTTCCTTGCCCTGCACCGGCACCGGCAGCACGTCGACCTCGACCAGCGGCCAGCGCCGGCCGAGCACGCTCAGCACGTCGCGGATCGCCGCACCGGTGGCCGAGGTGATCACGCCGAGCCGGCGGATGTAGCGGGGCAGTGGCCGCTTGTGTGCAGCGTCGAACAGGCCCTCGGCATCAAGCCGGGCCTTGAGCTGGTCGAACGCGCGACGCAGCGCGCCTTCGCCGGAGGGCTCCATCGCCTCGGCCACCAGCTGGAACTCGCCGCGCGGCTCGTACAGGCCCACCTTCGCCCGCACCAGCACCTGCATGCCGTCCATCGGCTTGAAGGTGAGCCGGCTGCTTTTCATCTTGAACATGGCGCAGCGCACCTGGGCGCCGGCGTCCTTGAGCGTGAAGTACAGGTGCCCGGACGCGGGGCGGGCGACGTTGGACAGCTCGCCCTCGATCCACACCATCGGCAGCGCGTCTTCCAACAGCCCGCGGACCAGCCGGTTCAGCGTGCTGGGGGTGAGGATGCGGCGCGGGGCGCCGGCGTCGGGTGCCGGGCCTCCGGGGAAGGGATCGAACGTGGACATGAGCGGCGCAGGTTAGCACGAAGGTCACGCAGGACATGTGCTTGCAGCTGGTCATGCATGCCAGTCCTCAGGCATGCGATGTAACTTCATGAATAAAATCGCAAAAAATGACGATTTCTATTCGTCGATTTCCGACGCGCCCCGGTCCAGATGCGCCCGGCGGCTGCGCCAGGCCCGCACGCCGAGGTTCAGTGCGAACCAGGCGGCGAGCAGTGCCAGCGGCCAGGCCAGCATGGCCGGCCACAGGGCTCCGACGATGGCCAGCAGCGCCAGCACCGCGGTACCGGTGAGCAACGGGCCGGTATCCGTATCGCCGAGGACGCGACGGTCGGTCAGCACGGCGCCGACCGTGTTGGCCAGGCGCAGCGCGCTGGCGGCGGCCCGTCCGGAACTCCCGCGTCCGCCGCGCGGCGGACGCGACGGCCGTGTGCGCGGCGGGGCCCCGTCGCTCGGCTGCACCCGCTCGCCGCGACGGCGCGGTCGCGGAGCAAGCACGATCTCGGTGGCATTGGCCAGATCCTTCTCGTACTGCCCGGCGAGCTGGGCGGCGAAGCCTTCGTCTTCCACCGCGACATCGATCTCGCGGTTGCCCAGCCAACTGGCGATGTTGAGGTTGGATGAGCCGACCCGTGCCCATTGGCCGTCGGCGACCGCCGTCTTGGCATGGATCATCGAGCCGTTCCACTCGAACACCCGCACGCCGGCCTTCAGCAGCGGCCGGTAGCCCGAGCGCGACAGGCCCGCGACCATCGGGATGTCGCTGCTGCCCGGCACCAGCAGGCGCACGTCCACGCCATCGCGGGCGGCGGCGGCGAGCGCCTGCACGTAGGGCGCCACGCCGACGAAGTAGGCGTCGGTCAGCCACAGCGTGCGGCGGGCCATCGCGGCGATCTGCTGGTCCAGCCGGTACAGGCCGGCGGTGGACGGCTCGGTGGCGATCACCCGCAGGGCCACCTGGCCCATGGGGTCGCTGCTTCCCGGCGTCCAGGCGGGCAGGGTGCCGCCGCTGCCGGACCAGCTGCGGGTGAAGGCCGCCTCCACCTCGGCCACGGCCGGTCCGCGCAGCGATACGCCGGTGTCGCGCCAGGGCGCCACGCCGCGGGCGGCATCGCCCAGCCATTTCTCGCTGATGCACACGCCGGACAGGAAGCCCAGTTCGCCGTCGACCACTAGCACCTTGCGGTGGTCGCGGCTGATCCAGCCGAACGGCTTGCCCAGTTGGGGCGGGTTGTAGGTGCGCACCTGGCCGCCGGCCTCGCGCAAAGGCTTCCAGAACGCCGCGCCGGACTGGTTGAGGCAGCCGACCCAGTCGTACAGCACCGCGACGAATACCCCCGAGAGCGCCCGCTCGACCAGCGCATCGCGGAACGCCCGGCCGATCGCGTCGTCGCGGATGATGTAGTTCTCCAGCAGCACCCGCGAGCGCGCCTGGCGGATCGCCGCCAGCCAGCGCTGGTAGTGCACTGCCGCGTCGATCAGCAGCTCCACGGCATTGCCTGCCACCAGCGGCGCGCCGGCCGCGCGGCTCAATGCCTGGGCAGCCAGCAAGCGGTCGGGACGGGTGGTTTCGAACGGGGAGGAAGCCATGCGGGCAGTCTAGGGCATGCTCCGCAATTCGGGCTTCTGGCATGATCCGGCCATGCCTCTCCAGCAACGGTTCACGGACACTGCCGCCTGTGCCCAGGTGATTGCCGACCGGCTCGGTCCCGACCTGCGCGTCGCGGCGCCGCTGGGCCTGGGCAAGCCGCACGGCCTGCTTAATGCGATCTACGCGCTGATCAAGGCGCAGCCGGCGCGCTCGCTTACCCTGTATACCGCGCTCTCGCTGACCCGGCCACGGCCAAAGCCGGGTATGGAGGCACGTTTTCTCGAGCCCTTCCTGGCACGCCACTTCGGCGAGGATTGCGTCGACCCTGAGTATGCGCTGGACCAGGCACGCGATGCGCTGCCGCCAAACGTCGCCGTGCACGAGTTCTACATGCAGTCCGGCGCCATGCTGCATTCGGGCAGCGCCCAGCGCAGCTACATCAGCCAGAACTACACCCACGTGGCGCGCGACCTGGCCGTGCAGGACATCAACCTGTTGGTGCAGCTGGTGGCGCGTCGCGAGACACCCGACGGCGTGCGCTACAGCCTGTCGTGCAACCCCGACCTCACCCTGGATTTCCTCGAGCGCGCGGTGGCTTCCGGCAAGCCGCGACCGCTGTGCGTGGCGGTGGTTCATCCGGATCTGCCATATCTGTCCGGGCATGCCGAGGTGCCGCAGGACTATTTCGACATCGAACTGGCGCCGCGGCACGCCGCACCGCTTTTCGCGCTGCCACGACAGCCGGTGTCGGCGGCCGAATACGCATTGGGCCTGCATGCCAGCGCGCTGGTCAGGGACGGTGGCTGCCTGCAGATCGGCATTGGCGCGCTGTCCGACGCGCTGGTGCAGTCGCTACTGCTGCGTCAGCGCCACAACCTGGCCTGGCGCGCTGCGCTGGAGGCGCTGGATACCGGCTACGTCAGCCACACGCTGGCGCTGCAGCTCGGTGGCATGGAGCCGCTCCGCCAGGGCCTCTACGGCGCCAGCGAGATGGTGATGGATGGCTTCATGCACCTGCAGCGCGGCGGCATCCTCAAGCGCCGTTCGTGGGACAACCTCGCACTGGAGCGGGCCGCGGTGGCCGGTCGCTTGCCGGGCGACGCACCGGGCGGGCATTACCTGCGCGGCGCGTTCTTCCTCGGTTCGCGGGAGCTCTACCGCTGGCTCGACGAGACCGAGGCAGCCGATCCCGATGCGATCGACATGTGCCGGGTCTCCAACGTCAACCAGTTGTATGGCGACCACCAGGTGCTGGCCGCACTGCAGCGACGCGGCGCGCGCTTCTTCAACACCTGCATGATGGCCACGCTCACCGGGGCAGCCGTGTCCGATGGGCTGGAGGACGGCCACGTGGTGAGCGGCGTGGGCGGTCAATACAACTTCGTGGCGATGGCGCACGAACTGGCGGACGGGCGCTCGATCCTGTTGCTGCGGGCCACCCGCGACGGCCCGCACGGAGTCGAGACCAACATCCGCTTCAACTACGGCAACACCACGATTCCGCGGCATCTCCGCGACCTGTTCGTCACCGAGTACGGCGTGGCCGACCTGCGCGGCAAGACCGACGAAGAGTGCATCGAGGCGATGCTTTCGGTGTGCGATGCCCGTTTCGTCGAAGCGCTGGCCGCCGAGGCCAAGGCCCACGGCAAGCTGCGCGCCGACTTCGCGATTCCCGATGCGTGGCGGCGCCATCTGCCCGAGGTGCTGGCCGAGGCGCTGGCGCCGCTGAAGGCCCGGGGGCTGGCGCCGACCTTTCCGTTCGGCAGCGACTTCACCGAGGTGGAACAGCGTCTGTTGCCGGCGCTGGGTTGGCTGCAACGGGGCAGCCGGACGTGGCGCGGGCGGCTGGCCATCGCGCGTGCCTGGCTGCGGCCGGGAGCGGCCGTCGATGGCGAGGTCGAGGCCCTGGCGCGGATGGGCTTCGAGCGGGCGGCGACGCTGTCCGATCGCGTGCAGCGGCGCCTGCTGCAGGCCGCGCTGCGACACACCGTGCGCTGATCCGGCTGGGGAGCGCGCCGGCGCATCGGGTATCCTTGCAGGCTTCCGCCGCGTCCCCGCGGCCACGTGTCCAAGCCGTCCCCATGAGCGAATCTTCCCAGCCCGCCCCGCGTCCCGCCGAAGCCGAACCGCGCCGTCCCAGCGTCGGCGTGCAGATCGGCAAGGTCACCGTCGGTGGCGGTGCGCCGATCGTCGTGCAGTCGATGACCAACACCGACACCGAGGATCCGGTCAGCACGGCGAGGCAGATCGCCGAACTGGCTCGTGCCGGTTCCGAGCTGGTGCGCATCACGGTCAACACGCCGGCCGCAGCCGCGGCGGTGCCGCGCATCGTCGAGCGGCTGCAGATGATGGGCGTGGACGTGCCGATCATCGGCGACTTCCACTACAACGGGCATCAGTTGCTTGAAGCCGAGCCGGCCTGTGCCGAGCTGCTGGCGAAGTACCGCATCAACCCCGGCAACGTCGGTTTCGGCAAGAAGAAGGACGCGCAGTTCGGCGCGATCATCGAGAAGGCGATCGAGTACGGCAAGCCGGTGCGCATCGGCGCCAACTGGGGCTCGCTGGACCAGTCCATGGTCGCCATGCTGATGGACGAGAACCACCGCCGCGCGCAGCCGTGGGACGCCGCCCACGTGGCGCGCGAGGCGCTGATCCGCTCAGCGCTGGACTCGGCCGCCAAGGCTGAGGAGATCGGCCTGCCGCGTGAGCGCATCATCCTGTCGGCCAAGGTGTCCGGCGTGCAGGAGTTGATCGCGGTGTACCGCGACCTTGCCGCGCGCGGCGATTACGCACTGCACCTGGGCCTGACCGAGGCCGGCATGGGCTCGAAGGGCATCACCGCCTCGGCCGCGGCGCTGGCGGTGCTGCTGCAGGAAGGCATCGGCGACACCATCCGCATCTCGCTCACGCCGGAGCCCGGCGGTGCGCGCACCGGCGAGGTGATCGTGGCGCAGGAGCTGCTGCAGACCATGGGCCTGCGCGCGTTCACGCCGCTGGTCACCGCCTGCCCGGGCTGCGGCCGCACCACCAGCGAGTTCTTCCAGGAGCTGGCCAAGACCGTGCAGGCCCACGTGCGCGAGCAGATGCCGCTGTGGCGGGTGAAGTACGACGGCGTGGAGAACCTCACCCTGGCGGTGATGGGCTGCGTGGTGAACGGCCCGGGCGAATCCAAGCACGCCAACCTCGGCATCTCGCTGCCGGGCAACGGCGAGGCACCGGCTGCGCCGGTGTTCATCGACGGCGAGAAGGCGATGACCCTGCGCGGCGACCACATCGCCAGCGAGTTCATCGGCATCCTCGACGACTACGTCGAAACCCACTACGCCAGCCGCGAGGCCTGAGCGGATGATGGACGCGGAGGAGGCCATCCTGCGCGTCTGGCATGGGCACGCCTTGCCCTGGTCCCGTGCCGTGCGTGAAGGGCGTATCGCCAGCCGACGGCTGGTGACCGATGCTGCGGTGGTCGCTGCCGTGCTTGCCCTTGCACCAGGTCGCGTGATCGACCTCGGGTGCGGCGAGGGCTGGCTGGCGCGTGCGTTGGCTGGGCAGGGCATCGACGTGCTCGGCGTGGACGCGGTGCCGGCGCTGGTCGAAGCCGCGCAGGTGGCCGGAGGCGGGCGCTACCGCGTGATGGACTACGCCGCGATTGCTGCCGGCGGGCTGCATGAGCAGGCCGACGTGGCGGTCTGCAACTTTTCGTTGCTCGGCGCGGAGTCGGTCGACCTGCTGCTGCGTGCCGTACCGTCGCTGCTGTCGCCGGGCGGTGCCCTCGTGATCCAGACGCTGCATCCGTGCGCTGCCTGCGGCGACGCGCCGTATCGCGATGGCTGGCGCGAGGGTTCGTGGGCTGGCTGCGGGAACGGCTTCGGGGAGGCGGCGCCCTGGTATTTCCGGACCCTGGCCGGTTGGCAGCGGAGTTTTCGGGACGCGGGGCTGTCGCTGCGCGGGATCGCCGAACCGGTGCATCCGGAGACAGGACGGCCGGCGTCGATCGTGCTCACCCTCCAGCCGCAGGCCTGAGCCGCGGCCGATCGTCCGGGGCTCGTCACGTTCAGCGCCCTGACGCGCTGGTCCCGAAAGCTCGTCGCGAGAAGCGGAGGCGGCTTCCGGTTTCCGGGTTCCGGGGATGTTTCATTGGGCGGATACCGAAGCCGCGTGCTGCGGACGAAGCCAGCGGCGTGCGCTCCGGGGACGGGATCAAAAAGGCCGCGTCGGCAAGGGGGGGGAGCCGACGCGGCAGCAGCGACCGCCTGTGGGTGTGGGAGAGCAGGGCGGCCGGCCCAGTCAGCAACCAAAGACATCAGGCCTCTTCGTGCCTTGATGGCTTGTGCATTCCATGCGCAAGCCGTAGCCATGGTGTTACTGGAACCTCGAACTGACCGACTGATGGCGCGATCAGATGAATCTGGTGCGATGCGTGCTCCGCGGCACTCGACGTCGAGCCCGCGATGCCGTGTAAGACGAAGTGGAATCTCCGGTCCTGCAGCGCAGCGCGGACGTGTTTCGGCACATCCGGAGCCCCTTGCGGGGCTCCGGATTCCTCTTCATGAAGCGCCTGGTCAGAACTTCTGGTTGTAGCTGACGTAGAAGTACCGGGTCAGGTCCAGCGCCGGGTCATACGATGCCGCGTCGCTGTTGACCACGCTGTAGGTGATCGGCGGACGACGATCGAACACGTTGTTTACGCCGACCGAGAACGTCGCGTTCCACGGCGCCTTCCAGCGGAACTGGGCGTCGTTGAACACGATCGCACCCTTGCGGTTGGCGCCGATGGTGCCCCAGGTGGCGCTGGTGTAGTTGGGCTGGTTGCACTCGATTCCCGCCGCCGCGTCCCAGCACAGGTCGCGGAACGCACCCTGGTAACGCAGGCCCCAGGTCGCGCCGAAATTGCCGAGCGACCAATCGAGGCCAAGGTTGCCCTTCACGCGCGGGTACGACCAGGTGCCGGCATAGGTGTCGTACGGGGCGCCGGATGCACTTTGCTGGTCGTAGGACTTCAGGTATGTGCTGTCGAGCGACACCACGAATTGACCGAACGAGAACTCCGGCAGTCGATAGTGCACGCCGAAATCGTAGCCCTCGGTCTGGATGGCGCCCAGGTTGGCATTGCCGCGGTTGAGGCTGTTGATCTGCCCGTTGCTGCCGCGGGTGAAGTCGTTGCACCAGCTGGACACGCCCTGCACCAGGCACTGGTCCATGACGTACTGTGCCGAGATGCTGGTGATGATGTTGGTGACTTTGACCTTGTACCAGTCGAGGCTGATATCCAGGCCGCGGACCGAAGCGGGGCTGTAAACCAGGCCCAGCGTGCGGGTGGTGGCGCTTTCCGGCTGCAGGTTGATGTTGCCCACGCCGGCGTTGAAGGGCACCGTGCCCTGATCGCCACCGGAGCTGGCCACCGGCGCCCCGGCCGTGTCCAGCTGGCGGAAGTTCGCCGGAACGCCGGCCGCCTGGCAGCGGGCGGCTACAGCCGAGTTGGTCGCCGCCACGCCGTACTTGGTATCGCAAGGATCGATATAGGTGTCAAAGCTCTGCGAACCACCGCCGGAGATGTCGCCGATGGTCGGCGCGCGGAAGCCCTCGGCATAAGTGCCGCGGACCAGCACGTCCTCGATCGGCTTCCACATGAAGCTGTACTTGTTGTTGGTGGTACTGCCGAAGTTGCTGTAGTTCGAGTAGCGGCTGGCCACGTCGAAGGACAGCTCCTTGGCGCCGGGCAGGTCCCTCAGTACCGGCACGCTGAACTCGACATACGCTTCGTTCGTCTGGTACTTGCCGTTGGTCGACGCGGCGGCCAGGTCGGTGGAGAAACCGGACTGCTCGAACTGGCCCGGGCGGTCGTAGCCGGATTCGTCACGGTGCTCGACGCCAGCGGCAAAGCTGAAGTCACCCGCGTCCAGCGGCATGCTGAACAGATCGCCGGTGATGTTCGCCGAGTAGATCTTGGACGTATCGCCGTACGTCGCCTGGCCGAGCGAGCTGATGTAGGCCAGCGCCTGCGGCGTCGCCCCGTTGGGGCCACCGAGGATGTTGAACGGAACGCACTGGCCACCGGACAGGCTGGTGCCCAGAGGGATCGGGTTGGCCGCCGTGCCGCACTGCACGACGCCATCGGCGTTGAGGAACGACGGACCCAGCGCGTTCTTCAGTGCGATCAGGTTGAGGTTGCCGGTGCTGGTGACGACGCCGTCGAGCTTGTTGTAGTTGATGCCCGCGTCCCAGCTCCACTCGTGCTCGCCGACGTTGAAGTAGCCCTCGACACCCGCGTCAAAATGGAAAGTCTTGGCATTGTTGCGCGTCACTCGCGGCAATTCGAACGTCCGGCGCGCGAAAGCCAGGTCCTGACCAGGAAGCGGGTTGTAGTAGCTGTCCTTGTCGATGAAGACCGGATAGTTGCTCTGTGCCCACGAGGTCAGCGGGTAACCGGCGATCTGGGCGCTCGAGTCGCGCTCGGAGTACATCCCCGTGGCGCGGAAGGTCAGGTTGTCCGTGAGGTCGTAGTGCCCCTGCGTGAACACCGACTTCAGCTCGCTCGGGATGCGCATCATCATCTGCTGAGTCGGGTTGAAGCGGTCGGCGGTGGTCACACCCTGGTGGTAATTGGCCGGGTCGCGCGAGTCGGCGGCCGTGCCCACCCCATCATACGAACCGGTGTGGTTGATAACGTAGAACGGGCCACTGAAGTTTTCGCTGGTGTCGGTGGTGTAGCGCCCCCAGGGGCTGATGCCGCTCAGTGCGTCGGTGGAATGCGCCAAACCGTAGGGATAGCGGGTCCAGTCGCGGCTATTCGCCCATACGGTATTCTGCTTGTTGAAGTTGGCGTTGAACACGATCGCCGACTTCTTGTTGGAGCCGCCGACGGTGAACGAATAGTTGTCAGTGGTGCCATCGCCGCCCTGGTTCTGGCCGAGATATCCACTCACCTCGGCGCCGTCGTAGTGGTCCTTCAGGATGAAGTTGACCACGCCGGCGATCGCATCGGAGCCGTAGACGGACGACGCGCCGTCCTTGAGTACTTCGACGCGCTCGATCAGCGCCGATGGGATGTTGGATACATCGGTGAGGCCGTCGATTCCGGTCGCCCAACGCTTGCCGTTCACCAGCACCAGTACGCGCTGCTCACCGAGGTGGCGCATGTTGATGTACTGGCCGCCCTGCTCGAAGTTCGAGGCAAGCACGCTGGCCTTGCCGTAGGTGGTCGCGCTGGCGACGGTCATGTGGTTGAGGATGTCGCCGGCAGTGGTCAGGCCGGTCTTCTGGATGTCCTGCTGCGTCATGGTGAAGACGGGCTGGGCCGTTTCCACGTCGACACTGCGGATTCGCGAACCGGTGACCACAATGGTCTGCAACTGCTTGGGGTTGCCCTGTGAACTGGCGGAGTTGCTGGGGGGCGCGTTGTTGGCGGCTGCTTCCTGGGCCGATACGGCCCACGCATTCAGCGCAAGCGCCGCCGTGATGGCGGTAGCCAGCAGAGTTTTTTGCTTCATTGTTAACTCCGGACAAAGAACACCCAATCCCGGCTCGATCTGGCCGCGACATCGGGTGGTTGGGGGAGCACGCAGCACTTAGGGGGAAGCTGCGAGCCTGGGCATCGCCGTGTTGTGTGAACGGCGATGTATGTCCGAAGTTAATTCGTCGTCACTATTTCGTTCAAGCAAGACCGTTGGCCTATTGCCGAAAAGAAATTACGACGAACAGCGCGTGCCGGCATCGTCGGAAAGTGAGCTCCCCAGCACTTAAACGAGCAGCAAGAAGTCACCTGGCCTATCGCGTCAAGCGGAGGACGACCACGGTGACGTCGGGAGCGCCGCGGCTAGGGCGTGCTCAGCAATGCCGTGGCCAGCGTCGGTTCGACACGCCGCCACACACCCTCGTCCAATACTGCAGTCGACAGTGTCCGCAGGCTGGCCAGAAACGTGGAGCGGGGGATTTCCTCCGCACCCAGGCCGAGCAGGTGCGGGTTGCTGACCTGGGCATCCAGCAGCGGGCATCCCCACGCGTGCAGCAGTCGCGCCAGTGCCAGCAGCGCGACCTTGGAGCCGCCACTCTCGCGGCTGAACATCGATTCGCCGCTGAACAGGCGGCCCGAGGCCACGCCGTAGACCCCGCCGACCAGGCGGTCGCCGTCCCACACCTCCACGCTGTGCGCGTCGCCGCGGGCGTGCAGGGCGAGGTAGGCCTGGATCATCTCTTCGCTGATCCAGGTGCCGGGTTGTCCGTCACGCGGTGCGGCGCAGGACTGCATCACACCGGCGAAATCCCGGTCGACGGTGACATGCCAGCCGCAGCGCAGGAGCAGGCGCCGCAGCGACCGGTTCGGCTGGCGCAGGCGCTCGGTGCGGAACACGCAGCGCGGGTCGGGCGACCACCACAGGATCGGCTCGCCCTCGTTGAACCAGGGAAATACACCCTGTGCATAGGCCGCACGCAGGCGCTCCGGCGAGAGGTCGCCGCCGAACGCGAGCAGGCCCGGCGGATCGGCCAGTGCCTGCGACGGGTCGGGGAAGCGTTGCGGCGGCCAATGGTCGAGCAGCGGCAGGCGGATCATGCGCCGGGCTCCGCGGCGCGATCGCGGGCGTAGGGGCTGTGTGCGCGCAGTTCCTCCGCGTAGGCCCGCACCGAGGCGGTCTCGTGCACCAGTGCGTCGTGCACCGCACGGCGGAACTGCGGATGCGCCAGGTAGTGGCGCGAGTGGGTGAAGGTCGGCAGGAAGCCGCGTGCCAGCTTGTGCTCACCCTGGGCACCGGGTTCGAAGCAGGTCAGGCCCCGCGCGATCGCGTGTTCGATGCCCTGGTAGTAGCAGAGCTCGAAATGCAGGCCCGGTACGTCCACCGCGCTGCCCCAATAGCGGCCGTAGAGCGTGCTCTGGCTCTGGATCAGCAAGGCCATGGCAACGATCCGCTCCGCGTCGTACGCCAGTGCGAGCTGCACCGCGTCGCCGAGAGTCTGGCCCAGCGCAAGGAAGAAGGCGCGGGTCAGCGCGGCGTGGTTGCCCTTGGCATCGAACGTGGCCTCGTACAGCGCGTGGACGTGCCGCCACTCGTCCGGCGACAGGCCGGCGCCGCTGCGGCGCTCGATGCGCAGGTCGCTGCGCGCCACCTGGGCACGCTCCTGGCGGATGTTCTTGCGCTTCTTGTGGTTGAGCGAGGCGAGGAAGGCATCGAAGTCGGCGTAGCCGTGGTTGTGCCAGTGGAACTGCACGTCGGTGCGCGCCAGCCATGTGTTGTCGAAGGCGGGCAGGTCGTCTGCCGCAAGGAAGTTCGCGTGCAGCGAAGACAGCCCCAGCCGGTCGACCTCGCCACGCATCGCGGTGACCAGCGCCCGCCGCAGCGTCGGCGACCGTGCATCGCTTCCGGCCAGCAGGCGCGCGCCGGAGACCGGGGAGTAGGGCACCGCATTGAGCAGCTTGGGGTAGTACTCGCCGCCGGCCCGCTCCCACGCGCTGGCCCAGCTCCAGTCGAACACGAATTCCCCGTGCGAGTTGCCTTTCAGATACAGCGGCGCGACGGCGACCAGCCGATCGCCGTCATAAAGTCCCAGATGATGCGGCGCCCAGCCCCAGTCCTCGCGGATGCAGCCGGTGCGCTCCAGGGCGTGCAGGAAAGCATGCGAGAGGAAGGGATTGCCGTCCGGTCGCAGTGCGTCCCAGTCCGCAGCCGGAATCTCGTCGATCCGCGCATGGAATCGCGCTTGCAGCGCAGTGGCCGGTCCGCTCATGTCGCGTTTCGCCAGGCGGCGAGTTCGTGCAGCCGGTCCAGGTCTTCTTCCAGCGCGAGTTTCGCGTCGGCGAGCTGCAGTGCGCGCGTGGCCTGGGCACGCGCGGCATCGCGCAGGGCCGGGTTGCCCTGTGCGGCCAGCGTTGCCAGCGACTTGTGCAGGCGGATGGCGACTTCCAGCATGCCGGCGCTGTCGCGCGCCAGCGGCGTGAAGACGTCTTCGAGAAGCTCACGCGGATCGAGTGCGCGCAGTCTCACCCGCGGGTGGCGCGGTGCGGGCCGCGGCCGATGGCCGTCGCCGGCGGCGTGCCGCGCGGCTGACGCCCAGTCGCACAGCAGGCGGGTCACGGTGCCGAGCACGTCGATCGCGGTGCCCGGATCGTTCACCGCCGGCGAGAGCGCCCGCTGCGCGACCTCGGTCAGCACCACCAGGCCAAAGCGCGGGTCCTGTTCGAAATCGCGCTGGTCGGTGATCACGAAGGCATCGAGAAACTGCTCGTGCACGCCGGGTTCCGGCCGCGGCGACAGGCGCGCGAGCGGCGCTTCCGGCGTGGCGAAGTGGCCGGCCACGGCCTCCACCCACACCGTCAGACCATGCTCATCGGCCAGAGATTGCAGCGTCGCCAGGTCGACGTGGGCGACGTAACCGACCTGTCCGCCGTGCAGCACGAAGGCGTCCGCGGGAGGCGGCTCCCAGTCGGCGGCGGACAGGTGGGGCGCCGCGGCGCGTTCGAGCAGCGCGTGCCGCGCGGCACGCTCGACGCGGTCGATGGTCTCGGCCACCCGGCCCAGCTTCGAGAGCTGCTCGATCCAGCGCAGCAGGGTCACCACGATGACCACGATCATCACGATCGTCACGCCGAACAGCACCACCCGGCCGCTGTCGCCGTAGATGCCGGTGCTGAGCGCGATCAGTCCGACCACGCTGAACAGGAATACGCCGATGAAGGTGGCCAGCGCACGCTGGGCGATGGAGTCCTCCACCAGCAGGATCGCCGCGCGCGGCGTGGCGTTGCTGCCGGCGGTGCTGTAGGCGGCGACCATGGTGGACAGCGAGAAGGTGGTCACCGCCAGCATGCTGGAGGCGAGGATGCCGAGAATGTTGCCCACCGCCGAGGCGCCGATGCGGGCCGCCACGCCCTCCGGCAACCATGGGCGCAGGACAGTGCCGAGCAGGGCGGTGGCGACGCCGACCAGCGCGTAGAGCGCGGCACGGAACCAGAGCCGGCGGGTCATCCGCAGCAGCACCAGTCGCAGGCGGGCGCTCAGGGCCGGCATGGGCACTCCTCGAGAAAGCGGATCAGGCGGCGACCACGATACCGGTCTCGCGTCGACCGGTCGTCATCGCCGCCATCGATGCATCAACCGGCAACCGACTGCTGTTCGAGCCAGCGCTCGGCATCCAGCGCGGCCATGCAGCCGAAACCGGCCGAGGTGATCGCCTGGCGGTACACGTGGTCGGCCACGTCGCCGGCGGCGAACACGCCCGGCACCGAGGTCATCGTGGCCATGCCGTTCTGGCCGCTGTGGGTCCTGATGTAACCGTCGTGCATGTCCAGCTGGCCCTGGAAGATGCCGGTGTTCGGGGTGTGGCCGATCGCCACGAAGAAGCCGGTCGCCTCGATGTCGCGGGTGGCGCCGCCGTCGACCGCCTTCACCCGCACGCCGGTGACGCCGGAGTCGTCGCCCAGTACCTCGTCGATGGTGTGGTTCCACACCAGCTCGATCTTGCCGCTCTCGGCCTTGGCGAACAGCTTGTCCTGCATGATCTTCTCGGCGCGCAGCGTGTCGCGACGATGCACCAGGTAGACCTTGCGGGCGATGTTGGACAGGTACAGCGCCTCTTCCACGGCGGTGTTGCCGCCGCCGACCACCACCACGTCCTGCTCGCGGAAGAAGAAGCCGTCGCAGGTGGCGCAGGCCGACACGCCCTTGCCCTTGAACTTCTCCTCCGAGGCAATCCCGAGGTACTTGGCGGTGGCGCCGGTGGCGATGACCAGCGCGTCGGCGGTGTATGTGCCGGAGTCGCCCTTGAGGGTGAACGGCCGCTTCGACAGGTCCACCTGGTGGATGTGGTCGAACACCATCTCGGTGTTGAAGCGCTCGGCGTGTTCGGCCATGCGCTGCATCAGCATCGGGCCCTGCAGGCCTTCCACGTCGCCGGGCCAGTTGTCCACCTCGGTGGTGGTCATCAGCTGGCCACCCTGCTGCAGGCCGGTGATCAGGGTCGGCTTGAGGTTCGCGCGGGCGGCATACACTGCAGCGGTGTAGCCGGCGGGGCCGGAGCCGAGGATCAGCAGGCGGCTGTGCTTGGGGGTTTCGGACATGTGATAATCCCTAGGTTTGCTGAACGGCTTTGATCGCTTTCGGCACGGTGGCCAGCGTCGTCAGAAGCTACCGGCACGGGAGGTGGCGGCAGGTTCCCTCAGGTCCGCAAGGATGGGGAACCGGGCAGCCCGATTCAAGCGTCATGCAGATGGCTTTCCCAACCCACGCCGGCGCTGCTTGGCGCCGACGCCACGAACTCCACAGGACTGCTTCCCCATGCGTATCGGTATCCCTTCCGAAACCAAGACCCTCGAAGGTCGCGTCGCCCTGGTCCCCGCTGCCGCCGCCGACCTGGTGCGCCGCGGCCACGAGGTTTTCATCCAGGCGGGTGCCGGCGAGAAGAGCGGCTTCTCCGATGAGGCCTACACCAGCCAGGGCGTCACGGTGGTTCCCGACGCGGCCGCGCTCTACGAGAAGGGCGAGCTGATCGTCAAGGTGAAGGAGCCGATCGCCGGTGACCTGGCCCTGCTGAAGAAGCACCACCTGCTGTTCTGCTACCTGCACCTGGCCGCGGAGCCGGAGCTGACCAAGAGCCTGCTCGACATCGGCCTGACCGGCGTGGCGTTCGAGTCGGTGGAAGAGAACGGCGGCCTGCCGCTGCTGCTGCCGATGTCGGTGATCGCCGGCCGCATCGCCACCCAGATCGGCACCACGCTGCTGCATCGCCCGCAGGGCGGCAAGGGCAAGCTGCTGGGCGGCATGGCTTCGACCTCGCGCGGCAAGGTGGTCGTGCTCGGCGGCGGTGCCGCGGGCAAGGCGGCGGCCTCGCTGGCCGCGGCCGCTGGCGCCCGCGTGGTGGTGTTCGACAAGCGCCAGGATCGCCTGGCCGAGATGATGGAGCTGGGTGCGAACGTCACCTCGCTGTACGCCTACGAGTCCTCGGTGGCCGAGGAAGTGCGTGACGCCGACCTGGTGGTCGGTGCCGTGCTGATTCCCAGCGCCAAGGCGCCGCGCGTGGTCACCGAAGCCATGGTCAAGACCATGGAGAAGGGCAGCGTGCTGGTGGACATCTCGATCGACCAGGGCGGCTGCTTCGAGACCTCGAAGCCGACCACCTGGAAGGAGCCGACCTACGACGTGCACGGCGTCACCCACTTCTGCGTGACCAACATGCCGGGTGCGGTACCGCAGACCTCGTCGCTGGCGATCTCGGCGGCGATCCTGCCGTACGTGCAGCGCCTGGCGGCCGGCAACGAGTGGCGCGACTTCGCCCCGCTGAAGGCCGGTATCAACGTCGACGGCGGCAAGCTGGTGCATCCGGCGCTGCAGTAAGCCCTCCGGCCGCGCCCGAAACCGGGCGCTGCCCGGCACCCCCGTAGGAGCCCGCTCGCGGGCGATGCATTTGCTTTGATGTCGATCCAAAGCGAAGAGCATCGCCCGCGAGCGGGCTCCTACGTTTGGTGCGCGTGTTCCCCGGCACGGTTGTGCTCTTGCACGTTCCTCCAGACGCGGCCGCCTGTGTAGACTTGGGCGGATGCTCTCATCCAGGGAAGTCCGTACCGGTGGCGCGTAGCGCGAACGTCAAGAAAGCCAAGAATCCCCCGCCGGCCCTCAGCGACGAGATCAGGCGTCGCCTGCGTGAGGCCGGCGCCCTGTTGCTGCTGCCCCTGGCGCTGTACCTGCTGGTGTGCCTGTTCAGCTACAACGAGCAGGACCCGAGCTGGGGTCACGTCGGCACGCTCGATCACGCGCGCAATTTCGGCGGCGCCATTGGCGCCAACATCGCCAATCTGCTGCGCTACATCTTCGGCCTCGTGTCGTACGCGTTTCCACTGCTGCTGTTGATACTTGGCGTGCAGGTGCTCCGTCACCGCGGCGAGCGCAACGTGCATCCGTGGGAGCCGTCGTTGCGGCTGATCGGCTTCGTGTTCTTCTTCATCACCCTGCCGGCGCTGTTCGCGATCAATGCCAACCGGCCGGATACGGTGATGCCGCAGGGCGTGGGCGGCATCACCGGCCAGTGGCTGGGCAACGCGCTGCTCGGTGCGCTCGGTTCTACCGGCGCGCCGCTGCTGCTGCTGGCGCTGTTCCTGGTCGCGGTGACACTGGCCACGGGACTGTCCTGGTTTCGCTTGATGGACTGGACCGGTCAGGCCACCCTGCGTGTGGCCGGCTGGCTCGGCGGCAAGATGCGCAAGGCGCCGGAGGTGATGGCCGCGCGCCAGGCCCGGGTCGAGCGCGAGGCAGTAAAGAAGACCGAGGCGGTCAAGCAGGCCAAGCGCGAACCCGTGCGCATCGAGGCACCGCCGACGCCGGTGGCCAAGAGCGACCGCGCCCGCCAGGAAACCCAGATCCCGCTGTTCGTCGGCGCCGCCCAGCCGGGCGAGCTGCCGCCGCTGTCGCTGCTGGACGAGGCACCGCCGCAGGGGCCGGGCTATTCGGAAGAGACGCTTGAGGTGCTGTCGCGCCAGGTCGAACTGAAGCTCAAGGATTTCCGCATCGAGGCCAAGGTGGTGGGCGTCTATCCCGGGCCGGTGATCACCCGCTTCGAGCTGGAGCCGGCCGCCGGCGTGCGCGGCTCGCAGGTGTCCAGCCTGGACAAGGACATCGCCCGCGGCCTGTCGGTGGTCAGCGTGCGCGTGGTCGACGTGATCCCCGGCAAGAACGTGATCGGCCTGGAGATCCCCAACGCCAAGAAGCAGATCGTCTACCTGTCGGAGATCCTGCGCTCGGACAAGTACGACGCGATGAAGTCGCCGCTGACCCTGGCGCTGGGCAAGGACATCGGCGGTCGCCCGACCGTGGCGGATCTGGCCAAGATGCCGCACCTGCTGGTGGCCGGTACCACCGGCTCGGGCAAGTCGGTGGCGGTCAACGCGATGGTGCTGAGCCTGCTGTACAAGGCCAGCCCGAAAGACGTGCGGATGATCATGATCGACCCGAAGATGCTGGAGCTCAGCGTCTACGAGGGCATCCCGCACCTGCTGGCGCCGGTGGTCACCGACATGAAGGAGGCCGCCAACGCGCTGCGCTGGTGCGTCGCCGAGATGGAGCGCCGCTACAAGCTGATGGCCGCGGTCGGCGTGCGCAACCTCGCCGGCTTCAACAAGAAGGTGACCGAGGCGGACAAGGCCGGCCAGCCGCTGCTGGACCCGCTGTTCCGGCCGAACCCGGAGATGCCGAACCTGGCCGCCGAGCCGCTGGAGCCGCTGCCGTACATCGTCGTGATCATCGACGAGTTCGCCGACATGATGATGATCGTCGGCAAGAAGGTGGAGGAACTGATCGCCCGCCTGGCGCAGAAGGCCCGCGCCGCCGGCGTGCACCTGGTGCTGGCCACGCAGCGTCCGTCGGTGGACGTGATCACCGGCCTGATCAAGGCCAACATCCCGACCCGCATCGCGTTCCAGGTGTCGAGCAAGATCGACTCGCGGACCATCCTGGACCAATCCGGTGCCGAAGCGCTGCTCGGCCACGGCGACATGCTCTACCTGCCGCCCGGTACCGCCGCGCCGGAGCGTGTGCACGGCGCCTTCGTCGACGATCACGAGGTACACCAGGTGGTGGCCTGGCTTAAGTCGCAGGGCGAGCCGCAGTACATCGAAGGCGTGCTGGAAGAGGTGCAGGCCACCGCCGACGGCAAGTTCATCAACGAGTCCGGCCTGCCGCAGGACGGGGAAGAGGGAGGCGACGCCGACACCCAGCTGTACGACAAGGCGGTGGCCATCGTCACGCAGACCCGGCGCGCCTCGATCTCCGGCGTGCAGCGCCACCTGCGCATCGGCTACAACCGCGCCGCGCGGCTGATCGAGCAGATGGAGGCCGACGGCGTGGTCAGCGCGCCCCAGCACAACGGCAACCGCGAGGTGCTGGCGCCACCGCCGCCGAAGTAGCTCCCCCTTGGTGGGAGCCCGCTCGCGGGCGATGCTTTTGCTCTTCGCTTGGGTTGTAGGAGCCCGCTTGCGGGCGATGCTCAGGCCTTTTGTCTCATTGGCAGATCAGGAGCAGGAGCATCGCCCGCGAGCGGGCTCCTACAATCGCGATTAAGCTCCCGCTCCGCACACTTCCACGTACCGCCCCTACGCCCAGGTTCCCATGAAGCGTTTCGTCTCCCTCTTCTTCGCCATCCTGGCCCTGTCGCTGGCCGGCTTCGCCCACGCGGCGACCGACACGGCGCGCGCCCGGCTCGACGCCTTCGCGCACGACCTGCACTCGCTCACCGGCCGCTTCAGCCAGACCCTGACCGACCCCAACGGCCACGACGGCAAGACCAGCTCCGGCACGCTGGCGCTGGAGGCGCCGCGGCAGTTCCGCTGGGACACGCTGGCCCCGTACAAGCAGACCATCGTCGCCGACGGCAGCCGCGTGTGGATGTACGACCCGGAGCTGGAGCAGGTGACCGTGCGCACCCAGAGCAGCGCCGAATCGCACAGCCCGTTGACCGTGCTCACCGACGTCAAGCGGATGGATCAGGAGTTCACCGTGACCGAGCAGGGCGCGCATGATGGTCTGCTGTGGCTGCGCCTGACCTCCCGGTCGAAGGATCCGCAGTTCGACCATGCCGATCTCGGCTTCGGCGAGGATGGCCTGGACGAGATGGTGTTCCGTGACCAGCTCGGCGCCACCACGCTGATCCGGTTTTCCGACTGGAAGCGCAATGCGCCCATCCCGGACAGCACGTTCAATTTCACCCCGCCGCCGGGCGCCGACGTGATCGGCGATGCACCCGTGCTGACCACCCAGCCGATCAAGGACTGAAGCCACCGTCATGTTGCGCCAGCTGCCGCGTTGGGCCTGGATCGGCGGCGGATTGCTGGCGCTGGTTGCCGGCTGCATCAACTCGGTCGGCTACCTGTGTTTCCGCCACCAGCCGATCACCCACCTGACCGGCACCAGCACCGAACTCGGCCTCGCGGTGGCCCGGCTGGACCTGGCCGAGATCGCGCACTGGGGGCTGGCGATCCTGTCGTTCCTGGGCGGCGCCATGGCCAGCGGATTCATCGTGCAGCAGCGCACGCTGCAGCTGGGCCGCCGCTACGGCGCAGTGCTGATGATGGAGTCGCTGCTGCTGTTCGCGGCCACGCCGCTGATTGCCGCCCATCACGATCTGGGGATCTACCTGGCTTCCGCCGCCTGCGGGCTGCAGAACGCCATGGTCAGCACCTATAGCGGCGCCACGTTCCGCACCACCCACGTGTCGGGCATCTTCACCGACCTGGGCATCTATCTCGGCCAGCGCCTGCGCGGGCTCGAAGTGGACATGCTGCGCATCCATGTCTGCGTGCTGGTGGCCAGCCATTTCATCATCGGCGCGATCCTCGGGACCCTCGGTTTCGCGCGTATGGGCGAGCGTGTATTGCTGATACCGGCGACGCTCACCGGCGTGGTCGGGCTCGGCTACGCGGTCTACCGGCATTACGCGATGACGCGCGACGATTCCCCCGGCCAGCCGGACTGACTGCTCAGTCGCCGGCCAGCACCACGCAGTTGCGGCCGCGACGTTTCGCTTCGTAGAGCGCGGCATCGGCGCGGGACAGCCATTGCTCCATGCTCTCGTGCCGATGGATGGCGGCCACACCGATGCTGGTGGTGACGCGGATGCTGCGTCCTTCGTGATGGACCTCGGCACGGGCCAGCGCCTCGCGGATGCGCCCGGTCGCCCGCATCGCCTCGGTCGCCGTGCAGTCGGGCAGGCAGATCACCAGCTCCTCGCCGCCGTAACGGCCCACCAGGTCGCCCGGGCGGCACTGACTGATGATGATGTCGGTGATCGCGCGGATCACCGCATCACCGGCCAGGTGGCCGTAGCCGTCGTTGATTTCCTTGAATCGGTCCAGGTCCAGCACCGCGAGGCATGCCTGGCCTTCGGCGGAGAGTGCGCGCACGCCTTCGGCCAGGGCCAGGAAGCGGCGGCGGTTGTAGACCCCGGTGAGCTCGTCGGTACCAGCCAGCTTGTCCAGCCGCGCATTGGCTTCCTGCAGGTCATGAGTGCGCTCGTCGATCTGCCGCTGCAGCCGTTTGGCCTGCCGCCGCAGATAGATCGTGCGCAGGTGGACCAGCGCGAACACCGCGGCGATGCCGGCCAGGATCACCAGGGTGCGCAGCCAGACCGTTTCGTACCAGCGCGGCTGCACCACGACCCGCAGGTCGGACTCGACCGTGGTCGGAAACATGCCTCGCGTGGTGGCGCGCAGCCGCAGCGAGTACTCGCCGTGCGGCAGGTTGGTGTAGACGGCGTTGGGGGACGAGCCCACCGGTATGTCGGTCCAGCCGTCGTCGAAACCTTCCATGCGGTAGCTGTAGCGCGTTTCCAGCGGAGCGCGGTAATCGAGCACGGCGAAGCTCAGCTGCAGTCCGCGATGGCCATTGTTGATGGTCAGGGTGTCGCCGGATCGGGGCAGTGCTCCGGGCGGCAGCTCCTGCCCACCGACCCGAGCCGAGGTGACCGACGGAGGAGGGACCTCGGCCGGCTTTTCCTCATTCGCGTGCCTGCGCACCAGGGTGAGGCCTCCCTGGCCGCCGAACAGCAACGATCCGTCGGGAGCCCGCGCCGTGGCGAGGTAGATGTAGCTGGGGATGTGCAGTCCGTCGCGTGCGCCGAGGTTGCGGACCTCACCGGTCGCGACATCGATCATGGCGATGCCGTTGGACAGGCTGGTCCAGAGATGGCCGCGGTCGTCCGGCAGCACGGCATTGACCTTGTCGCTGGACAGCCCCGAGGCGATATCGAAGATGCGGAACCGGGCCTGCGGATCGAGCCGGCCTCCCGGCAGTTCGGCCACGCCGCCGAAGGTGGCCAGCCACAGGTTGCCGCGGGCGTCCTTGGCGATCGAGCCGACGTAATCGTGCGGCAGGCCGTCCGGCCGTCCGGGCTGCTGGCGGATGTTGCGGAAGCCCCGGTCGTCGCCGGCCCGGTCCGCTACGCTGATGCCGGCCGTGGTGGCGTACCAGATCTTGCCGTCCACCTGGGCGATGTAGCGCACCGTGTCGCTGGCCAGCGAAGTCGGATCGGCCGGATCGTGGCGGAAGTGGTCGAGCTGCCCTGTGGCCGGGTTGTACCGGTAGACGCCGTCGTAGGTGCCCATCAGCAGCACACCGTCCACGCTGGTCATGCTAAGGACCGGGTGCGTGGACAGTGGCGCAAGGACATCGTTGGTGACGTGCAGGGTGTCCGGGTCGATCCGGGCCAGGCCCAGCGTGCCGACCCAGATGGTGCCGTCCGGCGTTTCGGTGAACGCCAACACGTCGCGATGACTTTGCGCGCCGCCCATCACCAGATGCTGCAGCCGGCCTTGCGCAAGGTCCACGAGGTCGATGTGACCGTTGCCCAGTCCCAGCCAGATGCGCTTGCGGCTGTCGACCAGCATGCCCTGCACGTTGCTCTCGGACAGGCCGTACCGGGCCAGCGGCGAGGGCAGCAGCGCGCACACCATCTGCGCCTGGGTGTTGGTGTGTGCGGCACCCAGGTCGGTGGCGACCCACATGTTGCCCGTACTGTCGAACAGCAGGTCGCGGATCGAGTCGCCCTGCAGCGACGAAGCCACTGCTGGATCGTGGGCCAACTGGCGCACCGATGGCTGACCGACACGGTAGGTCAGTACGCCTTCGCCATCGGTGGCGATCCACTCCTCGCCCGTGGCGGACTGGGCGAAGTGGCGCACGGTCGGAAAATTACGCCGCTGCGGTGAGGGACTGAAGCCGGGTACGGCATGCCAGCTGCCGTCGCCGTCCCGGTACACCACGCCGGCCTGGCCGCTGCCCACCCACAGGCGACCGTCCGGGTCCTGGTGCAGTGCCCAGACCTGGTTGTGCAGGACGGCGGAGACGGTGGGATTGGCCGCATCGACCCGGTTGAAGGCCGTCGCTCCGGCGCGGCGAACGAACAACCCGCGGTCGTTGCCTAGCCAAAGGTCGCCCTTGTCGTCCTGCAGCACGCTGAAGTTGCGCGGTGCCGCTGCCGTACCGATCGGCACGGCAGCGATCTTGCCGCTCGCCACGTCGAGATGGTCGATGCCGCGGTCGGTGGCGACCCACACGCCACCACGTCCATCGCCGGCCAGGTCGTAGATCTTGGGGTCGGATATCCCGCCTGCGCCGGTGGGGTAGGCCTGGAACCGGCCAGTCGAGGCCTGGAAGCGGGCAAGGCCTCCGGCATTGGTACCCACCAGCATGTCGCCGCCGGGCAGCGCCAGCAGGGTGCGGACGTAGGCGTCACGCAGGGCGTCCGGCGCCCGGCCGCCGTCGAACACCTGCATGCGGAAGCCGTCATAGCGAACCAGCCCGCCCATCGTGCCGATCCACACCACGCCCCGCGTGTCCTGGGCCAGCGCAGTGGTGACCGAATGCGGCAGGCCCTCGCGGGTACCGACGCGCTCGAACCAGGGAGTGAGGAACGGTGCCCACGGATCGGCGTCCATGGCGTGCAGGGATGGGACCGTTCCCACCCAGAACAACACCAGCAGCCAGATCGACGACCACCTTCCGAATGCCCCCCCCGATCGCATGCTCATGCGCCCGTCATACCCCCGGTTTCCGGAAGCACGGCAGCCTGCAGTCGAGCCGGGCAGGTGGGCGGGGGGCACGACGATCCGGGCATCACAGGGTCCGGTCCGGGGAGGGTCTTGGGCGGAATGATACCGGCTGACCGGTGGATTGTCGGGTGCTGAAGGTTTCATGCGTTCGCAAGGCGGCCGGGCCCGGGCCTTGCCTTATCATCGCGGGATGTCGCGCTCCTCCCTGACCCCCGACGGCAGTCTGTTTGCCGAGCCCGAAGCGCTCAAACCCCTGGCCGAGCGCATGCGCCCGCGTACGTTGGACGAGGTGGTCGGCCAGCAGCGGCTGGTCGGCCCGGGCAAGCCGCTGCGGCGGGCGCTGGAGGCCGGCCGGGTGCACTCGATGGTGCTGTGGGGGCCGCCGGGCTGCGGCAAGACCACCCTGGCGTTGCTGGTGGCGCGCTACGCCGAGGCCGATTTCCGCGCCATCTCGGCGGTGATGTCCGGCCTGCCCGAAGTGCGCAAGGCGCTGGCCGAGGCCGAGGGCAACTTCGCCCAGGGCCGCCGCACCGTGCTGTTCGTGGACGAGGTGCACCGCTTCAACAAGGCGCAGCAGGACGCGTTCCTGCCGCACATCGAGCGCGGGGTGATCGTGTTCGTCGGCGCCACCACCGAAAACCCCTCGTTCGAGCTGAACTCCGCACTGCTCTCGCGCTGCCGCGTGCACGTGCTGGAGGCGCTGTCGCCCGACGACATCGTGCAGGCCCTGCACCGGGCGCTGGACGATGGCGAGCGCGGACTGGGCGGGCAGGGGCTGGCCGTGCCCGACGAGGCGCTGCGGCTGATCGCCGAGGCGGCCGACGGCGACGTGCGCCGCGCGCTCACCCTGCTGGAGATCGCCGCCGAGCTGGCTGACGATGGCCGCATCGACCAGACCACGCTGGAACAGGTGCTGGCCGACCGCACCCGTCGCTTCGACAAGGGCGGCGAGCAGTTCTACGACCAGATCTCGGCGCTGCACAAATCCGTGCGCTCGTCCGACCCGGATGCCGCGGTCTACTGGCTGTGCCGCATGCTCGACGGCGGCTGCGATCCGCTGTACCTGGCGCGCCGGCTGACCCGCATGGCGGTGGAGGACATCGGCCTGGCCGAGCCACGCGCCTGGCGCATGGCGCTGGACGCCTGGGACACCTACGAGCGGCTGGGCAGCCCGGAGGGCGAGCTGGGCCTGGCGCAACTGGCGATCTGGCTGGCCATCGCGCCGAAGAGCAACGCCGCCTACACCGCCTACAACCAGGCCCGCGCCGTGGTCGCGCAGACCGGCACGCTGGAGGTGCCGATGCACCTGCGCAACGCCCCCACCAAGCTGATGAAGGGCCTGGGCTATGGCAAGGGCTACCAGTACGACCACGACGCCGAAGGCGGCATTGCGCTCGACCAGCAACTGCTGCCCGACGCCCTGGTCGGCACCGAGTTCTACCAGCCGGTCGACCGCGGGCTGGAGATCAAGCTGCGCGAAAAGCTCAGCGCGCTGCGCGAGGCCCGGCGGCAGGCGCGGCAGAAGTAGTTCGGCCGGGCGAGCACACGCCGTAGGAGCGCACCCTGTGCGCGACCCCGGCAAGCCGTGATGCCTACTTCTCGCCCACACCCCTCACCACCACCCGCCCCAGCTCCGCGAACAGCGCATTGCGCTCCTTCGCCGACTGCGTCGAGCCGGTAAGAAATGCCGCCACCACCACCGCCCGGCCATCCGGCCAGGCGATCACGCCGATATCGTTGAATGCCGCCGTGATGCCCTCGAACGTGGCCGACGTACCGCCCTTGTGCGCAAACCGCACGCTCTTCGGCAGGCCCGGTTCGATGCGGAACGGCGGCGTGTGGGTCATCGTGTCCAGCAGCAGGCGGGTGGACGGCGCCGACAGCAACTCGCCCTGCCACAGCTGGCGCAGGAAGCTGGCCGCCGCGTCCGGCGTGCTGGTATCCCGTGGCCCGGCCATGTAGGCCAGTTCGCCGCGACGGATGCGGGCATCTTCCTCGGCCGGGGTTTCGTGGGGCGGCGGCTGGTCGTGAGCATCCAGCCCCATCACATCGTGGTAGATGGCGCCTTCGCCGCGGTCCACCCGCAGGCCATCGATGCCATGCGAGCGAAGGAAGGCGGTGACGCCAGCTGGTCCGCCGGCCAGCGGCAGCAGCGCGTCGGCCGCGGTGTTGTCGCTGTCGGCAACGGCCGCGACCAGCAGCTCACGCACGGTGAAATGCATCGCCTCGCCATGAAAGCGATCGGCGATTGCACTGCGTCCATGGCGAAGGTCGGCGCGGGTGATCGTGACCTGCCGGTCCAGCGACAACGTGCCGGCGTCCACCCTTGCCAGCAGCGCCGCGCCCAGCGGCGCCTTGAACACGCTCATCATCGGGTAGGCGCGATCGGCCCCCGTGCGCCAGGCATGTCCGTCGCGCAGGTCCAGCACGGTGACGCCGAGCCGCCCCGGCAGGGCCTGGCGGGACAGCGCCTGCAGGCGAGCCTGCAACTCGTCGGCGAGACAGGTCTGTGCGGCCAGCAGGCCGAGTGCGGCGGTGAGCCAGGGGGCGAGGCGCATGGGCGGTTCCGGTGGTAAAGCGCGGAAGTATCGCGGGCGGCGAGGGCGCCGGCATAACCCGGCGCTGGCGAAGGCCGGGCGGCGATGATCAGTGCGGGGTGGCGGCGGACGCCGGGATGAACCGGATATCCCCGAACCACGCATTGGCCTGTGAGCGGGTGTTGTCGGTATCCGAGGCCACGGCGATGCCGGTGATCGGCGGCGGGTCGCGGCCGAAGGCCTTGCGGTAGTCGGCTGCCAGGTCGCGGGTTTCGGCGACCCACTGGCCGGCCTTCGCATTGCCGCTCTCGATCACGAAGGTGTGCACCGGCGCGTAGAACGGGTTGGGGGCGACAGTGCCGATGGCGTGGTGGTTGTCCCACACGTAGCAGATCGCCACCGCCGGCAGGTTCTCGCCGGTGAGGTGGCGGGCGATCGACAGCGTCATCCGCTGGCCGAAGCTGAGCTGGCTGGTCGGCACGTCGAAGAACACGTAGACCCGCGCGGCGAAGTCGTCGCCCGAGCGTTTGGCCAGGTTGCCTTTGGCCACGGTGTGGTCGATCTTCCAGCGCCAGGCCAGCGTCGCGTCGGGCGCGGCACGGAAGCGGTCGACGATGGCGCCGGCGCTGCGGTCGGCATCGATGTGCACCACGCTGCGGCCACCGAGCGTTTCCACCGTCACCGCGGCAGGCGGCTTGTGCCGGGACATGGTGTAGCGCTGCCAGCCGGCGGGCAGGGCGGTGCCGGTCGGTGCACGGGAGAAGTCCAGCGAGGTGGTGTCGGCCAGGGCGGGCAGGGCAAGGGCGATCAGCAGGGCCGCGAGAACGGGCCGGGAGCGTCGGTGCATCGGGGAGTCCAGGGTGATGGCGAGTGCCAGCCGGGGGCCGGACGGCCGCGGCAGTCTGGCGAACCGGATGTGCAGCGCGTGTTACATCGCATGACGTTTGCGCGTCCATGCGGGCGACCGCGATAATTCCACGCCTTGCCCGCCCGAAGGAACCACCATGCTGGACCCCGCCCTGCTGCGCACGCGCCTGGCCGAAACTGCTGCCCGTCTCCGGGAGACCCGCGGTTACGCGCTGGACGTGTCCGCCGTCGAGGCGCTCGAGAACGAGCGCAAGCGCCTGGCCACCGAGACGCAGGAGCTGCAGAACCTGCGCAACACGCGCTCCAAGGCGATCGGACAGGCCAAGTCCAAGGGCGAGGATGTGGCGCCGCTGATGGCCGAGGTCGCCGGCATCGGCGACAAGCTCAAGGCCAACGAAACCGCGCTGGCCGAGGTGCAGGGCAAGCTCGCCGACATCGCGCTGGGCATCCCCAACATCCCGCATGAGTCCGTGCCCCAGGGCAAGGACGAGCACGACAACCAGGAAATCCTGCGCTGGGGTACGCCGCGCAGCTTCGATTTCGCCATCAAGGATCACGTCGACCTCGGCGCCCGTCACGGCTGGCTCGACGCCGACGCCGGCGCCAAGCTCTCCGGCGCGCGCTTCACCGTGCTGCGTGGCCAGCTGGCGCATCTGCATCGCGCGCTCGCCCAGTTCATGCTCGACCTGCAGACCGGCGAGCACGGCTACCTCGAGTGCAACGTGCCGCTGATCGTCAACGCCGACACCATGCAGGGCACCGGCCAGCTGCCGAAGTTCGAGGAAGACCTGTTCGCCACGAACGTGGCCGAAACCAAGCGCTACCTGATCCCCACCGCCGAGGTCGCGCTGACCAACCTGGTACGCGATTCCATCGTCGAGGCGACGGAGCTGCCGATGCGCCTCACCGCGCACTCCATGTGCTTCCGCGCCGAGGCCGGCAGCTACGGCCGCGACACCCGCGGCATGATCCGCCAGCACCAGTTCGAGAAGGTGGAGATGGTGCAACTGGCCACGCCGGAGCAGTCGTTCGACCAGTTGGAGGAAATGGTCGGCCACGCCGAGGCCGTGCTGCAGAAGCTCGGCCTGCCGTATCGCAAGGTGCTGCTGTGCACCGGCGACATGGGCTTTTCGGCGGTGAAGACCTACGACCTGGAAGTGTGGCTGCCGAGCCAGGCCACCTACCGCGAAATTTCCAGCTGCTCCAACTGCGGCGACTTCCAGTCCCGCCGCATGCAGGCGCGCTGGCGCAACCCGGCCACCGGCAAGCCGGAGCTGCTGCACACCCTCAACGGCTCCGGCCTGGCGGTGGGCCGCACCCTGGTCGCGGTGATGGAGAACTACCAGAACGCCGACGGCTCGATCACCGTGCCCGAGGCGTTGCGCCCGTACCTGCGCGGCGCGGACAAGCTGGCGTGAGCACGTCCACCCGCCGCTCCTGGGACAAGGTGGAGCTGTTCACCACCTTCAGCCTGTTGATCGTGCTGGCCACGGTGCTGGTGACCCGGCTCAGCTTCGCCGACGTGTGGAAGCTGCCGCCGGTGGACCTGGTGCTCACCTGGATGGCCTTGGCGTTCACCGCGCTGGCATTGTGGCTGGGGCGCACGCGCCGCTGGCTGCGCATCAGCGCTGTTGCCTTTGGCGCCGCCACCCAGCTGGTGCCGATGGTGGTGCGCCAGCCGGTGCTGATCCTGCCGCTGCTCGGCGCGATCGTCCCGGTAATCATCCTGGCCGTTTCGCTCGCCGTGCTGTCGCGCAAGCGCCCCGAGCCGCGGTCTGCGCCGCGATCCTGATACCATGCGCGGCGGTTGCCGCATTTGCGGCCGCACCCAGGGGCCGGCCTCAGCGCTGGTTCCGACGAAAGCCTGAAGCGGATGGTGCAACGCCATCCGGACAATCCAAACGGAGAGATGGCCGAGCGGTTTAAGGCACCGGTCTTGAAAACCGGCGAAGGGTCAAACCTTCCGTGGGTTCGAATCCCACTCTCTCCGCCAGTTCCGCTTCGGCCTGCTAGGATTTTTTCCTACTTCAAACAATTGTTTGTCGTGGGTCATGCCTGTTCCCTGCCAGCGACACGCGGGTACACTGTTGCAGTGCACCGTGCCCGCCGTGGGCGCGGGCCCAAGGGGGGGGGGGATGGATACCGGCCGCGCGGTCCTGATCGTCGATGACGATCCGTCGGTGTTGGAGACCATGCGCGTCCTGCTCGAGGGGCGGGCCGGTTTCCACGTGCTCACCGCGCTGGGAGCGCGCGGTGCGCTGCGTCGGCTGTATTCGCTGGAATCCCTGGATGTGCTGGTCGTGGATGTGGACGTGTCCGATGACTGCGGGGCTGCGATCTGTCATGAGGCGCTGCGGCGCCATCCGGACGTGGCGCTGGTAGCGATGTCTTCCGATGGTTCGGCACGGATCGCGTCGCCGGCATCGGCGGCCTTCCTGCCGAAGCCATTCGGCGCCCGCGAGTTGCTGGCGGCAATCGACGAGGCGAACCGTGGCGCGCAGGCGCGTCGCGAGGGTGTAGGCACAGAGTGAGTCGGGGTGCCTGAGCATCCGCCCGCGGTTTCTGCCCGTAGACTGCCATCTCAGGTCTGACGAGCCAGCGGTTTCCCATGTCCCTCGCCATCGTCTGGTTCCGCCGCGACCTGCGGCTGGCCGACAACCCCGCCCTGTGCGCTGCCTGCGCCGCCCATGAACGCGTGCTGCCGCTGTACATCCACGCGCCGCAGGAGGAGCGCGACTGGGCGCCCGGCGCGGCCAGTCGATGGTGGCTGCATCATGCGCTGGATGCGCTTCGCGCATCCTTGCACGTGCATCACGCCGAATTGCATCTGCGTCAGGGCGACAGCGAGCGGATCCTGGCGGCACTGATCAAGGCTACCGGGGCCGAGGCGGTCTACTGGAACCGGCTGTACGAGCCGGCCGCCGTCGCGCGCGATACCCGGATCAAGCAGGTGCTGCGGGAGCAGGGTGTGGCGGCGCACAGCTTCAACGGGGCGCTGTGGCGCGAGCCCTGGCAGGTGGAGACCAAAACCGGCGATCCGTACCGCGTGTTCACGCCGTTCTGGCGCAACCTGCGCACGATGATCGACGGTTCCGAGCCGCTGCCTGTGCCGCAGCCGCTGCGTGGCGCGACCGTGGACGGCGGTGTGACGCTGGAGTCGTTGGAGCTGCTGCCGCGGATCCGCTGGGACACCGGCATGGCCGAGGCGTGGACCCCGGGTGAGCGCGGCGCGCAGGAGATGCTGGAACTGTTCGCCGACGACGCGGTGAACGACTACGCCGAAGGCCGCGACATCCCCTCGCGCCACGGCACCTCGCGGCTGTCGCCGCACCTGCATTTCGGCGAGGTCTCGCCGCGGCAGATCCAGGCTGGCCTGCATCGCTTGCTGTCCGGGCGTACTGGCAGGCCAACCGATGTGGAGCCTTTCCTGCGCGAGCTGGGCTGGCGCGAATTCGCCCATCACCTGATGTTCCATTTTCCCGAAACCCACACCGCCAATTTCAACCCGAAGTTCGATGGCTTTCCCTGGGCCGCGGCCGACGAGGCGCTGATCGAGCGCTGGCAGCGCGGTTGCACCGGCATCCCCTTGGTCGATGCCGGTATGCGCGAGCTGTGGCACACCGGCTGGATGCACAACCGTGTGCGCATGGTCGTGGCCAGTTTCCTGACCAAGAACCTGCGCCAGCACTGGCATCACGGCGCACGCTGGTTCTGGGACACGCTGGTGGATGCCGATCTGCCGAACAACTCGCTGGGCTGGCAGTGGGTGGCCGGCTGCGGCGCCGATGCTGCGCCGTATTTCCGCGTGTTCAACCCGGTCAGCCAGTCGCAGAAGTTCGATCCGAAGGGCGAGTACCTGGCGCGCTGGCTGCCGGAACTGGCCGGCGCGGTGCCGGCCCTGCGGCACGAGCCGTGGAAGGATCCGTCGCTGCTCAGGCGCTCAGGGTATCCGGCGCCGATGGTGGATCTGGGCGAGTCGCGGGCAGCGGCATTGGCGGCTTACGGAACGCTGCAGGGACGTTGAGGTTACGGGACGGGCGCGGTCGGGGCATTTTGTCCCACCCGAGCGATGTTCAAGGAAACGGGAACATGCGGCTAACAGGTGACGGTCCACATTGAACGGTGCTGGCAGGCACTTCCTACCAGCCGACGACCCGGTCCGCGCCCGAGGATTCCCCATGACGACCCACACCACCCCGCTTGTCCATCCACGCGAGCTGTCGCATCGCTGGTTCGGTGGCGTTCGCCGTCTGTTCGGGCGACCCGAAGTCCCGGTCTCCAAGCCTGCCGATGCGCCGATGAGTCGTCGGCACGTGTTGCTCGCGCAGCAGGAGTCGAAAAAGCGGGCCGAGCGCATCCGGCTGATGGAGATCCTGCGTCAGTCGAAACGCGACGCCCCAAGGGGCTGGCGTCTCTTTCGCCACGTCGCCGGGAAGTAACGCCTGCCCCGCACAAGGGCGCGCCTTCGGTCCCCCATGGGCTTCGGCGAAAATCTCCGCGCAGCAGGGGGCGTGAGGGTGATCAGGTTTCCGCGGTCGATCCACGCTTGAGCAGCATCGCCAGCACCGGCGGCGTGACCATCGCAGTGAGCAGCGACATCGCCACGATGATCGCGTAGACGCGCTCGTTGAACACTCCCGCGGCCAGGCCAAGGCTGGCGATCACCACGCCTACCTCGCCGCGCGGCACCATGCCGAAGCCGACAATGGTGGCGCTGCGATTGCCCAGCGCCAGCGCGCCGAGGAAGCCGCCAGCGAGCTTGGAGACGATCGCGATCACGGTGACGACGGCCAGCATCACCAGCGCGTCCACGCTGGCCAGCTCGGACAGGTTCACCTTGGCGCCGGTGATGACGAAGAAGAACGGCGTGAGGAAGGACAGCAGGGGCAGGGTCTTGTGTTCCAGGTCCTCGCGCTGGCGGGTTTCCGAGGCGATCATGCCGGCGAGGAAGGCGCCGATGATCGCGGCCAGGCCGAAGCGCGTGGACAGCCAGGCCAGGCCCAGGCAGAGCGCCAGCACCAGGGTCAGCGGCGAATGCGGACTGATCGGCTTCTCCAGCCAGCCGGAGCCGCGGCGCATCACCTTGGTGCCGCCCCAACCGATGATCGCCACGAAGCCGACCGCACCGGCCAGGGTGAGCAGCAGCGACTGCAGGTTGAGTTCGCCGCCGCCCTGCAGCGAGGACACCACACCGAGCAGCAACATGGCGAGGATGTCGTCGATCACCGCCGCACCGAGGATCACCCGGCTCTCCACCCGCGACAGCACGCCAAGCTCCTGCAGCACGCGCGCGGTGATGCCGGCCGAGGTGGCGACGAAGGCGGCGGCGACGAACAGCGACTTGATCCAGTCGAAGCCCTCGCCATGCGCCCACAGTGCGCCGCAGCCGAACGGCAGGATCACGCCGAGCACGCCGACCAGGAAGGCGCTCTTGCCGACTTTCTTCAGGTCGTCCAGCCGGGTTTCCAGGCCGACCGAGAACAGCAGCAGCACCACGCCGACCTCGGCCAGCACGTCCAGTGGGGTGCCGGGCAGGATCTGCTCCGGGGTCAGCCAGCCCAGCGCGGAAGGGCCGACGACGCAGCCGGCGGCGATCTCGCCAACCACGCCGGGCAGTTTCAGCCGCTGCGCGATCTCGGCGCCGATCTGTGCGGCGATGAAGATCACGAACAGGGTCAGCAGGATGTCGGCGGCGTGGTGCATGCGTCGGTCTCTCCCTGGATTCGCGGCCCATCCTACAGGGCGGCGATGACGTCGATCAGCCCTGGAACACGTGTCCGGCCAGCCACAGGTGAAGTGCGATGCTGGCGACATAGCCGAGCGCGATCGCCCAGGTCCAGCGCAGGTGGCTCATGAAGGTGTATTGGCCGCGCGAGGCACCCATCAGCGCCACGCCGGCCGCTGAACCCACCGACAGCAGACTGCCGCCGACACCCGCGGTGAGGGTGATCAGCAGCCACTGCGCCTGGTCCATCGGCGGGTTCATCTTGATCACCGCGAACATGATCGGGATGTTGTCCACTACCGCCGAGGTGACGCCCATGATGGTGTTGGCCAGGGTGTAGCCGAGGTTGCCGTAGAGGTGGTGCGAGGCCAGCTCCAGGTAGCCCAGCGCGGCCAGGCCGCCGACGCAGGCGAACACGCCGTAGAAGAACAGCAGGGTGTCCCACTCGGCGTTGGCGATGATGCGGAAGATCGAATAGCTCTGCGGCTCCTCGCCCTGGGCCAGCGCGTAGCGGCGCTGGTGGCGGTCGATGCGGGTGGCCACCAGGTTGAGGAAGGCGAGGCCGGTGAGCATGCCGTAGGCGGCCGGCATGCCCAGCCACTGGCGGCCGATCACGGTGATCGCGATGGTCAGCGCGAAGGTCAGACAGATGCCGATGGCGCCGGGCTTGAGGTGGCCGCCGCTGCCGGCGCTGTCCGGTTGTCCCTTGGGCAGCGCGAAGGCCATCAGGATCGCCGGCACCAGCCAGTTCACCAGCGACGGGCCGAACAGCCGGAAGAAGTCGAAGAAGCCGCTCTTGCCGGCCTGCCACACCATCAGCGTGGTGATGTCGCCGAACGCGCTCCAGGCGCCGCCGGCGTTCGCCGCGACCACCAGGTTGATCATCGCCAGGGTGATGAAGCGATGGTTGCCGCCGGCCACGGCCAGGATCACCGCCGACATCACCAGCGCGGTGGTCAGGTTGTCCAGCACCGGCGAGAGGAAGAACGCGAGCAGGCCGGTGATCCAGAACAGCGAGCGATAGCCGAAGCCACGCCGGATCAGCGCATCGCGCAGCGCTTCGAACACGTTGCGCTCGCCCATTGCGGTGACGTAGGTCATCGCCACCACCAGGAAGAAGAAGATCTCCGCGTACTCGAGAAACATGCCCTCGAAGGCGGTGGCGGCCGGCGTCACGCTCCGGGCCGGGTCGCCGGTGACCCACGCGATCATCCCCCAGATCAGCGCCGCGGCCAGCATCACCGGCTTGGACTTGGCGATGGCCAGGTGCTCTTCGAAGATCACCGCCAGATAGGCCAGCACGAACAGCACCAGCGCGACCACGCCGACCGGGTGGTTGGTGAGATGGAAATTCACGTCCCGGGTCTCGGCTGCCGCAGCGGGAGCGCTGGCGAGCAGGGCGGCGAGGGCGAGAGTCCAGCGCATTCGGGCGGTCCTTGGCGAGTGGAACGGGCCAGGAAGATTAGCAGCCCGCTATGCGTCCACGGCACCGTCCCGGCGGCTGGCACCGGGATGGTCGGGCCGCAGTCGCAGAAAGATCGTGGCGGCCAGTGCGGTGACCGCGGCCAGCACCAGCACGGTGACATGGAACGCCGTCACGTAGGCATGCGCGGCATGCACCTGGCGGCCGACGAACACCTCCATTAGCAGCGAGGCGAAGGCGATGCCGAAGCTGATCGACAGGTACTGCGTGGTCGAGGCCATCGACGAAGCCATCGAGGCATGGCGGATGTCCACGTCGGTGTAGGCCAGCGTGTTCATGGTGGTGTACTGCAGGCCGGTGAAGCAGCCGTAGACGAACACCAGGATCGCGATCAGCCAGGTCGGCGTGCTGCCGTCGACCTGCGAGAACACGGCCAGCATCACCGCGACGGCAGTCGTGTTGGCGAGCAGCAGCCGGCGATAACCCAGTCGCAGCAGCAGCCGGTTCACCACCCATTTCGAGCTGATCGAGCCCAGCGCCTGCGGCACCATCATCAGGCCGGCCAGGGTCGGCGACCAGCCGCAGCCGACCTGCAGGAACAGCACCAGCAGCAGGAACATGCCGCCGATGCCGAGTCGGGTGAACAGGTTGCCGACCAGGGCCACCGACAGGCTGCGCACCCGCAACAGGGTGAGATCGGCCACCGGGTGTTCGGTGCGCCGGCTGTGCCGGACGTAGATGGCGCCCAGCAGCACGGCAAGCGCGATGCATGCGGCTACCAGCATCCAGTGGTGGATCTGCGCACCGGCCTGCTCCGAAGCGGTCAGCAGCAGGGCCGACGCGGCAGCGAACAGCAGGAAACCGGCCGTGTCGAACGGACGTGCCTGCTCCAGCCGGTATTCAGGCATGTCGCGCTGGTTCATCCACAGTCCGGCCAGGCCCACCGGGACGTTGATCAGGAAGATCAGCCGCCAGCTGGTGAACTCCACCAGCAGGCCGCCGAGCAGCGGTCCGAGCACCGAGCCGAGCAGGCCGAAGGTGGCCACCGTGCTCATCGCCGGTACGTACTCGCGCTTGTCGATGCTTCGCACCAGCACGTAGCGGCCTACCGGCATCAGCGAGGCGCCGCCGATGCCCTGGATCACACGGGCGAAGACCAGCTCCGGCAGGGTCTGCGAGATGCCGCAGAGCAGCGAGCCGATACCGAACACCGAGATCGCGGCCGCAAACACGCGGCGCGTGCCGAAGCGGTCGCACAACCAGGGACTGGCGGGGATCAGCACGGCCAGGGTCAGCACGTAACTGGTCAGCGCGGTGCGCATGCCCAGCGGTGTCACACCCAGCGCCCCGGCCATGGCCGGCACCGCGGTGTTGACGATGGTGGAATCCAGCGCCTGCATGAAGAACGCGGCAGCGACCAGCCACAGCAGGCCGCGATAGCGGACACGCGACGACTCCGCGGCAGTGGCGGCAGGTGCGTCGGTCAGGGGGGCCGCGGACGTGGCGGGAGGCGGGGACATCGCTGCAATTATAGTTGTTGTGGCAGGTATCTGGTGCGGACGATCGGGCGCCGGGCCGCAGCCACTTCATGCCGCGGTCAGCCGCCGGCGACGGGTTCGCTACACTGCGCGCCTGCCTCGACACGCCAAGCTCCCGCATGACCGTTCCCCACGACATCGCCGCCCGTGCCGCCGCCCTGCGCGAACAGATCGAGCAGGCGAACTACCAGTACCACGTGCTGGACGATCCGACGATCCCGGACGCCGAGTACGACCGCCTGATGCGCGAACTGGAGGCGCTGGAAGCGCAGTACCCGGCGCTGGCTTCGCCCGATTCGCCCACCCGCAAGGTCGGGGCCCGCGCCACCGGCGGCTTCGCCGAGGTGCGTCATGCCATCCCGATGCTGTCGCTGGGCAACGCCTTCAGCGAGGAGGGCGACACCGACCGCGATCGCTTCCATGAAGTGGCCGAGTTCGAGCGGCGCATCGAGCAGACGCTGGACCGCCGCGATCCGGTGTTCTCGGTCGAGCCCAAGCTGGACGGCCTGGCGATCAGCCTGCGCTACGAGCACGGCGTGTTCGTGCAGGGCGCGACCCGCGGCGACGGCGAGACCGGCGAGGACGTCACCGCCAACCTGCGCACGGTGCGCGCGATCCCGCTCCGCCTGCGCGGTGCCGACTGGCCCGAGGTGCTGGAGGTGCGCGGCGAAGTGATCATGCTGCGCAGGGACTTCGAGGCCTTCAACGAACACGCCCGCAGCTACGGCGAAAAGACCCTGGCCAACCCGCGCAACGGCGCGGCCGGTTCGCTGCGCCAGCTCGATCCGGCGATCACGCAGAAGCGACGGCTGAGCTTCTTCGCCTACGCCGTCGGCGTGGTCGAGGACGGCGAGCTGCCGCCGACCCACTCGCAGACGCTGCAGAAGCTGCGTGACTGGGGCTTCCCGGTGTCGCCGGAGGTGTCCACCGCCACCGGCTTCGACGGTCTGATCGCCTACTACCGCGCGATCGGTGCCAAGCGCGATGCGCTGCCGTACGACATCGACGGCGTGGTCTACAAGCTGGACGATTACGACGGCCAGCGCATCATGGGCTTCGTCTCGCGCGCGCCGCGCTGGGCGATCGCGCACAAGTTCCCGGCGCAGGAGCAGATGACCCGGGTCGAGGCGATCGAGATCCAGATCGGCCGCACCGGCGCGGCCACCCCGGTGGCGCGGCTGGCGCCGGTGCAGGTGGCCGGCGTGACGGTGACCAACGCCACGTTGCACAACGCCGACCAGGTGGCGCGGCTCGACGTGCGCGTCGGCGACATGGTGATCGTGCGCCGCGCCGGCGACGTGATTCCCGAGGTGGTGCGCGTGGTCGAAGAGCATCGGCCGGCACACACCCATCCCTGGCACATGCCGGCGCATTGCCCGGTGTGCGGTTCGGCGCTGGTGCGCGAGGAGGGCGCCGCCGCCTACCGCTGCTCCGGCGGCTTGTTCTGCGCCGCGCAGCGCAAGGAGGCGCTGATCCATTTCGCCGCGCGCCGCGCTATGGACATCGACGGCCTGGGCGAGCGCTACGTCGACGCGCTGGTCGAGTTCGACATGGTCAGGACGCCGGCCGACCTCTACGCGCTGACCGTGGACGATTTCGTTGCCATGAAGCAGCGTGCCGACGAGCGCGACGGCACGGTTCCCGAGACCGTCAAGCAGGGCAAGATCGCCACCAGGTGGGCGGAGAATCTGGTCGAGGCGATCGACGCCAGCCGCACCACTACGCTGGCGCGCTTCCTGTTCGCGCTGGGCATCATGCACATCGGCGAGAGCACGGCCAAGACGCTGGCGGCCTGGCTCGGCCGCCTGGAGTTCGTGCGCAGCATGCCGGCACCGGTGTTGCGGGTGCTGCCGGACATCGGCGCCGAGGTGGCCGGTTCCATCGCCGCGTTCTTCGCGCAGAAGGGCAACCAGCAGGTGGTCGATGCGCTGCTGGCCGCCGGCGTGCATTTCACCGACGAAGGCGAACCGTCGCCGAAGCTGCGCGAGCGGCTGGACCTCGGCGTGCTGCTGGACATCGCCAACGTGTCCAAGCTCGGCCCGAAGAGCACGAAACTCCTGGCCGCGCAGTACGCCACGCTGGAGGCGCTGGAGCAGGCCGGTTCGGCGCACTGGATCGTCGCCGGCGTGCCGCAGGCCGCGGCGATCAACCTGGAGGCGATGCTGGCCGATCGTCACCATCGCCATGCCTTCGCCCGGGCTGAACAGGCCATGCGGCACCTGCTCGCTGCGATACCGGAAGGTGCCGCCGGCGACGAGGCACCCCTGGCCGGACAGACCGTGGTGCTCACCGGCACGATGCCTTCGCTCAGCCGCGATCAGGCGAAAGACCTTCTGGAATCCCTGGGGGCCAACGTCGCCGGCTCGGTCTCCAAGAAGACCAGCTTCGTGGTGGCTGGCGAAGCGGCCGGCTCCAAGCTCGACAAGGCGAACGAGCTGGGCGTGCCGGTATGGGACGAGGCGCAATTGCTGGCGCTGCTGGCCGAACATGGGGTCGCGCCATGAGCTTGCCGGTCCTGCGCGTGGCACGGGCCTGTGGCGACCTTGAGGGCATGACGGCTCAGTACCGTGCGGGCCTGGGCCTTCACGAGCTGGGGCGCTTCGTCGATCACGAAGGCTTCGATGGCGTCATCCTCGGCGAGCCGAAGGGAGCGTGGCACCTGGAGTTTGTCCACGTGCGGGGCGAGGCGCCACCGCCTGCACCGCACCCGGAACAGGCGCTGGTGGTCTACGTGCCCGAGCACCGGGACTGGCTGGAGCGGACCGCGGCGATGGCACGCGCCGGCTTCGCCCGGGTGCCCGCCGCCAATCCCTACTGGGAGCGTCTCGGCCGGTGCTTCGTGGACACCGAAGGCGGACGGGTGATCGTGCAACAGGCGGCGTGGACGGCATGAGTCCGCGCACCGACCATGGACATCTGCATCTGCGGGCGCAGGTGTATACGCAGGTCCGCGCATTTTTCGCCCGCCGCGGGGTGCTGGAGGTGGAGACGCCGATCCTCTCGGCGGCGGGCAATACCGACCCGAACATCGAGAGCTTCGTCACCCGCTTCACCGGACACGTTGATGCCGGTGCGCCACAGCGCTGGATGCGCACCTCGCCGGAGTTTCCGCTCAAGCGTCTGCTCGCCGCCGGCGTCGGCGACTGCTACGAGCTGGGCCGGGTGTTCCGCAACGGCGAGGCCGGCGGCCGCCACAATCCCGAGTTCACCATGCTCGAGTGGTACCGCGTCGGCTGGGACCATCACCGGCTGATGGAGGAGACCATCGAGCTGGTGCAGGAGGCGCTGGCCCTGGTGGGGCGACGCGCCGAGGTGGTGATCAGCGGCTACCGGCAACTGTTCCTCGACGAGCTGGGCATCGATCCATTGCACGATCCGCTTCAGGCGCTGCAGATGCCGCTGCGCGAGTCCGGCATCGATCCGGAAGGCCTGGAGCACGACGACTGGCTGGATCTGCTGATCACGCACAGACTGCAGCCGGCGTTTCCGCCCGACCGCATCACGGTGATCCACGACTATCCCGCCAGCCAGTGCGCGCTGGCGCGCGTGCGCCCCGGCGAGCCGCCGCTGGCCGAGCGCTTCGAGCTGTATCTGGGCCGCTACGAGCTGGCCAACGGCTATCACGAATTGAACGACGCCTCCGAGCAGGCCGCGCGGTTCGCGCGCGACAACGAACGGCGCCGAGCCCGCGGCTTGCCCGAGGTGCCGCTCGACCGCTGCCTGCTCGCCGTACTCGATGCGATGCCCGATTGCGCCGGCGTGGCGCTGGGCGTCGAGCGGCTGCTGATGTGCCTGGCCGGCAGCGATGCCATCGCCGACGTGCTGGCGTTTCCGTTCGCCGAGGCCTGACGGGCCTGGATGCTTCCGGTTCACCGCGGCGGAGAAGCGCTCCGCCGCGGTGATGGACATCCACTTACGGCCGGTCGAACCGCAGTGCGAGCGCGCGGCGCTCGACCAGGCTGATCGCCGGCTGGTCCTGCAGGCGCAGGTCGCGCAGCTCGTACGGCGCACCGATGCCCCTGACGCTCGATGGGTCGAAGCGCAGCACAAGCCGACGTTCGCCCGGTTTCAGCCAGGCGGCCGACTGCGCGAACGCGCCCGGCACCATGCGGCCCTTCGCATCGCGCCCGTAGAGCACGCCGGACACCGCGAAGCGGCTGGCGCTGTCCACCGTGACGCCGAGCGCGATGTCGATGCCGTGACGGCCGGCGCGACGGGTGTCGGCGGTACCGTCGAGTTTCGCGTCGGGCGTGGCCACGGCGAACACGCTGGTGGTGTCGCGCCGCACCGCATGGCCCTGGCCGTCGTCACCGATGGTGAAGCTGTGCAGCTCCCACAGGCCGGGCGTGCTGCTCGGCTGCACCGGCGCCACGTCGGTGCTGAAGCTGCCGTCCGTGTTGGCGTGGTAGTCGAGCAGGGTGGTGCTGCCGTCCGGTGCGCGCAGGAACCCGCCGACCGCCTGCAGCGGCCGCTGGCGATCACCGTCCTTCATCGCCACGTCCAGGTGCAGGCGCTGACCCAGCAGCAGGTCGTCGCGGTCGGCTTTGGCGGTCACCGTGAACGGACTTTTCGGCTCGAACACGTGCACCACGTAGCGGCCGCTGGCATTTGGCGCCTGCAGCGTGACCGGGCCGGCGCCCAGTTCGGGACGCAGCTGCATCACCAGCGAGGCGTCCGGCACAGCCATGCCGGCGGCACGCAACGAGGCCACGTCGCCGACCGTGCTGGCCGCGCGGTCACCGGCCAGGGTCTGGCCGTTCATGCGGAAGGTCACGCCGGTGGCTTCAAGTCGCCCGCCCTTGGGGTCGCCGGGGCTGACCCGGATCACCGCGCCGGGTGCGGACAGCGGCAGCTCCACGCCGCGTTGCATCTCGGTGGCCGAGACGTCGGTCCAGTACTCGCGACTGGCGCGGGCGAACGGTTGCGGTACCGGGTTCACCGGGGCGTCGGCGGGCAGCGCCCAGCTCACGCTGACCGGCTGGTGCTCGGCGTGCGGGCGCGGGATGTCCACGCCGGCGAGGGCGGCCGCAGTGGCAGGCATCGGTGCGGGCGCTGCCTGCAGGGCGACCGGCACCATGTCGGTCGGTGTGGCGGGCAGCAGCGTGTGCGTGCCGGCAAAGGCGGATGTGGCGAAAAGGCCGGCGAGGACGCCGGCGGCAAGGATCCGTCGGTTCATCGCGATCACCCCTTCAGGTCGTTGGCGAGGATGGAGGGCAGGCCGAAGCAGGCGCGCCGGCTCTGGTTGTGGTTCAGCACCTGGCCGCCGCTGGTGCGCGTCCTGTCCTTGAACCAGAGCGTGCCGGCGGCCTGGGCGCTGGAGCACTCGATGAAGCCGTCGGAGCAACTGCTCAGCCAGTTCTGGGTGATCTCCAGGCCCACGCTCTGGGTGTAGCCGCCGCAGTAGGCCTGGCTGGACCACACCGCCGACACCACGTCGGTGCCGACCACGTCGCGGAACGGCACCGGCAGGGCGGGACGTCCGGAGGTACCGAGCAGGTACTGCTGGTTGTAGGTGGCCATCCAGCCGACCTGCTGCTGGCGCACCGCGTCGGTCTTGTAGCCGAGCAGCCAGCCCAGCGAGGTTTCGAACACGTTGCCGGCGATCGCCGCGTCGGCCAGCGGCGTGCCTGCGCTGGACGGCGCGATCGCGTCCACCTTGACGATGCGCTGGATGATCGCGGGATAGCGCGCGTCGTAGGTCGGGTTGGACAGGATCCAGCGCATCACGTTGCCGCCGTTGGAGTGCGTGATGACGATCAGGCGGTCGATGTTGCGGTTCTGGATGAAGCTGGTGAGCTGGCCGGCGAGGCAGCCGGCCGCGCGGTCGTCCCACATGTACTGGTCGAAGTCGCAGTTCACCACCAGCAGGTTGTTCGGATCGGCCAGGCCCTTGCGGATGCCCTCGACCATGTCCGATTGCCAGTAGTTGTTGTAGGCATCGGTCTGCTTGCCCGTGCCGTGCACCAGCGCCACTCCGGTGGCGGCGTGTACCCCCGCACTGGCCAGTGCCAGTGCCCCTGTCAGCATCATGCGTTTCACGTCGTCTCTCCCTTTCGATGCGGCCTCGGGGCCGCGCGTGGGATCGCCTGCGGACGCAGGCACGGGCGAGACAAACCATCCGTGGCTTGCGGCAGGTCGACCATGGCATGTGGCGCCTCCCCCTAGGGCACCGACTGCCGCCGCGGTCACCCCTGACGACCATGCGGCGGCGAATGGAGGCTAGCAGCGGGAGATGACCGTGGTCTTGACGCAAAGCGGCAGAAAGGTGCGACGCGTCACACGCCGGTGCTTCGGGTAAGGTGACGCGCCCGTCTCGACGCGAGTCCCGCCCAGCATGCGCAGTCCCGTTGCCGCCCGCCCATCTCCCGTTGACGATCGCCTTGGCCGGTCCGAGCTGAAAACGCTGACGCTGGCGGCGCTGGGCGGCGCGCTGGAGTTCTACGACTTCGTCGTGTTCGTGTTCCTCGCGCTGCCGTTGAGTGAGCTGTTCTTTCCGAAAGGCACCTCACCCTGGCTGGCGCAACTGCAGGTGTACGGCATCTTCGCCGCCGGCTACCTGGCGCGACCGCTGGGCGGCATCGTGATGGCGCACTACGGCGACCTGCTGGGACGCAAGCGGATGTTCACGCTGAGTGTGTTCCTGATGGCGCTTCCCACGCTGCTGATCGGCCTGTTGCCGGTGTACGCGCAGATCGGCGCGCTGGCGCCGGTGATGCTGCTGGTGCTGCGCGTGCTGCAGGGCGTGGCGGTGGGCGGCGAGGTGCCGGGCGCCTGGGTGTTCGTCGCCGAGCATGTGCCGCCGTCGCGGGTGGGCTTTGCCTGCGCCAGCCTGACCTCGGGGCTCACCGTGGGCATCCTGATTGGTTCGCTGCTCACCGCGGCGATCCATCAGAGGATCGGTCACGACGCGCTGCTCGCCTGGGGCTGGCGGCTGCCGTTCCTGCTCGGCGGCGTGTTCGGCTTCGTGGCGGTCTGGCTGCGGCGCTGGCTGCGCGAGACCCCGGTATTCGAGGCGATGCAGGCGCAGCGCGCGCTGGCCGACGAGTTGCCGCTGAAGCGCGTGCTGCGGGCGCACGGCGGTGCGGTGGCGCGTTCGATGGTGGTGACCTGGACGCTGACCGCGGCGATCGTGGTGGTGATCCTGATGACGCCGACCCTGGTGCAGGTGGTGTTTCACCTGCCGCCGTCCGTCGCGTTTCTCGGCAACAGCGTGGCATCGGCTGCGCTGGCGCTGGGCTGTCTGGTGTTCGGTGCACTGTCGGACCGGTTCGGTCCGGCGCGCACGCTGGCGGCGGGTGCGGCGGCGCTGTTGCTGGCCACGTACGCGCTCTATCTGGATTTGCACCACGGCGCAGCGCATTTCCTGCCGCTGTATGCGCTGGCGGGTTTCGCCGTGGGCGTGGTCGGCGTGGTGCCGACGGTGATGGTGACCGCGTTTCCGCCGTCGGTGCGCTTCAGCGGCCTGTCGTTTTCCTACAACGTGGCCTACGCGGTGTTCGGCGGCCTGACCCCGCCACTGATCGGCGCCACGCTGAAGGCCTTCGGACCGCTGGCGCCGGCCCATTACGTGGCGCTGGCCGCGCTGGCGGCGATCGCGGTGGCCGCGGGCCTGCGCACCGGGAGACGGATGCCACCGAGTCCCGGTGCCTGAAGCTGCCGGCATCGGCCATCGCCGCTAGGAGCGCACCCTGTGCGCGAATGCCTCTCGCGTATCGAGGCCAAGAGCATTCGCGCACAGGGTGCGCTCCTACCGCGGGTTAGAACTCCAGTTCCTGCGCGGCGCACAGGTAGTCGTTCAGCGGCGCGAGGTGGCGGTAGATGTCCACCAGCGTGGGCAGCAGCTGCGGCGAGCAGGCCAGTGCCTCGTCGAAGCCCTGGCCGGCGGCGAAGTCCTTCCGCTTGAGGTCCTCGATCAGCTCGTGGTCGGGGTCGTAGCCACGCGGCGGGCGGCTCAGCGACTCGCCCCAGAACTCGAAACGTTCGCGAAAAGCCTTGCCTTGCGTGGCCTTTTTCCACGCGGCGGGGTTGTCGGCGAGGAAGGCGCGGATGCGCTTGAGGTCGTCCGGCTCCGGGTGCCACATGCCACCACCGGCGAAGCAGTCGCCGGGCTGGATGTGCACATAGAAGGAGGGCGCGGCGATCTCGTGCCTACGCTCATGGAAAAAGCGCGCGCCCTGCCAGGGCTTGTACGGCAGCTTGTTGTTGGAGAAGCGCGTGTCGCGGTGGATGCGGAACAGCGAGCCGCCGTTCTTGCGGGCGTCGGCGCGGTAGTGCGGGCTGATCTTCGTCAGCGGCGCCTGCATGTCGGCGATCAGGGCAAGGAAGGGTTCGCGCACGTGCTGCTCGTAGTCCGTCTTGTGGTCGAGGAACCACTCGCGGCTGTTGTTGCGGTCCAGGGCCTTGAGGAAGCGGAAGGTCGCGGGCGAAAAGTAAGTGGTGGGCATCGGCGGGTCGGTCAGGCGAGCGGTTGGAGTTCGGCGGCGAGCTGGCGGCCCCAGGCCTCGAGCTGGTCGAGCAGGGGACGTCGTTCCGCCAGCGCGGGATCGTTCCGCATCTGCTCGAGGCGGGTGAAGTAGTCGTCCAGCGTGAGGCCGGTCAGCGGGGTAAGGCGGGTCAGCCGGTCGCGCCGGAAGGTTTGCCACCGGTCCTGCTCCTCCACGCTGAGCGTCTGCGGCCAGTTGCGCGCGCGGTAGCGGAACAGCAGCTCTGTGTAGCGCGGGTCGCGGAAGGTGATGCCGGCCGTGGCCAGGGCTTCCGGCGGCGTGCCACGCACCTCGGTGAGGCGCCGTTTGTCCGCGTCCGGCAGGAACCCGTCGTACAGCGCCAGCTCCGGATCCTCCGCCGGAGGCATCGCCGCCGCCTGCTTGAACAGGCGCTGCACCTTGTCGCGCAACCCGGTCGCGTCGCGCAGGGTGGCAGCGTGGCCGAGGCAGCGGTCGACGTCGAGCTGCAGGCGATCCAGGTCCGCGCCCTTGAGCACCGACAGCGGCGCCAGCGCCGGGGCACGGTTGGCGCGCACGGTGCGCAGCGCGATGCGCTCGACGCCTTCGGGCAGGTCGGCACGCGAGGTGAAGACCCGGTCGGCGATCTCCTCCTCATCCAGCGCGATCAGCTCTTCGGGATCGTGGCGCAGGTCGTAGACGATCACCTCGCCCGGACGGGCCGGGTGCAATGCCAGCGGGGCGATCAGGGTCAGGCAGTGCTGGCTGGCCGGGTAGCGCGAGGACACGTGCACCAGCGGCGTCATCCCGGCCACGTCGAGCAGTTCGAACACCCGTTGCTTGCGGCGCAGGGCGAAGTGCCAGTCCCACAGCCTGGGTTGCCGCACGCGGATGAGGCGGGCCAGGTCGATCAGCGCGTGCACGTCCGACAGCGCGTCGTGCGCCCGTTCCTGCTGCAGGTGGTTGGCCTGGGCCAGGTGTTCCAGCTTGAAGCTGGGCGATCCGTCCTCGCGGGTCGGCCAGGCGATGCCTTCCGGACGCAGTGCCTCGCATATGCGCACCAGGTCGATCAGGTCCCAGCGCGAATTGCCGTTTTCCCACTCGCGGCCGTAGGGATCGTAGAAGTTGCGGTACAGCAGCTGCCGCGTGACCTCGTCGTCGAAGCGCAGCGAGTTGTAGCCCACGCCGCAGGTGCCCGGTTCGGCCAGTTGCTCGTGCACGCGGGCGGCGAACTCGGCCTCGATCACGCCCTCGCGTTCGGCCTGCTGTGGCGTGATGCCGGTGATCAGGCAGGCTTCGGGATGGGGCAGGGCATCGCTGGGCGGCTTGCCGAAGAACATCACCGGCTCGCCGACGATCTCCAGTTCCATGGTGGTGCGGATGCCGGCGAACTGCACCGGCCGGTCCCGCCGGCTGTCCGCACCGAAGGTTTCGTAGTCGTGCCAGAAGAAGGTCTGCATCGGGCGATCATCGCATGGGGCGGCGCGTGGCATGCCTGCTGCTAGAATCCGCAGCCCGGGAGGGCACATGAGCCAAGACAACGACAACCTGATCTGGATCGATCTGGAGATGACCGGCCTCGACACGGACGCCGATTCCATCCTGGAGATCGCCACCATCGTCACCGACAAGGACCTCAACGTCCTCGCCGAAGGGCCGGTTTTCGCCATTCGCCACGAGCTCGACCGGCTCGAAGCGATGGACAGCTGGAATCGCAACCAGCACAGCCGCTCCGGACTCTGGCAGCAGGTGCTCGAATCCACCGCCGACCACGCGAAAGCCGAGCAGGCGACGGTGGAATTCCTCAAGGCCTGGGTGCCAGCCGGCAAGTCGCCGATGTGTGGCAACTCGATCTGCCAGGACCGCCGCTTCCTGCATCGCCAGATGCCGCAGCTGGAGCGTTACTTCCACTACCGCAACCTCGACGTCTCCACGCTCAAGGAGCTGGCCCGCCGCTGGGCGCCGTCCGTAGGCAAGGGTTTCAGCAAGGACTCGGCGCACACCGCGCTGTCGGACATCCGCGACTCCATCGACGAGCTGCGCTACTACCGCCAGCACATGGGCGCGCTGGGCGGGCTGGCCTGAGCACGACGATGTCCGCCGCCGACCTGTTCGCCACCGTCCTGGACTGCAACGGCCGCCCGCTGACGCTGGATCGTCCGCGGGTGGTCGGCATCCTCAACGTCACGCCCGATTCGTTTTCCGACGGCGGCCTCTACGCCAACCTCGATGCCGCCGTGGCGCACGGCCTGGCGATGGTGGAGCAGGGCGCCGACATGCTCGACGTCGGTGGCGAATCGACCCGACCGGGTGCGGCCGACGTGTCGGAGCAGGACGAACTGGCGCGCGTGCTGCCGGTGATCGAGGCGCTGGCCGCGCGCACCGACAAGCCGATCTCGATCGACACCTCCAAGCCCGAGGTGATGCGCGCCGCGGTGGCGGCTGGTGCCGGCATGATCAACGACGTCTACGCACTGCGCCGCGAAGGGGCGCTCGATGCGGCCGCGTCGCTTGGCGTGCCGGTGTGCATCATGCACATGCAGGGCGAGCCGCGCGGCATGCAGGACGATCCCCGTTACGACGACGTGGTCGGCGAGGTGCACCGCTTCTTGACCGATCGCCTGTTCGCCTGCGAGCTGGCCGGTATCGACAGGCGCAAAGTGCTGGTCGATCCGGGCTTCGGCTTCGGCAAGACGCTGGAACACAATCTCGAGCTGCTGCGCGAACTGCGGCGTTTCACCGACCTGGGCGCTGGCGTGTACGCCGGCCTGTCGCGCAAGTCGATGATCGGCACGATCACCGGGCGCAGCGCGCCCGCGGACCGCGCCGCCGGTTCGGTCGCCGCGGCACTCATCGCCGTGCAGCAGGGCGCGAAGCTGGTGCGCGTGCACGACGTGCAGGCTACCGTCGATGCACTGACGGTGTGGCATGCGGTGGACGCCAACCGCCCTGCGCGCCGCAAGGATACGGCGCCGTCGATGCCGCGCTGGCCGGACGACGACTGATCCGCCGCCGCCGACGGTGGCTGCCCGACTTCCTTTCCAGCCTTCAAGGACATACGCATGACCCAGCGCAAGTACTTCGGTACCGACGGCATCCGCGGCCGGGCCGGACAATGGCCGATCAGCGCCGACTTCATGCTGCGCCTCGGTCGTGCCGCAGGAACGGTGCTGGCCGCGCGCGCCAAACCCAGCATCGCCGGCGGCCAGGTGCCGAAGCACCCGGCGGTGGTGATCGGCAAGGACACGCGCATCTCCGGCTACATGTTCGAGTCCGCGCTGGAGGCCGGGCTGGTGGCGGCCGGTGTGGACGTGCGCCTGCTTGGTCCGCTGCCGACCCCGGCGGTGGCTTTCCTCACCCGCTCGCTGCGTGCCGTGGCCGGCATCGTGATCAGTGCCTCGCACAACCCGTTCGACGACAACGGCATCAAGTTCTTCTCCGCCACCGGCGAGAAATTGCCCGACGAGGTCGAGCTGGCGATCGAGGCCGAGCTGGAGCGCGACTTCGTCACCGTGCCGTCGGAAAACCTGGGCAAGGCCACCCGCATCGACAACGCCGTGGCGCGTTATGCCGAGTCCTGCAAGGCGACCGTGCCGGAGGAGCTCAGCCTGCACGGCATGAAGATCGTGCTCGATTGCGCGCACGGTGCCACCTACCAGGTCGCGCCGAAGGTGTTCGCCGAGCTCGGCGCCGAGGTCTTCACCATCGGCGACACCCCGGACGGCTTCAACATCAACCGGGGCGTCGGCTCCACCCATCCCGAGGCGTTGCAGCAGGCCGTAGTCGAGCGCGGTGCGGACCTGGGTATCGCCTTCGATGGCGACGGCGACCGCGTGCTGCTGGTCGACCGCACCGGTGCCGTCGCGGATGGCGACGACATCCTCTACGTGCTCGCCCGCGCCTGGCAGGCCAAGGGCGAGCTGAAGGGGCCGGTGGTCGGCACCCTGATGAGCAACTATGGGCTGGAGAAGGCGCTCGCCGCGATGGGTGTGCCGCTGGTGCGCGCCAACGTGGGCGACCGCTACGTGCTGCAGCAGCTGCGCGCGCACGACGGCGTGCTCGGCGGTGAGACCTCCGGCCACGTGCTGTGCCTGGACCGCGCCACCACCGGCGACGGCATCGTCGCCGCGCTCGCCGTGCTCGAGGCGCTGGCCGAGTCGGGCCAGGATCTGGTGCAGGCCCGCGCCGGCCTGGTGAAGCTGCCGCAGGTGATGCTCAACGTGCGCTTCAGTGGCAATGCCAAAGCCGTGCTGGAGGATGCCGAGGTGGCGACGGCCGTCGGCGCAGCCCAGCAGCAGATGGCGGGCCGCGGCCGGGTGTTCCTGCGCGCCTCGGGTACCGAGCCGGTGGTACGCATCACCGTCGAGGGGGCCGATGCCGATGAAGTGAAGGCTTTGGCGCAGAGCCTGGCAGACGTCGTAAAATCCGTCGCCGAACGCTCGTGAGCCTGCTCTAGCTGTATCCAGGTCGCCATGGAATGGCCCGACGTGCCCCGCCCTTGCGGTGGCGGATGAAATCGACCGCACGCCAACCTGGAGTCAGACTCTTGAAGAACGTTCCCACCCTCGATATCCGCCGTTACGACAGCGACCGCGACGCCTTCGTCGCCGAGCTCGGCGCGGCCTACCGTGAATTCGGCTTCTGCTGCATCAGCGGCCACGGCATCGACCCGGCACTGGTCGATGGCGCCTACGACGCCTTCAAGCGCTTCTTCGCGCTGCCGGCCGAGACCAAGATGAAGTACCACGTGCCCGGGTCCGGCGGTGCGCGCGGCTACACGCCGTTCAAGGTGGAGACTGCGAAGGACAGCAGCTACCCGGACCTGAAGGAGTTCTGGCATGTCGGGCGCGAAATTCCGCGCGATTCGAAGTTCGCCGACGTGATGCCGCCGAACCTGTGGCCGGAGGAAGTGCCCGATTTCAAGGCGTACGGCTACGGCCTGTTCGAGGCGCTCGACCAGCTCGGCACGCGTGTGCTTCGCGCGCTGGCCCTGCACATCGGCCTGCCGGAGAGCTACTTCGAGGACAAGACCGACCAGGGCAATTCGATCCTGCGGCCGATCCATTACCCGCCGATCACCGAGGACAACATTCCCAACGTGCGCGCCGGCGCCCACGAGGACATCAACTTCATCACCCTGCTGGTGGGGGCGAGCGCCGAAGGGCTGGAAGTGCTGACCCGCGAGGGCCAGTGGCTGCCGATCACCACCCGGGGAGACGCCATCGTGGTGAACATCGGCGACATGCTGCAGCGGCTGACCAACCACGTGTACCCGTCCACCACCCATCGGGTGGTGAACCCGCAGAACGAGAATGCGCGCAAGCCGCGCTACTCGGTGCCGTTCTTCCTGCATCCGAACCCGGACGTGGTGCTCGACCCGCTGCCGCAGTGCGTGACGCCGGACAACCCGAGCCGTTACGACACCTCGATGACCTCGCACGAGTACCTGATGCAGCGCCTGCGCGAGATCAAGCTGATCTGATTTTCCGAGCTGACGGCGCTGCGGATGAAACGGGGAGCGAAGGCTCCCCGTTTTGCATTCAGGCCATCCAGAAGAACAGGGCGGTCATCCGTTTGGACTCGACACCATCCATCCCCCAGTAGCTGCTGGCGCTGTGGATGATGTTGGACTTGTACAGCAGCAGGCGGTTGTAGCGGTGCGGCACGCGCACGTCCTCGACGAAGGCCGTGGGCGCGACGAAACGACTCCCCAGCGCGTCGACCAGGTTGCGATGCGGCGGCATCACCATGTTGCCGGCCAGCTGGCCGTTCGGCATGCGCTGGCGGAAAAAGCTGGTGCCGCAGCGCTCCGGCACGTCGGGATTGAGATAGATCACCGCGGCGTAGCGGCACAGGTTGAGCGAATCGGTGTGCGGCTTGACCGCACCTTCCAGCGAACCGACCACCTGCACCACGTTGTGGTTGAGCCTCAGGCCGTCTTCGGTCTGGCCCACCCACAGGCGTTTGGCGCCCGTGAGCTGGCGCACCCGCGCTTCCAGCGCCTCCAGTTCGGCCGGCAGCAGCGCGTCGTTCGCGCGCATGCCTGGCCAGACCTCGCCCGTGGTCGGGTAGCCGTATTCCCAGTCGGTCTTGGCCAGGCAGCGCTGGCGCACCTCGTCCGGGTTCGGCAGCACCTCGTCGACCACCCAGTAGTCGCGCCCCTCGGTCGGCTTCCGGTAGGGCAACGGCTGCATCGCAGGGTGGTTGGGAAAAAGGGACATGCTGGGATCTCGCGACGATGGTCCAGGCTGTGCACGTTAGCGCATGGACCTCAGTCGTGGCGGTTGCGGTAGCGCGCGGATTCGCGGTGGGACAGCCACAGGGAGAGACGATCGGGCAGCAGTTCCGTGATGGTCTTGATGATGCGGTTGACGCGCCCCGGGACGTACACCACCGCGCCGCGCTCGACGGCGTCGACACCCTGGTGAGCGACCTCCTCGGCGCTTAGCCACATGAAGCGAGGCATCGCATTCATCTTCTGGCGGGTACCCGTGACGTCGTGGAACTCCGACCAGGTAAAGCCCGGACAGAGTGCGCAGACATGGACTCCGGCATCGCGGTTCTCCAGTGCCAGCGATTGCGAGAGCTTGATCAGATAGGCCTTGGAAGCCGCGTATAGCGTGTGACCGGCCGTGCCAGGAACGAAACCGGCCAGCGACGCCACGTTGATCACACGCCCATGCCCCCGCTCGCGCATGCCGGGAAGCAGCCGCCAGGCCAGTTCGGTCGGCGCGGTCATCATCACCTGGATGAAGTCGGCGTGAGCTTGCCAGGGATTGGCGACCAGGGTGCCGGGCAGGCCGTAGCCGGCATTGTTGACCAGCCAGTCGACGGCATAGCCCTCCGCCTCCAATGCTTCGAACAGGCGCTGCGGAGACGATGGATCGGCGAGGTCGGCGGCGAGCACCAAGGAGCGCGTGCCGTGCCGCTCACGTAGCGCCTCGGCCAGGGCGTGCAGGCGATCCTCGCGGCGGGCGACGAGCACCAGGTCATGGCCTCGGGCGGCCAGCGCCCGGGCAAAGGCCGCTCCGATGCCTGCGGAGGCGCCGGTGATGAGGCTGCAGGGGCGTTTGTCGGACATCACGGAGTTCCTTGTGGGTAGGCGGTCATCTTCGCGGGAGTCTGCATTGGCTGCCAGCGCAATTGTCCGGGGCCCGGAGCATCGCTAAGCTCGCGCTTTTTTGCGGGACATCCCATGCGCAAGAAGCTGGTCGCAGGCAACTGGAAGATGCATGGCAGCCGTTCCATGGCGAGCTCGCTCGTCGCCGAACTGGCTGCCCATCAGACACCGGAAGTGGATGTGCTGGTGATCCCGCCGTTTCCCTATCTGGCGCTGGTCGCCGATGCCTGTGCCCGGGCCGGGATCGGTCTGGGCGGGCAGGATGTGAGCGAGCATGAGGGGCAGGGGGCCTATACCGGCGAAGTATCGGCCGCCATGCTCGCCGACGTGGGCGCCGGCTGGGTGCTGGTCGGTCACTCGGAACGCCGCCAGTACCACGAGGAGGGCGACACATTGGTGGCCCGCAAGTTCGTCGCCGCGCTCGGCGCCGGGCTGACGCCGATTCTCTGTGTGGGCGAAACGCTGGCCCAGCGCGAAGCGGGGGAGACCGGGCAGGTGGTGCAGCGTCAGGTCAAGGCGGTGCTCGACCTGGTGGGTATCGCGCCATTCGATACGGCGGTGATCGCCTACGAACCGGTGTGGGCGATCGGCACCGGCCACACGGCAACACCGGAGCAGGCGCAGCAGGTGCACGCGCTCATTCGTAGCCAACTGGCCCGGGAGGATGCTATGATTGCGGGTCTGACTCGGCTGCTTTACGGCGGCAGCGTCAAGCCCGGAAACGCTGCGCAACTGTTCGCGCAGCCGGATGTCGACGGGGGCCTGGTGGGCGGTGCCTGCCTGCAGTCCGGCGATTTCCTCGGCATCTGCGAAGCCGCTCGTTGAGCGCAACGGAATCCAAAAATAGTCATGTTCGTCATTTTCAGCGTGTTCTACATCCTGGTGGCCGCGGCGATGATCGTGCTGATCCTCATGCAGCGCGGCGCGGGCGCCGATGCGGGCTCGGGATTCGGTGGCGGCGCCTCGGCGACCGTGTTCGGCGCCCGCGGCTCGTCCAACTTCATGAGTCGCACGACGGCGGTGCTGGCGGGCCTGTTTTTCCTGCTGAGCCTGGGCATGGGTATGTACCTGAGCCACAGCGGCACGCCGAAGGCATCGGACAACGATCTCGGTGTGATGGCGGGGGTTGCCAAGTCGGCGCCAGCCTCCCAAAATGCGCAGCCCGCTGCGGCGGTGAACAGCGACGTGCCGCAGGCGGCCAAGCCGGCCACCAGCACCGGTGACGTTCCCGCAGCAGCGCCTGCTGCCGCGGCTCCCGCATCGGCGAGCAGCAGCAAAAAGTAAGACACCTGCCCAGGTGGCGGAATTGGTAGACGCACTACCTTGAGGTGGTAGCGCCGAGAGGCGTGGGGGTTCGAGTCCCCCCTTGGGCACCATACGATAGTTTCAGGACGTCCGATAGAGTCCAAGAAACACAAGGAAACCCGCAACTTAGCGGGTTTTTTTGTGCCTGAACGTCCAGAATCGTCCAGCAAGGTGCGTTGAAATCCGGGCAAGGCAGGGGGCATATTTGGGGGCACCTGGGGCAGATGCCCCCGTCAAGCCGGGAATATGCCCCCATGGCACTGACTGATATTGCGGCACGGAAGGCCACTCCGCGCGACAAGCCCTACCGACTGGCGGACGCCGCCGGCCTGTATCTGGAAGTGATGCCGAACGGCTCCCGCTATTGGCGGCTGAAGTACCGCTTCGCGGGAAAGGAGAAGCGCCTCGCGCTGGGCGTCTATCCCGAGGTGCCGTTGAGCAAGGCCCGCGAGGAACGAGACAAGGCCCGTCGCCTGATCGCCCGAGGCGTAGACCCGAGTGCTGCGCGGAAGGAGGCCAAGCAGGCCCGCGCCGAGGCAGCGGCAGTGGCTGCCGACACGTTCGAAGCGGTGGCCCACGACTGGATGGCTCGGCAGGAAGTCGCCGAAGTAACAGCCAACAAGACCCGCTGGATTCGAGCGTGTGCAGAATTTTGTGTAACCGGGATTCGAGTTACAGCTGAGGGAGTCGTTCCTCGAACTGGATCGTAAAGCGGTTGAGCGCGGCCTTCCAATCACGGATCGGCAGCGTCCATTTCTTGCTGATGTTGCGCAGGGCCAGATAGAACAGCTTCACCAGTGCCTCGTCGCTCGGGAAGGCCCCGCGGTGCTTGGTCAGCTTGCGCAGGCTCATGTTCACCGACTCGATGGCGTTGGTCGTGTAGATCACCTTGCGGATCTCTGGCGGGTAGTCGAAGAACGGGATCAGGCGCGGCCAGTTGCGTCGCCAGGACTGCCCGATCGGCAGGTATTCCTTGTCCCAGCGGGCCTCGAACTCGGCGAGCCGCTGCTCGGCCTCCTCGGCGGTGGCACAGGTGTAGATGCGCTTGAGGTCGGCGGCCACCTCCGGCCGTCGCTTCCACGACACGTAGTTCAGGCTGTGCCGCACCATGTGTACGAGGCACAACTGCACCGTCGTGTGCGGGAATACGGTCTCGATCGCTTCGGGGAAACCCTTCAGGCCGTCGACGCAGGCGATGAAGATGTCCTGCACCCCGCGGTTGCGCAGCTCGGTCACCACCTGCAGCCAGAACTTGGCGCCCTCGGTCTGCGCCAGCCACAGCCCAAGGACCTCCTTCTCGCCGGCCATGGTGATGCCAATGGCCAGGTAGACCGCCTTCACCCGCACCGCGCCCTCGCGCACCTTCACATGGATGCAGTCCAGGTAGACGATCGGATACACCGGATCGAGCGGCCGGCCTTGCCAGGCCTTCACCTCGTCGATCACTGCATCGGTGACCGAGGAGATCAGGCTCGGCGAGACCTCCGTGCCATACATCTCTTCCAGGTGCGCCTGGATCTCGCGCACCGTCATGCCGCGGGCGTAGAGCGACAGGATCTTGTCGTCGAAGCCGCTCCAGCGAGTCTGGTGCTTGGGAATCAGCTTCGGCTCGAAGCTGCCGTGCCGGTCGCGCGGGATCTCGATCGGCAGCTCGCCGAACTCGCCCTTGAGCGTCTTGCGGCTGCGGCCGTTGCGGGTGTTGCCGGCCGGGTTGGCCACCGGCTCGTGCTTATCGTGACCGAGGTGCTCGGTCATCTCCGCATCCAGCGCCTTCTCGACCAGCAGCTTGGTCAGCTGCTTGAGCAGGCCGTTCTCGCCGATCAGGTCTTCGGGCTTCTTGTAGTTCGCCAACAGGCTGCTAAGCAGCTCGTCGGGCACCTCGTGTTTGCGTGGACTCATGGTCTCTCCGGGTCTGGCGGCAGTGTCCTGCCTGGGACCCGGTTACACAAAATCTAGGACACGCCCCATGCTGGGGCGGTGAGGTTGGGGGCATTTTTGGGGGCATAAATTTCCAATGGCCCCTGAAGGCCCCAAGAGTTGGGCTTTTTCGTTGCCCCCCTTGGCACCAACAACAGCGGGGCATGCAGAGCAGCGCCAGCCCCGGATCGAAAGCCGCCGCAAGGCGGCTTTTTTGTTGTTCGATGTTTTTGTGATCGCAGCGTGCACGAGGCGCAAAGTGTTGCTAGTCTTTTTCTGCGGCTGCACAGGGGCAGCTGTGGGGAGTCAAAATGCAAACGATGCAAGCAGGCTCTGTGCTGTGGCGCGGGCTGCGATTGTTTGCAGGGATGCTGGCGGGCGAGAGGGCCCGTTCGACCACGCCCGAGGCGTTGGCGGCAAGGAGCGATCTTGTTTCCTGGTGTTCTGAGGCCCGCACTAGACGCGGGGACGAGCTGGCACGCAGCCAGTTCCTTCAATCCTTTCCCGAAAGCTAGCTGTCCGCCCGCTTCGATGGCCGGTGTGCGGGGTACTGTGCGACCGCCGCCACTTTTCGCCTGCCTTGCGGTGGATACCGTACGCGGTCGGTAGGTGTGCTCCTACGGCATCGACCCACAAAGCGATGGCAAGCTATTTCCCGTTCGTCGGTTGTGACGAGCGTCTTGATGCCGGCCCGCATGTGTCATCCATGGTGGAAAGGGTGGTTTGATGGCAAGCGGACATGCTTTGCCGGCTGCTGGCGCGCAGTGGAATTTGCGCGCAATATGATTCAGTACCCAAGGAGGGTAGCGTAGTGATCAATGTTGTCCTGGTGGATGATCACGAGCTGGTTCGCACCGGCTTCCGGATGATCCTGCAACAGCAACCGGATATTCGCATTCGCGGGGAGGCGGGGAGCGCGGAGGAGGGCTTGCGCCTGATCCGCACCCTGGCGCCCGACATCGCACTGGTGGATGTCCACATGCCTGGCATGAGTGGTATCGAGCTCACCGAGCGGGTGGTGCGGTCCAAGCTGCATACCCACATCGTCATCGTGACGGTGGTCGACGACGCCCGGTTTCCGAAGCGTCTGCTCGATGCCGGCGCGCTCGGTTATCTGACCAAGGGGTGCACCGCTGAAGAGCTGCTGGCGGCGGTTCGCCAGGTGGCCAGTGGTCGTCGCTATCTTGCGCCGGCCGTGGCGCAGCAGCTGGCGCTGGCAACGCTGGATGGCAGCGACTCGCCGTTCGACACGCTCTCCAGCCGCGAGCTCGAAGTGGCAATGATGCTCGTGCGCGGCAAGCCGCTGACGCTGATCGGCGAGCAGCTCAATCTCAGTCCGAAGACGGTGTCGACGTACAAGCAGCGTCTGATGGAAAAGCTCAATGTCGACCACGTGATCAGCCTGGCTCATCTGATGGCAGTACACGGATTGATCGACACGCAGGCGCAGCACGCCAACGCCTGAGCGTAACGACGCCACACGTGGCGGCCAAACAAAAGCCGGGCAATTTGCCCGGCTTTTGTTTATCGGGAACACCAGCTTTCGCCGGCATCCGGTCAGTTCGTTTCGGTATTGCCGTCCTGCTTGCGTTCCGGTGCGTCTTCCTTGTCCGCTTCCGGCGTTTCGGAGGCAGGGGGCTCGGTCGTTGCTCCCGGTTCGAGCGCTGCATGCTTGGTGGCCGCGGGCGGTTCGATCGCTTCCCGGGGCGTGTGCGTTGGCGTCACAGTCGCCGCTTGCGCAAGCAGGTCACCCTGCGCCGGGCCTGCAGCGATGGTGATCGCAGGTTCTGCCGCCGGGCTGGCTGCGGGAGTGGGCGCGATGGCATCGGTGTCGGTCACGCCAGGCAGAGCCATCTCGTTTTCTGCCTGAGGTAGCGGGGCCACGGACACCGTGTCGTCTTGCTTCTCCTCCTGTGTGGTTACCGTCACCGCAGGCGCAGGCGCAGGCGCAGGTGCCGGTGTGGCCACGGTTATCGACGGTACCTCCTGGACCGGTTCGTCGGCCTCGGAATAGTTGCCTTGAGCGGGCTCGGCCGATGCCGGCGGAATCGGCGGCAAGGTGGGCAGGTTGAACGATGTCATTGCCGACGTAGTCACCGTCGCCACCGGCGGAGCCATGGTCACGGTCCTGGCTTCGGCCGCGTTCTCGGTGTTGGCCGGAAGGGTGGGTTCGGTCGACACGTCAGCCGATGCGGAGGTCACGATTGCCGCTGCGATCGCAGCCGCACCGGCTTCGGCGGGGCGCGTCGACGGTGCGGGGGCCGCGCCTTCACCGGTGCCATCGTGCTGATCGTCGCGATCCTCATCATCCAGTCCATCGGCCTGCGACGCAGCATCGGCCGTCGTACCGGCGGTGCCTTCGTCATGGCGGCGGCGGCGGCGGCCGCCGCGACGGCCGCGACGGCGACGCGGGGTGCTGCCGTCGGTGGCCTCGGCAGCACCTTCCGCAGGAGCCTGCCCCGTCGCGGCGACCGGCTCGGCGGCCGCCGTTACCAACTTCTTCGGCTCTTCGGCCGGTGCTTCGCTCACGGCCGGACCCTGCGGCGATTGCGGGCGCGCCGCTGCGGCGGGAGCCTGGCGCTCCGGACGGTTGCTGGCCGGCGGGGTGCCGGCCGAATCCGCCTTCGCATTCGCGGATTCCGACTTCGGCTGCGGACGCGGCTGGGGTGCCTTGTCCTGGCGAGGGCTATTGCCGGAAGCGGCTTTTTCCTGGCGGGAGCGGCCTGCCTGTTCCTGTTCGCCACCGCGCTGGCGATTGCCCTTTTGCTGCTGCGCATTGCCACTGCGACCGGGCTGCTGGCCCTGTTCGCGGCGATTGCCCTTGTTGCCCTGGGATGCATTGCCCTGGGCCTGCTGGGCGGGACGATTGCGCTCGTCGCGGCGCGGCCCCTGACGACGATTGCCGGAGCGCTCGCTGCTGTCCGGTTCGGACGGTGCAGGCGCTTCGGCCGGGCCACGGAACCAGCCCAGCAGTCGGGTCAGAAGGCCGCCGGACGGGGCCGGTGCGGGCGCCGCTGCCTGGAGACGCGGCGCAGCCTTCGGGGCAGGTGCTGCTGCGGCGACCTGGGCAGTTTCCTCGCGGACCGGAGCTGGCGTGGATGGAACCACGCCGCTGACCGCGGGCTGCTCGCTGCTGCCCAGGGCCTGGCCCATCTTCGGGATCGGCGAGGCCTCGACAGCGGTCAGGCGCTCGTAGCTGGGCTTGCTGTGCTCGCCCATCTCCGCTTCCTTGATCCGCTGGATCTCGATGTGCGGGGTCTGCAACTTGCGGTCGGCAACGATGACCACGTGCACCTTGTTGCGCAGTTCGATCTCGACGACGCTGGCGCGCTTCTCGTTGAGCAGGAAGTTGGCAACCGTCGGCGGCGCCTGCACCAGCACCTGGCCGGTGTTGTCCTTCATCGCGTGCTCTTCGATCAGGCGCAGGGTCGACAGCGACAGCGACTCCACGCTGCGGATGTGGCCGTGGCCTTCGCAACGCGGGCAGACGATCTGTGTCGCTTCGCCCAGACTCGGGCGCAGGCGCTGGCGCGACATCTCCAGCAGGCCGAAGCGCGAGATGCGACCGACCTGCACACGGGCGCGATCGAGTTTGAGGGCGTCCTTCAGCTTCTCCTCGACCTCGCGCTGGTGGCGCGGGCTGTCCATGTCGATGAAGTCGATGACGATCAGGCCGCCGGCGTCGCGGATGCGCAGCTGGCGGGCGATCTCCACCGCAGCTTCGCAATTGGTGTTGAAGGCGGTTTCCTCGATGTCGCCGCCCTTGGTCGACTTGGCCGAGTTGATGTCGATCGCGGTCAGTGCCTCGGTCTGGTCGATCACGATCGAGCCACCGGAGGGCAGGCGTACCTGGCGATCGAACGCACTCTCGATCTGCGTCTCGATCTGGTAGCGCGAGAACAGCGGGGTATCGTCCTTGTACAGCTTGAGCTTGCGCAGGGCGTTGGGCATCACCTGCTGCATGAACTCGCGCGCGTCGTTGAACAGCGATTCCTCGTCGATGAGGATCTCGCCGATGTCATTGCGCAGGTAGTCGCGCAGGGCACGGATGAACAGCTTCGATTCCTGGTAGATCAGGAACGGAGCCTTCTGCTTGGCGGCGGCCTCGGAGATCGAGCGCCACAGGGTGAGCAGGTAGTCCAGGTCCCACTGCAGCTCTTCGGCGTCGCGGCCCATGCCGGCGGTGCGCACGATCAGGCCGACGTCATCCGGTACGTTGAGCAGGTCCAGCGCTTCCTTCAGCGCCTGCCGATCCTCGCCCTCGATCCGGCGCGAGACGCCGCCCGCCTTCGGGTTGTTGGGCATCAGCACCATGTAGCGGCCGGCGAGGCTGATGTAGGTGGTCAGTGCAGCGCCCTTGTTGCCGCGCTCTTCCTTCTCGACTTGGACGACCAGTTCCTGGCCTTCCTTCAGCAGCTCGCGGATGTTCGCCTTGTGCGGATCCAGGCCCGGGGTGAAGTACTCGCGGGCGATTTCCTTGATCGGCAGGAAGCCGTGGCGCTCGGCGCCATAGTCGACGAAACAGGCTTCCAGCGAGGCTTCGACGCGGGTGATGCGGCCTTTGTAGATGTTGGCCTTTTTCTGCTCGCGCGAGGGGATTTCGATATCGAGGTCGTACAGGGTCTGGCCATCGACGATGGCCACACGCAACTCTTCACGCTGAGTTGCGTTGATCAACATGCGCTTCATTGTGTTGTTTTCCTTGGACCTTCCGCGCGTCGCGTGCCTCGGTGGCGCCACTGGGGGCGGCCTGCCGGGGATCGCGCCGCTTGCGGGAGGGCGGCAAAAGTACGACACCATTCCGGGTGCCGGCGATGATTCCTCTAACTGTCACGCCGCGGTTGCCCGCTCCTTCGAAGGATCCGGACAAACCGCCATCCGACCCGTTACGATGAAAGGGAGCAGCGACCGGGCGCCCCGGGGAAGGCGGCCGGCGCAATCCTCGCCGACGTGACGGACGGGGCCCGCACGATCACTGGATCGGGCAGGGCGAAGCGCCGGTCGAGTATCCTATCGAAGCGGATTTTTTTCAATGCAGACGGTAACTTCCCCTGACGTACCTCACGGGGTGCGTCAAGTCGAGGTCGGCCCGGAACGGGACGGCCAGCGGATCGACAACGCCTTGGCCACGCTGCTGAAAGGCGTCCCCAAGAGTGTCATCTATCGCATCCTTCGTACCGGCCAGGTGCGGGTGAACGGCAAGCGCGCCAAGCCGGACACCCGGCTGGCCGCCGGTGACCTGCTGCGCATCCCCCCGGTTCGTGTCGCAGAGAAACATGAGACGAAGGGGCCCGCCTCCGCTCAGGTCGCCGAGGCCGCGGCCGCGGTGATCTTCGAGGACAAGCATTTCCTGGTGATCGACAAGCCGTCGGGCATGGCCAGCCATGGCGGCAGCGGGGTGAGTCACGGGGCGATCGAGCTGATGCGCGCGGCTCGGCCCAACGAGCATCTGGAACTGGTCCACCGGCTGGATCGGGATACCAGTGGCGTGCTTGTGTTCGCCAAGACCCGCGCGGGTCTCACCGGGCTGCAGGCGGCCATTCGCGAAGGCCAGGTGGTCAAGCAGTATCTCTGCCTGATGGTCGGGCACCCGTCCAAGGCGAAGTTCAACGTCAATGCGCCGCTGGCCAAGTCGGTGCTGCAGGGCGGAGAACGTATGGTAAGAGTGTCCGATAACGGCAAGCCATCGCTCACTTTTTTCCAGGAAATGGAGCAGTATCCGGGCGCCCGGCTGATGCAGGCGACACTGGGCACCGGTCGCACCCATCAGATCCGCGTGCATGCCGCGCACATCGGCCATCCACTGGCTGGCGACCCGAAATACGGCGACAAGGACGCCAACAAGCGCTTCCGCGGCCGGGGGCTGCACCGGCTGTTCCTGCACGCTTCGCACATGAGCTTCGAGCTCGACGGTCGGTCATACGGCTTTTCAGCGCCGCTTCCAGATGACTTGAAGTCTTTTTTGGATGCTCTTGTATCTAAGAGAAAAAACGCGCGCTAACCTCCAGCGAACGCAACATTGGGCCGACCAGCATGGCGCCAACGATGAGGGCACTGGCGGCATGTGCAATGGCGACCGGCAGCAGGCTGCGGTTGCGCAGGAAGCAGGCCGCCCAGAACAGTTCGGACAGCAGACACAGCTGCATCAGCATGCCGTTCGGCGTATGCATGAGGGCAAACAACGCGGCGACGACGAGGACTGCCCATGGCCCGGATCGCAGGATCCGCTCCAGGCGCGGCAGGGCGAAGCCGAGCAGCAGCCATTGCTGCATTCCTGCCCAGCCAAGATAGATCACCGCTCGCCCGGGTTTGACCGGTTCCATCGGGTGGCCCCACAGCTGGCCGACCGCGACCGCCACGGGAACCAGCAACAAGGGTGCCCACCACATTGCCGACTTCCAGCGTCCCAGCCAGCACCATTGGCGAAGCCCCTTATCGCGGGTGCTCCAGGCGGCGAACGCCAACGCGGATGCGAACGCCGCGGCGGCGGGCCAGCTGGCCCGCCCACCCCATTGCAACCCTGCGAGCAGCCAGAGCGGGCCGGCGAGCGCTGCCGCCAGTGCGATCAGATCTCCCCGCGGTCGCCACGCCAGGTGAAGTAACGCAGCGGCATAGGTGCCGCAGGCCAGCCAGGTCAGCCATCCGGGCAGGCCCGGTCGCGGTGTGCGTGGGGGGAGATCCGCGCGCACGACGATGGCGCCGGCCTGCCTGCGAACGGCTTCGTCGCGCCAGGTCAGCAGTTCCTCGGCCGATGCGTTTACCGGAAGCCAGATGAGCGGCGAGGCGGTCTGCCCGGTCAGGGCCGCCAGCTGCGCCGTCGGCGACGGCAGCGAGGGAGAGGGGAATGCGGGTGGCGTCCACTCGTCGGTTGCCGGATCCGCTGCCTCCAGGGCAACGTGCCTGAGAATCCAGGATGTCCCGGGTGGCGCGTCGACGCGCAGCCGCAACATGGACGCACTCAGCGGCAAAGGGCAAGGGCGACCCGCCGGGTCCCGGCCCGTTTGCCGACGCAGGTCGATGCGGAGCGGGGCGCCGATCTGCCAAGCCTGTGCCGGCGTCAGGCATGCCGTGCCATGGCCATCTCCCCATACGATGGAAACACGTGCAGTGGCGCTGCCTTCAGAGTCGACGGCGAGAACAGGCCAGTGCGCCAGGTCCAGTCGTTGGGCGATGGGAAGTCCCAGCTCGAAGGGATCCTTCCCCCGGCTGATGATTTCCAGTCCGTCTGATGTCCTGCGGGCATCGCCGTCACCGAAAATCCGACCGGCGATGAGGTCCCGGGGTACGCGGGGGCGCCATTGCCATCGGGGCTCGCCCCGCTGCAGCGTCTGCAGCACTCGCCCCGCGTCGTTGGCGAGATGAATCGCAGTCAGTTCGGCCGCGAGCAAGCCGAACGCCAGCAGCAGAGCGATCACACTGGCCAGCAGGCCGGCGGTACGCGCGTAGCGTGATCGGCCCGGGTGCACGGTCAGCGTGCGAGCAGCGCTTCGACCCTCGCGGCGCAGATGAAGTCGTTCAGCGAGAGGCCGCCGACGTCATGCGTCGACCAGAGAACCTGACAATGGCCGTAGCCGGCTTCCAGGTCGGGGTGGTGGTCCTCCCTGTTGGCCATGAAGCCGACGGCATTGATGAAGCCGAGCGTGCGATGGAAGTCGTCGAAGCGGAAGTCCTTGACGATCGCCTTGCCGTCGTTGACCAGCGACCAGCCGGGCATCCCGGCAAGCAGTCCGGCGACCGCGGCCGCATCCAGCGCATGCTCGCTGCCGCTGCGCGGGATGCAGTGTTGCTGGGCGAGATCGTCGATGCGCATGCTTTTCTCCGGAGCCTGGGTTCGGGGATGCGAAGGGTCGGAGCTGTGCGGCGAAATGTCAAAGCGGGCGACACACTTTCGAAACAGTACTAAAATGGTGCTGTTTTTATCCGGGTGGCTCCAGTGCGCCCATTCAATCGACCGGTACTCCCATGATCGACATCTCCGAGCGGGCCCAGGCCCATTTCCGCAAGCTGCTCGCGCAACAGGGCGACGAAGAGCTGGGCATCCGGCTGCGGGTGACTGCCGCCGGCACCCCTGCTGCCGATTGCGAGCTCGAATTCTGCGAGCGGCAAGACCTGACCGGCCGCGAGTGGACGCTCGAGTGCGAGGGCTTTCAGTTCTACCTCGAGGGCGACAGCGTGCGTTGGCTCAACGAGGCCAGCATCGATTTCGAGCCGAACCCCACCGGTGGTCAGCTCAACATCCGTGCGCCGGGCATCAAGGGGCAGACGCCGGGCAAGGATGCCGGCCTGGTGGAACGCGTGCAGTACGTGCTGGAGGCGGAGATCAACCCGCGCCTGGCGTCGCACGGCGGACGGGTCAGTCTGCGCGAGATCGATGCCGAGGGCGTGGTGGTGCTGCAGTTCGGTGGCGGCTGCCATGGTTGCGGCATGGTCGACGTAACCCTCAAGCAGGGGGTGGAGAAGACCCTGCGCGAGCGGGTGCCGGAGGTGACCGCGGTGCGCGACGCCACCGACCATGCCAAAGGCAGCAAGCCTTACTACGAAGGGCGACGCGGCAGTTCGGCGATGGACTGACCCGCGGACAGCAAAAAGCCCGCCGAAGCGGGCTCTTTGCAGGCTGCCGGGGCGCGTGAATCTTACTTGTCGCCCTGGATGTGCCCGTTCAGCGTGCTGAGCTTGGTCGGCAGGCTGGAGAAGTACGCGGTGATGTCCTCGATGTCCTGGTCGGACAGCGTGGCGGCGAAGCCCTTCATGATCGGGTTGTTGCGGCCGCCGGTCTTGTATTCGTGCAGGGCCTGCTCGAGGTAGCCCTGGTACTGGCCGGCCAGACGCGGGTACTGCGGATCGACCGCATTGCCATCGGCGCCGTGGCAGGCGAAGCAGGTGGCGGCCTTGGCCTTGCCGGCCTGCGGATTGCCGGCCGCCATCACGGAGGAGGAGGCGAACGCCAGCGCGGCGAACGAAATCAGGGTGAGCGCACGGGTCATGCGGAATCCTTTGGCAGCTTACTTGGCGAGGCTGGAGAGATAGGCGGCGATGTCCTGGATGTCCTTGTCGGACAGACTCTGCGCCTGCGCCATCATCGTCGGGTGGGTGCGGTCGCCACTCTTGTACCCGTGCAGCGCATTGATGATGTACTGCTCGTTCTGGCCGGCGATGCGCGGCACCGGGTAGTCCGGGTAGGCGTTCGTATAGCCCTCGACGCCGTGGCAGCCGTTGCAGGTGTAGACGAGCTTGCGCCCGGCAGCCTTGTCGCCTTCGGCATGTGCGGCACCCACGGTGAACAGGGCGGCGGCCGCGGCGAGGCCGAGCAGTTGCAGTCGAGTCATTGCGTTAGATCCCCAGAGTCCGGCAAGTACGTGACACCAAAGTCACCGAAGTATAGAGGCTGCCCGAGACCAGCGACAACAATCGGCCGGCACGCGCGCGTGGCCTCCGGAGCCCTGCGTGGGGGCAGGTTCTTGCGGCTCAGAACAGGCTGCGGAAGATGTGCACGCCAGCGCTGTATTCGCCGATCAGCGTGCCGATGCTGACCAGGAAAAAGTTCAGCAAGGTGCGGGCCACGCGGTTCTTCCACCATCCGGTCCAGTGCCCGACCTGCTCGCGCAGGGTCTCGAAATCGCCCACCCGCGGCTTGCGCACCCATGCTTCGGCCATCGCGCTGATGCCGCCGGCCGGCACGCCGGGACGGAACGGCTTGATCGGTGCGGCCACGAAGGCGGCGGCCACGCTCAGCGGATGCCCCCCGGCCACCAGCGCGCCGAGCGCGGCGAAGCCGCCGGTGAACAGCACCCAGTGCCAGAGCGCATCGGCACCCAGCGCCGCGTTGCGGTGGAAGGCATAGGCGATCATCGCGAACACCGCGAGCACCAGGCCGATCGCCAACCACTTCGGCCAGCGCGCTTTCGGTGGTGTCTGTGCCAGCGCGGCAGCGGTGGCGCTCGGGTCGCTTCGGTCCTCGCGCAGTTGCGTGGCCAGGCCCTTGAGATGGCCTGCACCGATCACCACGAGCACCTTGTGCACCGGGGGCGCGGCGAGTCCGGCCTCCTCGCGCAGACGCGCCGCCATGAAACTGTCGCGTTCGCCGATCAGGCTGCGGTAGAGCGGCTCGGACTGGCTGGCGAATTCGCTGAAGGCGCTCTCCAGCAGGTCGCTCTGCTTGAGCTTTTCGATCTCGTGTTCGGCAATGTCCTCGCGGTCGAACACGCTGGCCAGCAGGCTGCCCAGCAGGCCGAAGCGCTGCCAGAAACCGACGCTGCGCCAGGCTCGCTTGAGCGTCGTGCCGACGTCGCGATCGACCAGCCATACCGGCGTGCCCCGCGCTTCGGCACCGTCCATCGCCGCCTTCATCTCGGCACCCGGCTGGATGCCGTACTGGTCGGCCAGCCGCTGCTGGAACGAGGAGAGCACCAGGCTGGCCGCCACCATGCCGGCCTTGCCCTGGCGGATCACCTGGAACAGGTCAGTGCGACGGAACGCCTCCGGATCGCGCATGCCGTGCGCGCGGCTGTCGCACAGCTCGACCGCCACGGCATCGAACGTTTCATGCGCCAGCATCGCCTGGACGGCGTCCACGCTGGCGCGCGACACGTGGGCCGTGCCGAGCAGCACGTATTCCACGCCGTCGCGCTCGACGCGCTCGATCGGCTGGTCGACCAGCGCGGCGGGCAGGGAGGACAGGTCGGCAGCGTCAGCGGTCATGCGGTGGAACCGGATCGGGGGAATGCCAAGCATGGGGACCGCGCCGGTATCGGACAAGCGCGACCGTCGGCACGGTTCAGCCGAGGGGCGAGGATTCAGTCACGGAATCGCCTGAGCAGGTCGCCGTAGGCGTCGATGCGGCGGTCGCGCAGGAACGGCCAGATGCGCCGCACGTGCTCGCTGCGGGCCATGTCGACGTCGACGATCAGCAGCTCGCGCGCGTCGGTGCCGGCGCGGGCCAGGAATTCGCCCTGCGGCCCGGCGACGAAGCTGGTGCCCCAGAACTGGATGCCCGCACCCACGCCCGACGGGTCCGCCTCGTAGCCGGTGCGGTTGCACGACAGCAGCGGCAGGCCGTTGGCCACCGCGTGGCCGCGCTGCACGGTGACCCACGCCTCGCGCTGGCGGTCTTTCTCATCCTGCGCGTCGTTCGGGTCCCAGCCGATCGCGGTGGGGTAGAGCAGCAGGTCGGCGCCGGCCAGCGCCATCAGGCGCGCCGCTTCCGGATACCACTGGTCCCAGCACACCAGCACGCCGAGGCGGCCGACCGAGGTGTCGATCGGCTCGAAGCCCAGGTCGCCCGGCGTGAAATAGAACTTCTCGTAGAACGCCGGATCGTCCGGGATGTGCATCTTGCGGTACTTGCCGGCGATCGCCGCCGAGCGGTCGAACACCACCGCGGTGTTGTGGTACAGCCCGGTGGCACGCTTCTCGAACAGCGAGGCAACGATCACCAGCTTGAGCTCCTCGGCCAGCTTGCCGATGCGCGCGGTGCTGTGGCCGGGGATCGTCTCGGCCAGGTCGAACTCGTCCACCGACTCGCGCTGGCAGAAGTACGGGCCGTTGTGCAGCTCCTGCAGCAGCACCAGCTCGGCGCCGGCCGCAGCGGCCTCGCGCAGGCCGGCCTCGATCGCGTCGAGATTGGCGTCGCGGCTGCCGCGATGGGTTTCCTGCAGCAGGGCCACCTTGAGGGTCTTGCGGGTCATCTCGGGAATCCTGTGTCGTGGAACGTCGTCGGCTCAGCCGACGAGCCCGGCCGGCAACTGCATGGTGATGCAGTGCAGGCTGCCGTTCTGCCAGATCAGCGGGCGGCAGGGTACCTGCACGACCTCGCGGCCGGGGTGGGCTTCACCGATGATCCGTGCCGCTTCGTCATCGGCCGCGTCACCATAGGCGGGCACCAGCACTGCACCATTGACGATCAGGTAGTTCGCGTACGACGCCGCCAGGCGCCGCCCTTCGTCGATGATCGGTCGGGCCCACGGCAGTGGGTGCAGCGCGTACGGACGACCGTCGGCCGTGCGCAGCGCGGCCAGCTCGCTACCCATCCGCTGCAGTTCATCGAAATGGGGATCGCTGGCGTCGTCGCAAGCCTGGTACACGATCCGGTCGCCGGGCGCGAAGCGCGCCAGCGTATCGATATGGGCGTCGGTATCGTCGCCTTCCAGGTAACCGTAGTCGAGCCAGAGGATGCGCGAGGCGTGCAGGCCGTCGCGCAGGATGGCGTTCATGTCCTCGCGCGACTGCTCCGGATGGCGCTGGTTGAGGCAGCGCCAAGTGGTCAGCACGGTGCCGGAGCCATCGCTCTCGATGCCGCCGCCTTCCAGTGCCCAGTCGATGCGGCGGTGCGCGGCCTGGCCGAACACGCCGGCGTCGACCAGGCCGGCGATCAGCGCGTCGTCCTGCTCGGCGCCGAACTTGCCGCCCCAGCCGGTGAAGCGAAAATCGGTCAACTGGAAGCGACCGGCGTCGTCGCGCAGGGTGATCGGGCCGGAGTCGCGCAGCCAGGTGTCGTCGTACGGCAGTTCGACGAAGCGGATGCGCTCGAGGCGGGCACCCGCCTCCCGGATGAGGCGTTCGGCGTGGACGCGCACGGTGGCGTCGGGCACCACGATCACCAGCGACTCGAAGCGGGTCACCGCAGCGGACAGGGCGGCATAGGTGGTCTCGACGGACGCCAGCCGGTCGGCCCAGTCGGTGCCGGCGTGCGGCCAGGCGATCAGCACCGCGGCCTGCGGTTCCCATTCCGCCGGCAGGCGCAGGGTGGAGTCGTTCATCGGGGACATTCGCTCGTCGGGGAAACACGGAACGGCGAATTGTAAGGCACCGGATGTCCCGGTGCGGCAGCCCCGGCCCGCCGGCCGGGGCTGGGGGCGATTACTTCGCGGCCGACGGATCGGTGTTGTTGCCGGCCGGCGTGTTCAACACGCTGTGGATCACGTGGTTCTTCTCGAAGTACACGATGAACGTCGCGTAGTCCCAGCGGTTGATCACCGGGTGCTTCGCGGTATCCCCGCCGCGCGGGCTGAGCTTGCGCTGCGGTGCGCCGTACTTCTTTTCCACCTGCGCCATGGTCATGCCGCGGGTGGGCAGGTTCATGCCCTTTTCCTGCTTGACGCGGTTGATCAGCAGGTTGTCCGCGCTGGCCGCGGACGGCAGCGCGACAGCGCCGACGGCCAGGGCGCAGGCCAGTGCCAGGCTGAAACGACGGTTGATCATGATCCCCTCTCCACGGAATGCGTGCTGCGCCGTTTTAGCAGAAGCCCCGGCGCTTAGCCACGGCACACGACCGGGTTTGCGATGGGTTGGGCGTTCCGCAGCCGCTATGATGTGCGGCTGCGGGCGCGGCGTGCGCCCGGTCCGTATGGTTTCCCTCGCATGATCGCTTTCCGCCACTTCGCCCTGCGCCGCGGCAGCCGGCTGCTGCTCTCCGACATCGACCTGGTGATCCAGAGCGGTTGGCGGCTGGGCGTGATCGGCCGCAACGGCTGCGGCAAGTCCAGCCTGTTCGCCGCACTGCAGGGCCAGCTCGAATCCGACGCCGGCGAGCTGGACATGCCCGGCAAGCTGCGGCTGGCCTCGGTGGCGCAGGAGACGCCAGCGCTGGCGGACCTGGCGATCGACTACGTGATGGGCGGCGACGAGGAACTGGCCGCGGCGCTGCGCGACGAGGCCAACGCGCAGGAGCGCGGCGACATCGAGGCGATGGCCCGTGCGCATCACCGCATCGAGGAACTGCACGGCTACGACGCCCGTGCCCGCGCCGGTCGCCTGATGCACGGTCTGGGCTTCGCCCCGGAGACCCACGAGCGCGCGGTGAAGGAATTTTCCGGCGGCTGGCGCGGGCGCCTGAACCTGGCCCGCGCGCTGATGTGCCCGTCCGACCTGCTGCTGCTCGACGAGCCGACCAACCACCTCGACCTCGACGCCGTGCTGTGGCTGGAAGAGTGGCTGCGCCGCTACCAGGGCACGCTGATGATCATCTCGCACGACCGCGAGTTCCTCGACGGTGTGATCACCCACACCCTGCATCTCAACCAGGGCCAGGCGAAGCTCTACACCGGCAACTACAGCGCGTTCGAGCGGCTGCGCGCCGAGCAACTGCGCCAGCAGCAGATCAGCTTCGAGCGCGAGCAGGCCGAGCGGGCGCACCTGCAGTCCTTCATCGACCGCTTCAAGGCCAAGGCCAGCAAGGCCAAGCAGGCACAGTCGCGGATGAAGCGGCTGGAGAAGCTGGCCGGTACCGAGGCGGTGCGTGCCGAGCGGGCTTTCAGTTTCAGCTTCCCCCAGCCCGATCGCGTGCCCGACGCGATGCTGCAGCTCGGCGAGGTGCGTGCGGGCTATCCGCTGGAATCGGGCGAGGGTCACTCCACCGTGCTCGCCGACGTCGGCTTCAGCATTGAGGCGGGCGAGCGCATCGGCCTGCTCGGCCCGAACGGCGCGGGCAAGTCCACCCTGGTCAAGACCCTGGTCGGCGAGCTGGAGCCGCTGGCCGGCGAGCGCAAGGTGCACAAGGACCTGAAGATCGGCTACTTCGCCCAGCACACGGTCGAGAGCCTGCGCGCCGGTTCCAGCCCGCTGGATCACCTGCAGGACCGCGCGCCGGGCGTGGGCAACCAGGTGTTGCGCGACTTCCTCGGCACATGGAATTTCGCTGGCGACCGCGCATTCGAGTCGGTCGACGGTTTCTCCGGTGGCGAGCGGGCGCGCCTGGCGCTGGCGCTGATCGCCTGGGACAAGCCGAACCTGCTGCTGCTCGACGAGCCGACCAACCACCTCGACCTGGAGATGCGCGAGGCGCTGGCCGACGCACTGGCCGATTTCGACGGTGCGCTGGTGCTGGTCTCGCACGACCGCCACCTGCTCGGCATGGTCTGCGACAGCTTCTGGCGCGTGGCGGACACCCGGGTCGAACCGTTCGACGGCGACCTGGACGACTACGCGCGCTGGCTGCGCTCGCGCGGCAGCCAGGCAAAGAAGGCGGAAAAGAGCGAGACCAAGCCGGCCGCACCGGTCGAGTCGCCGGAGGAGCGCCGCCGCAAGGCCGCCGCCCAGCGCGACCAGGAAAAAACCTCGCGCTCGCGGGTGAAGAAGATCGAGACCCGCGTGGCGACCATCGATGCCGAACTGGGCAAGCTGGAGGCGAAGCTGGCCGACCCGGCCATCTACAGCGGCTCCACCGCCGAGTTGATGAAACTCGGCCAGCAGCAGGCCGACCTGCGCAAGGAGAAGGAGTCGCTGGAGGCGGAATGGCTGGAAATCTACGAACAGCTGGAAGCCTGAGGCCGGTGGCATGAGCCAGCTCGCTCCGGTCGCCCTCTGGCTGCCCGCGCTGGCGCGCTTCGCGCCGGACCATCCACTGCATCGCGCCCTGCGCCAGGGCAACCGCCAGCCCGATGGCCAGCGTGGCTACATGGATGGGCTGGGGCGCTACTTCCAGACGCATGCCCGCGCGCTGCCGGCCGCCGCCTTGCTGCGACAGCACCTCGCCGGTGACGCCGGTGACACGCCGTGGCTCTGCGCCGATCCCGCCTGGGTGCAGGCCGAGATGAACGGCGCACGCCTGCTCGCCTGCGGCCAGCTCGGTCTGTCGCAGGACGAGGCCGAGGCGCTGGCTGCGCCGCTGCGCCCGGTGTTCGGTGATGCCGGCATGCAGCTGGAGGTCACCGCGCCCGACCGCTGGCAGGTACGGCTGGTGGAGGGCACGCCCGTGCCGGACTTCGCCGCGCCCGAGCAGGCGCTGGGCGAGGATCTGTACCAGCACCTTCCGCAGGGCGCCGAGGGACGACGCTGGCGGATCCTGATCAATGAGCTGCAGGTGCTGCTGCACCAGCATCCGCTCAATGCCGAGCGCCGGGCCAGGGGGCTGCCGCCGGTGAACAACCTCTGGCTGTGGGGGGGTGGATCGCTGCCCAATCATGTGGTGGCTGGGCCGACGCGGGTGGTCGGCGACGATCCGCTGCTGCTGGCGCTGGCCGCACGGGCGGGTATCCCGGCCGTACCCCGCTCGACGGGTTCGGTCGGCGCCGCTGCCGAGGGCGCCCTGGTCGATCTGCAGGATCTGCCGGTCGCCGAGCTGGAGCAGGCGTGGTGGCCGGTGATCGAGGCGTTGTTGGCGCAGCGCACCGTGCAACTGGATTTCGCCAGCGGCGAGCGCTGGCTGCACAAGCCGTTGCACCGCTGGCGGTTCTGGCGGCGGTGAGCATGCAGTTGCGTCGTCGCGTGATGAAGGGCGCGCCACAAGGCTGGTCGGCACAGGTGCATCCGGTACTGCAGGCGGTCTATGCCGCGCGCGGCGTGCTGTCGCCGGATGAAGCCGAGCATCGGCTGGCGCGGATGGCTTCGCCGCAGGCACTCGGTGGCATGGACCAGGCCGTCGCGTTGCTGATCGAGGCGATCCGCGGGCAATGGTCGATCGTCGTGGCCGGCGACTACGACTGCGACGGCGCCACCGGCACCGCCGTCGCGCTGCGCGGCCTGCGCCTGCTGGGCGCCACCGATGTGCGCTACGCGATCCCCAACCGCTTCGTGCACGGTTACGGCCTCAGCGCGGCGCTGGTCGCATCGCTGCAGCCGACGCCGCAACTGGTGATCACCGTGGACAACGGCGTGGCCAGCGTCGACGGCGTGGCGGCGGCGAAGGCGCGAGGCATCCGCGTGCTGGTGACCGACCACCACCTGCCGGGCGAGCGCCTGCCGGACGCCGACGCGATGGTCAATCCGAACCTGCCCGGCGATGGCTTTCCCAGCAAGGCGCTGGCCGGCGTCGGCGTGATGTTCTACCTGCTGCTGGCGACGCGTGCGGCGCTGCGCGGGCAGGGCGCGTTCGGCGACGGTGCGGAGCCGGATCTGTCGGTCCTGCTGGATCTGATTGCGCTCGGTACCGTGGCCGACCTGGTGCCGCTGGACTTCAACAACCGCGTGCTGGTCGAGGCCGGGCTCAAGCGCATCCGCGCCGGTCGTGCCTGTGCCGGCATCGCGGCGCTGATCGAGGCCGGCAAGCGCAGCGTGGCGACAGTCTGCGCCAGCGATCTCGGCTACGTGGTCGGCCCTAGGCTGAATGCAGCCGGTCGACTGGAAGACATGAGCCTGGGTGTGGAGTGCCTGCTCACCGACGACCCGTCGCGCGCCATGCATCTGGCCGCCGAACTGGACCGGATCAATCGCGAGCGCCGCGACCTGCAGGCCTCGATGGTGGCCGAGGCGGAGCAGATGGTCGGCGCGGCCCACGCCACCGATGCGGTGGGCGTGGCCCTGTTCGAGCCGAGCTGGCATGCGGGTGTGGTCGGGCTGGTGGCGTCCAAGCTGAAGGAGCGCCTGCACCGACCGGTGATCGCCTTCGCGCCGGCCAGCGAGGACGAGACCGAAGTGCTGCGCGGCTCGGCGCGCTCGATTGCCGGCTTCCATATTCGCGACGCGCTGGCTGCCATCGATGCGCGTCAGCCGGGGCTGGTCGAGCGCTTCGGCGGGCATGCCATGGCGGCCGGCCTGAGCCTGCGCGCCGAGGATTTCGACCGTTTCGCCGGAGCGTTCGACGCGGTGGCCCGCGAGTGGCTGGGCGATCGCCCGCTGCAGGCCGTGCTGGATAGCGATGGCGAACTCGGGCCCGGGCAACTGGACCTGGATCTGGCCCGGTTGTTGCGGCACGCCGCGCCGTGGGGGCAGGCCTTCCCCGAGCCGGTGTTCGACAACGTGTTCGAGTGCCGTTCCTGGCGAGTGATGGCCGAGAAGCATCTGAAACTGCAGCTGCGTGATCCGCGCGACGGACAGGTCTACGAAGCAGTGATGTTCAACGCCTACACCGGCGCAGCGCCACCACCGGTGCTGCGCGCGGCCTACGAACTGGCGGTGAACGACTGGCAGGGGCGCGAGAGCCTGCAGTTGCTGCTGCGGCATATCGAAGCGGTCTGAGGCGTTTTCACGCCGCACTGCTTGCACGGAGCGGCGGTTCGGAGTGCGATGGCGGCATCGTCCCGCAAGGAGTGTCATCCATGATCGAGCAGATCACCGATCTTCCCGCCGGCGTGCTGGGTTTCCGCGCCCGCGGCCAGGTTACCGCCGCCGACTACGAAAACGTGCTGGTGCCGGACGTCGAAGCCGCCTTCGCGATGAACCCCAAGCTGCGCCTGATGTACCACTGCGGCGAGGACTTCACCGGCTTCGACGCCAAGGCCGCCTGGGACGATGCCAAGCTCGGCATGCGTCATTTCAGCGGCTGGGAAAAGGTCGCCCTGGTCACCGACGTGGGCTGGCTGCGGGTGGCGGCGCGGGCGATGCGCTTCGCGATTCCGGCCGAGTTCCGCCTGTTCGCCAATGCCGAGTACGCGCAGGCGCGGGACTGGCTGCTGGCGCCCTGAGCGGTATGGCCGTCCAGAAATAGTTCTTGCACCGCATCAAAAGTCGTGATCTAGTCGGGCCATGACCCAGTCGTTCACCGCCGCCGTCCGTCTCGCCGATGCCCTGCATCGTGCGGCTGCGTGCGTCGCGAACGGCCTGAACAACCGCAATGGCAATAATAATCGCCTCACCGGGCGGGCCATCGCGTAGACACAGGTTTCAGCTCCACATACGCGAAAAAGGCCCGCCCAGTGCGGGCCTTTTTCGTTTTATGGCCATGGATGGCCGGTATGCCGGAAACGCAGGGGCGGTTTCCGGCCGATCCATCAACTTTCGAAAGAGGGGTTTGGCCATGTGTTCGATCTTCGGGATGTTCGACCTGCAGCCGGGTGACGATCTCGCTGCGTTGCGCCGGCAGGCGCTGGAACTGTCGCAGCGCCAGCGCCATCGCGGCCCGGACTGGAGCGGTGTGTATGTCGACGCCGGGGTGATCCTGGTGCACGAGCGCCTGGCCATCGTCGATCCGGCCAGCGGCGCGCAGCCGCTGCGTTCGCGCGACGGCGCGCTGGCGCTGGCCGTGAACGGCGAGATCTACAACCACCGCGAGCTGCGCGCGGCCAGCGACTACGACTTCACCACCGGCTCGGACTGCGAGGTGATCAACGCGCTGTATCGCGACCTCGGCGGCGACGCCTTCGTGGCCGAAGGCGTGGGCAAGCTCAACGGCATCTTCGCCTTCGCGCTGTGGGACGGCCCCAGCCAGCGCTACGTGATCGCCCGCGATCCGATCGGCGTGTGCCCGCTGTACTGGGGCCACGATGGGGAAGGGCGCCTGTGCGTGGCCTCGGAGATGAAGGCGCTGGTCGGCGTGTGCAACGACGTGGCCGCGTTCCCGCCGGGCCATGTCTACGACAGCGCCAGCGGCGAGCTCACCCGCTACTACGTCAAGGGCTGGCGCGACTACGAGGCGACCAGGGGACAGGGGCCGGAGGGTCTGCGAGAGGCCTTCGAGCAGGCGGTGCACCGCCAGCTGATGACCGACGTGCCCTACGGCGTGCTGCTCTCCGGCGGCCTGGATTCCTCGCTGGTCGCCGCCTGTGCCGCCCGTTTCGCCCGCGAGCGCATCGAGGACGACGACCGCTCCGAAGCCTGGTGGCCGCGGCTGCATTCGTTCGCGATCGGCCTGGAAGGCTCGCCCGATCTCGCTGCCGCCCAGGTCGCCGCCGACGCGCTCGGCACGGTGCACCATGGCTTCGTCTACACCTTCTGGGAAGGCCTGGACGCGGTGCCCGAGGTGATCCGCCATCTGGAGACCTACGACGTCACCACCATCCGCGCCGCCACGCCGATGTACCTGCTGGCCCGCCGGATCAAGGCGATGGGCGTGAAGATGGTGCTTTCCGGCGAGGGCTCGGACGAGCTGTTCGGCGGTTACCTGTATTTCCACAAGGCGCCGTCGGCCGAGGCCTTCCACGAGGAGACCGTGCGCAAGCTCGACGCCTTGCACAGCTACGACTGCCTGCGCGCCAACAAGGCGATGATGGCCTGGGGCGTGGAGGCGCGCGTGCCGTTCCTGGACCTGGAGTTCATCGACGTGGCGATGGGCATGGATGCCGCCCACAAGATGGTCGACCAGAGTGACGCCGGCGGCCGCAAGATCGAGAAGCACGTGCTGCGCGCCGCCTTCGACGGTGCGTTGCCGAAGGAGATCCTGTGGCGGCAGAAGGAGCAATTCTCCGACGGCGTCGGCTACGGCTGGATCGACGGCCTCAAGGCGCATGCCGAACAGGAAGTCAGCGACCGCGAGTTCGCCGCGGCCGCCTCGCGCTTTCCGTTCAACACGCCGGCGACCAAGGAGGCGTATTTCTATCGCAGCATCTTCGAGCAGTTCTATCCGGGCGAGGCCTGCGCAGCGACGGTGCCGGGCGGCAAATCGATCGCCTGCTCGTCACCGGCGGCGCTGGCCTGGGACCCGGCCTTTGCGGCGATGGCCGATCCGTCCGGCCGGGCGGTGCGCGGGGTGCATGCCGATGCGCTGAGCTGAATGGCTGTTTGGCCAGTCGCCCGTCCCCGGGCAGCCACCCCGCGGACGGCCCGTCGATCGAGCTCCGCAACCGGGAGCAACCAGGCGGAGCGGTCCAAGCCCGGGGCCGGCTCTGCTACCATGACCGGCCATTTTCCCTGTTGCCAACCATCCATGATCGAGACCAATCCGATCCTTGCGCAGATCGCGGACCTGACCGGCCGCATCGAGTCGCTTAGGGGGTATCTTTGACTACCCCACCAAGCGCGAACGCCTGGAAGAAGTAACCCGCGAACTGGAAAGCCCCAACGTCTGGGACGATCCGACCCGCGCGCAGGAACTGGGCCGTGAACGCGCCCGGCTGGACACTGTCGTCAACGGCATCGACCGGCTCACCGCCGGCCTCACCGATGCCCGCGAACTGCTGGAGATGGCCGCCGCCGATGGCGACGACGACACCGTGGCCGCGGTGCAGGGTGATGTCGCCCTGCTCGACATCGAGGTGAACAAGCTGGAGTTCCAGCGCATGTTCGCCGGCAAGATGGATTCGGCCAACGCCTTCGTCGACATCCAGGCCGGTGCCGGCGGCACCGAGGCGCAGGACTGGGCCGAGATGCTGCTGCGCATGTATTTGCGCTGGTGCGAGTCGCGCGGCTGGAAGACCGAGCTGATGGAAGCTTCCGGCGGCGAAGTGGCCGGCATCAAGTCCGCCACCTTCCGCGTCGAGGGCGACTACGCCTACGGCTGGCTGAAGACCGAAACCGGCGTGCACCGGCTGGTGCGCAAGAGCCCGTTCGATTCGGACAACCGTCGCCACACCAGCTTCACTTCGGTGTTCGTGTCGCCGGAAGTCGACGACAACATCGAGATCAACATCAACCCGGCCGACCTGAAGACCGACGTGTACCGCTCGTCCGGTGCCGGTGGCCAGCACGTGAACAAGACCGAGTCCGCGGTGCGCATCACCCACGTACCCTCGGGCATCGTCGTGGCCTGCCAGACCGGTCGCAGCCAGCACGCCAACCGCGACACCGCGATGAAGATGCTGGCGGCGAAGCTGTACGAGCTGGAAGTGCAGAAGCGCAACGCCGAGAAGGACGCGGTGGAAGCGACCAAGTCCGACATCGGCTGGGGCAGCCAGATCCGCAACTACGTGCTCGACCAGAGCCGCATCAAGGACCTGCGCACCGGCATCGAGCGCTCAGACACCCAGAAAGTGCTCGACGGCGACCTGGACGAATTCGTCGAGGCCAGCCTGAAGGCGGGCCTGGAGGTCGGCGCCAAGCGCGTCGACGCCTGATCCGGAAACCGGCTCCATCCGTTCGAACTTGCGAGGAGACATCCATGAAGCGTGGAACGTTCCTTTCGTTGTCCGTCGCCGCCCTGCTTGCGTGCGCCGGCATGGCCAGCGCCCAGGCGCAGTCGGCCGGGCAGGACATCAAGCGCGACACCAAGGCGGCCGGCCATGACATCGCCGACGGTGCCCGCGACGTCGGCCATGCCACCCGCGACGTGGCGGTCAAGGTCGGCCACGGTGCCCGCGACGCCGGCCACGGTATCGCCAAGGGCGCGCGTGAGGGCTGGGATGCCACCAAGAAAGGCTTCAAGGAAGTGTTCCACAAGGGCGGCTGAGTCAGCCGCCCCTCCACGATCCAAAACTGACCGGCGCCTGCCAGCGCAGGCAAGCCACCCGCCACGGAATCTGCAATGAGCGAAACCCCCGAGAACCCGCCCGTCGACGAGAACAAGCTGATCGCCGAGCGCCGCGAGAAACTCAAGGCGCTGCGCGGGCAGGGCATCGCGTTTCCAAACGACTTCGTGGTCGATAGTTTCGCCGGTGACCTCAAGAACGAGTTCGCCGATGCCGAGCGTTGGACCGCCGAGGCCATCGATGCCGCAGCGAAGCGCGTGAAGGTGGCCGGCCGCATCGTGCTCAAGCGCGTGCAGGGCAAGGTCAGCTTCGTGCAGATGCAGGACATGACCGGCCGTATCCAGCTGTTCATCCATGCCGGCACCGTCGGCGACGTCTACGAGGCCTTCAAGGGCTGGGACATGGGCGATATCGTCGGCGCCGAAGGCGTGGTGATGCGCACCAAGACCGGCGAGCTGTCGGTGAAGGTCGAGCAGCTGCGCCTGCTGACCAAGAGCCTGCGTCCGCTGCCGGACAAGCATCACGGCATGGCCGACGTGGAGCAGCGCTACCGCCAGCGCTACGTCGACCTGATCGTCACCGAGGAGGCGCGCCGCACCTTCCAGCAGCGCTCACGCATCATTGGCTATATCCGCCAGTGGCTGGAGGCCGCACCGCGCCGCTTCATGGAAGTGGAGACGCCGATGATGCACGTCATCCCCGGCGGTGCCACCGCGCGTCCGTTCATCACCCACCACAACGCACTGGACATGGACCTCTACCTGCGCGTGGCGCCGGAGCTGTACCTCAAGCGCCTGGTGGTCGGCGGCTTCGACCGCGTCTACGAGATCAACCGCAACTTCCGCAACGAGGGCGTGTCGACCCGGCACAATCCCGAGTTCACCATGCTCGAGCTGTACCAGGCCTACGCCACCTACAACGAGATCATGGACCTCACCGAGAACCTGATCCGCGACACCGCGAAGCAGGTGATCGGCACCACCGAACTGCATTGGGATGGCGCCACCATCGACGTCGGCCCGGCGTTCCGCCGCTGGACCATGGAAGACGCGGTGCTGGAGCACAACCCGGAGATCAGGCGCGAGGAGCTGCGCGATCGTGCCGCGATGGCGGCCCACGCAAAGCGCCTGGGCGTGCAGGTCAAGGACGGCTACGGCTGGGGCAAGCTGCTGCTGGAGATCTTCGAGAAGACGGTGGAGCACACGCTGATCCAGCCGACCTTCATCACCCAGCACCCGGTCGAGGTCTCGCCGCTGGCGCGCGAGAACGACAGCGACCAGGGCATCACCGACCGCTTCGAGCTGTTCGTCAACGGCAAGGAAATCGCGAACGGCTTCTCCGAGCTCAACGATCCGGAAGACCAGGCCGCGCGGTTCCAGGCCCAGGTCGACGCCAAGGACGCCGGCGACGACGAGGCGATGCATTTCGATGCCGACTACATCCGCGCGCTGGAAGTGGGCCTGCCGCCCACCGGCGGCCTCGGCATCGGCATCGACCGGCTGGTGATGCTGCTCACCGACGCCTCGTCGATCCGCGACGTGCTGCTGTTCCCCTACATGCGTCCGGAGGCCTGATTCCCCGCATTTCCCCTTTGTAGGAACCCACCCCCGGATCAAGTCCGGGGCAGGCTCTGTGGGCGATCGATGTGGCAGCGAGGCGAAATCGGGTCGCGCACAGGGTGCGCTCCTACAGGGTGTCCGGATCGTGTAGGAGCCCACCCTGTGGGCGACCGGTGTGGCGGCGAGGCGAGATCGATTCGCGCACAGGGTGCGTTCCTACAGGGCGTCGATGCCCCTGGTCCCAACACGCCGCCGCAGCAGAGCCGCCTGCAGCACGTTGACGCTGCTCGAGCCGGCCCAGTACAGGCCGAGGCCGGCGGCCAGGTGCCAGACCATCAGGAACGAGACCAGCACCGGCAGCATCTGCAGCGCGGTCTTCATCTGTGCCGGCATGGCCGGATTCAGCGTGATCGCGGCGTACGTGAGTGCGGCGACGGCCAGGGCGAGCAGGAAGTCCGGTCGTGCCAGTCGCGGGATCCACAGGAACGAACCGGCCGCGGCGACGCTCTGGCGGATGGCGGCGTAGATGCCGATGCCCAGCGGTGCCTGCACCGCGGAGACCAGCAGCCCGCCACCGAGCCCGCTGGTGATGCCGTGCTGCTTCTGCAATGCCTGGGCGGCCCGGGCGTAGGCCAGCGGATCCTTGGCGTGCCGCTCGCGCAGGGCGTCGAGCAGCGGCTGCAGCGCCCGCATCCGCTGCTGGCGGTGCCAGCCCTGTTCGGCCAGCCGCAACGTCAGCGGCAGCAACACGAGACGGACGGCCACGGCGATAGCGACGACAGCCAGACCGTAGCTGCCGCCCAGCAGATGGGCGAGGAGCGAAAGCCCTTCGGCGAACGGATGAACGAAAGATTCCACGATGGCGCTTCCCTGTGCATGTCGGTTCCTGCGACATGCGCCCGTTCGGAGCGGTGTTCAAGAGGGCCGCAAGTCACGCCGCGCCGGTGCGCCCTGGCCAGCGCCAGTCCGCATATTCGGGCTGGTCGTAGCCCTCGCTGCAGGCGAAGCGCTGGCAGGCGAGGATGGCGTCCTTCATCCGGTCGCGCACGTGCGCACCGGCGACCAGCAACCCGGGCACGCGGTCGATGGCGTCGATCACCAGGTCGAAGCGGTCGATCTGGTTGCGGATGGCCAGATCCATCGGGGTGTTGATGTTGCCCTGTTCCTTGTAGCCGCGGACGTGCACGTTGCGGCTGTTGTGGCGGCGGTAGAGCAACTTGTGGATCAGCCACGGATAGCCGTGGAAGTTGAAGATCACCGGCTTGTCGCGGGTGAACAGGCTGTCGAACTCGGCATCGGAGAGCCCGTGCACGTGCTCGCTCTCCGGCTGCAGCCGGAACAGGTCCACCACGTTGACGAAGCGCACCTTCAACGCCGGGAAGTGCTCGCGCAGCAGGGCGGTGGCGGCCAGTGCCTCCATCGTCGGCACGTCGCCGGCGCAGGCCATCACCAGGTCCGGCTCGGCGCCGTCGTCGCTGCTTGCCCAGTCCCAGATGCCGATGCCCTTGGTGCAGTGGTCGGCGGCCTCCTCGATGGTCAGGTACTGCAGGTGGCGCTGCTTGTCGGCCACGATCACGTTGATCTTGTCGGTGCTGTCCAGGCAGTGGTCGACGACCGAGAGCAGGCAGTTCGCGTCCGGCGGCAGGTAGATGCGGGTGACCCGCGGGCTCTTGTTGGTGACCACGTCGAGAAAACCGGGGTCCTGGTGCGAGAAGCCGTTGTGGTCCTGCCGCCACACGGTGGAGGTGACCAGGATGTTGAGCGAGGACACGCTCGCCCGCCACGGCACGTCCAGCGCCTTCTCCAGCCACTTCGCGTGCTGGTTGAACATCGAGTCGATGACGTGGATGAAGGCCTCGTACGAAGCGAGCAGGCCGTGCCGGCCGGACAGCAGGTAGCCCTCCAGCCAGCCTTCCAGCGTGTGTTCGGAGAGGATCTCCATCACCCGGCCGCCGCGTTCCAGGTGGGTGCCGTCGGCATCCTCCGGCAGCGTCTCGGCCATCCACGCCTTGCCGCTGGCCTGGTAGATGTCGTCGAGCCGGTTCGAGGCGGTCTCGTCGGGGCAGAAGAAGCGGAAGCGGTCGGGGTTGGCGCGCATCACGTCGCGCAGCAGGCGGCCGGTCGGTCGGGTGTTTTCCTCGGTGGCGGTGCCCGGTTCGGTGACCGCCACCGCGTATTCGCGGATGTCCGGTCGCAGCAGCGCCCGCCGCAGCAGGCCGCCGTTGGCCACCGGGTTGGCGCTCATGCGGCGATGTCCGGACGGGGCCAGTGCCGCCAGTTCGGGCACCAGCTGGCCGTCCGCGGTGAACAGCGTCTCGGGGCGGTAGCTGCGCAGCCACTGTTCGAGCTGGCGCAGGTGGGCGGTGTCCTTGTGCGGATCCAGCGGGATCTGGTGGGCGCGCCAGGTGCCCTCCACGCGATGGCCGTCCACCTCCTTCGGGCCGGTCCAGCCCTTGGGCGTGCGCAGCACGATCATCGGCCACGTCGGCAGGCCCTCGAAGCTGCCGGTGCGCGCACGGCGCTGGATGTCGGCAATCCGGTCCAGTGCGGTTTCCAGCGTGGTAGCGAGCAGGCGGTGCACGCGCTGCGGCTCGTCACCTTCGACGAAGAACGGCTCATAGCCGTAACCGCGCATCAGGTCGGCGAGCTGGTCGTGGGGAATGCGCGCCAGCACCGTGGGGTTGGCGATCTTGTAGCCGTTGAGGTGCAGCACCGGCAGCACCGCGCCGTCGCGCGCCGGATCGAGGAACTTGTTCGAATGCCAAGCGGTGGCCAGCGGGCCGGTTTCCGCCTCGCCGTCGCCGACCATGCACACCACCAGCAGGTCGGGATGATCGAACGCCGCGCCGTAGGCGTGCGACAGGCTGTAGCCGAGTTCGCCGCCCTCGTGCAGCGATCCCGGCGTCTCAGGCGTGCAGTGACTGCCCACGCCACCGGGGAAGGAGAACTCCTTGAAGAACCGGCGCAGCCCGTCCAGGCCTGGCCCCTTGTCCGCATACAGCTCGCCGTAGCGTCCTTCCAGCCATGCGTGGGCCAGCACCGAGGGCGCGCCATGGCCGGGGCCGGAGACGAAGATCGCGTCGAGGTCGCGCGCGCGGATCAGCCGGTTCATGTGCGTCCACACCAGGGTCTGGCCCGGGTCCGAACCCCAGTGGCCGAGCAGCCGGTGCTTGATGTGCTCCAGCCGCAGCGGCTCGTGCAGCAGCGGGTTCTCGCGCAGGTAGAGCATGCCGGCGCAGAGATAGAGCGAGGCTCGCCAGTAGCGGTCGAGCAGGACCAGTTCGTCGTCGGAGAGGATGTTGGGGGATGGGGTGGACACGGGCAGCCTCCTGGCCGTGGATGATCGTCAGAGGGTGATGGCGTCGCCGTTGCCGGGCATGTGCACCTCGGTGGCGGACAGCCGGGTGGCGAACGCCTGCATCACCCGCTCGTCGCCGTGCACCAGGATGGTCTTGTCCGGTTTGATCGCCGTGTGCCAGGCCAGCAGCTCGTCGCGATCGGCGTGTGCGGAAAAGCCGTTGATGGTGTGCAGATGGGCGCGTACCGGGATGTCGTCGCCGAACAGGCGCACCGACTTCGCGCCATCGATGAGGATGCGCGCCAGCGTGCCGGAGGCGGCGTAGCCGACGAACACCACGCTGGAATCCTCGCGCCACAGGTTGTGCCGCAGGTGATGGCGCACGCGCCCGCCGGTGCACATGCCCGAGCCGGCCATCAGGATCGCGCCGCCGCGGATCCGGTTCAGCGCCATCGAGTCGGCGGTCTCGCGGGTGAAGCGCAGGCCGGGCAGGGCGAACGGATCGCCGCCCTGGGCGAACAGGGCACGTTCCTTCGGGTCGTAGCATTCGGTGTGGCGACGGAAGATCTCGGTGGCGGAGATCGCCATCGGCGAATCGAGGAACACCGGCAGCGTGCGCGGCAGCCGGCCGCTCTCCACGCCGGCGCGCAGGTAGTAGAGGATCTCCTGCGCACGCTCCAGCGCGAAGGTGGGGATCACCACGTTGCCGCCGCGGGCGAAGGTGTCGGTGATCGCGGCATACAGCTCCTCCACCGAGGGCCCCAGCGGCTTGTGCAGGCGGTCGCCGTAGGTGGTTTCCATCACCACCGCGTCGGCATGCGGCGGCGGCTGCGGATCGCGCAGGATCGGCCGGCCGCTGTTGCCGAGGTCGCCGGAGAAGATCACCGAGCGGCCGCCGTCGCCCTCCTGCACGATGCGGATGCTGGCCGAGCCGAGGATGTGCCCGGCGTCATGGAAGGTGGCGGTCAGGCCCGGCGCGAGCTCGATCGGCTGGCCATAGCGCGCGACGCGGCCGAAGCGGTCCATCGCGTTGAGCGCGTCGAGGGTGGTGTACAGCGGCTGCCCGTCCTTGTCGCCGCGACGCCATGCGTGTCGCTGGCGGCGCTCGGCATCGGCTTCCTGCAGACCGGCGGCGTCCAGCATCACCAGCCGCGCCAGCTCGCGCGAGGCTGCGGTGGTGATGATCTCGCCGGAGAACCCCCGATCGACCAGCAGCGGGATGCGACCGCAGTGGTCCAGGTGGGCGTGGGTCAGCAGCAGTATGTCGATCGAGGCCGGATCGAAGCCGAAATCGTCGCCGTTCTGCTCGTCCAGTTCGCGGCTGCCCTGGTACATGCCGCAGTCGACCAGGATCCGCTTGCCGGCGGCCTCGAGCAGGTGGCACGAGCCGGTGACCTCGCGGTCGGCGCCGTGGAAGGAGATTTTCATGGGCGTGCATCCGTGGCAGTGGAGGGGAGCAGGGGGCTGCCGTTGCGTTCATGCCAGTCGAGGATCCCCTGCCAGGCTTCCTCGGCGGTCTCGGCGTACCAGAACAGGTCGCGGTCTTCCTCGTCGATGCTGCCGGACTCGAGCAGGAAATCAACGTCGAACACGCGGCGCCAGTAGTCCTCGCCGACCAGCACGATGGGAATGGGCGCGCTCTTGCGGGTCTGGATCAGGGTCAGCGCGCCGAACACCTCATCCAGCGTGCCGTAGCCGCCGGGCAGGGCGACGATGGCGACTGCCCGCTTCATGAAGTGCAGCTTGCGCATGGCGAAGTAGTGGAACTGCATGCACAGCCCCGGCGTGACGTAGGGGTTCGGATACTGCTCGCGCGGCAGCGCGATGTTCAGGCCCACCGTCTGCGCGCCGGCCTCGCACGCGCCGCGATTGGCCGACTCCATCGCACCGGGACCGCCACCGGTGAGGATGGCCAGGCCGGGAATGCCGGCCAGGCCGACCCGCTGGCCGACCTCGCGCCCCACTTCGTAGTAGCGCGACAGGGCTTCCCGCCGCTCGGCCAGTTGCAGTGCGCGCACGGTGGCCGGGTCGTCGGGCCGCGAGCCGGCCGCTTCCCGCGCCGAGGCGAGCTCGCGCTTTGCCGTCTCCGGCTCGCGCAGGCGCGTGCTGCCGTAGACCAGCACCGTGCGCTCGATGCCGTGTGCGGCGAGCACCAGCTCGGCCTTGAGGTAGTCCACCTGCAGGCGAACGCCGCGCGCGGCGTCCTCGTGGAGGAAAGCCGTATCGCTGTCCGCTTCCCGGTACGACGGGTGCTGCATGATCGCGCGCAGCCGCTCGTCGACCTGCGGTTCTTCGGCGTGTGCCTTGGGATGCTCCCAAGGCAGCGGCGTGCGGCGCTTGTGGGGCGGAGGCGGCGGGCAGTGGCGGCGGTGGTTCAAGTGCGGCTCCTTTGGTCGCGGCACGGTGGCTGCGATCGGGGGTGGTCAGGTCCGGGCGGCGGAAAGCTCAAGGATCTCGTCGGTGATGTCTTCCTGGCGCACGCGCTGAAACTCGAGCGTGAGCGAGGCTTCGGTGCGCTCCAGATTGCCGTGGGCGGCGATCATCGCCTGCATGCGCGCCTGGTTTTCCGCCGCGTAGGACAGCATCAGCGCCGCGCACAGGTCGGCATGCACGTATTCGACCGCGAGCTGTTCGAGCAGGATCGTCGGCGGCAGGTTCATCAGCGGCGCCTGGCCATCGGCGAGACGGGCGGGAAAGCGGCCGAAGTCGAACGGCAGCAGCCGGCGCTGCTCGATGCTCTGCTCCTCGCCTTCGCCCGGGCTGCCGTGCACCAGCAGCACCCGGCCTGGTCCACGCGCGGCGAGCGCCGCATAGATCGCATCGGAAATCCGGTCGGCCAGTGCGGAGACCTCGTCGGTATGGGCGGCCATCGGCACGCTCCAGGCCGGTGTGCGCCCGCGGTTGCCGGCCACCATCAGGCCGCGGTCGCCGACGATGAACAGGCGGCTGTTGGCTTTGTCGGCCAGCGGCAGGGCGACATCGAGTACGCGCTCGTTGAAGCTGCCGGCGAAACCCTGTTCGGCGCACAGCGCGACCACCAGGACGCCGTCGCCGGGTGCGGCTGGCGCAGCGACGGACCGGCCGGACGGCAAGCTGCCGAGTACCTGGTCGATGGCCTGGCCGATGGTGGCGGCATACAGGCGGATCGCTTCCAGCTCGCGTCGCGCCTGCTGCGAACGGCTCGCCGCGATCGCCCGCATCGCGGAGATCACGCTGCCCAGCTGGCGCGTGGAGTCCAGTCGCGCCGCGACTTCGGCCAGCTGTCCGCTCATGCCTGCGCCCCCTTGGCGGCGGCGATGCCGGCGACCAGTTCGCGCACCCGTTTCACCAGCGCGTTGCGGGTGGACGGATCCAGTGCGTCGCCGATCGGTATCGGCTGTCCCTCGGCCAGGCGGGCCGGCAGTTGCCGGCGCAGCTCGGCGATCAGGTCGGCGGGCTGGTCGTCCAGCACGCCGTCGTCCAGCGCGGCGAGCTGGGCGAGCTGTTCCGGCAGTTGCTGTGCGGCGAAGCGCGGCTGGGTGAGTAGGGCGCGGATCGCCCGGCCCCGCGCGATCTGCGCCTTGACGCGGGTGTCGCTGAGGTTGCCGAAGCGGGTAAACAGCTCCAGTTCGAGAAACTGCGAATACTGCAGCCGCAGCTGGCCGGCCACCTCGCGCAGCACCGGCGGCTGCGCCTTGCCGCCGACCCGGCTGACCGACAGGCCGACGTCCACCGCGGGTCGCTGGTCGGCGGCGAACAGCGAGGTGTCGAAGACGATCTGGCCATCGGTGATCGAGATCAGGTTGGTCGGGATGTAGGCGGCCAGGTTACCCGCCTCGGTCTGCGCAATCGGCAGCGCGGTGAGCGAACCGCCGCCCCTGGCGGATGACAGCTTGGCGGCGCGTTCGAGCATGCGGGCATGCAGGTAGAACACGTCGCCGGGATAGGCCTCGCGGCCGGCCGGCTGGTGGGTGAGCAGGGCCAGCTCGCGGTGGGTGGCGGCGTGCTTGGTCAGGTCGTCGATCACGATCAGCGCGTGCTGGCCGCGGTCGCGGAAGTACTCGGCGATGCTGAAGCCGGCGAACGGCGCCACCCACTGCAGGCCGGCCGACGCCGACGCCGAGGCGACCACGAAGATGGTGCGCTCCGGCGCACCATGCGCGCGCACCGCCTCGATCACCTGCTGCACGGCATGCGCGCGCTGGCCGACCGAGACGTACACGCAGACCATGTCCGAGTGCTTCTGGTTGATCATCGCGTCCACCGCCAGCGAGGTCTTGCCGGTGGCGCGGTCGCCGATCAGCAGCTCGCGCTGGCCGCGGCCGATCGGGAACATCGCGTCGATCACCAGCACGCCGGTGGCGACCGGCTCGCTGACCAGGTCGCGCTCGATGATCGCCGGGGCCGGGCGCTCGATCGGCAGGTGGTCCGCGGCCGCCACCGGCTCGTCGCGGTCCAGCGGGCGACCCAGCGGGTCGAGCACGCGGCCGAGCAGGCCCGGGCCGACCGGTACACGCAGCACCTCGCCGGTGCCCAGTACTTCCGAACCGGCCTCCACGCTGCCGTCATCGTCCAGCAGCACCGCGGCCAGCGTGTCCTCGTCCAGCGACAGCACGAAGCCCATGTGGTCGTGCTGGAAGCGCAGCAGCTCGTGCATCCGGGCCTGGGCCAGGCCGGAGACGATGGCGATGCCGTCGGCGATCCGCACCACGTGACCCAGGCCGACCGAGCGCACGCCGAGTCGGGCCCGGGCGACGACATCCCGGCTGCGGCGCAGCCAGTCGCCGGCGGTGGCGTCAGGCGTGTCCGTCGGCATGGGTCAGCTCGTGCTGGAGATGGGCGAGGTCGGCGCGCAGGTGATTGCTGACCACCAGGTCGGGACTGCGCAGTTCCAGCCCGGCGATCAGGTTCGGATCGACCATGGTCGGCAGTGGGGCAGCGCGGCCGATGGCCTGCTGGATCGCCTGTGTGCAATGGTCCCTTTCGCCCGCCTCGAGCGTGCGCGGCGCCACCAGTGCGAGCGGGGTCGCCGCATCGGCCAGCTTCTGCTTCTGCGAATCCGGCAGCGCCCGCAGCGAGGCGACCAGATCGTCGAGAAAGCCGGCGACGCGGGCCGAGGCGGGCAGGCGGTCGAGCAAGCGCCCGGCCATGTCGATGGCCAGGGCGGCCGCGCGCTGTTCGTCGGCATGCTGCTGTGCGAGGAGCTGCTTGTCGCGGTCGGCCTGCGCCTGCTGCCGCAGGGTGTCGACCTCGGTCTGCGCGGCGGCCAGCAGACGGGTGCGTGCCGCTTCGGCATCGGTCTGCGCGGCCTTCATCGCCGCCTCGCGCCCGGCGGCGAGCTCGGCCTGCTGCGTTTGTGCCGCCGCCGTGGCCTGGCGCGCGCGGTCGCGTTCGGCTTCGGCGTCGGCCAGCAGCTTGGCGGCCGCCTCGCGCCGTCGCGCGATCGCCTGCACCACGGGCCGGTACAGCACGCGCGACAGCAGCCAGATCAGGACCAGCGCATTGATCGCCTGCAGCGCCAGCGTCCAGAAGTCGATTTTCATCGAAGGTCGCCGCTCACTTCAGGAACGGGTTGGCGAACAGCAGCAGGATCGCGACCACCAGGCAGTAGATCGCCATCGTCTCGATCATCGCCAGGCCGACGAACAGCGTGCGCGAGATGGTGCCGGCCGATTCGGGCTGGCGGGCGATCGCATCCATCGCGGCGGCCACCGCACGGCCTTCCGCGAGCGCCGGGCCGATCGCGCCGAAGCTCACCGACAGTGCGGCGGCGAGGATGCTGACAACGGGAATCAGGTCGTTCATGACGGGTCTCTCCGATCGGAAGATGCGGGCGCGTCCGGCGCGCGCGAGGGCGGGGCGGGGTGCACGGCGGCGCCGATGAACACCATCGCCAGCACACTGAAGATGTAGGCCTGGATGGCGCCAGTGAGCAGGTCCAGCGCCATGAACGGGATCGGCACGATCAGCCCGGCCAGCGACAGCGCGATGCCGACCACGAACACGCTGCTCATCACGTTGCCGAACAGGCGCACCATCAGCGAGAAGGTGCGGGTGATCTGCTCGACCAGGTTCAGCGGCACCATCAGCCAGCCCGGCTCGGCGAAGGTGGCGAGGTAGCCGCGTACGCCGCGGGCGCGCAGGCCGAACCAGATGGTGGCGAAGAACACGATGCCGGCGAGCGCGGCGTCTGTTTCCAGGTGGGCGGTGGGCGGTTCGATACCGGGCACCAGGCCCGACCAGTTCGCGACCAGCACGAACAGGAAGATGCTGCCGATCAGCGGACGGTACGGTGCCGGGTCCACCTGCATGGTGTCGTGGATCTGCGCGTCGATGGTCTCGACCAGCAACTCGAGCACGGCCTGGGTGCGCGAGGGACGCAACGACAGCCGGCGGGTGGCCAGCCAGGCGCCGATCACCAGCAGCGCCATGATTCCCCAGGTCACCGCCACGGCGGTGCTGACCGGGACCGGCCCGAGGTGGAACAGCGTCTCGGTGCGCAGCGGCGAGCCGATCATGCGTCCGGCTCTCCAGTCGGTGATGGCGGGTTGCCGCCGGCGGCGCCATCACGCAGCAGCGCCTGCCGTGCCACCAGGAAACCGACGAACCCGGCCAGCAGGGCGCTTACGCCGAAGTGGAACAGCGCCGCCAGCAGCAGGGCGCTGGCCAGCACGCGCAGCCCCTGCGATGCCAGCGCCAGTCCGGTGCGGCCGGTGGCGAGCAGGCGCACGGTGTAGCGCAACCCGACGAAGTGGAGCAGGCCGACCAGGCCACCGCCGAGCAGGCCGATGCCGATTGCCGGAGCGAACGGAAGCGAAGCAAGCGACAGGATCATCTTGGGTTCCTCATTGACGGTGCATCCAGCGCCAGGCGAACCACATCCCCAGCCCCGCACCAACCGTGAGCAGGGCGGCGGCGAACATCACGCCGGTGCGCAGCCAGCGATCCAGCCAGTGGCCGGCGAGCAGGCCGAGCAGGATCGGCGTGACGATGGTCCAGCCCAGCACGCCGATCTGCGCCAGGCGGATGCTGGCCGGGGTGGCGGGATCGTCGCGGTTCGCTTCGTCGCGTTGGCGGGCACGGCGGGCGGCCGTGGCGACCGGGTCGCGGCCCTCTGTGCTGCGAGGCTCGGGTGGCGGTGTCGTCATGGTGCGACGTTCCGCGGACCAGGCCGCAGGTAGCGCAGCAGCGTGCGCACGGCGCGGGCGTGCAGCTGCATCTGCTCGACACGGGCGCGGCGGTCGGCATCGGCCTGGTCGGCGCGCGCCAAGCGTACGGTGTTCTCCAGCGTGTCGAGCTGGTCGCCGCGCACGGCGCCGCGGCAGGCCACGTGCAGCTGCCCGCCTTCGCTCATCCGCAGCACGCCGCCGCGCAGCGCGCAGTAACCCTTTTCCCCACCGGCACGCTGCCAGCGCAGCACGGTGGGTACCAGCACGGTGATCAGGTCGGCATGGCCGGGCAGGATGCCGAAGCTGCCACTGGCGTCCTCGCCGCGCACGGCGGTCACGTCGTTGAGGTCGAGCACGACCTGCTGCGGCGTGGTGAGTATCAGGTGCAGGTGGTCAGTCATGCCGCAGCCTTCGTGGCGGCGGCTTCTTTGGCCTGGGCTTCGGCCAGTGTGCCGACCATGTACAGCGAACTCTCCCGCCAGCCGTCGCAGTCGCCGCGCAGGATCGCCTCGCAACCGTCCAGGGTGTCGGCCAGCGCCACGCTGCGGCCGGGCATGCCGGTGAAGGCTTCGGTGACCGCGAACGGCTGGGTCAGGAAGCGCTGCAGCCGGCGCGCCCGTTCGACCTGCCGGCGGTCGTCGGCGCCGAGTTCGTCGACGCCGAGCAGGGCGATCACGTCCTGCAGTTGCCGGTAATGCTCGATCACCCGGCGCACCTCGGTGGCGATGTGCACATGGCGTTCGCCGAGCAGGTCGGCGTCGAGCATGATCGAGGAGGAGGCGATCGGGTCGATCGCCGGGTACATGCCCTGCGCGGCCATCTCGCGCGACAGCACGACCATCGAGTCCACGTGCGAGGCCAGCGCGGTGACTGCCGGGTCGGTGAAGTCGTCGGCCGGCACGTACACCGCCTCGATCGCGGTGACCGCCACGCCGTCCACCGAGACGATGCGTTCCTGCAGCGCCGCCACCTCGTCGGCCAGGGTGGGCTGGTAGCCGACCCGCGAAGGCAGGCGGCCGAGCAGGCCGGAGACCTCCGAGCCGGCCTGCACGAAGCGGAAGATGTTGTCCATCAGCAGCAGCACGTTCTGCTTTCGCTCGTCGCGGAAGTGCTCGGCCATGGTCAGCGCGGTGAACGGCACCCGCCAGCGCGCGCCGGGTGGCTCGTTCATCTGGCCGTAGACCAGCACGGTGTGGTCGAGCACGCCGGAATCGCGCATGTCCAGCAGCATCTCGTGACCCTCGCGCGAGCGCTCGCCGACGCCGGCGAACACCGAGATGCCCTGGTAGCGCTCGACCATCGCGTGGATCAGCTCCATCACCAGCACCGTCTTGCCGACGCCGGCGCCACCGAACATCGCTGCCTTGCCGCCCTGCACCAGCGGGGTGAGCAGGTCGATCACCTTCAGTCCGGTGGCGAACAGGGTGCTGGTGCCGCTCTGTGCGGACAGCGGAGGTGGCGCGCGGTGGATCGGGCGGCGTGGCACGTCGGCGGGCAAGGCGGGGCCGTCGTCGCCGAGCTGGCCGGTAACGTCGAGCAGCCGGCCGAGCACGGCCGGGCCGACCGGCACCTCGAGCGGCTGCCCCTGGGCCTGCACGCGCAGTCCGCGGGCGATGCCCTCGGTGGACTGCAGGGCGATCGCGCGCACATCTGTCGTGGAAAGCTGCGAGGTGACCTCCACCAGCAGCGGCGTGCCGTCGTCGCGCAGCACATGCAGGGCTTCACCGACCGCCGGCAGCGGCGGCTGCGCGAAGCGCACGTCGAGCACTGCGCCGCGCACTGCCGTGACCTGTCCCTCGTGCATCCCGGCCATGAAAGAAGCTCTCGTTCTCCAGGGTGGACGCGCCACCCGCATGCGATGTCCCATGGTCGGGCATCGGTGCACTGCGGGAGTTGACTGGCATCAATCCGGAACGGATCAGCCCTGCATCAGTTCGAGCGCGGCACGCGCGGCGATCCACTCTTCGTTGGTCGGTTCGACCGCCACGCGTACCCGGCTCTCCGGGCCGGACACCACCGCAGCGTGCGCCGCGTTGGCGCGGGTGTCCAGCGCCACGCCCAGCCATCCGAGCGCATCGCAGACCCGCTCGCGGATCACCGCGTTGTGCTCGCCGATGCCGGCGGTGAACACCAGCATGTCCAGCCCGCCGAGCACGGCGGTGAGCGCGCCGATCTCGCGCACGATGCGCCGCACGTATAGGGCCAGCGCCTCGGCGACGGCGGCTTCGCCTTCGCGGGGCAGCAGCTCGCGCGGATCGCCCGACACCCCCGACACGCCGAGCAGTCCGGAGTCGTGGTAGAGCATGTGGCCGACGGCATCGACGCCGAGTCCACGGACCTGCATCAGGTACAGCACGGCACCGGGATCGAGCGCGCCGCAACGGGTGCCCATCATCAGGCCGTCCAGCGCGGAGAACCCCATCGTGGTGGCGACGCTGCGCAGCCCGTGCATGGCGCACAGGCTGGCGCCACTGCCGAGGTGGGCGCAGATCGTGCGGCCCCGGGCGCCGTCGCCGTAGCGTTCGGCCAGCACCGTGGCCATGTAGGCATAGGACAGGCCATGGAAACCGTAGCGGCGCAGCCCTTCGTCCCACAGTTCGCGCGGAAGCGGCAGCATCTGCTCCACCTTCGGCACGGTGTGGTGGAAGGCGGTGTCGAAGCAGGCGACCTGCGGCAGCTCCGGATGCAGCCCCAGCAGCGCCTCGATCGCTTCCAGTGCGAACGGCTGGTGCAGCGGCGCCAGCGGGATGTAGCTGCGCAGGTCGGCCAGCACGGCGGCATCCACCTGCACCGGCGCGAAATACTTGCTGCCGCCGTGCACCACGCGGTGCGCCACCGCGCCAAGGCGGCGCTCGCCGAGCCGGGCCTGCAGGCGCTCGCGGATGTGCATCAGGGCGCCGGTGTACGGATCGTCGGCATCCAGTGCCAGCGTCGCGTCGGGCTCGCCGGAGGCTTCGTAGCGCGGTGCCGCCCCGGTGATGCCCTCGACCTTGCCGCTCCAGGCCGGCTGGCGCGGCAGCGGCGAGATCGCCGCGTCGAACAGCGCGAACTTGATGCTCGACGAGCCGCAGTTGAGCACCAGCAGCAGGTCGCCCGCCGCTTTCGCCATGGGGAAGGCACTCACAGCGGATGGGTCCGGTAACGGTGGGCCAGCAGCAGCGCCACCGCGCAGGAGGCCATGCGCGATTCGCGCGAGTCGGCACGGCTGGTGAGCACGATCGGGACCTTCGCGCCGATCACGATGCCGGCACTGGCCGCGCCGCCGAGGTATTCGAGCTGCTTGGCCAGCATGTTGCCGCTCTCCAGGTCCGGCACCACCAGTACGTCGGCCTGGCCGGCCACCGGCGAGACGATGCCCTTGATCCGCGCCGCTGCCACCGACACCGCGTTGTCGAACGCCAGCGGGCCATCCAGCACGCCGCCTTCGATCTGTCCGCGGTCGGCCATCTTGCACAGCGCCGCCGCATCCAGCGTGGCCGGCATGTGCGGGTTGACCGTCTCCACCGCGGCGAGGATCGCCACGCGCGGCTGCGCCACCCCGATCACCTGGGCCAGATCGATGGCGTTGCGGATGATGTCGGCCTTTTCCTCCAGCGTCGGGGTGATGTTGATTGCCGCGTCGGTGATGATGAAGGGCCGCGGGTAGGCCGGCGTCTGCATCACGAAGCAATGGCTGATCCGCCGCTTGGTACGCAGGCCGCTGCCGGCGGCGACCACCGCGCCCATCAGCTCGTCGGTGTGCAGGCTGCCCTTCATCAGCGCGTCGACCTCGCCGGTGGCGGCGAGCTCCACCGCGCGGGCCGCGGCGGCGTGGCTGTGTGGAACGTCCTCGATGGCGATGCCGGCCAGGTCGAAGCCCGCTGCGCTTGCCACCGCCTCGATGCGCTCGCGCGGGGCCACCAGCACCGGCTCGATCAACCCGGCAACCCGGGCGTCGATGGCGCTGCCGAGACTGGGTTCGTCGCAGGGGTGCACCACCGCCACGCGGATCGAGCCCAGTGGACGCACGTAGTCGAGCAGGCGCTTCACGCCGTTGGTGCCGCCAGTCAGGCGGACCTCCGGCAGAGTCGCCCGCGGCCGCACGATCCGTTCGGTGGGCGCCAGTACCTCGGCCTCGCCCTCGATCGCTCGCTGGCCGGCCTGGTCGGTGCAACTGCAGTCGAGCACCAGGCGCTTGTGCGCTTCGTCTTTCGACCGCACGGTGACCCGGATGCTCAGCGTGTCGCCGATGTGCACCGGGGCGAGGAACTTCAGCGTCTGCGACAGGTAGATCGTGCCGGGGCCGGGCAGGCGGGTACCGAGTACGGCCGAGATCAGTGCCGCGCCCCACATGCCGTGGGCGATCACGCCGTGGAAGCGGGTGGAGGCGGCGAAGTCCGGGTCCAGGTGCTGCGGGTTGACGTCGCCGGACATCACGGCGAAGAGCTGGATGTCCGCCGCCGTCAGCGTGCGGTCGATCACCGCGGTGTCGCCGACGGCGATCTCGTCGAACGTGCGGTTGCGGATGAAGTGGATGTCGTCGGTGTCGCCGGGCGGGCCGGCGGGAACGGCGGGGGTGTCGGGCATGGACGCGCTCCTTGGGTCCGTGGAGGGATTCAGGCCATGTGCTGGCCGCCGTTCATCGCCAGGTTCGCCCCGGTCATGAACGCGGCCGCATCGCTGCAGACGAAGGCCACCAGGGCGGCCACCTCGTCGGTGCGGCCCAGCCGGCCCATCGGGATCTGGGACAGCACCTTGGTCTTGAGCACTTCCTCGGGCACCGCCGCCACCATGCGCGTCTGCAGGTAGCCCGGCGACACCGTGTTGACGGTGACGCCCTTGGTCGCCAGTTCCAGCGCCAGCGACTTGGTGAAGCCGTGCATGCCGGCCTTGGACGCGGCGTAGTTGGTCTGCCCGAAGGCGCCCTTGGAGCCGTTGACCGAGGCGATGTTGACGATGCGCCCCCAGCCGCCGCCGATCATGCCCTCGACGAACGCCTTGGTGACGTTGAACAGCGAATCGAGGTTGGTGTGCATCACCGCGTCCCAGTCCACCTTCTGCATCTTGCGGAAGCTGGCGTCGCGGGTGATGCCGGCGTTGTTGACCAGGATGTCCACGGTGTGGCCGTCGGCAAGGATGCGTTCGGCGCACGCCGCGCACGAGTCCGCATCGGTCACGTCCATCTCGTAGGTCAGGTACTTGCGTCCCTGGGCGGCATGCGTGTCCAGCCACGACTGCACGTCGCTGCGACCGGGCGAGTGGGTGACGATCACGCGGCAACCGGCATCGTGCAAGGCCTGGGCGATCGACTCGCCCAGGCAGCCCATGCCGCCGGTGACCACGGCGGTATGGTCAGTTTGCATGGCTCTTGCCCTTGCCTGCGGATTTCGTCGCAGAACCGGCGCCCGGCGGGGTGAACATCGCCATCAGCGCGCCGAAGTCGGGCACGGCGCCGTTCATCGGCACGCCCATGGGGATCGACTTGCCGGCGTCACTGACCGCACGGGTAAGCGACTTCTGCCAGTCCGCCAGCGCGTGCTGCATGCCCGCGACGAAGCGCGTCTGCTCGGCGATGGCGGTCTCGGTGCACGCCTGGGCGTCGCCCACGCGCTTCTGCATGCGGCGCCATGCGGTGCTGCCGGGCAGGTTGCCCAGGTCCTTCCAGTCGCTGGCGTGGGAGAGTTCCTCCAGCTCCTTGCGGGTTTCTTCCACGTCGTCCTCCAGCGTCTTGTCGCCGAGGTCGGCCCACTGCTGGCGGGCCTCCTGCAGCAACAGACCCATGTTCAACCAGAGCTGGACGTTGGCCTTGTACAGCTCCATGGGAAGGTTGGTGTCGATGCTCATGTTCATCTCCTCGCTCGTGATGAAGCGGTTGGCGTAAGGCCGGCATCCCGACGTCATCCTGGCGGGCGATACCGGCGGTCGTCCGCAAAGGTGGCCGCGCTCCATGACAATCCGTGCGGCCATTCGAGGGTTGAGAGCGTGTGGCGTGGCCTTCGTTCCCTTCCGTTCAGTTGAGGATGTGGTAGCCGGCGTCCACGTACAGCGTGTCGCCGGTGATCGAGCGGGCGGCGTCGCTGGCCAGGAACACGCACAGGCTGCCGACGTCGTCGATATCCACGGGGTGTCGCAATGGCGCGCGTTGCACCGCTTCGCGCAGCAACTGGTCGAACTGCTCGATGCCGGAGGCGGCGCGTGTCGCCAGCGGCCCGGGCGAGATCGCATTGACGCGGATCCCGGACCGGCCGAGTTCGGCGGCCAGGTAGCGTACCGACGATTCCAGCGCGGCCTTCACCGGCCCCATCAAACCGTAGTGGTCGATCACCTCGTCGGCACCGAGGTAGCTCATGGTCAGCAGGCTGCCGCCCCGGTCCATCAGCGGCTCGGCCAGCCGGGCCATGCGGATGAACGAGTGGCAGGAAATGTCCATCGCGCGCAGGAAGCCGTCGCGCGAGCTGTCGGTGACGCGGCCGTGCAGATCCTCCTTCGGCGCAAAGGCGATCGAATGCAGCACGAAATCCAGCCGACCCCAGCGCCGCTTCACTGCGTCGAACACCGACTCGAGCTGGCCCGGCTGCGTCACGTCCAGCGACATCTGCAGGGGCGCTTCCAACGCCTGCGCCAGCGGCTCGACCCAGGGGCGGGCCTTGTCGTTCAGCCAGGTCACGGCCAGTTCGGCGCCGGCGGCACGCAGGGCCCGCGCGCAGCCCCACGCGATGCTGTGCTGGTTGGCGATGCCGACCACCAGGCCCTTCGCGCCGCTGAGACCGGCCATGCTCAGGTCTCCCGCACGTAATGGCCGGGGGCGTCGGCGAGCGGACGGTAGCCGGCACGGGCATTACCCATCGAAGGCGGTGCGACCGGCTCGCCCGAATGCGCGTCCAGCCACTGCAGCCAGGCCGGCCACCAGGAGCCATCGTGCATCGGCGCCTGCTTCAGCCAGTCGTCGGGACCGATATATGCCGCACCTTCAGGGCGCTGCTGCAGCTGATAGCTGCGGTGCGGATGTCCCGGCTCGCTGACGATGCCGGCGTTGTGCCCGCCGCTGGTCAGCACGAAGGTGAGGTCGGCGACGGTGAGGTAGTGCAGCTTGTAGACCGAGCGCCAGGGCGCCACGTGATCGGTCTGCGTCCCCACCACGAACACCGGCAGGGTGATGTCGCTCAGCGCGACCGGTCGTCCCTGCACCGGGAAACGCCCTTCGGCCAGGTCGTTGTGCAGGAACAGCCGGCGCAGGTATTCCGAGTGCATGCGCGCCGGCATGCGGGTGGCGTCGGCGTTCCACGCCATCAGGTCGTTCATCGGCGGCCGCGTACCCATCAGGTACTCGCCGACCATGCGCGACCACAGCAGGTCGTAGGAGCGCAGCATCTGGAACGCGCCCGCCATCTGCTGGGCGGTGAGATAGCCGGTCTGCGACATCTGCGCCTCGAGCAGGGAGACCTGGCTCTCGTCGATGAAGAGGCCCAGCTCGCCCGGCTCGGTGAAGTCGGTCTGCGCGGCGAACAGGGTCGCCGAGGCAAGCCGGTGGTCGCCGTCGCGGGCCATCGCGGCCGCGGCGACTGACAGCAGGGTGCCGCCCAGGCAGTAGCCCACGCCGTGCACCTGCTGCTTCGGGACGATCGCGCCCACGGCGTCCAGCGCAGCCATCACGCCGAGGTCGAGGTAGTCCTCCATGCCCAGGTCGCGGTCGTCGGCATCCGGGTTCTTCCAGGAGATGCAGAACACGGTGTGGCCCTGGTCGACCAGGTAGCGGATCAGCGAGTTGTGCGGAGACAGGTCCAGGATGTAGTACTTCATGATCCACGCCGGCACGATCAGCACCGGCTCCGGCCGCACCTTGTCCGTGGTGGGCGAGTACTGGATCAGCTCCGCCAGCCGGTTCTTCATCACCACCTTGCCAGGGGTCACCGCCAGGTTGCGGCCGACCGCATAGTCCTCGGTGCCGGCCGGCGGCGCGCCGATCGCCAGCCGGTCCAGGTCGTCCAGTGCGTTGAGCCAGCCGCGCCAGAGGTTGGTGCCGGCCTGCTCGATCGTCTGCTTCAGCACCACCGGGTTGGTCGCCAGCTGGTTGCCCGGCGACCACATGTCCAGCCACTGGCGGGCGACGAATCCGGCGACGTCGGCATGGTGCTTCTCCACGCCCTCCACGCCATGGGTGGCTTCCTCCCACCAGCGTTCGGCCATCAGGAAAGCCTGATGCATCACGTTGAACGGCCAGCGTCCCCATTCGGGCTCGCGGAAACGGCGGTCGCCGGGACGGGGCGTCACGCAGCCGCCGTTGGGAGCGGCACCGGGGAGGGCGCAGCGGGCGGCGTAATCCGCCAGCGCCTGCCATTGCCGCAACCCCAGGTGCATCAGTTCCAGGCGCTTGCCGGGCGAAGCGGCGAGGTGGGCCGCCCAGTCGCTCCAGGCCAGTTCCAGCGAAGCGGGGGAGATCGAGGCACTCCATCGCGCCAGCGCTGCGCGGACCTGACGGTCGGTGCGCGCCGCGGCCGTGGGCTGGGGCGTTCTCGGAACGGGAGCGACTTCCTTCATCGGGTCATCCGGATACGCGAGTGGGGTCCAGCACCGGCGTGCAAGCCTTGTCATGCCGGGAGCCCAGGCAGGATGCGCCGCCGCAAAATCCCAAGCGTTGACCCAGGTCAATCCGGGTGGCGAACGTTACTGCGACGCAGCAAAAGGCCGTGGAGAGACGCGGCTGCAGTAAAATGCCGGTTTGCCCAGTCAGGAAGCGCCCCGCATGTGGTTTGCCGTCCACGCCAAGGACCACCCCGATTCCCTCGCCAAGCGCATGGCCGCCCGGCCCGAGCACCTGGCCCGCCTGCACGCGCTGCAGGCTGAAGGACGCCTGCTGCTGGCCGGTCCGTTCCCGGCGATCGCCTCGGAAGACCCCGGTCCGGCCGGTTTCACCGGCAGCCTGATCATCGCCGAGTTCGCCAGCCAGGCCGATGCCGAAGCCTGGGCCGGCGCCGACCCGTACGTGGCGGCCGGCGTCTATGCCGAGGTCGAGGTCAAGCCGTTCCGCAAGACCCTGCCATGAGCCAGGCGACGGTCGAGCAGATCCGCGAACGTCTCGCCGCCGCCCTGGCGCCGACCGAGCTGGAGGTGCTGGACGAGGGCCACAAGCACGCCGGCCACGCCAACGCGGGGAAGGGCCATTTCCACGTCCGCATCGCCAGTGCCGCGTTCGCCGGGGTGCTGCCGATCAAGCGCCACCGCATGGTGTACGCGGCGCTGGATGGCCTGATGGACCACGGGATCCACGCCCTGTCCATCGATGCGCGGACACCAAACGCGTAAAATCAGCCGCTTGCAGTAACTTCTTCAAGTGGATTGCGCCGCCGCAACGCATTGCGGCAGCGCCTGCCGTTTGGCACAGTGCCCCGTCGCCCCGCGTCCGCGTGGGCGCTCTCAAGGAATATCGAGCCGCCGATGCGCCTGACCACCATCAAACTTGCCGGATTCAAGTCGTTCGTCGATCCGACCACGTTGCACCTGCCCACCAACATGACCGGCGTGGTCGGTCCCAACGGCTGCGGCAAGTCCAACATCATCGACGCGATCCGCTGGGTGATGGGCGAGAGCGCCGCCAGCCGCCTGCGCGGCGACTCGCTGACCGACGTGATCTTCTCCGGCTCCAACTCGCGCAAGCCGGTGGGTCAGGCCACGGTGGAGCTGATCTTCGACAACGCCGACGGCTCGGTGCAGGGCGAGTACGGCCAGTACGCGGAGATCTCGGTCAAGCGCCAGGTCACACGCGACGGGCAGTCCTCGTACTTCCTCAACGGCGCGCGCTGCCGCCGCCGCGACATCACCGACCTGTTCCTCGGCACCGGCCTGGGTCCGCGCAGCTACTCGATCATCGAGCAGGGCATGATCAGCCAGATCGTGGAGGCGGCGCCGGAAGACCTGCGCACCCACCTGGAAGAGGCCGCCGGCATCTCCAAATACAAGGAGCGCCGCAAGGAAACCGAGAGCCGCATCAAGTCCACCCGCGAGAACCTCGACCGCGTGCGCGACGTGCGCGACGAGGTGGACAAGCAGCTCGAGCACCTCAACCGCCAGGCCCGCGCCGCCGAGCGCTGGAAGGCGCTGAAGGAAGAGCAGACCCGCAAGGAAGCCGAGCTGCGCGCGCTGGAATACCGCGCGCTGAAGGGCCAGCACGACGGCGAAGGGCAGGGGCTGTCCGCTGCCGAGATCGCCATCGAGAAGAAGCTCGCCGAGCAGCGCCACGTCGAGGCGCAGCTGGAAACCGTGCGCGAGCGGCATGTCGCCGCCAGCGATCACCTGAACGGCGTGCAGGCCGAGGTCTACAAGGTCGGCGCCGAGATCGCCCGCGTCGAGCAGCAGGTGCGCTTCAACAAGGAAACCGCCGAGCGCCTGCAGCGCGCCCAGGGCGAGGCCGAACGCGAGCATGCCGAGCTGTCCGCGCACATCGCCACCGACCGCGAGCAGATCGAGACGTTGGCGCTCGCGCTGGCCGAGGGCGAGCCCAAGCTCGAAGCGCTGCAGCAGATGCAGGACGAGACCGCCGAGGCCCAGCGCAGCACCGAGGCCAAGCTCTCCGACTGGCAGCAGCGTTGGGACGGCTACACCCGCACCGCCGGCGAATCGAGCCGCGCAGCGGAAGTGGAACGCACCAAGCTCAATTACCTCGATCGCCAGGCGGTGGACCTGGCCAAGCGCCGCGAGGCGCTGGAGACCGAGCAGAAGGCCACAGACGTCAGCGCGCTCGATGCCGCGGCCGAGCAGCTGGAAACCGAACACGAGACCCAGCGCGAGCGGGTCGAAACGCTGGGCCAGATGCTCGACCAGCACAAGTCGGCGCACGAGAAGGTGCTCGACGAGGAGCGCCAGGTGCAGTCGGCACTGAACGAGGCGCGCCAGCAGCTGCAGACCGCCCGCGGCCGGCTGTCCTCGTTGGAGGCGCTGCAGCACGCCGCGCTGGGCCAGGAGGAATCGGCCGCCAGCGGCTGGCTGGCCGGCTTCGGGCTCGACAAGGCGCGTCGTCTGGGCGAATCGCTGCAGGTCGACGCCGGCTGGGAATCTTCGGTGGAAACCGTGCTGGCCGGCCTGCTCGACGGCGTGCTGGTGGACGATCCGCTGGCCCTGGTCAACGACTTCGCCAGCCTGGGCGAAGCCGACATCGCGCTGCTGGCCGCGCAGGCCGGCGGGCAGGGCGCCGAGGGCACGCTGGCGGCGCGCGTGCGCGGTCCGGCGGCGGCCCTGCAGCTGCTCGCCAACGTGCACATTGCAGAGACGCTGGAAGAAGCCCGCAACCGGGTGGGGGCGCTCGGCGCCGGGCAGTCGGTGATCACCCGCACCGGCGAGTGGCTGGCCCCGCAGTGGGCGCGCGTGCGTCGGGCGCAGGGCAACCAGGTCGGCGTGCTGGCGCGCGAGCGCGAGATCCGCACGCTGGCCGAGCAGATCGCCACGCTGGAAGCGCATATCGAGGAGGCCACCGGCCAGCTCGAGGACCTGCGCACCGCCAAGTTCGAAGCCGAGCGTGGGCGCGACGACGCCCAGCGCGAGCTGTACAACGCGCACCGCCGCCAGTCCGAACTGGCCGGCCAGCTGCAGAGCCACCGTGGCAAGGTGGAAACCGCCCGCGCCCGTGCCGAAAAGGTCGCCGGCGAGTTGTCCGTACTGATCGAACAGCTCGACGAGCTGCAGGGCCAGACCCGCGAGGCCCGGGCCCGGCTGGACGAGTCGGTCAACCACATGGGCGACCTGGAAGACCAGCGCCGCGAGCTGGAGAACGAGCGCCGCGCGCTGCTGGAGGCGCGCGAAGAAGCCCGCATGAACGCTCGCGAGGCCGCCGACCAGGCGCACGCGCTGGCGCTGTCGATGGAATCCAAGCGCTCCTCGCTGGCCTCGCTGGAGCAGGCGCTGGCCCGTCTGGACAGCCAACTGCGCACGGTCGAGGCCCGCCGCACCGAGATCGCCGAACAGCTCGCTTCCGGCGCCGATCCGATCGCCGAGCTGGAAGCCGAACGCCAGACCTACCTCGACCAGCGGCTGCTGGTCGACCGCCAGCTGGTCGAGGCGCGCCGCGCGCTGGAAGACTGCGACATCGAAGTGCGCAAGCTGGAACAGCAGCGCCAGCTGCACGAACAGGAACTGGCCGCGCTGCGCGAGCAGCATTCGGAGAAGCGCCTCGCCGCGCAGGCGCTGCAGATGCGTGCACAGCAGCTGGCCGACGCGATCGCGGCTTCCGGCCTGGAACTCGAAACCCTGCTGGCCGAACTGGCCGAGGACGCCGAAGCCGACGCCTGGCGCCGCCAGCTCACCGACATCGGCCAGAAGATCGTGCGGCTGGAGCCGGTCAACCTCGCCGCGATCCAGGAACACGCCGAGCAGAGCGAGCGCAAGACCTATCTGGACAACCAGCTCAACGACCTCACCAGCGCCATGGAGACGCTGGAGGACGCGATCAAGAAGATCGACCGCGAGACGCGCCAGCGCTTCAAGGAGACCTTCGACCGCGTCAATGCCGGCGTGCAGGAGCTGTTCCCGCGCCTGTTCGGCGGCGGCCACGCCTACCTGGAGCTGACCGGCGACGACCTGCTCAGCACCGGCGTGGCGATCATGGCCCGCCCGCCAGGCAAGCGCGTGTCGAACATCTCGCTGCTGTCCGGTGGCGAGAAGGCGCTCACCGCGGTGTCGCTGGTGTTCTCGATCTTCGGCCTCAACCCCGCGCCGTTCTGCCTGCTCGACGAGGTGGACGCACCGCTGGACGAAGCCAACGTGGGCCGCTTCTCCGCGATGGTGCGCGAGATGAGCGAGAAGGTGCAGTTCATCTTCATCAGCCACAACAAGGCCACCATGGAAGCGGCCACCCAGCTGTGCGGCGTGACGATGCGCGAACCCGGCGTGTCGCGCCTGGTGCAGGTGGATCTGGCCGAAGCGGCTAAACTTGCCGGCGCCGCCTAAAGGACATTCGCCATGACGCTCGAGATTCCCCTCGCTCTGGCTTGGAACGCCAACGTCGGTGTTCCGCTGCTCATCGCCGGCCTGATCGTGCTTGGTCTGGTCTGGTTGTTCGGCCAGCCGAAGAAGGAGCAGGGCAGGCGCCGACCGGCTCCCGAGCCGGCCGCCGGGGGCCACCAGGAACGTCGCGAGCCGACCATGGGCCACACGAGCCTGGCCGACGATCCGTTCTTCAGTTCCCTCGATCGGGTGGCGCAGTCTCCGGAGCACGATCTGCCGGAACAGCCGGAGCAGGGCGAGCTGGACATGGGCCTGCGCCAGGAGCTCGAGAAGCTCGGCGCCACGCTCGCCGGTGAGCGCGGGAGCGAGCCGGGGCAGGCCAGGAACACCCCGCGGCCGTCCAGCCAGGCCGAGTCGATCATCAATGCGCTGCGTTCACCCGGCGCGCTGTTCGGCAACGATGCGCCGGCGCCGGCCCCGCAGCCGACGGTATCGGCCGCACCGGCACCTGCACCGGTGGCGCCGCCCGCAGCCGAGCCGGCCCCGCGGGAGATGCCGCGTTCCGATCTCGGACGCCGACCGCCGCAGATGCCGGTGGACCGCATCGTCACGCTGTTCGTGGTGGCCCGCGAGGGTGAGCTGTTCCACGGACCGGACCTGGTGGTGGCGGCGGAGAAGGCCGGCCTCGAGTTCGGCGACATGGGCATCTACCACCGCCTGGTCGACGGCAAGCGCGAGCTCGGCCCGATCTTCAGCGTGGCCAACATGCTCAAGCCCGGCAACTTCGACCTGGGACGGCTGGAATCGCTGCGCACGCCCGGTCTGAGCTTCTTCATGACGCTGCCGGCGCCGATTCCCGCGCTGGACGCGTGGGACGCCATGCTGCCCACCGCCCAGCGCATCGCCGAACTGCTCGACGGCCACGTGCTCGACGAGGAGCGCAACGCGCTGGGCCGCCAGCGCATCGCCCACATCCGCGACGAACTGCGCGGCTGGGACCGCGACCACGAGGGCGAAGAGATCATCTTCGGCCGCTGACCTACGGTGGCCGCCGCCGGGGCGTCGCAGACATCGGGTTCACGCCCGGCGGACGTCACGATCAGGCGATGCCGGGCAAGCTCACGCTGTCAGCGGTTATCCGCAGCAGTGGAGGGCATGCCACGATGAAACATCGCACTGTATTCCGCGCCCCAGATATGGCCGTCGTTCGTCGGGCCATGGACGCCGCGCGCAAGGCGGGAGTGGATGACGACGACCTCTCCCTGATCGCGCGATCGGACATCGCGCTGGACGAGATTCCCGACGACCGCAAGTTGGTGGAAGGCGACTTCTATCCAGCGGCGATGAAGGGCGTCGTCGGCGGCGGCACCGTGGGCCTGTTGGCCGGCCTTGCGGCTGCCGTCTTCGCACCGATCGGCATCACCGTCGCCGGCGTGGTCGGATGCACCGTGGCGGGGGCGTCACTTGGCGGCTGGTCAACCGCCTTGGCCGGCTCCGCGGTGCCGGATCCCGTGCAGCGTGAATTCGAAGACGTGATCGAGCGTGGTGAAATCCTGCTGGTGGTGGACGTTGACGATTCGGAGATGCAGGACGCAGTCGATAACGTCGCGGCCGCGGGAGCCCGGCAGCTGCCATTCGATCATCCCACCGTGATGTCGTGAGGCGTGGCCGGCCTCACCCAAGGCGCATAGCTAATTGCGCATAATGTATATTATGTCAAATATTGTCAGGGCCGTTCGGCGGGCTTGGCACGCGGTCTGCAAGAAGTTGCGCCCCTCCCTGCATGGATTGCACGAATGGGCCGCAAACGCAGCCGCCTGAACTGGTCGTGGGACGACGAGCGTCAGGAATTCACCACACCATCCGGTCGCATTGTGACGCTGACCAGCATCGCCCAGATGCTGGCCGACCAGCGCGACAACCGGCACGACTTCACCGGGCCGTGGGCTGGCTGGAAGATGCGCGGTGACGCGCTGATTCCTCCCGGCCACGGTCCCGGTTCGCCCAGGTTGAAGCCGAACACCACGAAGCTGTTCCTGCGCTGGATTGCGGACGCTATCTCAGACGATAAAGCCCAGAACACGCGACAGGCCGACCGTCCGGGCCACTGGCCTGCGTGTACGTCGATCCATTGACCTGCACCACTGTGCCGCCGATGCAGCGCTCTGAGGGAGCCAAGCGGCGGCGCTGCAAGTCCAAGGCAGCCTGTCGCTGCGCCTCAGCGGCGCGCCTAGCGGATTCGCGGCGCAGGCCCATAGGGTCAGGGTCCGAGGCAATCGAGAGCACCTGCCGGATGGCCTCGGCCTGCGCTTGTGCGGCCAAGCGTTGCTGAACTGCCGTCGCGACCGCCACCAGTCCGCTAAAGACCAGCAGGGCGCAGAGCACGCCCCAGAAGACCCGACTATCCATGTTGAACCTCCCTTCCCTGCGCACAGCGTAAGAAAAAGCGGGTTCGGCGGGAAGGCATCGTCCTGGGGAATGGATCGAGAGGACGTGCGGCCGGGGTGATTACAGTCGCACTTGCAGAAATTGCAGCCGGCCTGGGGACGCCCCTCCGGGGCTCGGCTGCGCCGTGGAGCTTCTAAGCACCGCGGGGATTGCCTGGGTAGTGAGCGCTTATCCATCGTTCAAAAGCGGCGCGGCGGTCAACATCCTTCCCTTCTTTAATGCGAACATACATCGCAGCAAACCATGCACCCACGAAAGATGTAAACGCACCTATGACCGAAATCGGATCACGATTCTCTAGCTTACTTCCTCGACTCTTTTCCAAAAAATGGATTAAAGGAAGGACGCTCTCTGTAGATATTTTATATCGCACATTGTGACTAAGCTTATTTCGCAGATTGTTCATGTGCGCGAGGGCGGGCATGAAGTCGAGATTTTCTTCAATGTCGGGAAAGTTAATAATTGAAATCTTTTGAGAAAAACTTAGACGCGCCCTACTAAAATCGAGCCACTTTCCTGCCTCCGCTTGTATATACTCGTCAATATAGCTCTCTAAAATTAAATGGCAGGATAATAGATATCCAATAACCGAGAAATCAGTGCGATCAAGAGTTTCCCACGTAGAAACCCCGTCTACGAACTTCCCAATAAGCGGTGGCAGAGGATGAGATTCCATGGCGCTCAACAAATATGATTAGCGTTAATCATCATTCCCCCAAACCACTTTGACGTCTGATGGGTCAATCCCGTTCTTTGCAGCGTGCTTAATTACTTTGATAGCCACACTGCCGAAATGCATGGTTCCAGTAAGGCCAAATGTCACCATCATTATGCTTAGGAGAAAAGCCCAAACATTAGGCAGCCCCGCCTTCCCCAAGTTAACTGGAATGGCCTTAACGAAATCAAATGCAAATCGCACCTTGTCGCTATTAGAGTTTACGATGTCGTTTATTGATGACTGAACAATGTCTTGCGCTGAATTCATGGCAAGAAAATTACCTGCGGCAAATGCAAGATATATGGACCCAAGGAACACTGAGAGCATGGATATGGCGAGCCATCCATAATATTTGCCCTCCAGCTTCTTAAATACCAAGCCGACAACAACAGTCGCGAATGCGAATACTAGTCCTTGAATCATCATTGCGCGCTCTTTCAAGCATCGAAGGCACAGATAGTACCAACATTCCAATTAGTCGACTCTCCTAAGAGTAAGCACTCAACCGCGCCCACCCGGACCACTGAACGCATCCGCCTTCCACGAGCCCGGCTCACCTGGTGCCGTGTAGGACTGCGCTCCGACCCCACCCGGCCAGCCCGTTGACCCACCGGATGCGCCGGCCCCGCCTGTAGCGTCCTGCGGCGCCTGCTGCGGCTGATTCGCTTGGCTAGCCTGCTGCCCCTGCTGGGGTGCGCTGGCCGGCCGCCTGTACGGGTTGTAGACCCCGTTCGCCGCGATCGATCGACAGATCTTCTTGTCCATCTCGTAGCGCGTGCCCTGCTCCGTCATGCAGCTGCACCGGCCATCGTCGACCGCGATGCAGTAGACCTCCGGGTCGGCCACCACCGGACGGCTGTCGTAGGCCGGGGCGGTCCACGGCTGCCCCTCAATCCGCGGCTTGAAGTAGGCGACCAGGTCGTCCGGTCGCGTGCTGGTGCCGCTGCTCAGCGATAGCCCTTTGCTCGGCTCCGCTTTCGCCGTCACGGCCGCCTGCGGCTTCCGGGCGGGCTTGGGCTTCTCCGGGGTGAAGAACGCCCACACGCGCCACAGCAGAAAGCCCAGCAGGGCCACCGTCAGCGGCAACGCCCAGACGAACCACGGCACGCGGATCTTTGTCGTGTCCATCACCGTGGACTCGTACAGGTTCCGCTTCATCACTTCGGCCGGGTACTTCCACGGCTTCTTGATCTGGCTGTTGTTGGTGTTCTCCGAGAACTTGTCCCAGCACAGGATGATCGCGGCCTTGACGCCCATCTTTCGGCGCACGTGCTCGTGCCACTCGACCAGGCCCAACACGAAGCCGTCCACCTGCTGTTTGGCCTGCTGGCAGATCAGGATGAAGTCGAAGGCGCGATGGCGGTGCGTGGCCAGCGCCTCGACGTATGCCGGCACCTTGGCCCCGGGCATGCGACGCGGAAACGCCGAATAGCACTCGTCCACAACCACCACCGCACCATCCGGCAGGTTCTGCCAGTCCTTGGGATCGTCGAGCGGGAAGAAACCGGCCGCCGCGTAGTCGATCCCGCGCACGCCGTGCACGTAGACCGCCCTGCCCTTGGCCTTGTGTTCCAGCGCGAGCTCGATAGCGCGCAGCGTCTTGCCGTGGCCGGGCTGGCCAGAGATCAGGGTAATCATTTCGCGAGCGCCTTCAGCAGTACGCGCCCCGTCGCCACCGACACCGTGGCTGACAGGATCATGGTGAAACCCACATCGCCGCCGAGCGCGCCGAAGGAGTCGAACAGGAATTGCCCCATGCCGTAGCTCTTGCTGCGCACGTAGGCGATCAGGTCGGGTAGCGCGATCTGGTGGATCACGAGGCCAACGCCCAGGGCCAGCAGCGCCTTGAGGATCCATTGGCCGATATACGTGGAGACCAGCCACGTCAGCATGCGCCCGAGCGCGGCGAGAACGGCAGGCATCAGGACTTCCCTCCCGAGGCAAGGATGCGGGCGGCGATGAAGCCGCAGAACAGCAGGAAGATCGGCCGCAGCGTGGCGAGCCATGAGCAGAACAGCGACTGATCGCCGTAGGTCATTTCCTTCCCGAACAGGGTCAGACTCGGCAGTTGCGGGCAGGTGTTACCGGCCCAGCCGCTTTCATCGATCGCGCTGGTTCCGCTGGTGTCGGTGGTGACCACCGAGCCGACAGGCGTGTCCGGCACGCTGGGGCCGACGCTATCCAAGCCGTTAGACACCCAATCCGGCGTGCCGTCGCCGTTCTTGTCGTACCAGTCCGGCTTGCAGCGGCTAAGCCACGTCTGCGACACCACCGCGCAGGTGGGCGCATCGCCGGAGCAGATCGGCGGCGAGTTGCAGTCCTGGCCACCACTGGCTGAACCGGTCGACGGGGACGACGATGCCGGCGCCGGGCCGGAGTCGCTCCCGGTCTGCCCGTTCGTCACGTCGCCGGTGGCCTGCGATCCCTTGTAGATGTTGACCACCACCGGCAGCGTGGCGCCCGTATTCGGGTCGGCCTGCGTGGCCTTGCTCTGGCCAACGATCTGCGTCGCCGGGTCTGGGATCTGCGAGGTGGACGGCAGCGGCGGCGACGGCGAGCCGCCACACAGCACCACCGCCGAACCGTTGCAGCCACCGGGCGATGACCTGGCCGTGCTGCCGGACACGCAGTACTGCGAGCCGCCCGAGCTCGCGCAGTACTGATCCGTCGCCACGTTGTAGCAAGAGGCGGTGTCACAGATCGCCGGCGGGTTCGGTTCGTTCTGGTAGCTGTCCGGCAGCGGCACGCCCTGAACCTGGCCACCGTTGCCATCGGTCACACCGGAGCCGGTCGCCATGTTGCCGCTGGGCGTCACGCGCCCATAGGTCTGCCAGATTCCTGACCACTGATTCCACACCGGCGCGCCCGTGGGCGTGAAGGTCATCGCGCACTGCACGGTGCCGCCGTTCGTGTCCTTCGCGTTCTGGGTGAAGCTGTAACCGGCGAGCACCTTGCCGTCAAAGAACATGCTCACCGAGGGCAGCGACGTGCACGGGTTCGACGGTGGCGGTGTACCCGGAAACCGCCAGCCGTTGATGTGATAGGAAACGCCTTCGAGGTCCGCAAAGACCTCATTGCCGCCACCGTAGGCTGCACCCACGTAGCAGGGAACCCACGCGTGATCGGGGTAACCATAATTCGCCGGATTGGCGGAAGACTCGAACGCTTGGCACTCAGACATGGCCTCCGCGTAGCTGCCAACGCTCGACTCTGCCCGCGACGCTCCCGGTGCCAGCATCAGCACCAGGAGCGCCACCACGGACCACCACGGGCCGCGCATCGCGTGCCTCACGAGAAGATCAACCACACGGCCGGCAGAATGCCGAGCATCACCAAATAGCCTTCCATTTGTCCGTCTCCTTGGAATGAAAAAAAAGCCGGGCAAGTCGCCCTGCCCGGCTCGGTTGCGCCGGTGGCGCCGGCCGTCAGTTCGCGGCGCGACGCATGTGGCGGATCAGCGCGACCACGGCGACCAGGGTCAGCACCGCACCGCCGATCACGTACAGCTGCGCCTTGCCGTCGCTCAGCTCGCCGGTCACGGCCGCGGTCAGGTCGGCCGCGCCGCCCGAGGTCTGGGCCATCACCACACCGGTCATCAGGACCGAGGACACCGCGCCGGCAGCGCCGACGATCTTCTGCTTGAGGTTCATGTTTCAGCTCCTTGCTTGGTTTCGGAATTGCCGCACGAGAAAACCCACGGCCCAGCACGCGGCGATGGCGCCGGAGATGAGAAAGCCTTGGGAGGCACTGAGCGGCGGCACGCTCAGGCTGTCGGGTGGCTGCACCCACACGATGTGAGTGCAGTTGCCGGAGGCGTCGATGTCGGCCGGCGCGCACTGCGCGACGTACATGCCCCCGGACATGACTTAGGCCGCCTTGCCCGGCTGGACCTTGGCCGGCGCGACCTGGCGCAGCACCACGCGGGACATGGTGAGCCGGCCGTTGCTGACCGAGTACGACTCGGGCGCGAGCTCGTACTCGCCGGGCGTGTGTTCCTTGCCCGGGTCCACGGTGATCTGGAAGGCGGTCGGCAGGCCGTCGATTTCCAGCAGGCACCACTGCTTGACGCGCTGGCGCGTCACGCCGTCCCACGTGGATTCGAACGGCTCGGCGGCACGGTTGAGAACTTGGATTTTCATTGGATCGTCTCCGTTTGATCGACTCGATAGGCCCACGGCTCCCCATCCGGGCCAATGCACACACGCCAGGGCGAGGGGAGGAATTCGCCCGTGAATTTGTTCATGTAGCCGCCCTGCACCTTGCGGATATCCGCCCGGCCCGAGAGCGCGTCACGCACCCAGAACGGCGCCTGCCAGTAGCGGATGTGCCGGCGCGATTCGGGATCGAGGCCGCCAGCGCCGTGCATGCGCGCACCGCGCGGATAGCCGTGCACGGAGTCCGCCGTGGTCTTGCTGGCGTACTTGGCGATGTAGGAGATAGGCGACTGCGCGGTCTTAATGTTCGTCGCGCCGTGCGGCCACCAGCCCTTGGCGTCCGCGAACGGCAGGAACTTGCCTTTCGGCAGCCACACGACGACGTGGTAATGGATCGCGCCGCGCTCCTGGAGCTCGGCCACCCACACGAAGCGGCATTTGACCTTGCGGCGCTTGCACCACTGCCGCAGCGCATCGCGGAACTTGGAGAAGTGCCCCGGGCGCCAGCCGTCGCGGTCGCGGTACGTCAGGGTGAGGAATTTTTTGTTCCAGCGCTGCGCGGAAAGCTCGCTGTGCGCGTCGAAGTGCAGCAGGCGGGCCGCATGGCCGACCGCCGTCCGCATGCGCTTGATGCGCTGGGCGGCCCGGTTGATTTTCAGCTTCTCGCGGACGGGCCCCGATGCAACGGAGTCGGCCTGCGTCCCACTTGTTGCATTAGAGACAAGCCCCAGGCCCCCCGCGCTCGCTGACGCTCGCGCGGGGGCCTGTGTCGTCTCGACCTGGCCGGCTTCCCACTGGCTATGACGGATCGCCGAGAAAGGCGCGTCGAGCGCCGATTGCTGGTGTGCGTAGACGCGTGCAGCGCGCACCTTGGCGCGGATCGTCTGGCCGTCGTAGGCGCTGTGCAGCGGTGCCAGCGTGCGCGGCTCAGCCGGCGGCGTCAGGCACGGCGCCGGGGTGAACGTGGGCAGGCGTCCGAGCGTGCCCCACGCCTTCATGCAGCGCGGGTGCGAGTCGGCGCGAGCTAGTTCAGCCGTGCCGATCATCGTCGCCCTCATCTTCACCGAACGCCACTTCGGCGTTGTCCTCGATAGAGGCAGCCGCGAGGTTGAACGAGAAGCCCAGCCAGTTCTGGCCGTTCTCCATCGCTCGCGTCTCGAGTGCGCGAATGTCCGACACGACAGCGGCCACTTCGGCCGGCGTGACTCGCCCTTCAATGCTCATGGTCGGTGTCCGGGAAGGTCATCAGGAACGCGTGGATCCGCGCGAGCAGTTCCTCGCGGGGCGGTAGGTCGGGGAGTGCTTCGGGGCGGCCGCGTTCGGCCAGCCACTGGTTGTGGATCGCCCGGGCGCGCCACTCGCGCACCAGCATGTGCAGGCGCGGCGGGATCAGCCCTTGATCGTCTCGGCCGATGAGATTGCAGGCGGTGCGCAGGCCCGCGAGCATGCCCTCCGCGTACACCGTGGCCGCGTCCACCATCACGGTGGTTTCCGTCCTGGCCGTCATGCGCGCACCCCGCCGCCGCCGATGCCGTCCGGGTTGCCGTCGTAGGTGTCCGCGTCGCTGGGGCCGTCGTCGGTGTCCTCGCGTATGGCGCGCTCTTCGGACTCTGCCGCGCAGTCAGGGCACGCCGGGAACAGATCGCCCACCAGCTCGGCGGACTCGACACCACACACAGAGCAGACGCCCATCGCTTCCTCTTCCTCTGATCCGTTGAAGCCACACGCCGGGCAGCCGTCCCAGTGCTCGCCCTCGGCCATGTCCACCACCACACCGCAGCTCATGCACATCGCCTGCCCCGGCAGCAGGGTCAAAGCGCCCTCCCCTGCGGCGAAGAAGCAGTCACCGCACAGGTCGCCGTGGCTGGTGGGGAATTCGTCGTCGGTATTGATCGCGGCGCCGCAGCGCTCGCAGTTCAGCGGCTCGGCCTCGGCCTGCTTGCCCTTGCGGTTACGGCCGGACGTGGCCGCAGCGGACAAGCGGATCAGGACGAGAATCGCGGCCAGCGCGAGAAGGACAGCGCCCACGGCGATCACCTGCGCTTTGCCACTGGAGAAGATCGACGCCGTGCCCTGGCCCACCTGTGCGGCGGTGTATGTGCCCGTGCACGGGCCGGTGGAGGTCGGATCGGATCCGATGCCGCAGTCGAAGAAGTAGGCGACCGGGTGCAGTGAGTAGTACGCCGGGCTGTTCATCGCCGGCGCCCATCCCTGTGCAGATAGCCGGCGAGGTAGTACGCCGACGAGGTGACCAGCAGGACCACGTTGCACTGGACCCACCACGGCTGCATGGCCATCCAGTGGGAGAACGGGTAGCTCAAGATGACCAGGAGCAGCAGCACGGCCGGGATCACGAGCGCACCCCGACGAGGGTGGCGGCCTGGCGCTGCGACAGGGCCCGGAGGCGGATGACCACCACCAGCAGCCAGCCGGCGACGATCACGAAAAGCAGAGCAAGGAGGGCGTACATCCGTGTTCCCCATCTGTCCCGGGATGCGGGACACTTGGCGGATGTATAGTGGTCCGGGACATCACTGTCAACAGGTGCGGGACATGAGCCACACGATTGATCTGCTCGACAAGTACAAGAAGGCTTGCGCGATCACTTCGGATAACGCGTGCGCTGCGTCGCTAGGCGTGTCCCGCCAGGCCGTCAGCAAATGGCGTCACGGCGAGAACCATCCGGACGCGGATAGCGTTGAAGCCATGTGTGTGGCCACCGGTGAGCCGGTGGCGCGATGGCTCCACCTGATCGAGGCGGAACGTGCACGCACGCCAGCGGCTCGGAAAGTGTGGCTGCGGTTGGCTCAGGCGGCAGCGATTGTGACGCTCGCAGTGGGCCTATCGCCCCGCCCTGCTGCCGCTCATTTCGCCGGAATTTCGTCGTCCGATAATTCGGGCCACGTGTATATTATGTAAAATAACGTCTGACCCTTTGGCGGGCTTGGCTCTTGTCGTTCCCCAGTTAACCCTGTCACCTAACCAGTTAAGAGCGTGTGCAGAATTTTGTGTAACCGGGATTCGAGTTACAGCTGAGGGAGTCGTTCCTCGAACTGGATCGTAAAGCGGTTGAGCGCGGCCTTCCAATCACGGATCGGCAGCGTCCATTTCTTGCTGATGTTGCGCAGGGCCAGATAGAACAGCTTCACCAGTGCCTCGTCGCTCGGGAAGGCCCCGCGGTGCTTGGTCAGCTTGCGCAGGCTCATGTTCACCGACTCGATGGCGTTGGTCGTGTAGATCACCTTGCGGATCTCTGGCGGGTAGTCGAAGAACGGGATCAGGCGCGGCCAGTTGCGTCGCCAGGACTGCCCGATCGGCAGGTATTCCTTGTCCCAGCGGGCCTCGAACTCGGCGAGCCGCTGCTCGGCCTCCTCGGCGGTGGCACAGGTGTAGATGCGCTTGAGGTCGGCGGCCACCTCCGGCCGTCGCTTCCACGACACGTAGTTCAGGCTGTGCCGCACCATGTGTACGAGGCACAACTGCACCGTCGTGTGCGGGAATACGGTCTCGATCGCTTCGGGGAAACCCTTCAGGCCGTCGACGCAGGCGATGAAGATGTCCTGCACCCCGCGGTTGCGCAGCTCGGTCACCACCTGCAGCCAGAACTTGGCGCCCTCGGTCTGCGCCAGCCACAGCCCAAGGACCTCCTTCTCGCCGGCCATGGTGATGCCAATGGCCAGGTAGACCGCCTTCACCCGCACCGCGCCCTCGCGCACCTTCACATGGATGCAGTCCAGGTAGACGATCGGATACACCGGATCGAGCGGCCGGCCTTGCCAGGCCTTCACCTCGTCGATCACTGCATCGGTGACCGAGGAGATCAGGCTCGGCGAGACCTCCGTGCCATACATCTCTTCCAGGTGCGCCTGGATCTCGCGCACCGTCATGCCGCGGGCGTAGAGCGACAGGATCTTGTCGTCGAAGCCGCTCCAGCGAGTCTGGTGCTTGGGAATCAGCTTCGGCTCGAAGCTGCCGTGCCGGTCGCGCGGGATCTCGATCGGCAGCTCGCCGAACTCGCCCTTGAGCGTCTTGCGGCTGCGGCCGTTGCGGGTGTTGCCGGCCGGGTTGGCCACCGGCTCGTGCTTATCGTGACCGAGGTGCTCGGTCATCTCCGCATCCAGCGCCTTCTCGACCAGCAGCTTGGTCAGCTGCTTGAGCAGGCCGTTCTCGCCGATCAGGTCTTCGGGCTTCTTGTAGTTCGCCAACAGGCTGCTAAGCAGCTCGTCGGGCACCTCGTGTTTGCGTGGACTCATGGTCTCTCCGGGTCTGGCGGCAGTGTCCTGCCTGGGACCCGGTTACACAAAATCTAGGACACGCCCTGTAGGACGGCGCTCCGACCCCACCCGGCCAGCCCGTTGAGCCACCAGAGGCCCCGGCCCCGCTCGTAGAGTCTTGCGGCACCTGCTGCGGCTGGTTCGCTTGGCTGGCCTGCTGTCCCTGCCGGGGATTGCTGGCAGGGCGCCTGGACGAGTTGTAGACCCAGTTCGCTGCGATCGATCGACAGATCTTCTTGTCCATCTCGTAGCGCGTGCCCTGCTCCGTCATGCAGCTGCACCGGCCGTTCTCGGCGGCGATGCAATAGACCTCGGGGTCGGACAGCACCGGCCGGCTGTCGTAGGCCGGCGCGGTCCATGGCTGGCCCTCAATGCGCGGCTTGAAGTACGCGACCAGGTCATCCGGCCGCGTGCTGGTGCCGCTGGTCAGCGATCGGCCTTTGCCCGGCTCCGCTCTCGCAGTCGCGGCCCCGCAAACGAGTGGCGATGGCTGCGAAAAATGACGCAAATCAGGGCAAGGCACCTCCCTTGCGCCGATGCTTCATTCATCCGCCAACACCAGCACCGATGTCACACCCCGCCCCTGGTGCCGCCACCCGCGGCGCATGGACAGTTCCCATGAATGCTTCGCCCCTCCCCGCGAACGAACCGCGCGACCACACGCTGGATGCCTGCTTCCTCGGCCCCTATGGCGAGAACGACGCCCTGCTGGAAAAGCTGCTGGTGGAGTTTCTGCGCGACCATGTGTACTGGCGACGCAACTTCCATCCGGAGGATCCGCCGGCCATCGGCACCGCCGCCGCGCGGCATCCCGACTACCTCGCCTTCGAGTCGCGCATGCGGCGCGAGCTGCACCTGCTCTCCGCGCAGCTGAAGAAATCGGTGCCGTTCCATAGCCCGCGCTACATCGGCCACATGGCCAGCGACCTGCTGCTGCCCGGGCTTGCCGCGCAGATGCTCACCCTGCCCTACAACCCCAACAACGTCAGCGAGGATGCCGCGCCGGTCACCGTCGACATGGAGGTGCAGGCCGGCCTGCAGCTGGCGCGCATGCTGGGCTATCCGCACGACCCCGCGCAGCCGGCTTGCGCCTTCGGCCACCTCACCTCCGGTGGCACGCTGGCCAATTACCAGGCGCTGCGTCTCGCGCTGGCGCTCAAGGCCTTCCCGGTGGCCCTGCGCGCGGCGCAGGTGCCCGATCTCGAGCTGCCCGGGGACGACTGGACCGCGTTCAACCTGCCGCAGGCCGAGGGCATCGCCCTGCTGGAGACTTGGCAAGGCTGGCTGGCCGCGCAAGCACCCGTCGAGCGCAGGCGCTGGATCGCGCGGGTGGAACGCGAGCGCATCGAGCAACGCGGCCTGGTGGATTTCTTCGCCACGCACCCCGGTCTCCATGTCCCCAAGGTGCTGGTGCCGATCACCGCCCACTACTCGTGGAGCAAGGGAGCGAAACTGCTGGGGCTGGGCCGTGACCAGCTCGAACTCGTGCCCACCACCGGCATGCGGCTGGATGCCGACGCGCTGCGCGACACCCTGGCCCGCTTTGCCCGCGAGCGGCAGAGCGTGTTGATGGCGGTGGCGGTGCTGGGTGGTACCGAGTACGGCACCATCGACCCGATCGACGCCGTGCTCGCCGCGCGCGAGGAGAGCCGCCGTGCCGGGCTGGATTTCGCCGTGCACGTGGACGCCGCCTGGGGCGGTTACCTCGCCACCCTGTTCCGCCGTGAGGACGGCTCGCTGCGCAACCGCGAGGAAGTGGCGGCCGACTACGTGGCCTTCCCTTCGCCCGCCGTGCACGCCGCCTTCGCCGCGCTGGGCGATACCGACTCCATCACGGTCGACCCGCACAAGCTCGGCTACCTGCCCTACGGCAGCGGTGCCTTCGTCTGCCGCGACCACCGCGCGATGGCGCTTCTGGCCGAGCGCGCCGACTACGTATTCCACGGCGAGGCGACCGGCGACTACCTCACGCGCTATCGCAGCCTGGGCCAGTACATCCCGGAGGGCTCCAAATCCGGCGCCGCGGCCGCCGCGGTGTACGTCATGCACAAGGTGCTGCCGCTCGACCACACCCAGTTCGGCCGCCTGCCGCGCGCCACGGTACGCGCCGCCGAGGCCTTCTGCGCTGGCGCCAGTCGGCTGGCACTGGAGCTGGCCGGCTGCGCCCGCGTACTGGTGCCGTTCGCACCCGACAGCAACCTGGTGTGCCTGGCCCTGAATCCGACAGGCAACACGCGCGTGGACAGCGCCAACACCTTTCTGCGCGCACTACACGACGAACTGCGCATCGACCCGACGCATCCCCTGCAACTCAAGGAGTTCTTCGGCTCGGTGACCAGCCTGCGCCCGGATCTGCTGGGACCGGCGGAGACCGCACGCATCCTCGACGCGCTCGGGCTCGATCCCGTCACGCTGGGCGACGACGGAGCCGACCGCCTGCTGATCCTGCGCCACACCCTGATGAACCCCTACCTGATCGACCGCGAAAACGGCATCAGCTACATCGAGCGCTATTTCGACTTCCTCGCCCAGCGCGTGCGTGTGCTGGCCAGGGGAGCGTCGGGGCATCCGAGCGCAGCGACCGGCGGCTAACCGGTTGCTGTGCACTTCGACCCTTCCGCAGCTGCGATAACCCCTGCCGACCCGCGGGTGTGCCGAATCTTGTCGACCTCGCCGAGGCCATTTCTCCCGTAGCCGGCATATATCAACGGGATCTGCAGGTTCCGCTTCATCCTGTCGGCCGGGTACTTCCACGGCTTCTCCGGCCTGCCGCTGCTTGCGGCAGCGGCGGCATCACCTGAATCCGGGCGGGCGTTCTTCACGCCACTTACGGCGGGCCGCTGTCACGATCGGCGGGTGATGGGCGGTCATCGGGATTGCCTGCCTTTCGAGCGCATCCGTGGAGGATAGCCATGCACTCATCCATCATCGCCGAGTTCGATCAGCAGTGGCTCGCCGCCGCGGCGGCTGACCGGCTCGCTTCCTGTGGTGTGGCACTCGACCACCTGTTCCTTGAACTGGACGAGCGCGGCATGTACCCGGCCGCCAGTTCGCACGCGCCCACCACGGTCGTGCGCGAGCGCCTGGACACGCCGGCCTATCCCGGCACAGCCAGGCGCGCGTCCGGCGTGCGCATGACCGATGCCGTGCGGGATCCCGCGCTGCAGGGGCGTACCCGGCTGTTCGTCGCCCTGCCCTGCGACCTCGACGAGGACGCGCTGCGTGGGATGTTGCTTGCTTCCGGCGCCGGGCATGTATGCACCAGCGACGAGGACGCGCCGCGCCCCAACCCGGCCATGTCGCCCACGGTCGACGTGGTGGACCCGGAGGATGTCGAACGTGCCCGTGCCGCTGCGCGGGGCGGGTTGGGTCTGGACGATCGGTTGAGCCGCCACTGATTGCCCCCGCTTGCCGCTTTTCCACCATTCGAGTGCAAAGAGCCAGCGCAGCACGCGCCCGATTTCATCTCTGATCGGGAGCGGGTCTCTGCCCCCGATAACACGGGCTGATCCCCCTGCCCTATGCGGGCTCAGGGTTCCTCCACTAAGCAAAAAACGCGTCGACTGATCGTGCTACGCATGCCGAAATGTCGTGTCTGTCCGGCAAGCACCTCATCCAAATCAGCGTTGGGGACGTAAGCCTCGAGCCCTAGGCACCACGTATATGTCTGAACCAGCTTCGGCTGCCTGGCTCAGCTTGATTTGCGTCGTGCCTGAGTCGATCGCCCCCAGATGGATACCCGCTGATGCTGCCCAACCGTACGCCCGAGCAGACCCTGCTTGGCGAATTGCTCGCGAAGACCGCCGACGCCGATCAGGCGGCATTCGCAGAGCTTTACCGGCTCGCCTCTCCCCGGCTCTTCGGCGTTTGTGTCCGCATGCTGCGCGAGCGCGAAGAGGCCGAGGAAGTGCTGCAGGAGGCGTGGGTGACGGTGTGGCATCGCGCCTCCTCGTTCGACCCGGCCAAGGCGAGCGCGGGAACGTGGCTTGGCACCCTGTTCCGCAACAAGGCCATCGACCGGCTGCGGCAGCGCCGGGAGCAGTTGCTCGAAGATCCGGAGTTGGTGGACCACCTCGAGGACGATGACCCCAATCCGGCGGACGGCGCGGAACAGACGCAGGAGTACCTTCGCCTCCGCAAGTGCCTTCACCAGCTCCAGCCGCAGCAGCGGCGCGCGGTGCGTGAAGCCTTTTTCTCCGGCGTCACGTACAACGAGTTGGCAGCGCGCAGCCAGGTGCCCCTCGGCACCATGAAAAGCTGGATCCGTCGCAGCCTGTTGCAGCTCCGCACGTGCCTTGACCTATGAACACACCGACCGACGATAGCAACTCACAGCTGCGCTACGCCGAATACGTGCTCGGCGTGCTGGACGCCGACGCCCGTGCCGAGGTGGAGCGGGACATGGCTTCCAGCGATGCGATCGCCACCGCCGTAGCACTCTGGCAGCGCCGGCTGCTGCCCCTCATTGCCGAGAGCGCGCCTGTCGATCCGCCCGAGTACGTGTGGCATCGCATCCGCCAGCAGCTGGCGCTGGAGCCGTCTTCAATGGTGGCCCGCCGCGCCACGCCCGAGGCCGTCCGTCCCCGCTGGTGGAACAATCTGCGCTTCTGGCAAGGGCTCGGGTTGGGCGCGAGCGTGCTGGCCGCGGCCTGCCTCGTCCTGCTGCTGGCGGGCCCGAGGCCATCCGGAACGACGCCGTCCTATCTCGCCTCCTCCATCACCCAGGGCGACGGCCAGGTGGGCTGGACGGCGACGGTGGATCTGGACCACCACCGCGTCGTCATCGTGCCGACGCGACCGCAGGCGATCGCGAAGGATCGCGCCCCGGAGCTTTGGCTGATTCCCGAAGGGCAGCGCCCGATCGCCGTGGGCATGATCGGTGGCGACGCACCGGTCACGCTGTCGCTGGCCCCGCGGCTGCTGGCGAGCTTTGGTCCGGGTGCGGCGCTTGCGGTGTCGGTGGAGCCGCCAGGTGGATCGCCGACCGGGCAGCCGACCGGGCCGGTGATCGCCAAGGGCCTGCTCGATACCTCCGGTGGGGCGATCCAGGCGCCCCTCGCGAACCCCAGGCACCCGCTCGATTCCTGAGTGCGGCGCCGTGGGCTTGTCCGAACCCCGCCGGGTCTCGCCGACGGCGCATCAGGGCATCCCTCATTTCGCTATTGCCAAGCGCCGTGTCGTCCCTCGCGTCGGCGCACCGGCGCGACGGAATAGCGGCTTGTCCGCATCCCGGCGTCCACGGGTCTCGTAGCTGCTAAAGCAGGCCTCTGCCTGCCTACATCAGGAGACAGTGGATGAACGCCCGGATCTGGATCACTGGCGCGCTGTGGTGCGCGCTGTGCACCTGCGCCTCGCTGGCGGTCGCGCAGACCGCAACGGCACCGCATGCCGACGCCTCGCACCGGCTGGTCAGCGCCGACGGCCTGACGCTCTATACCTACGACCGCGACGGCCGGGGCGGACCCAGTCGCTGCGAAGGCGTCTGTGCCCGCCTGTGGCCGCCGTTCCTCGCCACCGCCGATGCCAAGCCGCCGGAGGGCTACGGTGTCATCGTGCGTGCCGACGGCGCGCGGCAGTGGACCTGGCGCGGCCATCCGCTCTACCGATACGCCGGCGACACGGCAACGGGCAGCACGCTCGGTGATGGGATCAATGGCACCTGGCATGTCGCTCGTCATCCGTGAATCAAAGTCGTTTGCATCCCTCGGCGTTTTCGTCTCGTACCGGCCGGTAGGGGCGCGGTTGTCGCGCCTTCGACGGAGAACACGACGATGCATCCATATCGAAGGAACACCCGATGGCTGGCCGGCGCCCTGCTGCTGGCCGGTGGTCTCATCTCGCTTCCGGCACTCGCCGGCGACAGCGACGCCTCACCGGCCAACATCAGCGGCAAGCTGCTGCTCACCGGCGGCGTCTCGCAGATCGAGGGCGCTGCCGGCGGCGGCCTGACCCCCTGGGCGGTGATCGGCGGATACGGCACGCAGGACCAGATCGGCGCCAACGCGTTCTACACCCGCGTCAACGTGCAGGACTACCACCTGGACGACGCCGGCGCGCTGGTCGGCATCGACAACCGGGTCGAGTTCTCGGTGGCGCAGCAGCGCTTCAATACCGAGGACGTCGGCGCCGCGCTGGGCCTCGGTCGCGGGTTCACCTTCCGCCAGAACGTGGTCGGGGTGAAGGTCCGGCTGTTCGGCGATGCCGTGCTGGAGCAGGACTCCTGGGTGCCGCAGGTCTCGGTCGGCGCGCAGTACAAGAAGAACAACCAGGGTGCGATCCTGCATGCGATCGGCGCGAAGAGCGACCACGGCATCGACTACTACGTCAGCGCGACCAAGCTGTACCTGTCGCAGAGCGTGCTGGTGAACGCCACGCTGCGTTTCACCAAGGCCAACCAGATCGGCATCCTCGGCTTCGGCGGCGACCGGCACGACAGCTACCAGGCGGAGTTCGAGGGGTCGCTGGCGTACCTGCTCAGCCGCAACTGGGCGGTCGGCGCGGAGTACCGGCAGAAGCCGGACAACCTGGGCATCGCACACGAAAACGACTGGTACGACGCCTTCGTGGCGTGGGCACCGACCAAGAACGTCTCCGTGACCCTCGCCTACGCGCATCTCGGCAACGTCGTCATCAAGGACAACCAGCGCGGCTTGTATGCCTCCGTGCAGGTCGGTTTCTGACCCCCAACCATCTTCGAGGATTCCGACCATGTACAAGATCATGATCTCCACCCTGCTGCTGGCCGCCGGCCTGTGCATCGGCGGCCTGGCCGCGGCGCAGGACGCGATGCCGGCCGCCCGGCCCGCGGCGAATGCGGACGCCTACCCGTCGGCACCGCGCGACCCGGCGCTCAAGCCGGTGTTCGAGCAGTTCGGCGGCAAGCCCGGCCTGGTCGCGCTGATGAACGACTTCATGGACAACCTGGTGGCCGATCCGGTCACCCGCCCCTACTTCGAGAACGCCGATCGCGATCACATCAAGGCGGAACTGGTGGACCAGTTCTGCGTGATTCTCGACGGGCCGTGCACCTATACCGGCAAAGACATGGCCTCGGCCCACCGCGGCATGGATGTCAATCGGGCCGCGTTCAACGCCCTCGTGCAGGATCTGCAGAGCGCGATGAACAAGCACGACATCCCTTTCCGCGCGCAGAACAAGCTGCTGGCGAAGCTCGCACCGATGCACCGGCAGATCGTCACCAAGCTATGACGTAGTGGTCATCCGTGAGCGTCGCGGGCGAAGCCACGGCGCTCACGGATATGGCATCGAATCGGATATTGCCGAGGGAACCTCCGTCCCCAAATGTCATACCCCCGATAACGCACCCTGATCACTCCAATTTGGATCAGCTTCGTCCAAGACAAAGATTGGCCGAGCCAGGCGAGCGCAGCTTGGCGTACTCCACGGCGGTGAGAGCGATGATCAGCAGATCAAACAGCGTCAGCGCGAGATAGCCGGCCGACAGGCCCGTCACGGCCATGTGGTACAGCTGGTAGGCCGCAAACAGCGCGGTCAGCGCGATCAGTCCCGGGTAGGCCCACAGTCGGCCGCGCACGATCCCCACCAGCACGATCAGCTTCGCCACGCCGTGCGAAAGCAGGTACGCGGCCGCGAACAGCATGGCGTGCTGCCTGAGGTGGGCCACCCAGTGCAGGACGTGCACGGCGAGAAAATCGCGAGGATCCTCGCGCAGCTCGGGTGCCACGATGGCGGCCACCCTGTCCTTCAGCCATTGTGGATCGATCAGCAGCAGCCACAAGCAACCTGCCACCTCTCCCAGGGCATCGGCGGCCTTGAGCACGAGAGCGATGGCGAACAGCTTGTCGGTTGTCGTCAGTGTGGACAGATATCGCATGCGCTTTTCGTCGGTCCGTTACCGAAGAGCCCGGCCGGGGCCGGGCTCTTCTCGAACCGAACCGCAAGGCTCAGTCACCATCATCATCGTCGTCGTCGCGCGATCCGTAAGGTGCACCGTAGACGATGGTCCGCGTGACCACCGGCGCCTCCCGATAGATCACCCGACGACGATAGACCACCCTTGGCGGCGCTTCGTAGTAACGGGGTGCCGGAGCCACGGCATTGTCGATGAGGCCTTCCACTGCACCGGACACGAGCGCACCCGCTATCCAGCGGCCACCATCCCTGTCGTCGTCATGCCGCCACCGGTCGCCACCGCGATGCCAATCGCCGCGATCACGGTGCCAGTCATCGCGATCACCGTGCCAGTCGTCGCGATCGCCATGCCGGTCATCATGGTGCCATTCGTGCCGATACCGGTCCCCATGATCCCAATGATCATGGGCCGATGCGCCCAACGGCACGGCGCAAAGGGTCGCAACAACCATTGCGATCAACATTTTGTTTGCAGCCAGGCGCTTGACCATGACCCACCTCCGTCGACTCTGTATCGATGTCCGGCTTGTGTGCGTCGTGCGATCGGAGGATCCAGCCGGTCGATCCACCGCATCGAGCGAACGATCGACATCACCCATCGTTTCGACTCGCATGGTTCATGGATACGTCCGGATCCTTATGGACCACTTAGCTGCGTGCTGACCGGCCATCCCCGTACAGCTGGCAGTTACCGTAATGACGGGCGCGCAGCCTTTGCGTGTCGAGCGAATCCGCATCACGTGCTGCCGCTAGCCATGGCCTCTCCGGTGCTGGCGCGCCGGGATGGCCGGATGCGCGTTCTCGAGGGGGCTCGGAGTGCAGCTCGGATCTGTGGGTGCCGCGTCAGTTGGAAGGTGTGGCAGGCGCATCGCCTACGACGGACACGACGGCCGAATCCGGCCCGCTCCATGCCGGTGCCCCCTCATGCCGCAGTCGATGGGCGGCATCGTCCCAGATCAGCCGGGTGAGCGAGTATTTGCCCTGCTCGTAGTTGTAGGACGTCCCGTCGTCACGGAAAAGCGTGAAGCTGCCATCCGCTCCCGGGTACACCCTGACCGACACGATCTTCTGCGTTTGCTGGACACCACCTTCGTCCGAGCCCATCGGCACGATGCTCCCTGCTTTCACGAACAGCGGCAGCGTATCGATGGGTGCATCCACGTCGACCGTCTGCCCGCCGTGCAGGCGCTGGTTCGTCCAGTAGTTGTACCAGTCGCAGCCTGCCGGCAGATACACCGTGCGGTGGGTGGCGCCTTGCTCGGTAACCGGAGCGACCAGGAACGCGGGACCGTACATGTATTCGTCGGGGATGTTAGCCACGTTCGGATCGCCCGGAAAATCCATGAACAGCGCACGCATGTACGGCGCGCCCGTCCGGTAGCTGCGATAGGCCGCCGAATACGTGTATGGCAATAGCCGGTAGCGCAGCTTCAGGTATTTCGCCAGGATCGGTTCGGCCTGTTTGCCGTAGGACCACACTTCGTTGTGGTTTCTTTCGCCGTGCGCACGCATCACCGGCTGAAAGGCACCCCATTCGAACCAGCGCACGAACAGCTCGGGATAGTCTTCGTAGTTTCCGATCGTGTCGCGCACGTCGGAGCCGTCGATCAAGGGTTTGTGCGCCGCGTGGTAGTCGGCGGGAATCAGGGGCGAGAAAAAGCCCGCGATGTCCGTGTCCCAGTACGGCAACCCCGTCGCGGTGAAATTGAGCCCCGCCGGAATGGATCGCTTGAGCATGTCCCAGGTCGCGAAAATATCGCTGGACCAGAAGACCGTGCCGTTGCGCTGCGCGCCGAGGTAGGCCGCACGCGCGAGAATCATCACCCTTCGGCTGTTGCCGAAATCGCGCCGGAATCCGTCGTACACAGCGGCGGTATGAAACAGCGGATACACGTTGTAGAAGCGTCTGCCCGAGCCGATCCAGAACACGTCCTTTGCCGGGTCGATGTCCGGTTCCGTTTCATCGAGCCACAGGTAGTCGAAGCCATACGGCTTGATGTAGCGATCGCGGATTTCCTGCCAGAACCACTTTGCCGCGGCCGGATTCGTGGTGTCGATGTTCGGTCCGATGACCGCCTTGAAGCCGCCCGGATCCGGCACGCCATCCGGCGTATGCACCAGCCAGCCTTTGCTGGCGAGCATGTCGTAGAACTTCGACCCCTTCGAGAAGTGCGGCCATACGCTCAGCAGCGTGCCCACACCCATCGCATGCAGGTGCCGGTTCATGGCGGCGGGATCCGGCCAACGCGTCGGATCCAGGTCCAGGTTTCCCTGCCTGGTCATGTTGAGAAAATCGACCACCATCACGCCCAGCGGCAGGTGCTTCCGGCGGTACTCGTCGGCAACGGCCAGGAGCTGCTCCTGCGTCGGGTAGATCGCCTTGCTCTGGATGTAGCCGTAGACCTGCCGGGGCAGCAGATGCGTCACGCCCGTCAGCCGACGATAACCTTGGTAGATCTCGTCGGCGCTGCTTCCCGCAATGACGAAATAGGAGACGCGATCGCCCACGTCCGATGACCAGACGTTCTGGCCGTTGAAGCCGAGCCGTATGGTGGTCTTCGAAGGGTTGTCCCAGACCAGGCCGTAGCCCAGGCTCGACACCATGAAGGGAACGCAGACGCTCTCGCCACCCAGCGCGGAATAGTCGTGCCAGCAATGGACCTCGTGATCGCGCAGGTCCATCCACCCCTTCTGCTGCTGTCCGAGCCCGTAGTAATGCTCGTTGGCGGGCGATTCGAAGGTGGCGCCGACAAGGAAGCTTTTTGTGCCTGCATCCGACTGCGTCGCCTCGGGCACCATCGTCCATGTGCGCATGCGCAGCAGCGTCTTGCCTGCGGCGTCGGTGATCCGCAGCGCGTCGTTGAAGGTGTTCGGATCCTTCCACCCCCCGAAGTACTTCTCGCGCAGCTGGCGGTTCAGCGCGTCCAGGGGCATGCGCTGGGGGAGTTCGTCAGGCGCAAGCTTCCCGGGCGCCACCCGTACCACCATCTTCTCCGAACGGAACACGTCGCCGCCTGCTGCGTCGCGCGTATGCGTCCACCCCTTGGCCGAGGGTTCGGCCTCGAATCCGTATCCGGGCGGATGCATCACGGCCGCGCGATCGACGCCGAACGTCACCCGCAGAATGTTTGGCGCGTAGGGCTCGAGTGAAATGGTCCGCCCGTCCCGCTGCAGCACGAGTGGTGCATCCTGCGCCGCTGCCGCGACGTTCAACGACGCACCCAGAAGCAACGCACAAAGTCCGTACGAAAACAGGTTATGCATCATGCGATGTCGCGCTCCCGATCATGCTGCCGATGCCGTTTCGGAAATCCGCCAGGCGGGACCTTCCCATCGCTCTTCCATCGCCGATGTCCGTCCCGCACCCCCGCGGTGATGCCTCGCAATTCACCGTCGCCGACCGCATTCTGTCACCCCTGGCAGGGTCTTCCTTCTCATCTTCGCGACCTGACGAATAATCGCAATTCGGGTTGGCCAATATCGCAACGAATCACCAGGCGGGATCAGCGCGCGCAAGACCAGGAACTGCGATGGGCACCCGCGGTGCAAGGCAAGCGACGCACGCTGTGGGACAGCTTGAATGCGCCACCCGGTCATACCCGTGCCGACACCCCATGCACCGGGCCGTGATGGTCGATCGACCCTGCCCCCGAAGCCTGCTTCGCGGGATCCCCGCGAACCCGGAAGCTCATGCCGGGCCGGTCGTCAATGATCCGGATGGCTGGTGGCGTAATCCATCACGGTCGAGAACGGCGCCACCCAGATCGTGTCGGAATGGGCTTTGAGATAGGCAAGAAGCTGAGCATGGGCTTGCGCGGACACGGCGAGGTAATCGCCGCCCACACCGTGGAAACCCAGCACGATCATCCCGCCCCTGCGCTCGACATCCTTGACGGCGGCAATCAGATCGGCGCCCGTTGCGTTCGAGGGGAAAAAGCGGGCCGGCACATCCATCGGATCGAAAGGACGTTCCGACGGGTCTGCCGAGCGGGTGTAACGGACCAGTCCGCTCGCGCGCAGCGCCGGAAGATAGTCGATGCCTCCGGCCAGATGCTGGCCACAGGGTGTGGCATAGCTGTGCTGCGGCCTGCCGTCGATCGCCGTCAGCATCGTGTTCATCGTGCGGATCTCCGTCAGCATGGTGTCGACATCGGAGGCTTCGCTGGTGTCGATGCTTTTTGCCGGTGGATAGTTGGCCTGCGGACAGGCATGGCGAATGGTGTGGTTGCCGAGCTCGTGCCCTTCGGCCGCGGCAGACCGCCAGCGCGAAACCTGCTCCGGCCCGATCTTGCTGCCGATCAGGAAGAATGTTCCCTTGAGGCCAACGGCGTCGAGCGCCGGAATCGCGATGTCCAGCTGTGAGACGAGTGCATCGTCATAGGTCAGCACCACGGCTGCCCGCCTGCCGTCTGGCCATGTCCCGGCCACGGCCTGGGTAGCCATCATGGTGAAGATCAAAAAGACCAGTCCGATCCGCATCACTGTCCTCCACTCCATGGCGCCCGTTTGCGCCCTACTCTTCGCCCGGAAATCCACGCAGGGTGGGTGCGCGATTCACGACGGCCATTCCGGATGGGCCCGCCGTCGCCCCATCAGAGCGGCACCGGCGCAATCTCCCGACCAGCGTCATCCGCCTGCTGCCACGTTCACGTCGCCCGCTCTCCTGGAGGCCGGCGTGCAACCGGATACCCGCCCAGGCACCGATCACCCCGCCAACACCTGCGGCCACCGCACGGAAGGTGCCCCCTCCCGCTCCGGTCGACACGCAATGGGAGCCGTTCATCCACCACCGTCACGACGCGCGAAGGGTTTGCTCATGCTGGGTCGCTGCCATCGGAAAGAAGAAATATCTCGTCTCTCTCACGTGGCTTGACTCCGCAATCGGGTGAATGGCCTTGACCGTCACCGTGGGCTCGACGGAGGCCGCTCGAGAAAGCTGGGCATCGGCCATGACCGCGGCGATGGCCTCGGCCTTCGCGATCTCCTCGCTTGAGGCATCGATCCCTCGGGTAATGAAGAAACCCCGCAAACCGGGCTGCCCGGCGACCAGGAAATTCTCTCCCATCAGGAGCAAGGCATAGCTCAAGTCACGCCCCCCAGACGATGCGGAACGCAGCCGGCAGGAAGGCCGGTTACGCCGACTGCCCCGAAGCACCCCGGCACGGGCTGCCGTGCCCCGCCGGGCACCAGGAGCCCGGGCCGGAGGACGTGATGCACTCCTTTTGGCCCGCGCCCGCCCGCCATCACATCTGCTCCAATTCCCTGCCGCGCGTCTCCCTGACCCACAGAAGCACGAACACCGTCGACAACGCCGCGGCCACCGCGTAGATGGCATAGGTAGGCGCCAGCCCGATACCGGCCAGCAGCAACGGGAAGCTGATGGTGATGGCGAAGTTGGCGATCCATTGCGCGGCGCCGGACACGGCCAGGCTGGAACCGCGGATCTGGTTGGGGAACATCTCACCCAGCATCACCCACATCACCGGGCCCCACGACATGTTGAAGAACACCACGTAGACGTTGGCCGCCACCAGCGCGAGCGTGCCCATCGGTGGCGGCAACGCAAGCTTCCCTGCTGCATCGATGTGTGCCTGCGCGAACGCCCACACCACCAGCGCCAGCGACACCGTCATGCCCAGCGAGCCGATCCACAGCAGCGGCTTGCGACCGATGCGGTCCACCAGGCCCACGGTGACCAGGCAGGCCGCGATGCTCAGCGCGCCCGACACCACGTTGATCAGCAGCGCGTCGCTCTCGGAGAAGCCCACCGCCTGCCACAGCACGGCGCCGTAGTAGAACACCACGTTGATGCCCACCAGCTGCTGCAGCACCGCCAGCCCGATGCCGACCCACACGATCGGATGCATGCGCCGGGTGGTCTTGTCGACCAGGTCGGAAAGCTTGGGACGATGACGATCCTGCGCCAACGAGCCGCCGATCTCGGCGAGCTTCGTGCGCGCGGTCGCCTCGCCGTACAGCCGCACCAGCACCGCCTGCGCCTCCGCCTCGCGCTTGCGCATCACCAGGAAGCGCGGACTCTCCGGGATGAAGGTCAGCGAGACCAGGAACAGGCTTGAGGGCAGCACCTGCATCCAGAACATCCAGCGCCAGGCATCCAGCCCCAGCCACAGTGCCTCGGTGGACGCGCCCGCCGCTCGCGCCAGCAGGTAGTTGCTGAGGAAGGCGCAGAACAGACCGCTGATGATCGCCACCTGCTGCATGGTGGCCAGGCGCCCGCGATAGCGCGCCGGAGCCACCTCGGCGATGTACGCCGGAGCGATCACGCTGGCGGCGCCCACCGCGAAACCACCGGCCAGGCGAGCCGCCACGAAGAACACCACGCTGGGCGCGGCGCCGGCTCCCAAGGCCGACAGCAGGAACAGGATCGCCGCGGCGATCAGCACCGTGCGCCGCCCCTGGTAGTCGGCCGCGCGTCCGGCGAAGAACGCGCCGATGGCGCAGCCCAGCAGCATCGAGGCGACTTCGAAGCCGATGCCGGCCGCGGTTGAATGGAAGGCCTGCTTCAGCCCGTCCACCGTGCCGTTGATCACGCCGCTGTCGAAGCCGAACAGGAAGCCACCCAGGGTGGCCACGCAACTGATCTGGACGATCAGCCGCGTGTTTTCCGACTGTTCGAGCGAACCGCCGGTATCGAATGTCGCGCTGTGCATTTCCACGATCGGATCTCCCCTCGCCTGTTCCGTTGCAGCGCCGACTTGCCTACACCCGCACCAGGTACTGGTTGACGAGGTTCTCATAGCGCTCCTGCTTGCCGCTGCGCTGCGTGGGCTCGCCACGCGCCATGGCATGCGCGCGCAGATCATCCAGGCTCAACTTGCCATCGGCAAACGCGCGGCCGGTGCCGGCTTCGAAGCTGGCGTAGCGTTCGGCACGCCACTGCTCCAGCGGCGACTGCGTGAGCAGCGCGTGCGCCACTTCCAGGCCTCGCGCGAACGCGTCCATGCCGCCGATATGGGCCATGAAGAGGTCTTCGGCATCGGTCGACTCGCGCCGCACCTTGGCGTCGAAGTTGAGGCCGCCCGGGGCCAGCCCGCCCTGGCGCAGCACCACCAGCATCGCCCCCACCGTGTCGTACAGGTCGCTGGGAAACTGGTCGGTATCCCAGCCGTTCTGGGCATTGCCGCGGTTGGCGTCGATGCTGCCGAGCAGGCCGTGGTCGGAGGCCACCTGCAGGTCGTGCTCGAAGGTGTGCCCGGCCAGCGTGGCGTGGTTCGCCTCGATGTTGAGCTTGAAGTCCCGCTCCAGGCCATGCGCCTTCAGGAAGCCCGCCACCGTCGAGGAATCGAAGTCGTACTGGTGCTTCATCGGCTCCATCGGCTTGGGCTCGATCAGGAAGTTGCCGGTGAAGCCGATGCTGCGGCCGTAGTCGCGCGCCATCGTCAGGAAGCGCGCGAAGTGGTCCAGCTCGCGCTTCATCTGCGTGTTGTGCAGCGAAGCGTAGCCTTCGCGGCCACCCCAGAACACGTAGTTGCCACCGCCCAGCTCCACCGTGGCCTCCAGCGCGGCCCTGATCTGCACGCCGGCACGGGCGACCACGTCGAAGTCCGGATTGGTCGCCGCACCGTTCATGTAGCGCGGGTGGCTGAACAGGTTGGCGGTGCCCCACAGCAGCTTCATGCCGGTGGCCTGCTGGCGCTCCTTGGCGAGCGCCACCATGTGCTTGAGGTTGCTTTCGTATACCGCCACGTCGTCGTCGTCGGGCGCCATGTCGATGTCGTGGAAGCAGTAGTACGGCACGCCCAGCTTGGTGAAGAACTCGAACGCCGCATCCATCTTCGCCTCGGCGCGGGCCAGCGGCGCGCCGGCCGCATCCCACGGAAAAACACGGGTGCCGGGGCCGAACGGATCGTGTCCGGCGTTGCAGAAGGTGTGCCAGTAGCACACCGCGAAGCGCAGGTGCTCGGCCATGGTCTTGTCGCCGATCTTGCGGTCCGCGTCGTAGTGCTTGAACGCCAGCGGGTTGTCGGACGCGACGCCCTCGTAGGGGATGCGGCCGATGCCGCTGAAGTATTCGCGCTTGCCGACGAAGGGAGTGTTCATGGGGTGCGATTCCTGTGCATGTGCATGGCTTGAGACGGATCAGCCGGAGACCGCATGGGCCTGCTGCAGAACGGTCAGTTGGTCGAGAAACTGCTGGTAGGGCTCGCGATACGCCTGCGCGCGACCGGCGTCCGGCCATGCGGCCCGCGACTCGTCCAGCACCACGTGTTCGCGCGCGATCTCCTCGATGCCCCCGGTGTCGCTGGCGTGATGCCGCCACGCCCACAGGGCCTGCAGGGCCGCGCCGAAGGCGGCCCCCTCGGTCTGGACGGGCATCTCCACCGGCAGGCCGAACACGTCGGCCACCATCTGCCGCCAGGGCGCACTGTTCGCCCCGCCGCCGGTCAGCCGGATCGCCTGGAATGCCAGTCCGGCGCGGCACAGGGCGTCCAGGCCTTGGCGCAGCGCGTAGGTCGCGCCCTCCATCGCCGCACGGTAAACATGGGCGCGGGTGAAGTTGCCCGGGCTCATGCCGTGCAGGCTGGCGCGCGCCGAAGGCAGGTCGGGGGTGCGTTCGCCGTTGAAGAACGGCAGCATCAGCAGGCCCTCGGCGCCGGGCGTCGTATCCTCGATCAGCCGGTCGCCCTCGCCCGCCTCGAGACCGAAGGCTTCGGCGACACCGCCGGTGGCCACCGTGCAGTTCATCGTGCAGATCAGCGGCAGGCCGCCACCGGTGGACGAGCAGAACGCCGCCCACAGGCCGTCGTCGTCGACCAGCGGGCGTTCGGTGCTGGCGAACAAGGTGCCGGAGGTGCCCAGGCTCACGCTGAGAATGCCGGGCGCCACGTTGCCGGTGCCGATCGCCGCCATCATGTTGTCGCCACCGCCGGCGGATACCCGCACCTCGTGCGACAGGCCCAGTGCGTCGGCGGTGGCTGGCGCGATCGGCGCGCTCAAATGCGCGTCGACCAATGGCGGCAAGCAGGCGGACAGGTCGCGGTCCGCGTCGGTGGCCGCGAGCATCGCGCCGGACCAGCGGCGCGTGCGCACGTCCAGCCAGCCCGTGCCCGAGGCGTCGCCGCATTCCATCCAGCGTTCGCCGGTGAGCCAGAAATTGATGTAGTCGTGCGGCAGCAGGATGCTGGCCAGCCGGCGGTAGACGTCGGGACGGTGCTTGCGCGTCCACGGCAGCTTGGATGCGGTGTAGCCGGCCAGGATCGGATTGCCCGCCAGCGCAATGCACTGCCGGTAGCCGCCCGCCGCAGCCATGATCTCCTCGCACTCGCGCCAGCTGCTGGTGTCGCACCACAGCTTGGCCGGGGCGAGCACCTCGCCTGCCGCATCCAGCGGAACGAAACCGTGCTGCTGGCCGGAAACCCCGATCGCCACGATGCGGTCGCGCACTGCGGCATCCAGGTCGGCGAAACATTGCGCTGCCGCGGTGATCCACCATGCCGGGTGCTGCTCGCGGCTGCCGTCGTGCCCCTCGTCCAGCGTGAGCGACTGCGCACGAATCGCGAGCGTGCGGCGATGCGCGGTGTCGTAGACCAGCAGCTTGACGCTCTGGGTACCGATGTCCAGGCCGGCGACGACGCTCATGACGCCTCCCGTCCCGGGGCGCCCACGCTTCCCGCGGGTGGCGCACTCGTCTTCGCAACCTTCAAGACACCTCACCCTTTCATGTGTCCGGATACAGGCCGGCAGGCATGCGCCGGCGCCGTCCAGGGCGGCGCGCAGGCCCGACCCCGGTTCGATGCTGCTTCCGGCATCGGAGGGCTGCAATTGCGAAATCCGTCATTGCGGCACGTCATTTTCCGTGCGGCATTGCCGCATGTGCCGCCAACCACCAACAGGTATCGTCGACGCCATCAAGTAGACGCCGTCTCGGCAGATCGTGGTATCGCATGCCATCACCTCACCGCATCGCCCTGCTGTTCAATGCGAACAAGGTCTACGACCGTCACGTGCTCACTGGCATCGGGAATTACCTGACGTCCACGCGGGTCGAGTGGGACCTGTTCATGGAGGAGGATTTCCGCAGCCGCACGGTGGGCATCCACCACTGGCGCGGCGACGGCATCATTGCCGACTTCGATGACCCGGTCGTCGGCGAGACCCTCTGCGGCATGCCGCTGCCGGTGGTCGCGGTCGGCGGCTCCTATGCCGATCCGGCGAACTATCCGGCCGGGATTCCCTACGTGGCCACGGACAACGCACGCCTCGTGCGGCTGGCCTACGACCACCTGATCGACCAGGGCCTGCAGCGCTTCGCCTTCTACGGGCTGCCGCCCACGCCGGGCAACCGCTGGGCGATGGAACGCGAGCAGGCGTTCCTCGACATGACCCGCGCCGATCATCTCGAAGGCCTGGTGTTCCGCGGCTCGCCCACCAGCGCGGGCGGCTGGGGCGTCGCCCAGGAAGCGATCGCGGACTGGGTGCGCGCCCTGCCCAAGCCGATCGGCATCATCGCGGTCACCGATGCACGCGCCCGTCATCTGCTGCAGGCCTGCATCGTGGCCGATGTCCCGGTGCCGGCCGAGATCGCCGTGGTGGGCATCGACAACGACCCGATGGCGCAGCTGCTCAGCCGCATCCCGCTGACTTCGGTGATCCAGGGCGCCGAGGAAATGGGGCACACCGCCGCCCGCCTGCTGCACCAGATGCTGCACGGCGGGTGTCTGCCCCAGCAACGGATCATCGTGCCGCCCAAGGGCATCAACGTGCAGGCCAGCAGCCGGCACGTGCCGATGAACAATCCGCATGTGATGCGCGCCCTTCACCACATCCGCCAGTACGCCTGCCTGGGTATCAAGACCGACCAGGTCGCCGATTACGTGGGCGTGTCGCGCACCCTGCTGGAAGAGCACTTCAAGCGCGAGCTCAAGTTGACCGTCCACCAGGCGATCCTGCAGCACAAGCTGCAGACCGCGCAGCAGATGCTCGCCGATGCCGCCGTGCCGCTGGCCGACGTGGCGGTGCGCAGCGGGTTCACCTCGCTGCAGTACATGTACGCGGTATTCCGTCGCGAACTGGGTTGCACGCCGCGCCAGTTTGCCGAAGCGGTCCAGGCCGGCGAAGCCGTTCCCGGCGTTGCGGAACCGCTGACCGTGCCAAAACGCGCAGCGCTGTAGCGACACACCATTCCGGCACCGGGGATGTGGCGCATCGTTTCGCCTCGCGGTCCACGGCGTACCTCGTGCTGCTCGCTGTGACTCCCCTCACCCGCCGGATCGAGCCAAGGCGTCGTCGTGGCGACGATTGCGAAATTGCCCCCGGGCGCTAACGTTTCTTCGTATGCAAGCGCACAAGCAGCCATGCGGGCGCAGGCTTGCTGCTAGCGTGCACTGGCCATTTCGCCAGGAGCTCCCATGCCCTTGTTCCGGCATGCCATCTGCCGACACGAACCTCGCCGTGCCGTGTTCACCGGATGCGCGCTGGCCGCGTGCCTGCTGACCCCTCTGCTGGCGCGGGCGGCACCACCGCCGGGCGATCCCGATGCACCGACCGCCGGCGTACTCACCCCGGCACAGATGGATCAGGCATGGCAGCGTGCCACTGCGCGCTACGCCCCCGAGCGCCGGGCGCTGTTGGCCAGGGTCGCGCAAGGGGATGCGGCCGGTCCGTTCCGCCCGGACTGGATGTCGCTCGCGCACTACCAGGCGCCGGCCTGGTTCGGTGCCGCCAAGTTCGGCATCTTCATCCACTGGGGTGTGTATGCCGTGCCGGCGTTCGCCAACGAGTGGTATCCGCGCAACATGTACGACGGCACGGCGCGCGAACACGCCCACCAGGTGGATACCTACGGTCCGCTTGCGCAGCACGGCTACAAGGACTTCATCGCCGGGTTCCAGGCGCAGCACTGGGATCCCGCGGCCTGGGCAAAGCTGTTCAGGCAGGCCGGCGCGCGCTACGTGGTCGAGGTGGCCGAGCATTCGGACGGCTTCGCCATGTACGACTCCCGGCTGTCGCGCTGGACCGCCGCGAAGATGGGTCCGAAGCGCGACGTGGTGGCTGAGCTGGAACGGGCCGTACGCGCCGAAGGTTTGCGCTTCGGCCTCTCCTCGCATCGCGCCGAGCACGACTGGTTCTTCGATCGCGGCCGCAGGATCTCCTCGGACGTGAACGATCCGGCCTACGCGGATTTCTACGGTCCCGCCGTCCCCCACTTCGTGCAGGACGGCGACCTCGACCTGCAGCAGGACTGGACCGATGTTTCACCGACCTACGTCGACGACTGGCTGGCGCGCACCACCGAACTGGAGGCGTACTACCAGCCGGACCTGGTCTACCTCGACTGGTGGGTGGGCCACCCCGCGTTCCGCGACGCGCTGGCCCGGTTCGCCGCCTACTACTACAACCGCGGATCGCAGCGCGGCGGCGTGGTGCTGAACTACAAGCTGCACGCGATGCCCAGCGGCAGCGGCGTGCAGGACGTGGAACGGGGCCAGCTCGGCGCCATCCAGCCGGCGCCCTGGCAGACCGATACCACCATCAGCAACAGCTCCTGGGGCTACGTGGAGCACGACACCTACCGTTCGGCCACGGCGATCATCCAGTTGCTGGCCGACGTGGTGAGCAAGAACGGCAACCTGCTGCTGGACATCGGCCCCAAGCCGGACGGCAGCATCGTGCCGCAGGAAAAAGCCGTGTTGCTGAACATCGGCCAGTGGCTGGCGACCAACGGCGCGGCGATCTACGACAGCCAGCCCTGGCGCGTGTTCGGCGAAGGTCCCACGGCCACGGCCGCCGGCGCCTTCAAGGAAAAACTGGCGACGAGCTACACGGCCGCCGATTTCCGCTTCACCCGCAACCACGACACCGTGTACGCCATCGAGCTGGCCTGGCCCGATGACGGCAGCGTGGTTATCCACAGCATCACGCCCGATGACCGCGTGCAGGACGTGCGCCTGCTGGGTTCGTCCGCGCCGGTGCGCTGGCAGAGCACCGCCCAGGGGCTGGTGCTGCATCCCGGCGCGCGGCCGGCCGGTTCCGCCGCCTTCGTTTTCGCCATCCGCACCGCCAAGGACACCCCATGAAGATGCCCATCGATCGTCTCGACGCGACCGCCGGCGATCCAGCCCCCTCCTCCGAGCCTGCGCCGAACCTCGCACGGCGGAACCTGTTCAAGGCTGCAGCGGCCGGCGCGGCCGCGATTCCCCTGGCGCGGATGGCCAAGGCCGGCGGCCCTGCCCCGCAATGTGCCGGGCGCGAGCCGCACTGGCGCCCGGGTACCGAAGACCAGCGCATGGCCGATCTCGGCAACGGCAGCTACCTCAACCCGATCGTTGCCGGCGACCATCCCGATCCCGCCGTGCTCCGGGACGGCGACGACTACTACATGACGTTCACGCCGTTCACCACCTCGCCCGGGCTGGTGATCTGGCATTCGACCGACCTGGTCAACTGGACACCGGTCGCCACCGCCCTGCACAAGCCGATGGGCAACATCTTCGCGGTCAACCTGTGCAAGCACGACGACCGCTACTACATCTACCTGCCGACCCAGCAAGCCGGTGGCGACTGGTCGATCTTCGTGATCACCGCCGAGCACATCGCCGGCCCGTGGAGCGACCCGGTGGACCTCGAGATCCCCGGTTGCATCGACCCGGCCCACGTGGTCGGCGAGGACGGCAAGCGCTACCTGTTCGTCAACGGCATCCGCATGATCCGCCTGACCGACGACGGCATGGCCACCGACGGCAAGCTGGTGCATGCCTACACGCCCTGGCAGTACCCGGAAGACTGGGTGGTCGAGGATTTCGCCCCGGAAGGACCGAAGCTGCTGCGCCGCGACGGCTGGTTCTACCTGGTCAGCGCCGTCGGCGGCACCGCCGGCCCGCCCACCAGCCACATGGTGATCGTGGCGCGCTCGAAGTCGGTGCACGGCCCGTGGGAAAACTGTCCGCACAATCCCATCGTGCGCACGCGATCGGCGGCCGAACCCTGGTGGTCGCGCGGCCACGCGACCTTCGTCGAGGCACCGGCGGGCGACTGGTGGATGATCTACCACGGCTACGAGAACGGCTTCCGCACGCTGGGTCGCCAGACACTGCTGGAACCGATGACCTGGACTGCGGATGGCTGGCCGGTGGCCACCGGCGGCGACCTGTCGCGGCCACTGCGCAAACCGGCCGGCGGGCGCAGCGGTCCGTCCGGCTTCGCACTGTCGGACGATTTCTCCACCGACCGCTTCGGCGTGCAGTGGTCGTTCCACGAACCGCGTCCTGTCGAGATGCAGCGGGTCCACCGCGATGGCCACGGCATGCTGCTGGCCGGCGCCGGCACGTCGCCGGCGGACAGTTCGCCGATGACCTGCTGCGCGGGCGACCGTGCCTACGTGGTGGAGCTCACACTGGAGCCTTCCGGGCACGCCGAAGCCGGACTGCTGCTGTTCTACAACCACAAGGCCTTCGTCGGTGTCGGCTTCACGCCGGACACGATCAAGACCTTCGAATACGCGCAGGAACTGACCTGGGCCCGCATCAAGCGGGACAACCGGCGGGTGCGCGTGCGCCTGACCAACGACCACAACGTGGTGACCTTCGAGTACTCGCACGACGACGGCCACAGCTGGCAACTGCACACCCTGCGCATGGAAGTCTCCGGCATCCACCACAACGTGTTCGGCGACTTCCTCAGCCTGAAGCCGGGCATCTACGCCGCGGGCGAAGGCACCGTGCGGCTGATCGATTTCCGCTACCGGGCGATCAAGGGCAATCCGCTGGTGTGAGGCCGAAGAAGCACCGCGGGAATCGCTGGATGGTGCGTTGCCTTTCGCGCGTCCGCTCGGACGAATGGTTATGCCGCTACTGCGCGGAGAACCAATTGAGAAAGCTTTCGGCTACCTCAGGGGTAAGCTCCATGACCGCCTCGGCCACTTTGGCATCACTTTTTGCTGCAGCAACCGCGCCTAGAGCGCATACGGTGAACTCGGAATCCCAAGGCCGCGCGGCTGCTGCAGCGACGAGCAAAGGGAGTTCTGCAATTGCAGCGAAGTAAGACGCTGCCAGGTCTTGAGGGACAGCCACACGACGTTTCTTGCGACAAACCTCCACCCACGCCGGGAACTGAAAGTAGGTGGCCGGAGCGGTGTCTGTGGCAGACGATAAAACCCTAACAACGTGAGGAACGGCGGCAAAGGAGGCCGAATAAACATCGCCTTGGTGTGCGAGCGAGCTCCATAGGGAAAACCACGGCTCACTCCCACCCTCGGAGTCCGGCAAAGCATCGAGCTCGCGGAGGAGGCCTGGCGTATCTGTTGCGGCCCCGTATGCATGTTGCAGCTCAGCCCAACGGGGGCTATCCAATGCCAGCATGCGGTGAATTCTCCCTTGCGGCATAACGTTGGAGGTAAGGGGCGGCCGGTAGGCCGTCCCTCTTGACCGAAGTGTTAGACGGCATTGGATTGCGGCTCACGATCTGACCCCACTTCGATAGGTGTAGGAGGAAACGCTGAAGATGGTTTAGTGCTTAAGTCTAGGAGCCGCGCAAATATTTTCTCTTCCGCATTAAGCGGCGCTTGCATACTTTGTCGCCCGAAGAATGCCGTCAGGTAACCGCAACCAGCATGAAGCACAGCTATTAAGATTTCTTCGAGGTGACGGACTGAACCGGCTAAAAAAGCTTCAGTAGTACTCTCGCCATTTAAATGCGTAGAGTAGAAATAGCTTGCTCCAAATGGTGAACCATGAATAACCTCGGACGAAAGAGAATAAATCAAGCCGTAGGCAGCCAGAAGACGTGACCCTGCCCTATGGCCTGAGAGTTCTCCAACCCGCCTGATGCGACTGGGAACATCAAGAGATGTCCAAACTCCCTTTCCTTTGCCATTGAACTCGGGATATTCGTTGGCCAATGTGGCCGATGGGTCAGGGTCAGACAGTACTTCGATGGAGAACTCACCACTCCCAAACTTTCTATTGTGGTGGCGCCAAGAGGCAAAACTAACGTAACGAATAGCTCGATCTGCTATTTCGTCAGACTCGGCTAGCAAATAACTGGCATTTACAAAAGATTCGATGGCTGAACGTGCAATTGGATATGCGTCACGCACAGGAATCCCGCGGAGCTTGGCCATGCACAATAGCGTTTCGAGAGATTGGCCAGCAGCCATAGCCAACAACGTACTTGTTCGTTTTTGCCCATCAGGAAGGGAACAGATCAGCTTTTCGCCTTCGAAAGTAGCTGGTCCCTGCGAAGCAACAAATAACGCAAGGCGTAGAAATTCTTGCTGGAGCATGACCAGACCGCGCAAAGAATCAAGCAGCGATAGTTCTTCTTTGGACATTGCGCTCCCGGACCCCATGCCGTCTAACGCCTAAGCTTAGCGGCCTGCGCGGCCAGAATGTGTGGTCGAGCGAGCAGCTTACTCCGCGCAGGTCCGCTGGAGCGCACAGTTAGGCTTCGGCCGCTCACTCGAGAGAGAACGCTTCTTTCTGGTGGTGCTTCTCGACGTCGACGGACCCCAGAATCTTGACGAGACGCTGCATCGGATCTTCGGCTTCTTGATACCACGTGATGACCAGGTACTTCCTTGATGCGCTGTGGCTATCCTCCGACCAGATGAGCTTCGCCGTCCATTGCTCATTAGGGGCCCAGACTGATGTGTCCTTCGGAATTTCTCCGATTTCCCGGGCGTGTCCTAGATTTTGTGTAACCGGGTCCCAGGCAGGACACTGCCGCCAGACCCGGAGAGACCATGAGTCCACGCAAACACGAGGTGCCCGACGAGCTGCTTAGCAGCCTGTTGGCGAACTACAAGAAGCCCGAAGACCTGATCGGCGAGAACGGCCTGCTCAAGCAGCTGACCAAGCTGCTGGTCGAGAAGGCGCTGGATGCGGAGATGACCGAGCACCTCGGTCACGATAAGCACGAGCCGGTGGCCAACCCGGCCGGCAACACCCGCAACGGCCGCAGCCGCAAGACGCTCAAGGGCGAGTTCGGCGAGCTGCCGATCGAGATCCCGCGCGACCGGCACGGCAGCTTCGAGCCGAAGCTGATTCCCAAGCACCAGACTCGCTGGAGCGGCTTCGACGACAAGATCCTGTCGCTCTACGCCCGCGGCATGACGGTGCGCGAGATCCAGGCGCACCTGGAAGAGATGTATGGCACGGAGGTCTCGCCGAGCCTGATCTCCTCGGTCACCGATGCAGTGATCGACGAGGTGAAGGCCTGGCAAGGCCGGCCGCTCGATCCGGTGTATCCGATCGTCTACCTGGACTGCATCCATGTGAAGGTGCGCGAGGGCGCGGTGCGGGTGAAGGCGGTCTACCTGGCCATTGGCATCACCATGGCCGGCGAGAAGGAGGTCCTTGGGCTGTGGCTGGCGCAGACCGAGGGCGCCAAGTTCTGGCTGCAGGTGGTGACCGAGCTGCGCAACCGCGGGGTGCAGGACATCTTCATCGCCTGCGTCGACGGCCTGAAGGGTTTCCCCGAAGCGATCGAGACCGTATTCCCGCACACGACGGTGCAGTTGTGCCTCGTACACATGGTGCGGCACAGCCTGAACTACGTGTCGTGGAAGCGACGGCCGGAGGTGGCCGCCGACCTCAAGCGCATCTACACCTGTGCCACCGCCGAGGAGGCCGAGCAGCGGCTCGCCGAGTTCGAGGCCCGCTGGGACAAGGAATACCTGCCGATCGGGCAGTCCTGGCGACGCAACTGGCCGCGCCTGATCCCGTTCTTCGACTACCCGCCAGAGATCCGCAAGGTGATCTACACGACCAACGCCATCGAGTCGGTGAACATGAGCCTGCGCAAGCTGACCAAGCACCGCGGGGCCTTCCCGAGCGACGAGGCACTGGTGAAGCTGTTCTATCTGGCCCTGCGCAACATCAGCAAGAAATGGACGCTGCCGATCCGTGATTGGAAGGCCGCGCTCAACCGCTTTACGATCCAGTTCGAGGAACGACTCCCTCAGCTGTAACTCGAATCCCGGTTACACAAAATTCTGCACACGCTCGATTTCCCGTTCGAGTTCATCAAGGCCATGCACGTAGTGGCCCGCTCTTTCCATCCATGTTCTTCCTTGAAGCAACCGGAAACGCCTAGCGAGGTAAGGCGTCCCCTCTATCAAGCCTGCATACGCATCTTCGCCGCGGATCATGTCGATCCTCACGGAGACACCGATGGCATCCTTTAAAGTCCGCATGGCATTTGTCCGAGGCCTAACTACCGAATAAGCGGGCCTGTGGGTCCGGTTATACATCCACGATCGCGCCAGGAAATTCCGACGCAACCCCTTGTTCTGAAGGAAGCCTATCGTTGCCGGGTCCGGCTAACAACCAAGCGTATGGCCGGACGGGGAGCCGGGCTCGTGAACGTCCGCTTCGGGTCGATTGCTGCGCGCCGCCGTGTGCCAGCGGCTGATCATGTCGATCGGTAGGCTGGTCAGCGCCGATCGGTCGCGTGATACGCAGCAAGAACGTGGCGGTGTCCGGCCCGGACCCGCCACCCTGCATCCTCTACCTCGTCACTCGGCAGTGGCGCCGCGACGGCGCCGACCGCCGAATGGTCGCGATGCGGTCCCGTTCGTTACTGCTTGCCGGTGAACAACTTCAGATCCACCGCCGCGGCCATGACCCGATAGCCCGCGCTGCTCGGATGCAGATGGTCGCCGCTGTCGTAGGCGGGGAGTATCTTCAGCGGCGCCGCCGGGTCGCGGACCGCCTTGTCGAAATCCACCACGCCGTCGAAGGCGCCGGAATGGCGGATCCATGCGTTCACCTGCTCACGCGTCTTTTCGCCCGCGGCGCTGTGGTACGGCCAGCCGTTGCCGCCGTACGGCGTCAGGGTGGCGCCGTAGATCTTCACGTGCCGGGCATGCGCCCGTGCGATCAGCTGCTTCATGCCGTCGATCAGCTGCTGCGCGTCGATCTTGTCCTTGGCGTCCCAGGCGTAGCCCGAGCCGCCGATGTCGTTGATGCCCTCGAGCAGGATCACCCAGCGCACGCCGGGCTGGTCCAGCGCATCGCGGTCGAAGCGCGCCAGTGCGCTGGGCCCGTAGCCGTCGTGCAGCACGCGGTTGCCGCCGATGCCGGCATCCGCCACGGCGATGGACGACAGCTGCGGGTCGGCCTGCAGGCGCGCGGCCAGGTAGTCGGGCCAGCGCTGGTTGGCGTCCTGCTTGGAACCCACGCCGTCGGTAATGGAATCGCCGAAGGCGACGAGCGTGTGACGCGGGGCCGCACCGGCCACCTCCACGTCGGTGAGGTAGAAGCGGCTGCCGCTGGTTTCCTCGCGCGGAAAATGCACGGCCCCGGTGGCATCGCCCTGTTCGGTGATGTACGCGGTAGCCATCCCGGCGCTGTGCACAGTGGCCGGATGGTAGTGCGTGTCGGTCGGCGCGTAGATGCTCACCGCCAGCTGCTGCAGCGGCTTCACCGTCATCTTCAGTGGATCGCTGAGCACGCTCTCGCCCTTGGCGATGGTGACGGTGGGCTTGCCGTCGAACAGCAGCACATGGTCACTGCCGGGTACCGTATCCGCCCCGCCGGCACTCAGCGCCACGTGCACCGGGCCCAGCGTGACCGGCACGCTGCCGAACAGGTTGGAAAGGCGCACGCGCAGCGCAGAGCCGCCGATGCTGGTGCGCACGACCTGACGCACCGTCTGCGCGTCCAGCACCGGGCCGACCGTGTCCGGCGGCGCCGACCACCCATCCGCCCAGGCGCGTTGCGTACTGCCGTCGGCCGCCATGGCGCCGCTCGCCAGCGCGCCGATGGCTCCGGCGAATACCCATTTCACTAACTGATGCTGCATTCCGTTCCTCCTGCGTGGTTCCTGCCGATTCACCGGCGTATCGAGGGTCATTTCCCTGGTTTGCCCATCACCCGGGCCAGTCCGGCTACCTTCCGGTCGAACGCGGGATCGCCACCGGTGGCACTGAGGACGCCCGATGCATTGTTCCAATGCAGCCGGGTGGTCGTGCCCTTCCCCGCTTCGTAGTCGTACGAGGTGCCATCGTCGTTGTAGAGGGCGAAGTCGCCGTCGCGGCCCGGATAGACGCGGATCTCGGCGATGGCCTGCTTCGATGCCGTCGACTGGATGTCCGAACCCAGCGGCACGATCGCGCCGGCACGAACGAAGACGGGGATCTGGTCGATCGGCGCCGCCACCTTGACCCAGCGCCCGCCGGCCAGCTTTTCGTTGGTCCAGAAGTTGTACCAATCGCTGCCGGCGGGCAGATAGACGTCCTTTTCCGTCTGGCCCTGGGTGGTGACCGGCGCCACCAGGAAGGCCGGGCCGAACATGTATTGCGTGCCCAGGTCGGCGACATTGGGATCGTTGGGGAAATCCATCCACAGCGGCCGCATGAATGGCGCGCCGGTGTCGTAGGTGTTCTTCGCCTGGCTGTAGATGTAGGGAATCAGGCGGTAGCGGAGTTTGTCGTAGCTCGCCATGATCGCCTCGGCCTGATGGCCGAAGGCCCAGATTTCCGTGTGCTTGCGCATGCCATGCAGGCGCAGGGTCGGCAGGAAGGTGCCGTATTCGAACCAGCGCGTGAGCAGTTCCGGGTAATCGTTGTTCTGCCCCACCGTGTCGCGCGCATCGGAAGGGTCGAGCAGCGGCGCCTTGGTGGCGCTGGTTGTCTGCGGCAACCACTGCCAGCCGCCGATGTCGTTGCCCCAGTAGGCGATGCCCGAGGCGGTCATGTTCAGACCGGTGGGGATCTGGCGCTGCAGGGCCTCCCAGGAGGGGTCGATATCCGAGGACCAGAACAGCGCACCGGTCCGCTGCGACCCAAGGTAGGCCGCACGGGCGAGGATCAGCACGCGCTTGTCGGGCTTCCATGCGCGCATGCCCTTCGCGACGCCTTCCACGTGCAGCAGCGGGTAGACGTTGTGGTAGCGGTCACCGGAGCCGATCGAGAAGAAGAAGCCGTCCGGCACGAGGTCCGGTTCGGTCTCGTCCAGCCACGGATAGTCGAAGCCGTGCGACAGGATGTTGTCGCGCACGTGGTCCCAGTACCAGGTGCGTGCCGCCGGGTTGGTCGAGTCGATCAGCGCGCCGGCGCGATCCGTACGGAACGGCAGCCCGTCGACCGTCTTGCCGTTCCTGTCCTTGAGGAAATAGCCCTTGGCGTCGAGTTCCTTGAAGTAGCGTCCGGCGCGTTCGAAGCGCGGCCAGACCGAAATGATCGACCTCATGCCCATGGCATGCAGTTGCCGGTTCATGCCGTCCGGGTCGGGGAACTCCGCCGGGTTGATGTCCAGCTGGCCCATGTGCGTCCAGTAGAACCAGTCGATCACCATCACGTCGAGCGGGTAGCGCTTTTCGCGATAGGTGCGGGCCACGCGCAACACTTCGGCCTGGCTGTCGTAGCGCGCCTTGGACTGGATCAGGCCGAACGCCGCCTTGGGCGGGATCGGCGTCTTGCCGGTCACCCGCGCATAGGCCGAATAGATCGTTTCCGGCGTATTGCCGACGATCACGAAGAAGCTGACGCGCTCGCCGACTTTCGACTCGAAGCGGGTGCGGCCGTTGATGCCGGCGACGAAGTGCGTATCGGAGGGGTTGTCCCAGATGATGCCGTAGCCCTTCGAGGACACCATGAAGGGCACGCAGACGGTTTCGCCGGCCGGTGCGTCGTACCACTGCTTGCAGTCGATGACGCGGCCGCGCAGGTCGAGCGGGCCGAGGCTGCCCTGGTTCTGGCCCATGCCGTAGTAGTGCTCGTCGCCCGGTGCCGCGAAGGTGGCGCCCACCTGGTAGGTGGCCTCGCCGTTCACCTCGTGCGGCGACATGTTCCAGCCGGTCATGTCGACGATCGTTTCGCCGCTGGCGTTCTTCACCTGCAGCCGCACCGGCGGCAGGTCCGGCGCGAAATAGCGGTCGGTGATCCCCGGCACGTGCGGCGGTGGCGGCGCGTTCACATGCAGCGTCAACGCCGGGGAGGCAAAGGTGTCGCCGCTCGCGTCGTGGGTCTGGTGGAACGCCGAGTTGTCTGCGTGGGCGGTGATGATCCCGTAACCGGCCGGCTTCAGCACCTCGGCCTTGTCGGCGGCCATCGTGATGTGGACCACGTTCGGCCCATACGCCTCGACGCTGACCCATGCGCCCTGCCGGTCAAGCGTGGTCATCGGCGTGGCAGCGGCGGCGGCCACCGCCGTGGCGCAGGACAGCAGCAGGCCGAACCAAGCGATCCGGGAAGCGTGCACCACAGCCCCCCTGCGCCGGACGAATGGCGTGGCTTCGGACGCGCCATCGGAATCCGGCGGTACCGGGCGCAATCGCATGCGGCTCATCGTGCTTTCTCCAGGGTCAGGTCGGCGGCCAGCGGCGTGTGGTTGGACGCATCGCCCACGCGGATCACGAAGCGACCGGGGTCGACGGTCCAGTCGTTGTGATCGGGGTTGTAGTAAGCGAACGCGCGCCGGTCGAGCGTAAGGGTGACACGACGGCTCTGCCCCGGTGCCAGGTTCACCTTCTGGAATGCCTTGAGCTCGCGCTCCGGCCGCTCGACCGTGGCCGACGGGTCGCTCACGTAGACCTGCGCCACCTCCGCACCGGCACGCGAACCGGTGTTGCGCACCTCGAACGACACCTGCACCGTGTCGCCGTCGTGGGCGTGGGTCGGCGTCAGCTTGAGCCCGGAGAACGCGAAGCTCGTGTACGACAGGCCGTAGCCGAACGGGAACAGCGGCTGCGGCTTGTCGGGGTGGCTGGTGTACCAGCGGTAGCCGACGAACAGGCCCTCGCCGTAATGCACGGTGGGATGGGTGCCCGGCGGATGCGCCGGCGCGTCGTAGTAGTCGTGGGTGGGGTTGTCCTGCCAGCGGCGCTCGAAGCTGATCGGCAGCTTGCCTTCCGGCGAACGCGCACCGAACAGCACCTCGGCCACCGCGCGGCCGCCCTGCTGCCCCGGATACCAGTTCTGCAGCAGCGCCGGCACCTGGTCCAGCCAGTTGGCTGTGGCGTAGCCGCCGCCGGAGGTCACCGTCACCACCGTCTTCGGGTTCGCCCTGGCCACTGCCTCGATCAGCGCCTCCTGGCCCCAGGGCAGCGCGAAGGTGCGGTCGAACGCCTCGCTCTCCGAGGTCGGGTCGAAGCCGACCGCCACCACCGCGGCATCGGCTATCGCCGCCATCTTCAGCGCCGCCGGCGAGATCAGCTCGTCGACCGGTACCACGCCCAGGCCCATGCGGCTGTAGTCCACGTCGGGCAGGTAGTCCAGCCGCACCGACACCGCCTGCCCTGCCTTCAGATCCAGCGCGGCGTACAGCGGCGCCTGGCCTTCGCGCTTGGGCTGTTTGATCACCGGCTTGCCGTCCACGTACAAGGTGTAGCTGTCCGCGCTCGCCGCCGCGGTGAGGAACAGGTAACGCCCCGCGTGCGGCGCCACGTAACGACCGCTCCAGCGGATGCTTCGCCGCTGCACCGCCGGCGTGGTCCACAGCTCCGGCTTCCACTGGTCGACATGGGTATCCACGGCGGTCAACGCCGGCGTGCCGCGGAAGTCGGGATTGTCGAACGTCTCGCGCTGCAGGCCGGGCTTGCCGCCGGCCGTAGTGAAACCGTCGCGCTTGAACACCGTGTCCGGCGACGGCAGGCCACGGTCGTACAGCACGCGCACCTTCGGACCGACATGGTCGACGATGCCGGCGAGGATGCTCTCGCTGCGGAACGTATCGATGTGCGAGCTGCCGCCCGCGGTGGCGTAGCCCGGGTAGGCATCCGGGCCGATCACAGCGATCGTCTTGATCTTGCCGGCATCGAGCGGGAGGGCCTGCCGATCATTCTTGAGCAGCACCAGCGACTCGCGCGCCGAGTCCAGCGCCACCTGGTCGTTGGCGGCGCTGAATCGCGGCTGCGCCAGATCGAGCTGGGGCCGGTCGAGGAAGCCGAAGCGCACGGCCGTACGCAGGATGCGGCGCACCTTGTCGTCGAGCTCGGCGCGGGACAGCGTGCCGTTGCGCAGGCCGGCCATCACCAGCGCAGGCTGCATCTTGTCGGCCGCGGGCATCTCCAGGTCCAGGCCGGCCTTGAACGCCTTGAGGCCGTCGTCCACCGCACCCCAGTCGGACATGAACAGGCCGTCGAAGCCCCAGTCGTGCTTGAGGATGCCGCTGACCAGGCGCTTGTTCTCGGCGGTGTATTCGCCGTCGAGCTGGTTGTAGCTGCTCATCACCGCGCCGACATGACCCTGCTTCACCGCCATCTCGAAGGCGCGCAGGTAGATCTCGTGCAGCGGCCGGGGATCGATGACGGAGTTGATCTGGCGGCGGTCGTATTCGGAGTTGTTGGCGACGAAGTGCTTGATCGTGGCCACCACGCCCTGGCTCTGGACGCCGTCGATCAGGCCGACGGCGGTGCGGCCGGCGAGGTACGGATCCTCGCCGTAATACTCCATGCTGCGGCCGTTCAGGGGCGAGCGGTAGATGTTCGCCCCTGGCCCGAGCAGGAAGCTGATGCCGCGGGCGCGCGCATCGCGTCCCATGGCCTCACCGACGCGCCTGGCCAGCGCCGGATCCCAGCTCGCCGCCAGCGCGATGCCGCCGGCATAGGCATTGGAGGGGCCACCCACGCGTACCCCGTAGGGGCCGTCGGACATGCCCAGCGCCGGCAGGCCGATCGACGGTACGGCGCGGATGTCGAAGCCGTCGGAGCCGCCGATCAGCGCCACCTCCTGCTCCAGCGTGAGCTTCTGCATCAGGCTGTCGACGCGGTGCTCGACGGCGGGCGAGTCGGGCTGCGGCCCGGCGGCCAGCGCCGGCAGGGTCAGGCCGGTGAGCAGCAAACTCATGGAAAGCGTTTTCCAACGGATCATGCGGACATCCTTCAGTACGTGGCCAGCTTGACGTGCAGCCACTGCGGTGTGCTGGTGAGATTGAGGCCATAGTCGGTCTGGTCGCCGTTCCACACGCGCAGGAACTGCCACTGGCCGTCGACGTAGCGGCCCTCTTCCACGCGCTCGAACAGCGAATGTCTGCCGGCGTTGCGACCCGACGGCTGGAAGCTCACCCGGGCGTGGTAGCCGGCCACCAGGTAGTCGTTGCGACCGAGCTGCACGATCAGCACACCGCCCTGCGGCGTCGGGTTGCCCTTCGGCTCGGGCGTGCCGAACAGCGGCAGGCCATAGCCGATCTGCGCGGTCCAGTCGCCCAGGTCGATCTGCTGGGTATGCGTCTGCTCCGGCTCGGACACGCCCCACACCCTGCCCTCGAAGTTCGCCTTGGCGACCAGCGAGGCGATCGGACGAAGCAGCGCATAGTCCAGCGCAAACGGCTTGAGCGTGTCCGCATCGATCTTGTGCGCGCCCAGCGGCCAGTTGGAGTAGCCGGTGTAGTCCATGCCGAACGGCGAGTAGCCGATCGCGCCGTGCCCCAGCGCCGTGAACAAGTAACGCGCATACGACGGCGCGCTGCTGGTTTCGCCGACGAACAGCGGGTTGTCGGCGCGGCGGTAGCGGTCCAGCACCGCGGTGTACTTCGCGTACTCCGGCATGTAGATGTCCGGCGCAATCAGGTCCAGCGCCGGTGCGGCGGCACGCCAGATGGCGAGCACATTGTCGGTGGGGCCACCGCTAGAATAGCCACCGGGCGGACCGGGATGAAACGGATCGCGCAGCGCGACGTTGGCGTACATCGGCAGGTCGTAGACGGCCTTGCCGGCCGCAGCCACCTGGTCGACATAGTGGGCGATGGCCCAGGCGTAGGAGAACTCCGCCGCGTCCTTGCCGAACACATTGGCCCAGCTGCCGGCGCGATGGCCGGTCTTTTTCAACACGGCCGCAGGAACGGCCGACTGCAGCAGCCGGTCGCCCGCAGCGGAGTGATCGCGGTCGGTGCCGTAGGTGCCGGTCTCGTTCTCCACCTGCACCATGATCACGGTGTGCTGGTCGCCGTCGATCTGGCGCAGGTGCTTCATCAGGGCCACGAAGGCACGGCGGTCGGCGTCCAGCGTGGACTGCGCGAACGGCGACAGCGAGTTCAGCGTGTCGCCGTCCTTCTTGCGCACGCGCGGGAAGCGCCGGTTGTCCAGCTTCACCCAGGCCGGTGCGTACGCCGGGCCGTTGTTCTTCCAGGTGGCAAACCACAGCAGCACCAGCCGCAGCTTGTGCCCGCGCGCCTGTGCGACCAGGGTGTCGAGGAAGCTGAAATCGAAATGCCCTTCGCTGGGCTCGATCTGCTCCCAGGCGATCGGCACCTGCACGGTGTTCACCTGCAGCGCGTCCATCGCCGGCCAGACCTTCGGCAGCATCGCCGGCCAGGCGCTGGAATTGTTCACCTGCGCACCCAGCATCAGGTAGGGCTGGCCGTCCACCAGCAGCATGTGCCGGCCATGCGCGGTGACCACGCGCGGCAGAGGCGTGGCAGCGGCGGGCTGCACGGCAAGGATGCCGAAGACGAGCGCGAACGCGCCGACAAAAGAACAGAGCCTCATGGTGCGGATTCCTCGGGGTCGCCAAACACGATGCCGCGCCCGCCCGTGGCCAGGTACACGCGGCCGAAGACACGGGGATCGCCGATGAGCACGTCGATACGGCCGTACTGGTGGGCGTCGTCGTTGATGCGCTGCCAGTGCGAGCCGCCGTCGAGCGAGCGGAACAGGCCCTGCTGCCGGCCGTAGCGACCGGCCACGAACAGCACCGGCGAGTGCCCACCCGGCGCCGGCTTGCCGAAGCCGAAGGCGTCGACCCCGGCGATGCCGGGCAGCACCTGCTGCACGCGTCCGGTATCGTCGCCGCGCGTCAGCGGCAGGTCGCGCGCGGCCAGGTAGAGCGCCCCCGCCGCACCGGGCGCCGCCTGCAGCTGCACGTGCTGGCGCCCTTGCGCCGCGGTGCCGAGTGCGCCACCCAGCGACGCGAACGTCGCGCCACCGTCGTGGCTCGCGTACAGCGCGCCGGAGTCCGGATCGAACGCATAGCAGCGCCGCGGATCCACGCGGTCGCCCAGCACCTTCAGGCCGCCCGGCAGGTCGGCCGCGGCCTGCCAGTGACGGCCGAAATCGCGGGTGAGATAGACATGCTTCGCGTGGCGCGGCGCCCACAGCACGCCGGCGCCATCTGCGGTCCAGGCGATGCTGCCCGCCCCCTCGCCTTCCGGCGGTTCGCTGGCCAGGGCCTGCCAGTGCTGGCCGCCGTCGTCGGACCAGGCCGCACGCACCGCCGGTCCGAACGGCTCGCGCAGGTAGCCGGTGCGCACGATCCGCTCCGGCCGCAGCCCGGCGTAGTCGATGGCCTGGCTGTTGGCGTAGCGCGGCGGTGCCTGGAACTGCAGCGGCGCCACGGCCAGATCGTCGTGGCGATAGCCGTCCAGGTCGCCCAGTGCGCTGAGCAGATGCGCGCCCTGCGGCGGGCTGATCAGGCCCAGCGGCACGGTCTCCTCCAGTCCGCGGTCGGCGAAGCTCCAGTGCACTTCGCCGCCGTGATCGAGCCGGCCCAGGTCATGCGTGGACCACAGGCCGTAGCCGGTGACGAAGATCACGTGGTCGGGATCGAACGGGTCGATGGCCACGGTGGTCATCCAGTGCGGCGTGTGCTCCACCGTCCAGGGCGCCTCGCTCCGGTCGAACACCGAGTGCGCAAGCACTTCGGTCCAGTGCGCACCGCGGTCGGTGCTGCGGAACAGCAGGTCGTGCGGGTGGTAGTGATGGTGGGTACTGGCCACCAGCAACGCCGGGTTGGAGGGCGCCACCGCGACGTCGCCCCAGCCGAAGCCCGCGGGCCCGCCGTGGCGGGGGATCGGCGTGATGTCGGTCCAGCGGTTGGTGGCCGGCTGCCAGCGCCAGATGGCGCCGTCGTTCATGGTGTCCGGGCCGGGCTCGTCGCCGTAGCTCAGGTAGTAGTCGCCGTCACTGGCGCGGTGCATGTGGCTGGGCCGCAGACCCACCGGCTGGCCCGGCACGGCACTCCAGCGGTGGCCGCCATCGGTGGAACGGAACAGGCTGGTCTGGCGGGTGGACACGCCGGCATAGATCACGGGTGTCGGTTGGCCCGGCCGACCGCTGGCCGGATCGAACACCACGAACACGATGCCGATGGGCTGGGTGCGCCAGGCGTTGGTGGCACTGGCCGACGGCGACGTGGCCACGGCCGGGAAGCCGGCCACCCGTGCCCAGTGCGCGCCATGGTCGCCGCTGCGCCAGAGCCCGGCGTCGCGCGAACCGAGGAACAGCACGCGGCCGTCGTTGGGATCCACCGCCAGCCGCTCGCCATTGCCGCGTCCCAGCTCGTTGCCGCCAAGCTTGAACGGCAGGTCGACGCGCTGGAAGCTGCGTCCCTGGTCGTGCGAGCGCAGGATCGCGGCATCGCCGGATCGGGGCGTGGTGTACGTGCCCGCAGCCAGGTACAGCCACTGCGGATCGGAGGGATCGACCGCGAAGCTGTCGATGCCGAACAGGTTTTGATCCTTCGCCGCGATCCAGTCGGTCAGCGGCTGCCAGCGTCCGCGGCTCTCGTCCCAGCGATAGGCGCCGCCCACGTCGGTACGCGCGTAGTGCAGGCCGCGCACCGTCGGGTGGAAGAGTACGCCGGAGACATAGCCGCCACCGCCGATACGCACGTTGGCGAAGTGGTAGGGAACGGTAGCGGGTTGGCTGGCGTAGGCGCTCAGCGAGAGGAACCAGGCGCAGGCGATGACGCCGATGTTTCTGAGCATGTCGAAGAAACTCTTTCTCAGCCTTGCCACCGTCCCGGCCCATGCGTCGAACGGGTCGGGGCGCGACGGGACTTCGCGGGTGCCGGGCGAGGCATCCGATGCCGGATGCCCTGCCCCCTGCCGGAACCCCCATCGACGGTTCCGGCACCGCACGGTCAGAACGACGCGCGCAGTGTCAACGCGTAGCGGGTGTCGTTCACGTACCAGGACGTGGTGTGCTTGCCCGAGGCGTTCTGATACATGATCGTGCGCTGCTCGGCGTTGTTGAGGTTGTTCATCTCCAGGCCGAGCTTCAGGTGGTCGCTGAACGCGTAGAAGATCGAACCGTCCAGCTGTCCGTAGGCATCGGCGAACACCGGCAGCTTCCACGGGATGTTGTTGTCGGTGCCGTTGTAGCCGTTCGGACCGATCGACAGCAGATAGCGGCTGCGCCAGTTGTAGGCCAGGCGGACCTGCCACGGACCGTGCTCGTAGAAGCCGGCGACATTGAGCGAGTTCTTCGACAGGCCATCCGCCGGGAGGTTGCCGTAGGTGGAGCCATCCGTATCGACCGGCACCGCGGTGGTGTCGTTCGGCACGTGGGTCCGGCTGCGGATGTAGGTGTAGTTCGTCGACATGCCGAAGCCCTTGACCGGCAGGAAGTCGAAGAACTGGTTCCAGCCGATTTCCGCGCCGTCGATCGTCGCCTTGCCAATGTTCACCGGGCGGGTGATCAGGTACTGGTAGTTGTTGCCGTCGACGCCCGGATAGGTGACGAAGCGCGACTCGTTACGGAAATAGTCCCTGATGCCCTTGTGGAACAGGTTGATCCAGGCCATGCCGCCGCGGTCCTGGTCGAAGTACCACTCCAGCGACAGGTCGAACTGATCGGCCTTCATCGGCGTGAGGTACGGATTGCTGTTGGAACTGCCGGTCAGGGTCAGCTTGTCGATCGGCAGGGCCGTCGTGCCCGGCGGCGGCGTGTAGCCCGATACCACCGCGGCATTGAGGATCTGGTAGGCCTGCATCTGGCTGAAGTCCGGTCGCGCGATCGCCTTGGAGAAGGCAAAGCGCGTGATCCAGTCCGGAGCGAACTCCCACTTCACGTTCAGGCTGGGCAGGACGTCGGTGTATTCGTTGCGGGCGTTGATGGGCGAGGACTGGCCTGCACCCAGATACGGCGCAAGCGCCTGGTTGGGGTACACCAGGAAGCCATCGGCCGAGTTCCGGGTCTTCACCGCGCGCACGCCGACGTTGCCGGTCAGGTTGGCCTCGTCGATCCCGAAGTCGAGCATGGCGTACGCCGCATAGGTCTTCTCATGCTGGATGTTGGTGTGCGAGGCGTCGAGCAGCGTGGGCTGGTACGGATTGGCGTAGCAGCAGGAATAGAACGGGATCGCTGCGTCGTGGATGGCGGCGTAGCTGGCCGGATAACCCAGCGCTGTCGACAGCACCGGCGCGTAGAACGCACCCGGGATGCCGGCGTCACCCTTGTAGAAGTTCTTGAACGTGTCCAGGTGCACCAGGCTGCTGTTGACCGTGCCGTTGAGGTCCAGGCCGGGCAATGCGCCGCCGGGCAGCGCCCAGCCCTGCATCCAGGTCTGGAACACGGGCATCCAGTTGTAGCCGGTGTCGATGTTGTCGGCGTAACGGTTGGTCAGGCGCACGCCCGCTTTCACGCCCTGCAGGAAGCCGCTGCTGAAGCGGTGGTCGATATCCGCGCGCCAGGCCAGCTCTTTCGCGTAGTTCTGGTTCTGGTGGTCCATGGTGAACCCCCAGTAGTAATTGGCGGAGTTGCCGGTAAAGCCGGTGTCGACGCCGATCCGCGGCGGGCTGCTTCCGTTCAGCGCCACATCGATGTAGGGCACGTTGGTGCCCAGCGCCACGGTGGAATCCAGGCTTCTTGTGGTGGCCTTGACGAACTGCACCGAACTCGAGAGGTCGGTTTTGTCCCCCAGCCGCCACTTCATGCCGGTGGAGAAATCGGTGGTCTTGGAGTGGCTGTCCGAAGCACGGATGTCGGTGCCCATCGGCACGCCGCCGGGCTGGGTGAGACGACCGGACTGGAACACGCCGCCGTTGATCTTGCTGGGCTGGCTGGCGTCCACCACCACCTGGGTCGGGTCGTTGCTGACGAAGATCGCGTCCTCGTCCCAGACCTCGTGGTACTTGCTCTGGAACGCGGTGGCGAAAAAGTCGAGGTCGTCGTTCGGCCGCCACTGGAAGGCCAAGTAGTAGCCGTCGCGCTTGCGGTTGTACTGCAGCGTGCGCCAGTCGGCACCGCGCGGCACCCAGATGCCGGCCGCGTTCTTGAAGAACGGGCGCACGAACAGGCCGTCGGTGCGCGTCGTCAGGCGCGAATCGGCGACGTCGACGAGGAAGCCCATCTCGCCGAGGCTGGTGTTCCAGCGATTGCTGTAGAGCACCGAGGCGGACGGCTTGTACTTCTTGCTGAAGTCGCCGTAGTTCTCGCTGGCCGATGCGGCGATCTTCTGGCCCTGGAAGTCGAAGGGCATGAAGGTACGCAGGTTCACCGTGCCGCCCAGGCCGCCTTCGATCATCTCGGCGGTCTGGTTCTTGTAGACGTCGACGCCGGACATCAATTCCGACGGCACGTCCTGGAAGCTGAGCGCATGCCCGCCGTTGGCGGAGAAGATGTCGCGGCCGTTCAACTCCGAACGCACCTGGGTCAGGCCGCGCACCTGCACGCCATTGCCTTCGGCCGAGAAGTGCTCCGGATCGCCCTGCGAGAGAAAGTGGTCGATGGTGACGCCGGGAATGCGCGACAGGGTTTCGGTGACGCTGCGGTCCGGCAAGGCGCCGATATCGGTGGCGGACAGCGAGTCGACGAAGGTGTCGGCGTCGTACTTGATGTCCTGCGCCTTCTCCACCGAGGCCCGGATGCCGGTCACCACGACGGCGGAAAGATCCTTGGTCTGCTTGTCGTCGGCCTTCGCCGGCTTCTTCTTCGGCGACTTCGCGCCGGTGGCGGAGGCCGTCGACGCGGCCTGGTCCTGCGCCTGTGCGGGGGGCGTCCCGACAGCCGGCTGCGCGTGCACCTCCAGCGAACCGCTGCACAGCAGCGCGAAGGCGATCGCCCCCGACAACCGCGCCATCGGCATTCCGTTCGTCGAACGGCGACGCCCTGCATCAAACGTGAACTTGACCGGCATGATGAGCCCTCCCCCAAAGATTTGACATGGCCGACCTGTTCGAACGTCGGTCGGCTCTCCCGCAACCTGCGAGGCATTCCGGAGCCCTCCTCCTCCGGGTGATGCCAGCGGGTAGTGATGCTGTCGCGACGCACTAAAGCCATACAATTGCGAAATCGAAAGCCGCGGTTAACGTTTCTCCGTGTGCGGCCGCAGCATGCGATCAGCCTGGACCGATCCGTCCGAAGCATGCAGCAATCGGCGCCACCGGAACCCGGGCTTCGGCGCCTTGATGGTTCGAGGGGCGCCCGCCGACGCGGTGTGCTGCGACCATAGCCAAATGGGGCACGTTGCGCGCCCGGTCGAAGGTCCGGTGCTCGGGCCTGTCTGGTCGGAACGTTCCAGCAGCGGCCGTGTCCGATGGGGCGCCTGCTTCTTTCCCGAAGTCAGCTGGCTCGGGTTGCCACCACTGGCGGCACTGCAGCGGCACGAAGCGCCGGCACCAATACCGCGAGCTGGCCGATCATCCAGAGCGCGATCGCGCCTGCGGGGAGGTAGATCGACGGCATCCGCGGCAGCTCGTAGTGCTGCATAAGGAGCAGGTTCACGCCGTAGGCCAGCCCCATGCCCAGTGCGATGCCGAGGGTCGCCAGCAGGAAATTCTCGGTCTGGAAATAGCGAAGGATGTCGCCACGCGTGGCACCGAGGGCACGGCGTATGCCGATCGTTCGGCGACGTTGCGCCACCCAGAAGCTGGCCAGTCCCGCGATCCCCAGCGCCGTGATCGCGAGCATTGCCGCGATGACTCCTGCGAGCATGCCCGCCATGGCGCGGTCGCCCCCGAAGAAGCTTTGGCGCACCTCGTCATAGGTGCGCTTCTCGAGCACGATGCGATTCGGGTCGAGCCGTTGGAGGGCCACCAAGGCGGCTTTCAGCACCTGCTTGCGGTCACGCGCTGCGGTACGTATCACATAGCTGCCGCCCTCCGTCGCCGTCAGGCGTATCGGGTAGACAATGCTGTATTGGGGGCCATTCTGCAGATCGTCGGGGCGCGCCAGCGGACCGCTCACGCCGATCACCTGCAATGGGATGTCGTTGCCAACGTAGATCGTCTTGCCCAGCGCGTCCTGGCCAGGCCACAAGCGTGCAGCGACCGCCTGGGACACGATCACCGCGTGCGGCAGATGCGTCATGTCGTTGGTGTGCAGCGCGGGCATGACGGCCTTGTAGTCAAGCAGTTCGCCGGATCGGAAGTCGCGTCCCGCCAGTAGTCGAACCCCCAACGTGGCCAACAGGTTCTGTCCGTAGTAGCTGGCCACCTCCAGCGAGTCATGCTGCTGATTGGGGCGCAGCTTGATGCCGCTGTTGGACATGGCGTAGCCGCTCAGGGGCAGCTGGTTTGCCAGCGCCACGGCCTGTACCCCGGCGATCTGCCGCAACGTGGCCAGATCGGCTTGTGCCTGCGCGTAGGCATCCGGGCGATCGCCCACGTAAGCAAACTGGATCTGCAGGAGTTGGTGCTCGGCGATGCCGCTGGGGATATCCATGCGCTGCAGACGCTGGTGGATCAGGAATACCGCGTTGCAGACGATGGCGCAGGTCAGCGCGATCTGAACGATCAGCAGAAATGCCGTGGTCTTGTGCCGCAGCAGCGTGGAGAGAATCGGGCGGATTTCCATGTCAGTGTCCCTTCAATTGCAGACCGGGGCTGACACGACAGGCACGCCATGCGGGCAGCACACCGGCCAACAGACTCGCTCCGACCGCCAACAGGAACGTCAGCAGCAGCATCGCGCCATCCAGGTGTGCGAGTGGTGCGTAGTCTGCCGGCTGCCGGCGTACCAGCCACAGGCCAAGGCAAGCCAGCAGCAGGCCGCCCAAGCCACCGGCCAGGCCGACCACGCCGGATTCCACCAGCAATTGGACGAACAGCGCCCGCCGCGATGCACCCAGTGCCCGGCGCACCCCCAGCTCGGGTGCGCGACGCAGGAACTTGGCCAGCATCAACCCCACCGTGTTCACCAGGCACACGAGCAGGAACCCCAGCGCCAGCCAGGTTTGCAGTTGGACATCACCTGGCACGACCTGCCGGTAATCCAGCCACTGCATCAGGTCGCGCAACCGTACATTGGGTGGGCGCTGGAAACGGCCGAGCGACTCCTGCTCCTCCGAGTAATGGACAAGGAACTGCCGGTAGGCAGCTACCTGCGCTTGCGTGTGCAGCTGCACCCAGAACTGCAGCCACACGCAAGGCGCCGCCGGGGTGGCATCGGCCCCGCCGTTGCCCCAGCAATCGGCGCCGCCGAGGTGTGCGAGGTGCAGATCCTGCGAGGTGGACAACGGCAGGTAGACGCCCTCATGGCTGCCGTAGTTCTTGACGTTGAGATCATAGAAGTGCGGGTCCGGACGCCAGTCCCCCAGCACGCCGATGATGCGAAGCGCATGCCCATCCACGCGGAGCATGCGACCTCGGCTGTCCCTGCCTCCGAACAACCTGTCGTTGAGCCGGCTGCTGATCACGGCGACCGCCGCGCTGGCGGCATCTTCGGATGCACCCCAGGCATGTCCATACCTGAACGGCACGCGGAACATGGGGAAGAAGTCGGCAGTGGTGTAGCGAGCAGGCTCGTAGAACGGGTCGAGTGCCGACTGCGCGGGCTGGATGGCCACCGATCCGCCCGTCATCAAGGCCTGGTGATCCGCCCGCTTAGCCTGCAACAGATTCATGCCATCGATCCAGGTGACCTGGTCCGGCGGCTCGGCCCGGGGTTGGTAGCCTTGCATGTCGCGCGGGTCGAGTTGCGGTGCGTACAGCGTGCTGCTGGCGTCGGGCAAAGGGTTGCCCGACAGCACATGCAGCACCGTCAACGTGGTCATGCTGGCGCCTATGCCGAGCGCGATCGCCGCCACCATCAGTGCGGTAAGCGCCTTGTTGCGCACGAGGCTGTGCAGCGCGAGATCGAGGTAGTAGCCGAACATGCCTTTCTTCCTCCCGGACCTTCCGTGTTTGCGGGAGATTGATCGGTCGCCAGCAAGCGCGCGACGGATCGGGGGCGAAAGGAGACGCCGGCGTGGCGAGGTGGACGTTACTGCCCCAAGCGGGCGAACAGCGCCTCGCGATATCGGCGGCTGAGACGGAGGATGCGACCGTTGTTCAGGTGGATCTCGTAGTCGCCCTTGAAGAGCGGCGTGAGCGAGCCGATCGAGCCGAGGTTGACGGCTGTCGACTTGTGTATCCGCACAAAGCTCTGCTCACCCAATTGGGACAACAGGTCCTGCAGCGTCCTTCTCACCAGGTAGGTACGCACCGCCGTGTGCACGTGAACGTAGTTGTCGTCGGCCTGCAGCCACTCGATCGAGGCCGCATCGATCAGCTGCAGCCGCTCGCCATCTGGCACCAGCAGGCGGTCGCAGACCGGAGAGTGCTCACGTCCGATCGCGACCGCAGCTGCGCCGGGCTGATGCGTCCGGATCCTCTCCCTCACCCGCTGCACGGTTCGTGCGAGACGTTCCCGGTCGTAGGGTTTCAGCAGGTAATCGACAGCGTTGAGGTCGAATGCCTTCACCGCATGCTCGTCGAACGCGGTCACGAAGACGATAAGTGGCGCGCTCGACGGCTCGAGTTGTGCCGCGACCTGGAGCCCCGACAGGGTCGGCATCTGGACATCGAGAAAGGCTACATCCGGTTGGCATCGGTCGATGCACTGGGACGCAGAAAAGCCGTCTTCTGCCGATCCCACCACGGTCATGTCCGCCTGTTCGGAGAGCCAGTGCTGGAGCTTCTCGCGAGCAGGTGCCTCGTCGTCGGCGATTACCACGCGGATCACGGCGCGGCGTCCCCCATCGGTATCGCGATGCGTGCAGCCACCCCGTCGTCGCCGTTGTCGACCCGCAGGGATGCCGCGCTGCCGTAGATGATGCCCAACCGCTCACGACAGTTGCGCAGACCGACGCCGTCGCGCTGCTCCGGCGCCAACCTGGAACCCGAATTGCGGATGACGACCTCCAGCGAGTCGGCCTCGTGCCTGACGCTGACCATGATGCGCACGTGGACCACCGTGGGCTCGACCCCGTGCTTGAACGCGTTCTCCAGCAGGGGCTGCAACAACAGCGAAGGAACGGGCGTCTTGAGCAGGGTCCGGTCGACCTGCCAATCCAGCGTCACGCGATCCCGGAACCGCTCGAGCATGATGCCCGCGTAGAGCTCGAGCATGCGCAGTTCGTCTGCAAGCGGAGTCATCTCATGCTCGTTGGACCGGAGACTGACGCGCAACAGATCACCGAGCTCGGCAACCAACCGATCGGCACGGACCACGTCCGTATGCATCAAGGCGGAGATGGTATTGAGCGCATTGAACAGGAAATGCGGCCGAAGCTGTCCCTGTAGATGGGCGAGCTGCGCTTCCGCCAATGCCTTCTGCGTCTGCAACAAACGGCGCCACTGGAGCTGCCATTGCCCGAAAGACTCGATCCCGAACAGCACGCCGAGCCAAAGCCCCGAGAAGTACGTCAGCTTGAGGCTCTCGTAGACAATGACGAAGCCCCAGCCAGGGTGTTCATAGGTACGGTCCGCCATGGCGTAGACACCAAGCCGGATCGCGTACACCACGGCGATCCAGCTGATGAAGACCAGCGGCAACCACCGCAGGTAGCACCCGAACCATGTCAGCGGCCGCCCCAGGTGTTGCGCATAGCGGCCTCGTCCCCACACGGCAAGCAACATCCACCCTGTCGAGACGAGCGCAGAGCTTCCCTCCCAAAGGACCGGCTCCCACCACCGGGTGAGCGGGTTGTGCAGCTCGTTCCCGATGGACACGCTGATCATGAGCAGCCAGAACACCCCCCACAGCGCCCAGAACGTGGGTAAGGTCCTGGGAGACAGCGTCACCCTGTGGCCGGAGTGGACGCCTACCGCTGGCTGGCTGGGGCGCATGGTCATCGGCGAGAGTGTAGCCGCGCCCACGGCGTCGCTGGTTCTCTGCGTGGTAAGCGGGACATGCGAGGGGTGAAACGGACATTTGCCTGCCCCACCCCTGATACCCCACCCCAATCGCCCTCTCTCCGCGCCGTGTTAGGTTTGTCAGTGATTGCATTCCCTCAATGTCACGGACAGGAGAGTCGCATGCATCTGCGCACGCTCGGCCGCAGTGGGCTCGAGGTATCGGCGATCGGCCTGGGCTGCATGGGGCTGACCCATGCCTACGGCGAGCCCGTCGAGACGAAGACCGGCATCGCCCTGATCCGTGCGGCCATCGATCGTGGAGTCACCTTGTTCGACACCGCGGAGATCTACGGTCCGTATACCAACGAGCAGTTGCTGGGTGAGGCGCTGGAGCCCGTGCGCGATGAGGTGGTGATCGCCACCAAGTTCGGCTTCGCCGTCGGTGACGCGAGTGTCCGGCGCAGCAGCCTCAACAGCCGGCCCGCGCACATCCGGGAAGTCTGCGAGGCTTCACTGGCTCGCCTGAAGACCGACCGGATCGATCTGTTCTACCAGCATCGCGTGGACCCGGACGTGCCCATCGAGGATGTCGCCGGCACGGTCCGTGACCTCATTGCCGAAGGCAAGGTCAAGCACTTCGGGCTGTCGGAGGCCGGCGTGGACACGGTGCGTCGCGCGCATGCGGTGCAGCCGGTGGCGGCGCTGCAGAGCGAGTACTCGCTGTGGTGGCGTGAGCCGGAGAGCGAGATCCTTCCCATGCTCGAGGAGCTGGGCATCGGGTTCGTGCCGTTCAGTCCGCTCGGGCGGGGCTTTCTCACCGGCGCCATCGACGACAGCACCGAATTCGCGCAGAACGACTTCCGCAACCGCCTGCCCCGCTTTGGCGAGGAGGCCCGCAAAGCCAACCGGGCGCTCATCGATGCGCTCGACGGCATTGCACGGGGCAAGCACGCCACCCTCGCGCAGATCGCCATCGCCTGGCTGCTGGCCAGGAAGCCGTGGATCGTGCCGATCCCCGGCACCACCCGCCTCGCTCGCCTGGAGGAAAACCTCGCGGCGGCCGAGATGGAGCTGACTCCGGAAGACTTGCAGGCCATCCAGCGCGTCCTGGACCGTGTCACCGTGCATGGCGAACGCTATCCGGCGCACCTGGAAAAGCAGACCCGCCGGTAGCTCCGGCCACCCGCGCGATCATCGGAGCCGTGCCCGATGCGCGTCCGGCGTGGTTGGCGCCAGACGCGGAACACGCCCGAGCCGTTGCGGCTCGGAAAGCACTTTTTCCTAACGCCTGCCAGCCCATGATGCCGGCCCCTGCTTCGCGAAGCCCTCCGGGAGCCATCGATGATCTTCACCGTGTTTCTTGTCAGTGCGGACGACGCGAAAATCGAGCACCTGGAGGAGGCGCCCGAGCTGCTCGACTACGACGGACGCCCGTTCTCGCTGCGCGGCGGCCCGCGGACACCGCAACCGACCGACCATGCTTGGGATCCCGTCGCCGTATATGCCCCGGACGAACTGAGCGAAGAGGAATTCCTGGAACTGTTCGAGATCCACAAGAAGCGGGTGCCGGAGTTGAACCTGAGGTATTGAACGGCCGCGCCAGCGGTCGCCGTCACCGGCCCTGCCCGCCGCGGCACCCGGAGCGACTGCTCCCGGCTTCAGGAATTCCCGTGCGTCGGATGACACGGCGGCGAGCCCCAGCATTCACGTTCACGCGGCAGTAGACGCCATGGTCGCCGGGCACGCGGCAAGGCGCAGCGCGCGGTAGGCGTCCACCAGCTCGGCCAGGCCGAAGGCACGATTCCGCCCGCTCGGATTGGGCAGCACCCAGACGGTACTGCCGTGGATCGTTTCCGGCTGCCGGCCCCACGTGACGGCCGTTCGCCCGGAGAGCGTGCCGTACGCGACCTTGCCGAGAAAGGCGATGCAGCCGGGGCGGTAGCGAGCGATCTTCTGCTCGAGGGCAGCAGCGGCGGCGAGAAATTCCGCGGTCGACAGTTCGTCGGCGCGCGCCGTGGGCCGCTCGACCACCGAGGTCAAGCCACACCGATAACCCAGCAGCAGGCGGTCATCCTCGGGGCGCAGCCGCCGGTCGGTAAAACCGGCCAGATGCAGGGTCTGCCAGAAGCGGTTGCCGCGGCCCGCGAAGTGGTGCCCGCTGGCCGCCGCATGCAGGCCCGGGTTGATGCCGCAGAACACCACGGCCAGGCCCTCGACGAGGAGGTCGGGCAGTGCGTCAGCCATGGCTCGACGCGGCGGTGCGGCCGGCTCCGGGAGTGCTTGCGGGCATGGGGCGCGGGACCCGCTTATCCGCAGATCACGGCGACGGCCTGTTCGGCGAACCGCCGCAGGTCTGCACGGGAGCTGCCGGCACGCGCCCGGATGGCCATCGTCTGCATCGTGGCGGTGGCGAGCATCGCCAGTGCCTCCGGGTCGGCGCACGGCTTGAGTTCGCCGGTCTCCTGCGCAAGGCGCAGACGCGCCGCGAAGTCGGCATCGAGCTTGCGGAACCCGTCGCTGACCACCTTGCGGGTCTGTGCATCGTGCACCGCTTCGGTGACGGCGGTTCCCACCACGAAGCATCCACGCGCCCGGCCGCGGCCAGAGAAATAGATCGACAGTGCCGCGTCGTAGACGGCCATCAGCGCCTGGTCGAGCGGCAGGTCTCCCCCAAGTGCCTCCCGCATCGCGGCGAGCTTGAGCTCCCAGTACGCGTTCAGCGCCTTCAGGTAGATGGCGCGCTTGTCGCCGAATGCGGCCCGCAGGCTGGGTCGGTTCATGCCGGTCGCCGCGGCGATGTCGTCGAGGGAGGTGCCGGCATAGCCGGTCTTCCAGAAAGCGTCGGTGGCCTGCTGCAGCGCCGCCGCCGGCTCGTAGGCACGCGGCCGCCCGCGGGGCTTGCGTGCGCTCTCGTCTTTTTTTGTTCCGTTCTGCATAAAAACCCTTGAAGACCGTCGATGGCGTGAATATTATACGGCTCCGTACAAAATTCAACGGACGCCCGGTCCACCCCGAAGGACACCTGTGCCAGGTGCGGCTACCAGCCGCCGGATCGCGCAGTTCAGGGCGCCACAGCGCACGCAGGACACCCACGGTGGCGATGCCGCCCCACCACCGCGCCGGCGACGGCGTCACTCACTCGAGATACCGGATCCAGACCATGCATCAGGAAGTCGACGACAACACGAAGGCCCCGGACACGGGGCACGGGCATGCGGCTTCGACCCGCACGACGAAGGAAGGGCTGCGCTGGCCATTGATGCTTGCCCTGCCGGTGGTACTGGCGTTGGGCGGTGCCGCCTGGTTCCTCGCCGACATGCGCTACGTCTCGACGGACGATGCGTTCGTGCGCGCGGCGAGGGACTCGATCAACGCCCGGGTGTCCGGCCAGGTGGTGGAGATCCGGGTGAAGGACAACCAGCGGGTCCGCAAAGGCCAGTTGCTGTTTCGTGTCGATCCGCAGCCGTACCGGATTGCCGTGGCCCAGGCCCAGGCGCGGCTGGCCAGTGCGCGCCTGCAGATCGAGGCGCTGAAGGCGACCTATCGCCAGCAACTGGCCGACTCGCTTTCTGCCCGCGATGCGGCCGACTTCGACCGGCGCGAATTCGCGCGCAAGAAAGGATTGCTCGCATCGAACTTCGCCTCCCGCGCCGCCTATGAACGCGCCGAGACGGACTTCAAGGTCGCCCGGCAACACCTCGCCTCGGTGCAGCAGCAGGTCGCGCGGACCGTGGCCGGGCTGGACGGCAATCCGGACATCGACGTGGATCGGCATCCGGCGGTACGTGAAGCCCGGGCCCAACTGGACCGCGCGCGGCTGGACCTGTCCTACACCAACGTCGTCGCGCCCGATGACGGCATCGTGACCCATGTCGATGACCTCCAGGTGGGCGACTTCGTCCACGGCGGGGCGGCGGTGTTTTCGATGATCTCCAGCCGCGACGTGTGGATCGAGGCCAACTTCCGCGAGACCGGCCTGACCCGGATGCGCCCGGGACAGCCCGCGACCGTGGCGGTGGACGCCTATCCCGGGCACCCGTTCCGCGCCCATGTGGTGAGCATGAGTCCCGGCACCGGGTCGGATCTCTCGGTGCTGCCGCCGGAGAACGCCACCGGCAACTGGGTGAAGGTGGTCCAGCGCTTGCCGGTGCGCCTCGAGCTCGATGCCCCCGATGCGCGCTGGCCGCTGTATTCCGGCATCAGCGTGACCGCGCGGGTGGATACCCGGGCGCAACGGACGCCGGCCGGGAGCGTCGCGGACACACGCCTGTGAGCAGCTCCCCTGCCCCGGGCGCGACGGCGTTTGGCCATCGCGTCATCGTCGCCGCCGCCCTGCTCGCGACCTATATGCAGGCGGTCAACATCTCGCTGCCGAATGCCGCGGTGCTGCATATCCAGGGCAGCCTGTCGATGACCGACGACGAGATCGGCTGGGTGTTCACTTCCTATATCGCGGCGAGCGCCATCGTGATGCCGCTGATGCACTGGCTGGCTGCGCGGTTCGGGCGCAAGACCGTGTTCCAGACGTCCATCGTGCTGTTCGGCGTGGCGCTGGTGCTCGACACGCTGGCCACGACACCGCTGCAGTTCGTGGCCGCGCGCATCTTCCAGGGGGCCGCGGGCGGGACGCTTGCGCCCCTGTCCATGGCGATCCTGCTCGACGAACTGCCGCCGTTGCGGCACGGGCGGATCGGCATGGTGTGGAGCGTGACCTCGCTGCTCGGCATCCTCAGCGGGCCGGGCATCGGCGGCTGGCTCAGCGAGACCTGCGGCTGGCATGCGCTGTTCTGGTTCAGCCTGCCGATGGTCGCGTTCATCCTGCCGGCCATGGGCCTGTACCTGCCCGAGAAGAAATTCGCCAAGGGTCCGCCACTCGACGTCTTCGGGCTGCTCACTTTCACCCTGGGCGTCGCGGGGCTGCAGATGCTGCTCGATCGCGGCGAGCGCCTGGAATGGTTCGCCTCGACCGAGATCCGGGTGGAAGCCGTCGTCTCGGCGCTGGGCTTCTACCTGTACATCGTGCACGCGCTGACGCGGCGGGAGCACTTCCTCAACAAGGCGCTGTTCCGGGACCGCAATTTCGGGCTCAGCGCGATCATCTTCTTCGCCTTCGGCTTCGTGCTGTTGCCGACGCTGGCGCTGACCTCGCCGATGCTGGAGGAACTGCTCGGCTACCCCGCCGACACCGCCGGCTACCTCACGATCCCGCGCGGTGCCGCGCTGATCGGCGCGTTGATGCTGACCTGGCGCGCGCCCCGGGTGATCGACAACCGGCTGCTGGTCGCCGTCGGCATGGCGCTGGTGATCTATGCCAACTGGCGCATGCTCGGTTACTCGCCACTGATGGATGGTATGCCGGTGATGGTCGCCGGTGCGCTCCAGGGTGCGGGCCTGGGCATGATGATGCCCGCGCTCACCCGGGAAGCCTTCGGCACGCTGGACCCCAAGTTCCGCGCCGAGGGCACGGTGCTGTTCAACCTGTCGCGGCTGTACGGCAGCACGATCGGCGTCGCGATCGTGCAGATCTACTTCTACAACAACACCCAGGCCATACACCTGGCGCTCGCCAGGCATCTGCGGCCCTACGGCGTCGCCGCGCAGGCGAGCGGCCCGCTCGCGGGGCCGGCACTCGGCGCGATCAACGAGATGGTCACCGGCCAGGCGGCACTGATCGCGGTGATCGGCCAGTTCAAGCTGCTGATGCTGGTGATGCTCGCGGCCAGCCCGCTGGTCCTGTTCCTCCGCAAACCCCGCCAACGCCTGTGACAGGCCGGAGCCGCGCATGAAACTGTCTGGATCATCCCTTTCCCGGCGCGTCGCCCGGGCGGCGCTGTTTGCCGCCCCGGCCCTGCTCCTGTCGGCCTGCATGGTCGGCCCCGACTTCTCGCGACCGGCCGCACCCGCCTCGCGCCACTACGACCTGCAGGCCGAGCGGGCGCTCACCGCGCCGGGCGTGCCAGGCAGCGCGCAGCGCATCGACGCGGATCGCGCGCCCACCGACGACTGGTGGGCGGTGTTCGGCTCGCCGAAGCTGGACCAGCTCATGCGCCAGGCGGTCGCCGGCAACCTGGACCTCGACGCTGCCGATGCGACCATCGCCCAGGCGAACGAAGCCGTCGCCGCGGCCGGTGGTGCGCTGCTGCCGCAGCTGGATATCGCCGCCCAGGGCGGGCGCCAAGGCACGGGGCACGGAACCACCACCCAGTACGCGGTCGGTCCGCAGGTCAGTTTCGATTTCGACCTCTTCGGCGGCAACCGCCGGCGAATCGAGGCGCAGGCGGCGCTGGCCGAGCTGCAGTGTCATCGATTCGATGCCGCCTACCTGACCGTGACCGGCGATGTCGCCCGCCAGGCCATCCTGCTCGCCTCGGCGCGGGCGCAGATGGACGCGCTCGACGAGCTGCTGGCCGACGACCGCAGGAATCTCGAGCTGGTCCGCTCCGCCGAGCGCTACGGCAGCGCGACCCAGGTCGACGTCGCGCTCGCGCTGAATCAGCTCGCGCAGGACCAGACCTTGCTGCCGCCGCTGGCGCAGCAGCGGGATACGGCGCGGCACGCGCTGTCCGTGCTTGCGGGGAAAGGTCCCGCCGACTGGACGCCGCCGGACTTCGCGCTGTCCGATTTCGCGCTGCCGGCCGAGCTTCCCCTCACCCTGCCCTCCGAGCTCGCGCGCCAACGCCCGGACATCCTCGAAGCCGAGGCCGAACTCCACGCGGCGAGCGCCGCGATCGGCGTGGCCACCGCGGACCTCTATCCGCACCTGCAGCTCTCCGCCTCGGTGAGCCGGGCCGGGCCGGGCGCAGGCACGCTTTGGGGTGTCGCCGGGGCGTTGACCGCACCGCTCTTCCACGGCGGTACCCTCAAGGCGAACCGCCGCGGCGCCGTCGACGCCTACCAGGCCAGCTTCGCGATCTACCGGCAAACGGTGATCCGCTCGCTGGGCCAGGTGGCCGACCTGCTGCAGGCGATCCATCACGACAACGAGGAATACGCGGCGCAGCAGCGCGCATTGAACGCCGCGGGAACCAGCCTGCGGATCAGCCAGGCGGGCTACCAGGCGGGCGAGACCGGGCTGCTGCAGGTACTCGACGCCCAGCGGGCCTACCAGCACGCCTTGATCGGGCAGCTCCGCGCAAAGACGGCGCAGTACCTCGACACGGCGCAGCTCTCCGTCGCGCTGGGTGGCCATTCCGATAGCGCTCTTGCGCGCAGGATGGCCCGCGACAACGAATGATGACCTGGAGAACCGACATGCAACCTGCAAAACATCTTTATGAGACCACCCTCCCGCTGGCCAACGGCGCCGGAACGCTGCCCGCAGTCGGCTTCGGCACTTTGATCCGCGACCCCGTCGCGGCAAGGCAGGCGATCAAGGTGGCGCTGGAGACCGGCTTTCGCCATCTCGACTGCGCCGAGCTCTATCGCAACGAGGACGTCGTCGGCCAGGCGATGCGCGAGGCCTTCGATGCCGGCACGGTGAGGCGCGAGGATCTGTTCGTCACCACCAAGCTGTGGAACAACAACCACCGGCCGGAGCGGGTCGGCCCCGCGCTCGAGGCGAGCCTCAAGCGCCTGCAGCTCGACTACGTGGATGGCTATCTCGTCCACACGCCGTACGCCTTCCGGCCCGGCGACGAGCAGTATCCGACCGACAAGGACGGCCAGCCCGCGTACGACCGCGAGGTGACGCTGGTGGAGACCTGGCGGGCGATGGAGCGGCTCGTCGACGAGGGCAAGTGTCGCTTCATCGGTCTTTCCGACATCCGCCTGGAGCGGCTGAAGGAGATCGTCGCGGTGGCGCGGATCATGCCTGCCGTGGTGCAGGTGGAGTGCCACCCTTACCTGCCGGAATGGGAACTGCTGGAGTTCTGCCAGGCCCACGGCATCGTGCTGCTCGCGTTCGCCCCGCTGGGCCACGGCATGGAACCGCGGATCACCGACGACCCGGTGATCAAGGCCATCGCGCAGCGGCTCGACAGGACGCCGGCGCAGGTGGCGCTGGCCTGGGCCGTGCAGCGCGGCAGTGCGTTGCTGACCACCTCGACCAACCCCGCGCACATCCGGGAGAATTTCGCGATCTCGGCGTTGCCCGAGGACGCCATGCAGGCGATGCGCAGCGGCATCGAGACGACGTTCCGGCTGAATGCCGTGGTCGATACCGGTGTTCCGGGATTCGTTCCCAAGGCCGGCTGATGCGGCCACCGATGCGGCCGTCGGGGCCGCATCGGTGTCAGGTGGCGGGCTGCACATCAGCCAGCAGAAGGGCCGAACGCCCGGGCCTGCCGCGCAGGCAGGCCGTCGGGCCAGGACCGCCGCGGTGGGCGGAGTCGGTGGGCTAACCCTCGTAGCGCAGCACGACCATCTTGTCCTGGGACATGTCTTCCATCGAATACGGGATGCCGCCCACGCCGTAGCCCGATTGCCGGCGACCGGCGAACGGCATCCAGTCGGTGCGGAACGCGGTGTGGTCGTTGATCAGCACCGCGGACGCATCCAGGCGCCGGGCGGCGCGCATCGCCGGGGCGATATCCGCGGAGAACACGCTGGCCTGGAACGCGAAGGGCAGCGCATTGGCGGCGTCGATCGCCTGGTCGAGATCCCGGTAGCGGTAGACGCAGGTGACCGGGCCAAAGATCTCCAGCTGCGACACCTTCGCCTCCGTCGGCGGATCGAGCAGCACGGCGGGAGCGAGGGTGGTCTCGGACAGGCGTCCGCCGCCCACGATCTTCGCGCCGGCGGCCACCGCCTCCTCCGTCCACGACAGCACGCGATCCGCCTCGCGCGGCGCGATCAGCGGGCCCATCTCGGTACGTTCGAGCAAGGGATCGCCCACCCGCAGCGCCTGGACACGGGCGGCCAGGCGCTCGATGAAGCCGTCCGCGATATCCGCGTGGACGAAGATGCGCTGGGTGGAAACGCAAACCTGGCCGGCGTGGTAGTAACCGCCCTTCACGATCGGCTCGATGATCGTATCGAGCGGCGCACTGCGATCGACGATCACCGGCGCGGCGCCGCCATGCTCGAGCGCGCAGCGCGTCCCGGGCGGCAGCTTGCTGCGCAGATACCAGCCGACCTTGGCCGAGCCGATGAAACTCAGGAACGCCACCCGTGGGTCGGTGGCCAGACGCTCGGCCAGCGCGTTGTCGTCGGTGATGAAGGTCTGGCACCACGCCTCGTCGAGCCCGGCCTCGTGCAGCAGCTCCACCAGGCCGAGGCACGACAACGGGGTGACCGCGGCCGGCTTCACGATGACCGGGCAACCGACGGCGATCGCCGGTGCCACCTGGTGAACGATGAGGTTCAGCGGATGGTTGAACGCGGAGATGGCCGCGACCACCCCGATCGGTTCCTTGGTGGTGAAGGCCCAGCGTCCTTCGCTGGCCGGCGTCAGACCCATCGGGATCTCGCGGCCCGCGAACGTCCGGATCGCCTCGGCCGCGTTGCGCAAGCCGTCGACGGCCCGGATCACCTCCACGGTCGCATCCACCAGCGGCTTGCCGCCTTCCTGGGCGATCAGCCGGGCGAAATGGCCCTGCCGGGCCTGCAGCAATTCGGCGGTGCGCAGCAGCACGGCACTGCGTTGATGGGGTTTCAGCCACGCGTCGCGGTTGAGCAGCGTGCGGCTGGCCGTGGCGAGCCTGGCTTCGAGGGCGGCAGCATCGTCGACGGCAATCTCGGTAATCACCGCACGATCGAATGCCTGCACCACCTGCAGTGGACGTGTCATGGTCAGGCCTCCTTCTGGATGGGCAGGCGCTGCTGCAACTCGTCGACCAGCACGCGCTTGTTTTCCGAATAGTCGATGGGCACCACGACGAGCTGCACGCCCCCGTCGGTGAACGCCTTTTCCAGCGTGGGGCGCAGTTCGTCGATCGTTTCCACCCGGGTGCCGGTCGCGCCATACGCCTTCGCGTAGGTCACGAAGTCCGGGTTGTCGAAGGTCATGCCGTAGTCGGGAAACGCGTCGACGGCCTGCTTCCAGCGGATCATGCCGAACGCCCGGTCCTCGATGATCAGCACCACCAGGTCGAGCTTGAGCCGGACGGCGGTCTCCAGCTCCTGGCTGTTCATCATGAAGCCACCGTCGCCGCAGACGGCCATCACCCGGCGCCCGGGATACAGCATCGCGGCCATGATGGACGAGGGCAGCCCTGCCCCCATGGTCGCCAGCGCGTTGTCGAGCAGCAGCGTGTTGGCGACCTGCGTGCGGTAATTGCGCGCGAACCAGATCTTGTACATGCCGTTGTCGAGGGCGAGGATGCCGTCGGCCGGCATCACCTCGCGCACGTCGTGCACCAGCCGCTGCGGCGTGAAGCGATCCTCGGTGGCGCGTGCAGCAATCCGGCTCAGGATGCCCTCGCGCAGCGGCAGCAGCGCCTGCGCGTTGGGGATGTTCCCTTCCACCCGATCGGCCAGTTGCCGCAGCGACGGCCCCAGGTCGCCGACCACCTCGGCCTGGGGAAAGTAGACCTGCTCGACATGCGCGGGCTCGTAGCCGATGTGCACGACCTTCGGCCCCTTGGCGCCCATCAGGAACGGCGGCTTCTCGACCGTGTCGTGACCGATGGTGACGATCAGGTCCGCCCGCTCGATCGCCTCGTGCACATAGTCCCGCTCGGAAAGCGCCGCGGTGCCCATGTAGAGCTCGCTGCCGCCGGGTACCGTGCCCTTGCCCATCTGCGTGGTGAAGTACGGGATGCCGGTGCGCAGGACGAACGTGGCGAGATCGGACGACGAACGCGGCCGCGACGCCGCCGCGCCCAGCATCAGCAGCGGGGCCTGCGCCTGCATGATCAGCTGCGCCGCGCGTTCGATGGACTCGATGCTCGCGACGGGGAGCTCGATCGGATGCGCCGGAATCAGCGCGGTCTCTTCGCAGGACTCCGCGGCGATGTCTTCGGGTAGTTCCAGCAGCACCGGCCCGGGCCGCTCCTCCGCGGCGACGCGGAACGCCTCGCGCACCATGGCGGGAATCATGGTCGGCGAGACGATCTGGCGCGACAGCTTGGTCAGCGGCTTCATCGTGGCGATCACGTCGACGATCTGGAACCGCGCCTGCCTCGATGAGCGGATCGCCTTCTGGCCGGTGATCATGATCATCGGCATGGCGCCGAGCAGCGCGTATCCAGCCCCCGTCGCCAGGTTCAGCGCACCGGGCCCGAGCGTGGTAATGCATACCCCGGGCTTGCCAGTGAGCCGGCCGTAGGTCGCGGCCATGAAGGCTGCGGCCTGCTCGTGCCGGGTCAGCACCAGCTGGATCGACGACCGGCGAATGGACTCGACCAGGTCGAGGTTTTCCTCGCCGGGAATGCCGAAGATGCGCTCCACACCCTCGTTCTCGAGCGCTGCGACGAACAGATCCGAAGCTTTCAACATGACCTATCTCCACGATAGCCAGACGACCCGGTGGGCTTCATGCGGGCCGCTGCCGGTGACCCCGGCATGAACCGTCAGCTCGACGGCGTACAGACCAGCTCGATACGGGCGCCGCCGGGCTCCCGAATCATGCAGTGCACCCTGGGCCCCTTGCCCACCGGCTCGGGCGCGAACTCGACCACGGCATCCGGCCAGGCCGAGACGCGCGCGTGGAGTTCCGAAAGCACATCGAGGTCTGCGATCTTCAGGGCCAGATGATGCAAACCGACGTTCCGGCGCCGGTCGAACGCGACGTGGTCGCCGTCGGCCTGCCACAGGGTCAACCGCGTGGTGCCGTCGGACACGAAGACGGCCGGGTACGCGGGATTCCCGCCCACCACCGTCCATCCCAGGCACTCGACGAAGAAGCGGCGGGAGCGCTCGATGTCGCTCACGGTGAGGCCGACGTGGTCGACACCGAGGGTGTAGGGATTCATGTCTGCCACGGACCGCACTCCTGCATGATGGCCGGACAACGCGTCCAACCGGATTCGCCGGTAACGCTACGCCTCATGCGTTGCCAAACGAATAGCCGACACCCGGCAGACACTCTTGCGCATACCGGAAGAATGCCGGCGCCAGCGCGGGATCGCCTTCCTTCCCGTCTTCGCCCCGTCCGGCAGCCCAAGGGTTACCCGGCCCGCCGGAGCACCCCGCGCAGGACGGTGCCGGGCGCGACCGTGTTGAACACCGTGCCGAACTTCTTCACGTTCTCGTGGAGCAATTCGAGCCGGTGCTCGCTCTCGTCGGTGTCGACCAGGATCTCGTAGTCGATCGACTCCATCCGCGGCGGCACGTCCTGGCGCACCCCGTGCACGCGCACTTCCACCCCGCGAAGCTGGAAATCCAGTATCGGCGTGACCCGCTCGATGCCCTTGAGCATGCAGGCCGACAGTGCGGCCAGCAGCAGCTCGGCGGGGTTGAAGGCGTCGCGACGCCCGCCCAGGTCGGTGTCCAGCGCAAGGTCGGCCTCCTTGCAGTGCGCCGTGCTGCCGTGGGCGTCGATACGGCGTGCGCTGACGTCGAAAGTCATCTTTGTGCGGGTGTCGCTCATGGCGATTCCTCGTTAGCGGGCAAGACCGCCGGGGCGGTCGAAGTGGGGGTTGGCGGCGGCTCGCCTTCGACTACATCGTGCGCCTTACCGGTCACCTCGAGCAGATCATCGTCACTGGAAGTGGCCTGAAACGCCGTAACCACGTAGATTTGGCGTGCCCAACGGCCATCGCTCCATGAGGGGCGGTGCATTGCATGAGACCGAAGATCATGGCCACCAAGACCACTGCCAAGAAGACCACCAAAGCCAAGGCTGCCCCGAAGGCAGCTCCCACCATCAAGCCGATCAAGGACGCGATGAGCAAATCGGCGCTGATCGCGCACCTGGCCGAGCAGGCCAGCGTCGAGGCGAAGCACGTCAAGGCCGTGCTCGCTGCCCTCGAGCACACGGTGCTCGGCGCGGTGCACAAGAAGGGCGCGGGCAACTTCACCCTCCCCGGCCTGTTCAAGATCAACGCGGTGAAGGTGCCGGCCAAGCCGAAGCGCAAGGGCAAGAACCCCTTCACCGGCGAGGAGCAGGTGTTCGCCGCCAAGCCGGCCTCCGTGAAGGTGAAGGTGCGGCCGCTCAAGAAGCTCAAGGACGCGGCGCTCTGAGTCGTCCGGTTGTCTGCGCGGCACCGTCCGCGCAGACAACCCTGTTGCAGGCGATCAGGGGCGGATGAAGCATCGCCGGATCGCGGACGCATGATTTGCTGGTTCGACTCCCGAGGACAAACATGGCTATCAATCTCGACTCGCTCTCCCCTGCTGAACTCCAGGCGCTCATCAGGAACGCCGAAGCGCAGATGGAATCTGCCCGCAAGAACAAGGCCCAGGAAGTCCGCACCAGGATTGACGCGCTTCTCAAGAGCGCCGGCCTGAGCATCGACGAGGTCTACCCCCGGCGCGGCGGCAAGGGAAGCAAGGCCTCCAAGGCCGCCGTCGCACCGAAGTATCGCAATCCGGAAAACGCCGCCCAGACCTGGTCCGGCCGCGGCAAGCGTCCGCTGTGGTTCTCCGCGGCCCTGAAGAAGAAGGGCGTCACGGCGGAGAGCATGCTCATTGCCGGCTCCGCGCCGAAGGCCCCGCCGGCCAGGAAAGCGGCGAAGAAGGCCGTCAGGAAGGCCCCGGCGAAGAAAGCGGCAAAGAAGTAACTTCCCGCCGTGCTGAAAAACTTGAAGCCCCGCAGCTCGCTGCGGGGCTTTTTCGTGATCGAAGCCCGGTCCGTCGAGGCAGTCGTCCGCGACCACCGCACGAGACCTAGTTCCCGGCGAGGTAGCGGTCGAGCACGTTCGACGTCACCCGGGCGACCATCGGGTCGTCGCGCAGCAGCGCCGCGACCCACTCGCAGCTTCCGGCGTGGAACACCTCGCCGGCGCCCCGCGTGAAGTGCACGATCATGCCGCAGCCGCGCTTGACGCGATCGACCGACTCCTCGCTCGCATCGCCGAAGCGCAGTTCGGCGACGTAGGTCGCCTCCTCGTCGCCGATGAAGCGGTCGTCGATGCCGGTGTGCGAGCGGGGTTCCTCGATCAGCGAGGACATCCCGAGCGCCAGAATCGAGAGGCTCTCCGGCGCACCACCCTCTGGCAGGGCCTCGGGCAGGCCATCGCGGATCACGTAGGGCAAGCCATCGACCTCGTAGCCGAACGCGTGGCCGTCGGCGCCCAGCAGGTCGCCGTAGGAAAGATCCGTGCCCCGGAAGGCCCAGTGCTCGGGCCGGTAGACGGGAAAGCCGCGCACGCCCCGGGCAGCGCAGCCACCCCAGCCGGCGTACAGGCCGTCGATGGCGTTGAGACCGAACGTGGCCGCGCCTGGCCGGCCGCTCTCCGGCGCCTCCCAGGAGCCGGTCGTGCGTGCGTTGTCGGGCTGGCGATAGACCGGGTCCTCGGCGCGTGCGCGGTACTTGTAGCAGACCTGGCGCCTGCCGCCGTCCTCCAGCCGCGTCTGCCACATGAAGTTGCCGGCGAAGCGCGCCACGTGCCCGCCGCGCTCCACGTAGGCGTCGATCGCGTCGCGCATCTCCCAGCTCCAGTACTCGTCGTGGCCGACCATCACGACGCAGTCGTAGTCGTGCAGCAACTCCGGCTCGTAGTGAAGCTCGTGCTGGCTGACCAGGTCGACGGCGTAGCCGGCGCGTTCGGCCCAGCGCATGAAGTGCGAGTCGTAGCTCGCCCAGCCGGCCGACGCGTATTTGATCGAATGGCCGGTCGCGTAGGCCCACTCCATGTGCGGGTAGCGCAACGGTGCGCCGGGCGGTGGCGAGCATTCGAGCGGCACCCGCGGTGCGTCGGCAGGCAGCACGACGAAGCCGCGGCACCACGGCCGCTCGACGCTGACGGTCGGCGAGTACTGGTCGCGATTCGGTCCGGTAAGGCCCCGGTAGTGGTTCGAACCGCCCCAGGTGTTGTAGGCCGTCCAGGTTCCGGTGGCGGCGACCTGCAGGATCCGGCCCGGCTTGGGACCGGGGTGCGGCTTGACGATGAACAGGTGATGCGAACGGATCGGCGCTCCGTCGCGCCCCTCCGCGACCAGGCTGACCCGGTAGGCACCGGACGGCCAATCCTCGCCGATCCGGAACTCGAACGCGGCCTCCCAGCCACAGCCGATGACCGAGCAATCCTCCGGGGTCGGCTGCCAGCGCAGACCCGCCAGCGATTGCTGCAGGACGACGCGCAGTTCGGCACCGTCACGGGCGATCTCGAGCTCCGCGCGCTCCACGCTCGAACTGATCATCAACCGCACGAGCGAGCCCGGCGCGTAGGCCAATGCATCGCTGTAGCACCACAGCTCGCCGCGGGCACCATCCATGCCCGGATACTCGTATCGATGGGCAAACACGGCATCGCGGCGCTGCGCCGCATCCAGTCCGAAATCAGGGTAATCCGTGCTCATCAACGAGGCCTGTTGCACGTTCGCATTGCGAACAAAAACAAATAGTTGTGGACGGTGTGCGTTTGTGTTCTCTTCGCCCAACACCGCGCAGAAAAAATACTTGCACGCCCATGCAAACCCGCACAAGCACGCGTCGACGTCGCGTCGAACAGCACACGATCTTTCCGATTCCGCTCGATGAGCGACACGGCAAGGCGCGGCAATTGTTCTCGTTGTGGTTCGGCGCGAATTTGAACGTGCTGACGATCGTCACCGGTGCGCTGGCGACGACGGTGTTCAGGCAATCGTTCCTCGCCGGCACCCTCGCCATCGTGCTCGGCAACCTGATCGGCACCCTGTTCATGGCGCTGCACGCGGCGCAGGGGCCGCGTCTGGGCGTGCCGCAGATGGTGCAGAGCCGCGGCCAGTTCGGCGCGCGCGGTGCGGCGTCGGTGGTGGCGCTGGTGATCTTCATGTACGTCGGGTACGGGGCGACCGCCCTGGTGACCGGCGGCCAGTCGCTGCATGCGATCGTGCCCGCGGTCGGCGTGCGCGAAGGCATCGCCGTGGTCGGCCTGCTGAGCCTGGCGATGGCGATCTACGGGCACGACCTGATCCATGCCGCCACGCGCGCCATCGCCTACGTTTCCGGCGCAGCGGTCGTGCTGTGCTACGTCGCCCTCGCGGTCGAGGGGCGGCTGCCGCACGCATACCTCACCCAGGGCTCGTTCTCCGTCGTCGGCTTCCTCGGCATGATGTCGATCGGCGTGTTCTGGCAGCTGGGCTACGCGCCGTACGTCTCCGACTATTCGCGCTACCTGCCCCCCGACACCGGCCCGCGGCAGGCGTTCTGGGCCTCGTACTGGGGCACCACCCTGGGCGCGGTGCTGCCGATGATTTTCGGTGCCCTGATTGGCCCCGCTGTCGTCGGCGGCGATGTCGTCGCGGCGATCTCGGCGCTCACCGGAAAGGCAAGCACGCCGATCGTCATGCTGTTCACGCCGGGCGTGGCCGTCGCCGGCGCGATCTGCATCTACGGCGGCACGCTCGCGGTGATCACCCTCGCGCAGACCTTCATCCCCGACTGGCATGCGAGCTGGCGCACGCGGGCGCCGATCGCCACCGCGATCTTCCTCGTCGCCGTCGCGCTCGGCACCGTCGGTGCCGCCAGTTTCCTGCCGCTGTACAGCCGGTTCACCGAGCTGTTGCTCTACCTGATGGTGCCGTGGACGGCGGTGAACCTGGTCGATTACTACTGGGTGCGGTTCGGCGATTATCACGTGCCGTCGTTCTTCGCCGCCGACGGCGGCGTCTACGGCCGCTACAACGTGGCAGCGCTCGCCTCCTACGCGCTCGGCATCGTCGTGCAGGTTCCCTTCATCGCCGCCGATTTCTACGTCGGCCCGGTGGCGCGCCTGCTCGGCGGCATCGACCTTTCCTGGCTCGCCGGTCTCGTGGTCACCGCGGCCGTCTACTACTTCAGCGCGCCCCGCCATGCCATGCCGGTGATGCTGGCCGAGGCCGAAGGCGTGGAGTAGCCCGGCTCGACGCCCCGATGCCGGGGCGAGCCAGGCGCTCTCCCATCGGTGAACCACCGCGACAAGCGACGGACGCCCTCGCTCGGTGGACACGGATGGCTTGGGCGGACGTCGCCGCGAACGCCACATCGCTGACCGAGGATCGCGTCTCCCTGCCGGAGCCTTCAGGGCTCCTCCCGGTGTCGTGGCCTTCGACGCACGTCGCCCACCACGACGCGGGTGGCGTCAGCCCTGGTCGACGATGAAGCTCACGCGCATGTCCACGCGCCATTCGGTGATCTTGCCGTCGGGTGTGGTGCAGACCTTGATGTCGCTGATCCAGGCACCGCGGATGTCCCCGATGGTCTTGGCCACCCGGCCCAGACCGAAGCGCACGGCTTCCTCGATGCCCTTGTCCGATGCGGCGTTGACCTCGATCACCTTGGCGAGCTGCGTCCTTGCGGACCTGGACTTCTTCGTGGCCATGGGTGGCTCCTCCGGCATGGGAATGTCGGGCCACCGTAGGCGATGGGCGCAGAGCGACCTTGATCACGATCAAACATGCCGGCCGGTACGAGCCGCGCCCCCTCCGCTGCCCGCATGGCGCAGGCGCCCGGCCGCTGCCGCACGCCTCGCAGCGCCATTCCTTGATTGCCGTCAAGGTGACGATCGCAGCGGCGCGCAGGCTGCATCACGAGTCACTCCTGACCGTGGGGTCGTGCCATGCATGCCGCTGAAATCTGCACCCGACACGTCGTCTACATCGACCGGAAGGCGTCCATCCGCGAGGCGGCGCAGAGCATGCGCGGCCATCACGTCGGCGCCCTGGTGATCACCGACCAGCCGAACGGCGAACGCGTGCCGGCCGGCATCATCACCGACCGCGACATCGCCATCGCCGTAGTGGCGGCGGGCATCCAGCCCGAAAACCTCACGGTCGAGGACGTGATGAACCGCAACGTCGCCACCTGCACCGAGAGCGAGGACCTGTTCGACATCATCACCACCATGCTCGCGCGCAGCGTGCGACGGCTGCCGGTCGTCAACGACAAGGGCGGGCTGGTCGGCATGGTCTCGGCCGACGACCTGTACGGCGCGCTGTCGACGCATCTGCGCATGCTGAGCCAGGCGCTGGCCCGCGAGCAGGTGCGCGAGATGGAAGTCCGCGCCTGAGCCGCCGCCATGAAGCCACGTATCCTGCTCGCCTATTACTCGATGACCGGTCACACCCGCGACATCGCCGAGGAACTGCGCTCGGCGCTGCAGGCCGACGTGGAGGAAATCCGCGAACCGCATCCACGCCGCGGCCTGCGCGGTGTACTGCGCGCCCTGTTCGATGCGGTCCTGCGCCGCGAACCGCCGATCGGAACGCCGCGCCACGATCCTGCCGTCTACGATCTGCTCGCGATGGGTGGCCCGGTGTGGGCCGGTCGCATGGCCTCGCCGCTGCGCAGCTACGCCAGGCAGCTGGCCGAGCGTGCGCCAAGGGTTGCGTTCTTCTGCACCGAGGGCGGACGCGGTGCCGAGCAGGCGTTCGACGATCTCGGCAGGCTCTGCGGCAAGATCCCGGAGGCCACCCTGGTGGTGGATGCGCAACACCTTCCTCCGGGACTGCACCGCGATACCCTGCAGAGGTTCGTCGCGAAGCTCGGGAGAGAACGGCCCGCCCCGGGCCATTGAAGCCATGCGCGGCCTGCCCTTCTTCGACCGGATCGAGGCCGCCCGCCTGCTGGTCGAGCGGCTCGGTGCCTACCGCGATGCCGATGCGCTGGTGCTCGCGATCCCACGCGGCGCCGTGCCGATGGGCCGCGTCATCGCCGACGCCCTGCACGCGGATCTTGACGTGGTGCTGGTGCGCAAGCTCGGTGCGCCGGGCAATCCGGAATTCGCCGTCGGCGCGGTCGACGAGTCAGGGACCGTGCATTTGGCCGAATACGCCGCCAGCGCCGGTGCCGACCACAGCTATCTCGGGCACGAGCGCGCGCGACAGCTGCAACGCATCAGGGAACAGCGTCGGCTGTACAGCCAGGAGCGCCCGCCCATCGATCCGGCCGGACGTGTGGTGATCGTGGTCGACGACGGCCTGGCCACCGGTGAGACCATGGCCACCGCGCTCGCCACCGTGCGACGGCAGGCGCCGGCGTAACTGGTCTGCGCGGTGCCGGTGGCATCCGCCGATGCGCTTGCGCGGGTGCGCACCCTCGCCGACGACGTCGTCTGCCTGCACGTTCCGCCGCACTTCGGTGGCGTGGGGGCGTTCTACCTGCGCTTCGACCAGGTCGAGGACGAGGACGTCGTGGCGGCGCTGCGTTGAGCCGCGCAGGGCGGGCTCAATCGCGCGCGCGGCTGCCGAGCAGACCGATCAGGAAAGCCGCGGCCGCCACGCCGCCGAGAACGACCCAGGGCTGCTCGTGCACGTAACGGTTGCCACGGTCGACGGTCCGGCGCACACGATCGCCGGCATCGCGCTCGAGTCGCGAGACCCGCTCGCGGATCCCGCGCAGTCGGGCGTGGACATCCTCGGCCTCCTCTCCGGTCGCGGCCGCCACGTCTTTCATCAGTCGATCGACGTCGCCGGCGATCGCGTTCAGGTCGCTCTTCAGGTATTGGGCATGCACATGTGCCATGACGGGCCTCCGGGATGCATCAATGCGGGGTTGTGGTTCTGCAAAGGGGCGGGGCGGTGCCCGCCAAGCCGGGCAGCCGGGGCTCAGGCCACCGCCACCTGCGGCACGTCGGTACGGGCGGAAGGCGCCGCTCCCCTGCCCCAGACCGCCGACCGCTCGAGCTGTCGCGGATCGCGGATGCGGATGCTGCGCCCCTGCACGTCGACCGCACCGATCCGGTTGAGACGACTCAGCCCGCGGCTGACCGTCTCCAGCTTCAGCCCCAGGTAGCTGGCGATGTCCTCGCGGGTCATGCGCAGCACATACTCGCTGGACGAGCAGCCGTGCTCGGCATGGCGCCGGCCGAGCTCCAGCAGGAACGTGGCCAGACGCTCCTCCGCCTTCGCCGAGCCCAGCAGCAGCAGGGTCTGCTGTTCGTACTCCACCTCGTGGGACAGCTTGCGGATCAGCGCCACGTAGAGCCCACGGATATCGATGCCGGCCTGCTCCAGCTGCGGCAGCGGAATTTCCAGCGCCACGCTGTACTCGAGCATGCGGATCGAGGTGGGATGGACACCGGCATCCAGCGCATCCAGCCCCAGCAGGTCTTCGGCCATGTAGAAGCGGGTGATCTGCTCGCGACCGTCGGCGCCCGGGCAGGTCGCCTTGGCCGAGCCGCTGGTGAGCAGGAACAGCGAGCGGAAGGGCGCACCCGCACAGGCGAGGTAGCCGCCCTTCTGCATCCGGTGCACGTGCAGCGTGAAGCGGGAGGCCACTTTGAGAAGCTCCCGCCCGAAGGCGCTGCGATGCAGGGTGTCGTCGGCCAGCTTGCGTGCAGTGGACAAGGAGGCGATCGTCGCGGACATCGGATGGCTCCAGTCAACTCGGGAGCCTCGATCCTGCACTGCCAGGCGCGTGCGACGGCTACAAAGAGGTAACCTTTTGTAACGGCGTGTAACAGCCCCGGCAGGCGCTGCCACGGCGTTGCAGCACGCCGGGTGCGGGGCGAGTAATCTGCCGCTGGCCGGAAGCACCGGGCGCAAGCCTCGCCTTCCTGGCGGGGGCCTGGCCGCAAGGCGGGATACGGAGGCAAGGGTGACGTCGACAGAAACCGACAAGTGCGGGACGTCCGGCCAGCAGACGCACGTGTTGGTGGTCGATGACGACAGCGAGATCGCGTTGCTGCTCAAGCGCTATCTCGCCGCCCAAGGCTTCGCGGTCAGCATCGTCGGCTCCGGTCGGGAGATGCTTGCCCGACTCGCAGAGACCGCGGTCGACCTGATCCTGCTCGACCTCGGCCTGCCCGGCGAGGACGGTCTCGACCTCACCCGGCATCTGCACGAGCACTGGCACGGACCGGTGATCATCGTCACCGGGCGCGGGGATTCGGTCGACCGCATCGTCGGGCTGGAACTCGGCGCCGACGACTACGTCACCAAGCCGTTCGAGCTGCGCGAGCTGCTGGCGCGCATCCGCAGCGTGCTGCGCCGTGTCGGCGAGCGCCCGCGGAACAACGAAGCGCAGCCGACCACCTATCGCTTCGCGGGCTACCGCCTGGAAGCCCACAGCCGCACGCTGACGACCGATGCCGGCCAGCCGGTCGCACTCACCAACGGCGAATACGAGTTGCTGCAGGTCTTCGTCACCCATCCGAACCGGGTGCTGTCCCGGGACGAGCTGATGAATCACCTCTATGGCCGCGATTCCGGTCCCTTCGACCGCGCGGTGGATGTGCAGGTCGGCCGCCTGCGGCGCAAGATCGAGCCCGACCCGGCTGCGCCCACGCTGATCAAGTCGGTGCGCGGCGCAGGCTACATGTTCAGCGACACGGTGCAGCGGGAGTAAAGCCATGGCCAACGCCGGCATCGCCGAAAACGAACTCATGTTGCGGACGCTTTTCGACACGGTGCCCGACGCCATGGTGGTGGTCGACCGCAGCGGCGACATCGTGCTGGCCAATCCGCAGGCCCACCACCTGTTCGGCTATGTACCCGGCGGCCTGCCCGGCCTGGCCATCGAGGCGCTGCTGCCGGAAGCCGTGCGCGCAGCGCATGCCCGGCATCGCGAGCGCTACATGAGCCATCCCCGGGTCCGTCCAATGGGCGCGGGCTTCGAGCTGACCGGGCTGCGACGCAACGGGGATACCTTTCCGGTGGAGGTTGCGCTGAGCCCGATCGGCCAGGAACTGTTCGCCGCCTCGATCCGCGACATCTCGGAAACCCAGCGGGTGCGACAAGCCCTGCAGCACGCCCGCTACCACGGCTACCTGGCGCAGCTGGGCCGGCTGGTGCTGGAATCGAACCGGGACGAGTCGGCGCGTACCGCCGTGCCCGCGCTGATCGCCGAAGCGCTGGGCGTGGAGGCGGCGGCGGTCGCCGTCGGCCTTCCCGACGGCGAAGCCTTGCCGATCCGCGCATCCCACGGGGTGCCTGCGCGGCTGGCGGATGCTCTGCCCGAAGCCTTCGCCAGCGACCGGTTGTCCGAACGCCTGGCCGAGTTCCGGTCGACCGGCATCTGGACGCTCTCGCGCAGTCCGGCGGACGACCTGCCGGCGTTGCGCGCGACGCTGGATGCCCACGGCTTCGCGGACATGGCGATCGTGCCGCTGCTCGACCGGCTCAAGCCCACCGGCGCCCTGCTCGCCTTCTCCACCCAGCCGGACAACTGCGACGACGACAAGTCGAACTTCCTGCGGCTGGCCGCCCACATCCTGGCTGCGGCGATCCAGCGCAGCCGCAGCGAGGAGCAACTCGCCCATGTCCATCGCCTCGACGCCCTGGGCCAGCTCAGCGGGGGCATCGCGCACGACTTCAACAACATGCTCACCATCATCTCGGGGAATCTGCAGATGCTGGATGCCGAGCAGGCCGGCGGCCAGGGAGCGCATCCGTTGATCGAAAGCGCGTTGCGGGCGGTCGATCACGGCGCCGCGCTCACCCGCAAGCTGCTGGGGTTCTCACGCCAGCAGGCACTGTCCCCGCGCGCGCTGCGCCCGCAGCGCGTGCTCGCCGAGCTGGGCGAGATGCTCGCCCACACCCTGGGCGAGCGCGTCCGGCTCAGCACGGACTGCGCCGCGGACGTACCGGCGGTGCTCGCCGACCCCAACGAACTGGAGACCGCGCTGGTGAACCTCGCGCTCAACGCCCGCGATGCCATGCCGGACGGAGGAGCGCTGCGGATCACCGCCCGCGCGCGCCCGACGCCACCCGAGGGGCCGGATGGACTGCCACCGGGCAGCTACGTCGCTTTTACCGTGGCGGATACCGGCACCGGCATGTCGCGGGATGTGCTCAAGCGTGCGATGGACCCCTTCTTCACCACCAAGACGGCCGGCAAGGGCACTGGCCTCGGCCTGAGCATGGTCTACGGCTTCGTCAGGCAATCGGGTGGCCGGGTCAGGATCGAGAGCATGCCGGGCCAGGGGACCCGGGTCGAATTGCTGCTGCCGACCTCGCCAATGCCGCCGCAGGAAGAGGAGGAGTCCGACGCCGCCCCGGACGCCGCAGTGCGCCGGGATCCCCCGCGGGTGCTGGTGGTGGAGGACGAGCCAGACGTGCGCCGGGTGGCCATGGGATTGCTCCGTGCGCTCGGCTACGAACCGGTCGAGGCCGCCAGCGCCTCGCAGGCGCTGGCACGGCTGCATGAAGACCCGACGATCCGGCTGATGTTCTCGGACGTGGCCCTGGGCAACGGACACACCGGATTCGAGCTGGTGCGCGAGGCACGCATGATGCGGCCGGGCCTGGCCGTGCTGCTGACGTCCGGATACGAGCAGGCGGCCGCGGGGGCCGCGGCGGCGCAGCGTGACGGCATCCAGCTCCTGCGCAAGCCGTACCGGCAGAGCCAGCTCGCCGAGGCCGTGACCAGGGCGCTCGAAGGCAAGGTGCGCTAGCCGCCGCCGACGGCCCGGGACCGGTTCACGGCACCAGCACGGCGGAACCCTCGAAGCGGCCGTGGCGCAGGTCGTCCAGCGCCTCGTTCGCCTGCTCCAGTCGATAGCGCCGCGTGGTGGCGCTCACGCAGGCGCGCCTTGCATGGTCGAAGAACTCCCGCGCGTCCGACCGGGCCAGGTTGGCCACTGACACCAGTTCCCGCTCCCCCCACAGCCACCGGTAGGGCATCGACGGAATATCGGACATGTGGATGCCACCGCAGACCACGCGCCCGCCCTTGCGCACCGCACGCAGGGCCCGGGGCACGAGCTCCCCGCTGGGCGCGAAGATGATCGCCGCGTCGAGCAACTCGGGCGGCGCCACGTCGGAATCTCCGGCCCAGGCGACGCCGTGCGCGCGGGCGAAATCCTGTGCCGCATGGTCCCCCGGCCGGGTGAACGCCAGCACGCGACGCCCCTGGTGGCGCGCGATCTGGGTCATCAGGTGCGCCGCTGCGCCAAAGCCGTAGATGCCGATCGTGGCGGCCTCGTCGGTCCGGGCCAGCGCGCGCCAGCCGATCAGCCCCGCGCACAGCAGCGGCGCACAGGCCACCGGATCGACCTCGCCCAGCGGGATGCAGAAGTCGGCGCGGGCGATCAGGTGACTGGCAAAGCCGCCGGGCCGCGTATAGCCGGTGAACTGCGGCGCGTCGCAGAGATTCTCGCGCCCACCGCGGCAGTAGTCGCATACGCCGCAGGTCCCTCCCAGCCAGGGCACGCCCACGCGCTGGCCCGGAACCAGCCCGCCGGCATCCGGCCCCACGCACTCGACCCACCCGACCACCTCGTGCCCGGGAACGACCGGCAGGGCCGGCTCCGGCAGCTCGCCGTCGACCAGATGCAGGTCGGTGCGGCATACGCCGCAGGCCTCGACGCGAATCCGTGCCTCGCCAGGTCCCGGCACGGGATCCTCGTGATGGCGCAGCACCAGCGGCTGTCCCGCCGCTTCAAGCGTCATGGCACGCATGGCGAGTCCTCAGTGATGGAACAGCACGGGCAGCGACGCCTTCCACAACACGTGCCGGGTGGCGCCGCCGAGCACCCGCTCGCTGAAACGGCTCCGCCCGAACGCCCCCATCACCAGCAGATCCGCATCGAACCGGCCCGCATGCTCCAGCAGCACCTCGCCGATCCCGCGGCCAGCGGCATTCAGATCCAGTGAGCGCGGCTGGATTCCGTGCCGGTTGAGATAGGCATCGATGTCGAAGGGCGGCTTCCAGGCGATATCGCGAAGGGTCTCCCTGGGTGCACCTCGCAACAGCAGCACGTCGTCTGCCCGTCTCAGCAGCGGCAACGCCGAGTGCACCGCGCGGATCGCCTCGGGCGCGCCGTTCCACGCAATCGCGATGCGGGCCAGCGAGACCTCGCCGACCGGTCGCGGCGGCACTACGATGCACGGCAACCCGACCGAGAGGATCAGCCCGGCCAGGTCCTCGGGAGTGGACCAGGTCCGGTCCTCATCCCGCTCCACGACGAGCAGGTCATGCCAGCAGGCGATCCGCGAGAGCACGTCGCGCAGATCGCCCTGCACCACCACCCAGGCGGCCTGCTCCACCCCGAGGCTTTTCGCCCACGCGACGAATGCCGCTTCGGCACCGAGCGCGCTCGCTTCGAGTATCCGCGACATCCCGACCACCGTCTCGATCACTTCGGGCGTGCCGAATTCGGGCGCGGCGTAAAGCGGTGGCGGATAGGCGTACAGCCCGGTGACCGAGCCGTGCACGAGGGCGGCCAGCCGGATGCCGTACTGGGCATCGCGGGACCAGGTCTCGAAGTTGATGGTGTTGACGAGGATGTCGTACATCGCGAGCCCTCCATTTGCCCATGCCGTTCGCCGGCGACACCAGGGGAGCACGCTGGACCAAGTCGGCCATGGTCTTGGTGACCCAGGTCAAGGTTGCGACGGGTTCCCGCCCCATCCCGGGGCATGATCTGGATCAAGCTCACCTGCGGCGGCCCATGCATGCTGGCGCTCAACCGGCTCTCCGTGCAGCCGGCTTTGCGAGGGGCATCACGTGCGCGACATCGTCGTCCACAGCCCGGATTTCCGGCATTGGCCAGCCACCGTGCGTTACGCCGCACAGCTCGCCGCGGACACCCGCGCCGGACTGACCGGCCTGTACATCGCCGCGCCGACCGTGGCCCTGCCGGGCCCGCCACAACTGGCGCAGGAGGCGCTTGCCTACGCACAGGACGAACTCCAGCAGGCGGTGCTCGCCGGACCGGCCTTTGCCGCCTGGGCAACCACGCTCGGCGTGCGCGAAGCGCGCTGGCAGGTCGCACAGGGGCCGGCGGCGGACGCGCTGGTGTTGGCCGGCCAATGGAACGACGTGGTGATCCTGCAGGGCAACGTGCCGCCCTGCTCCGTCGACGAACGCCTGGTGCTGGAGACCCTGCTGTCCGGCGTGGGATGCATCCTGGTGCCCTCTGCCGGCTTTTCGCCCGGTCGCGTGGCGCGTGCCGTGGTGGCCTGGGACAGCAGCCTTGCGTCGCACCGCGCCCTGCATGGCGCCCTGCCGCTGCTGGTCGACGCGACGGCGGTCGCCCTGCTGCAGCCGCCGCCGGAGCGGCGACCAGGCCGCCCGTTGTTCGATCCGGCCTCGCACCTGCGATCGCGCGGCGTGAACGTGACCCGCATCGAGACCGTGGGCGAGGCCGACGAAGACGCGGGCGAACATCTGCTGGCCATCGCCGCCGAGGAGCGGGCCGACCTGTTGGTGCTCGGCGCCAGCGGATGCCGGCGTCCGGGTGGCTGCAGCTTCGGCGCCACCACGCGGGTGGTGCTGTCGCGCAGCCATCTGCCGCTCTATCTCCGGCACTAGCGGGCCGTCACCGAGGTGACCCGGCTGGCCCGGCCTTGACCAGCATCGGAAAGATGCGCCCGGCACGAGCAGGTCGAACCGGACGACCTCCCCGGCAAGATCGAACGCGTGGTGGCCGGCCCGGAAAAGCAGACCCGCATGCCCAACGAGCGGGAACCCCGGACCGTGGCCGCGACAGCCGTCGGCCACTCGTGGCAAGAGGCTGATCTGGATCAAACCGTGCGACGCACAGGGCGCCAGCATGGCGGAGTACCCCAACGACGTGGAGTCCCCGTCATGAGTTTCCTGATCGAAGTGAGCTTCCTCGACATGCGGCCGTCCAAGGCGTTGTACGAAGACATCTCGCGCCACGCGCTGCAGCTGGAACACTTCGCTCCCACACTGACCGACTGCCGGATCACGGTGCGCCATACCGAGGCGCGCCACCGCACCGGGAACCACTATCGCGTGCTCGCCCGGGTGAGCCTGCCCGGCGCCCAGTTCGAGGCGAGACGAGAGACCGGCAACGACACCCATGCCGACGTCCACGTGGCGGTGCGCGACACCTTTGCCGCGCTGCGGCGCCAACTGCAGGACTTCCTCCAGGTGCGCCGTGGCGAGGTGAAGCACCACGAGCGACCCGATGCACGATGACGAAAGCCGGGGGACGCGTGTGGCCATTGATGCAGGTCAAGTGGCGCCGCCGCCCCCGCTCCTAGCATCGGAACACCCCATCTCATCGGCCCGAAGGGCGGGAGGCAACATGACATCGACCTGGATCCTGGTGGCGGATGCGGCCCGCGCGAGGGTGTTCGAATCGGAGCGGCGCGGCGGTCCGTGGACGGTGGTGTCGTGCCTTGCCAATCCGGACGGGAGGGCCCCGGGCCGCGACGCCACCACCGAGCGTGCGCCACGCACCATGGAGAGCGTGGGCTCGGCGCGCCACGCGATCGAACCGCATACGACCCTGCGCGACAAGAGCAGCGAGCGCTTCGCGCGCATGCTGCGTGACGAGCTTGATCGCGGTTGCACCGAGCGTCGCTGCGAGCAACTGGTGCTGGTGGCCCCGCCACGCTTCCTCGGCACGCTGCACGGCGTGCTGGACAAGGCGCTGCGCGAACGGATCAGCGGCGAGCTGCAGAACGACTTCACCGCGCTGGAGGAACTGGACGTCCGCGAGCGCGTGATGCGCGAACTGCCGGTCTGAACGCGCCGGGTGGACGCACCGCATGCGGCGGTGCGTCCACGGCGCATGGCGCATTCATTTCACCGCGATGCGCTGACTGCTTCCATTCGGCTTCTTCGGCAGGGTCAGCGTGAGCACGCCACCCTCGTAGCGCGCCTCGGCCTTGCTGCTGTCGACTTCGGCCGGCAGGCTGAAGGCGCGGAAGACGCGTCCGACGTAGCGTTCGTTCACCAGCGCATGCTCGTTCTCCTTCTTTTCGCTGCTGTGCCTGGCTTCCGCACTGATCGCCACCTGGCCGCCGTCCACCGAGATCTCGATGTCGTTCTTGTCGACGCCGGGGATATCGGCCTTGACCACGTAGGCTTCGTCTTTTTCGGACACGTCCAGGCGCATCTCCGGGATCATGTCCACGTCGCGCCAGAACGCCCGGTTGGCCATCGGACGGAACACGTCGTCGAAGGCGCCGAGCGGAAAACCGGCGAGCGGATCGATGCGGGCGGGACTCTTGAAGGGGTTCCAGTGTGTGAGGGTGCTCATGGTGGTTCCTCCTGGTTGGGCGATGGCGCAACGGCTCGGGTCACGCCACCAGACAATCTGCGTCCGCCGCGACGGTGTGGTGTTGATTCCGGTCAAGCTTGCGTGGCGCGGAAATCACATCTTCACTGCTGCCGATCCGGCGCGTCGGGTGTACCGTTCACGGGTTGCTCCGTCGCCCGCTGCCCGCGGGTGCCCCTGCCGTCCCGCCGGCGTCCGCCGCTTCCCGGAGGTCAGACCGCATGTCCCAGCGCAAGCCACCCCAGCCGCCTCTGGGCGACGTCACCGCCCCCGCCGTTTCGATCAGCCGCCGCGGCTTCCTGCAGATGGTCGGCGTCACCGGCGCGGCCTCCACCCTGGGCCTGGGCGGTCACGCCCTGGCCGCCACCGCGATGGCGCACCTGCCGCCGGACGCGCCGGGCAAGGACGGCGACGGCACGGTCACCGTGAAGCTGACCGTCAACGGCCAGCCGCGCTCGCTCACCGTCGATCCGCGCACCACCCTGCTCGACGCGCTGCGCGAGCACCTCGTGCTCACCGGCACCAAGAAGGGCTGCGACCACGGCCAGTGCGGCGCCTGCACGGTGCACGTCAACGGACGCCGGGTAAATGCCTGCCTCAGCCTGCTGGCGATGCACGAGGGCGACCACGTCACCACCATCGAGGGGCTGGGTGCGCCCGGGCGGCTGCACCCGATGCAGCAGGCCTTCCTCGAGCACGACGGCTACCAGTGCGGCTACTGCACCTCCGGCCAGATCATGTCGGCGGTGGCGATGCTGGACGAGCCGTGGGCCGCCGACGACGCGGCCATGAAGGAGGCGATGGCCGGCAACATCTGCCGTTGCGGCGCCTACCCGAACATCCATGCCGCGATCCGCCGGGTCCGCAAGGGCTGAAGGAGCACACCATGCAGGCCTTCACCTTCCTCCGCGCCACCGACGCCCGCCAGGCGATCGACGCCGGCGCCCGTTCCCCCACCGCCCAGCAGGGCGCCAGCGTGCGCTTCGTCGCCGGCGGCACCACCCTGCTCGACCTGATGAAGCTGCACGTGGAAACGCCGCAGCAGGTGGTGGACATCAACCACCTGCCGCTGGACCGGATCGAGCGCACGCCCGACGGCGGCCTGAAGATCGGCGCGCTGGCGCGCAACAGCGACGTCGCCAACCACGCCGAGGTGAAGCGCGACTACGCGGTGCTGTCGCAGGCGCTGCTGGCCGGCGCCTCGGCGCAGCTGCGCAACATGGCGACCACCGGCGGCAACCTGCTGCAGCGCACGCGCTGCATGTACTTCCGCGACGAGCACATGCCGTGCAACAAGCGCCAGCCCGGCAGCGGCTGTCCGGCGATCGGCGGCGCCAACCGCACGCTGGCGATCCTGGGCACCAGCGACCACTGCATCGCCACCAACCCCAGCGACCAGAACGTGGCGCTGGCCGCGCTGGAAGCACGCATCGCGATCCACGGCGCGCACGGCGAGCGCATCGTGCCGATCGCCGATTTCTTCCTGCTCCCTGGCGACACGCCCGACCGCGAGACGGTGATGCAGCCGGGCGACCTGATCACCCACGTGCTGCTGCCGCCGCCGCAGGCCGGCACGCGCTCGCACTATCTCAAGCTGCGCGACCGCGCCTCGTACGAGTTCGCGCTGGCCTCGGCCGCGGTGGTGCTGGGCGTGGACGGCGGGCGCATCCAGCACGCCCGCGTGGCACTGGGCGGGGTCGGCACGCGCCCGTGGCGCGCGCCCGAAGCCGAACGTGCCCTGCTCGGCCAGCCGGCGACGCCGGCCAGCTTTGCCGCGGCCGCGACCGCGGCGCTGCGCGACGCCCGCCCGCAGAGCGGGAACGGCTTCAAGGTGGAGCTGGCCCGGCGCTGCCTGGTGCACGCCCTCACCACCGTAGCCACCGCCTGAGCGCCCCGCGAGGAGAACCGACCATGTCCCCCGATGCCACCTCGACCCGACCCGCCATCGGCGCCTCCCTCCCGCGCGTCGACGGCCCGCTGAAAGTCAGCGGCCGTGCCGGCTACAGCTCCGACCACCACTTCCCCGGCCTGCTCTATGCGGTGCCGGTGGGCGCGACCATCGCCCGCGGCGAGGTGGCGGCCATCGACGACTCCGCCGCCGCAGCCATGCCCGGCGTAAGCAAGGTCTACACCCGCGCCAACATCGGCACGTTCTACAAACCCGGCAAGTCCGGCACCATCGACGAGAGCCGGCCGCCGTTCGAGGACGACACCGTCCACTACTACGGCCAGTACGTGGCGCTGGTGGTGGCCGACACGTTCGAACACGCGACCGCCGCGGCGCGGGCGGTGAAGGTCGACTACCGCAACGTGTCCGCGCCGGACGTGCGCATGGCGCTGGACCCCGAGGAAAACCAGACCACCGACTCCGAACGCGGCCACGTCGACGCGGCCCTGGCCAGCGCGCCGGTGACGGTCGACCAGACCTACACCACGCCGCCGGAAACCCACAATCCGATCGAGCTGCATGCCAGCGTGGCGGTGTGGGACGGCAAGGCGTTCACGCTGTACGAGACCACCCAGTCGATCATGAACCACCGCGCGGTGATGGCGCAGATGCTGGGCGTGCCGAAGGAGAACGTGCGGATCGTTACCGAGTTCCTCGGCTCCGGCTTCGGCGGCAAGCTGTGGCCGTGGCCGCACGCCCTGCTCGCCGCCGCCGCGGCGCGCGACCTGGGCAAGCCGGTGAAGCTGGTGGTGACGCGGGAAATGATGTTCCACAACGTCGGCCACCGCACCAACACCCAGCAGCGCGTGCGGCTGGGCGCGAACCACGACGGCAAGCTGGTCGCGCTGCGCCAGGACTTCATCTACCGCACCTCGCGCATCGACGATTCCAAGGAGGACTGCGGCGAGGTCACCGCCTTCCTCTACTCCACGCCGAACCTCAAGGTCACCAGCGGCCGCGCCCGCCGCGACATCGCGCCGAACACCGCCATGCGCGGCCCCGGTGCGGTGCCGGGCCTGTTCGCGATCGAGTCGGCGATGGACGAGCTGGCGCTGGCGCTGAAGATCGATCCGGTGGAACTGCGCCTGCGCAACGAACCGGCGATCGACGAAAGCCTGGGCATCCCGTTCTCCTCGCGCCACATGAAGGAGTGCCTGACCCGCGGCGCCGACCGCTTCGGCTGGGCGCGGCGCAATCCGGCGATCGGTGCGATGCGGCAGGGCGGTGTCGTGCTCGGCTGGGGCGTGGCCGCCTGTGCGTGGATGGCGCAGCGGCTCGACGCCGAGGTGTCGCTGCTGCTCAACGCCGACGGCAGCGTGCGCGTGGCCAGCGGTACGCAGGACATCGGCACCGGCACCTACACCATGCTGGCGCAGATGGTGGCGTACGACCTGGGCGTGCCGATCGAGCGCATCCAGGTGGTGATCGGCGACAGCGCGCTGCCGCCGGGGCCGCTCTCCGGCGGCTCGATGGTCACCGGCTCGCTGGTGCCGGCCGTGGCGCAGGCCGCGGCCGACGCCGTGCAGCACCTGCTGGACACCGCCGCCGGCCAGGGGCCGTTCGCCGGGGCGAAGGCCGAGCAGCTCTCCTTCACCGAGGGTCGCGTGCACCTGCGCAGCGGCACGCCGGCCGACGGCGTGCCGTTCGCCGACATCCTGAAGCAGGCGCGGCTGGCGCACGTCGAGGGCAAGGGCAAGTCGCGCAACACCTTCGGCGACAAGGAGGCGAAGAAGTTCTCCATGCACTCCTACGGCGCGCACTTCGTCGAGGTGACCTGGGAGCCGGCCATCGCGCGGCTGCGGGTCAGCCGCGTGGTCACCGCGATCGACGCCGGGCGCATCCTCAACCCGCTCACGGGACGCAACCAGATCGAGGGCGCGATCGCGATGGGCGTGGGCATGGCGCTGTTCGAGGACACCCATTACGAACCGCTGCACGGCAAGGCGATCAACAGCAATCTGGCCGATTACATCATGACCACCCACGCCGACATGCCGGACGTGGACGTGCTGTTCCTCGACTATCCGGACACCAAGCTCAACGCGCTCGGTGCCCGCGGCATCGGCGAGATCGGCCTGGCCGGCGTGGCTCCGGCGATCGCCAACGCGGTGCACCACGCCACCGGCGTGCGCGTGCGCGACCTGCCGGTGAAGATCGAGGATCTGCTGGCCTCGCACGTGGCCTAGCACCACGCTCCGGCCGCGGCGGGCATCGTTCCGCCGTCGCGATGCCCTGCCCCCATCCCAGGACCCCTGCTCGATGCACTTCCCGACCGGTTCAGCCCCGCGATGAATTCGCCGCACGAACTGGCCCTGCTGATCGACGCCCTGCGCGCGCTGCACGGCGAACCCCATCCACGCGCCGCGCTGGCCACGCTCACCCGTACGCGCGGCTCCACCTTCCGCCGGCCCGGCACGCACATGCTGGTGTTCGAGGACGGCCGGCTGGTCTGCGAGCTGTCCGGCGGCTGCCCGCAGCGCGACATCGAACGACAGGCCCGCGAAGCCATCGCCAGCGGCCAGCCTCGCCGGATCCGCTACAACAGCGAATCCGGGCTGGATGTGCTGATCGAAATGGGCTGCGGTGGCGAACTGGACGTCCTCATCGAGCCGCTGCCGTCGCCGAGTGCCGTGGACTTCGCCGAGCCGCTGGCGCAATGCATGGCGTCGCGCGACGACGTCCGGCTGGCGACCCTGTTCGCCGTCGACGACGAGGTGATCGTTCCTCGGCGACTGCTCTGGAGCCACGCGCGGGTGTGCTTCGACGGCACGGACGACGCGGTCCTCGGCGAGGCCATGGCCGCCGCCTGTGCCGACTGGCCGGGACGCGGGGCCGGCACGCGGCAGCTGTCCTCGCCGCGGGGCACGCTCGACGTGCTGGTCGAGGCGATCGAGCCGCCGCACGCGCTGGTGGTGATCGGCAGCAGCGCCGCCGCGCGTGCCCTGCTCCCGGTGTCGACCGCGCTGGGATGGCGCACCACCCTGGTCGACAGCGATGCCGACCGGCTGCGCCGCCACGAACCGCTGCCGGAGCTGCGCACGATGTGCACGACCCCGGAGCGGCTCCGCGACGCGCTGCCGCTGGACCGGCACACTTCGGTCGTGGTGATCACCCACAACCTCGAACAGGACATCGCCTGGCTGGCCGCGCTGCGCGATGCACCCGTCGCCTATGCCGGTGCACTGGGATCGCGCGAGCGCGTCGCCCGCATGCGGCATGCCCACGAGCTGGCCGGATTGCGCCTGCACGCGCCGGCCGGCCTGGACATCGGTTCGGAAACACCGGAGGAGATCGCGCTCGCGGTCGCGGCCGAGATCATGGCCGTGCTCAACGGACGCGGCGGCGGCCCACTGCGCGACAACGACGGCGCCATCCACGGATGAGCGCGGTCGCCCACCAACCGGTGATCCTGCTGCTGGCCGCCGGCGAAGGCGCCCGCTTCGGCGGCATCAAGCAGCTCGCCCCGGTCGACGGCGAACCGATGATCCGCCGTTGCGCCCGCCAGGCGCTGGCCTGCGGCGTGCCGGTGCTGGCGCTGCTCGGTGCGCACGCCGACGCGGTGGCGCCTGTGCTGGCCGACCTGCCGCTCGACGTGCACGTCCACCCGGGCTGGTCGCAGGGCATGGGCGACTCGCTGGCGGCCGGCGTGCGCGAGGTGCAGGCACGCCATCCGTGCACCAGCGGCGTATTGGTGACGCTGGCGGACCAGCCCCGGATCGGCCTGCGGTTGCTGCCCGCGCTGCTGCAGGCCCACGCCCGCTCGCCGCGGCGGATCATCGCCACCGCCCTCGACGGCCGCGCCGGACCGCCCGCCCTGTTCCCCCGCGACGACTTCGCCGCGCTCGCCGCGCTCACCGGCGCACACGGCGCCCGCGGACTGCTGCAGCGCGAGGCCGACCGCGTGACACGGCTCGACCCGCGCGACCACGACGCCGATCTGCTCGACATCGACACGCCGGACGATCTGGTCCTGGCCACCCGCCCTTCCGCCAACGCGACCGCCCGCCCGTGAACGCCACCCCGACGCCGCCCACGCCCCGCCACTGGTTGAACCGCACCGTCGCCGGCGCCGGCCTCACCAGCGCGCTGGGCGATTTCTGCTACGAGACCACCACGGTGATCCTGCCCGGCTTCCTGGCCGTGCTCGGCATCCCGGCCGCCGCGCTCGGGCTGATCGAGGGCGCCGCCGACGCGTTGGCCAGCTTCACCAAGATGGTGGCCGGGCATGTCGCCGATCGGCTCGGCCACCGCAAGGCGCTGGTGGTCGCCGGCTATGCGCTGACGCCGGCCGGCCAGGCGCTGATCGCGCTGGCGGCCGGGTGGCCGCTGCTGCTGGCCGGCCGGCTGCTTTCCTGGTTCGGCAAGGGGCTGCGCGGACCGCTGCGCGATGCCATCGTGGTGCAGGCGGTGAGCGAGACCACCCGCGGCCGCGCGTTCGGCTTCCATCGGGCTGCCGACACGCTGGGCGCGGTGGCCGGACCGCTGCTGGGCGTGGCCTTGCTCGGCTGGGCGCGCGGACTGAACGGTGTGGACGCGGCCTGGCCGTTCCGGCTGGTGCTGTGGCTGTCGCTGGTGCCCGGCGTGCTGGCGGCGCTGGCGTTCCTGCTGCTGGTGCGCGACCCGCGCGAGTCGCCGAACCCCGCCCTGCGCCTGATGCGCTCGCTGCGCGAGCTGCCGGCCAGTTTCAAGCGCTACCTCGGTGCGGTCGGGCTGTTCGGCATCGGCGACTTCTCGCACAGCCTGCTGATCCTCGCCGCCACCACCCTGCTGGCGCCTTCGCTGGGCGTGGTGCGCGCCGCGCAGGTGGCCGGCCTGCTTTACGTGGGGCGCAACGTGGTGCAGGTGCTCGCCTCGTTCCCGATCGGCGCGCTGGCCGACCGCATCGGCCACCGGCCGGTGCTGGTCGCCGGCTATGCGCTGGGCGCGCTGACCGCCGCGCTGATGGCGCTGGCGGTGCTGCGGCAGGTGCACAGCGTGGCCCTGCTCGCCGGGGTGTTCGTGGTGGCCGGGCTCTACACCGCGGTACAGGAGGCGCTGGAATCCACCGTCACCGCGTCGATGGTGCCGGCCGAACGGCTGTCCACCAGCTACGGCGCGCTGGGCACGGTGAACGGCGTGGCCAAGTTCGTCTCCAGCGCCGCGGTGGGGCTGGCCTGGAGCCTGCACTCGCCCGCCGCCGGCTTCGCGCTGGCCGCCGGGCTGATGCTGGCCGGCACGCTGGCGATGTTGCGCGCACGCTGAGCCGGGACGGTTGTCCGGCGGCGGGAATCGTCGTTATATAGCCAGGTTAATAACGACGTCCGGCATCGCCATGCGCGCATTCCCTACCCGCCGCCTCACCGCCCTGCTGCTGGCGCTTGCCGCCCTCGGGACCGCCCACGCCGGCGACCTGGTGGTGTCGGCCGCCTCCAGCCTTACCAATGCCTTCCAGGCGGTCGCCAAAGGCTACGAGTCCGCGCATCCGGGCACCCACGTGGTGCTGAACTTCGCCTCCTCCGACACCTTGCTGCGGCAGATCCTCAATGGCGCGCCGGCCGACGTCTACGCCTCGGCCGACCAGGTGGCGATGGACCGCGCGCAATCGCAGGGCGCCATCGTGCCGGGCACCCGGATCGACTTTGCAGGCAACCAGCTGGTGGTGATCGTCCCCACCGGAACGCGTACCCATCTCACCGCTCTCGCCGACCTGGCCGGGCCGGGATTCAAGCGCATCGCCTGGGGCAACCCGGCGTCGGTGCCGGTGGGCCGCTACACGCAGCGCGTGCTGCACGATGCCGGCCTGAGCAGGCAGCTGGCGCCGCGGGCGGTGCTGGCGCAGAACGTGCGGCAATGCCTGGACTACGTCGAGCGCGACGAGGTCGATGCCGGCTTCGTCTACGCCACCGATGCCGCCATCGGCGGCAGCAAGGTGAAGCTGGCGCTGCGCCTGCCCTCGCCCACGCCGATCACCTACCCCATCGCCGTCGTCGCGCATTCGGCTCATGCGAGCGAGGCGCAGTCCTTCATCGATTTCGTGCGCTCGGCCGCCGGCCAGCAGGTAATGGCCCGCTTCGGCTTCCTGGCCCCCTGACGCCGTGCGGCCGGAGATCTGGCAGCCGCTGCTGCTGTCGCTGAAGGTCGCGCTGTGGGCGACCGGGATCAATCTCGTGCTCGGTGTCGCGGTGGCCTACGGATTGTCGCGCTGGCGCTCGCGGCTCAACGCCACCGTCGACGCCCTGCTGACCCTGCCGCTGGTGCTGCCACCGACCGTGCTGGGCTACTACCTGCTGGTGCTGCTGGGGCGACGCGGCCTGATCGGCGGCTGGCTCGACGACCTCGGCCTCAACCCCGTGTTCACCTGGCAGGGCGCGGTGATCGCCGCCACGCTGGCCGCCTTCCCGCTGGTGCAGAAGGCGGCGCGGGCCGCGTTCGAGGGCGTGGACGTGCAACTGGAGGACGCGGCGAAAGTGCTGGGCCTGAAGCCGCTGGCGATATTCGTGCGGGTGTCGCTGCCGCTGGCGATGCGCGGCATCGTGGCCGGCGCGCTGCTCGCCTTTGCCCGCGCGCTGGGCGAGTTCGGCGCCACGCTGATGATCGCCGGCAACCTGCCCGGCCGCACCCAGACGCTGTCGGTGGCGATCTATTCGGCGATCGAGGCCGGCGACGACGCTGGCGCCAACCTGCTGGTGCTGGTCGCCTCGCTCACCTGCGTGACGGCGCTGCTGCTCGCCAGCCGGCTGACCCGCGAGCGCACTCCGCGGGGGGCCGCCTGATGCGCCTGGACATCGCCATCCAGCGCCGGCTGGACGATCCGCAGCGCCCGTTCGCGCTCGACGTGGCGTTCCGTTCGGACGCCGGCCGGCTGGTGCTGTTCGGCCCGTCCGGCGCCGGCAAGAGCCTCACCCTGCGCGCCATCGCCGGCCTGCTGCGACCGGATCGCGGTCACGTCACCGTGGCCGGCCGCACCCTGTTCGACGATTTCCGCGGGGTCGACGTGCCGGCACGGGATCGCCAGGTCGGCTTCGTGTTCCAGGACTACGCGCTGTTCCCCCATCTGACGGTGGCGCAGAACGTGGCGTTCGGTCTGCGCGTGGGCCTGCGCCAGCCGTCGCCGCGGCGCGTACCCGAAGCCGCGCGCCGCTGGCTGGAAGCGTTCGAGATCGACGGCCTCGCCGCGCGCTATCCCTCGCAGCTCTCCGGCGGCCAGCGCCAGCGTGTCGCACTGGCGCGCGCCCTGGCGCCGGAGCCGCGGCTGCTGTTGCTCGACGAGCCGTTTGCCGCACTGGACACCGCCCTGCGCGGCCGCCTGCGCGACAGCCTCGTCGCGCTGCAGGAACGGCTGGGGTTGCAGATGCTGATGATCACCCACGACCCGGCCGACGTCGAAGCGGTGGCGCAGCAGGTGCTGGAGATCCGCGACGGGCGCATCCATCCCGGCCCGCGACCGGACTGACGGACTCAGCCGGTGGTACCCAGCAGCACGCTGGATGCATCGATCACCGCGCACACGGGCCGTCCCTCGGCCAGCTGCAGCGCATCGATCCGCTCCCCCGGTGTCACCGCGACCAGCACACCACCACCGTCCAGTTCGAGCCGCACCTCGGCATCCGCCGCATCGCGATGGATTGCCACGACGGTGCCGTCCAGCCGGTTGCCGTCGGCGGCGTCGTCATCGACCGGGACCAGGATGACCGCCGAGGCCTTGATCAGGGCGATCGCCTCGACGCCCACGGCCAGCGCCAGTTCCTCCGTGCTCGCGCGGGTGATGGTCACCCGCAGCGCCTGCCCGCCGGGCAGCCGCAGCTCGATCAGGTCATTGACCTCGCCGGGTGCGAGGGCGACGACGGTGCCGGCCAGCTGGTTGCGGGCGCTGGTGCGCAGGGCGAAGCGGCGCATGAGCCGGAGGTCGCGCGACGAGGCTTCGTCCAATGCGCCGAGCCGGGCCACGTAGCGCGCATGCTCGGCGGCCACGGCACGGAAGGCATCGACCAGTCGTTGCCCACGCGCCGTGAGCGTGGTGCCGCCGCCGCGGCGACCGCCAGCGGCCCGCACCACCAGCGGCTCATCAGCGAGGTTGTTCATCGCATCGATGGCGTCCCAGGCGCCCTTGTAGCTCATGCCCACCAAACGGGCGGCCGCACTGATGCTGCCGGTCTCGCCGATCGCCGCCAGCAGCTCGATGCGCTCCGGTCCGCCGAGCGGGCGATCGCCCGCGTGCAGCGAGAGCGCGCCTTTGAATTCGAGCCTGGTCATGCGTCCTCGTGTCGCCCGGCAATGCCCGATGCAGTCTAGCGGCAAGCCAGGCGTGCGCGTGGCTCGGCAAGGTCAGCCGGGAGCACGGATCGCGCGCGAGAAATCCTCGCCCGGGCCGACCCGGTGGGCCTTGTCGGTGATGCGGGCACGGGCGCGCTGCGCGGCTTCCGGTTCGCGGGTGTCGATGGCATCGTGGTCGCGCAGGTAACCCTGCAGGTGCCCGGTGAGCAGCAGGCGGATGTCCATCGGCAGGCCGGGGTTGATCTGCCGCGCCATGCGGTACACCAGCGTGGTGCAGTTGGACGTCACGGTGTTGTAGAACGCCGGCCGTTCGGCCAGCCGGTTGGCGGCCTCGACGTAGGCGAGGAACAACTTGCGCATGGTCGGCCGCTCCAGCGTCATCGGATACAGGTAGTCGTCCTCGCCGCGCACGTTGGTGCGCACGCGCACGATGTCGTTTTCCTCGGCCGCCACCAGCACCGTCTCGAACTGCTTGAAGAAGCCGCCGATGCTGGAGAACGCCTCGCCGCGCTTCTTGCGGATCTCCACCGAGAACACCACGTGGCGGCCGTCGTCGAAGCCGAACGAGATCATCGCGTGGGCGATCGCCCGACTGCCCCAGTACGACAGGATCGCGTCGGCCGACACCAGGTGGTCCAGGTCGTAGGTCTGCGTCTCCCAGCGCACGTCGTAGTCGTCGTCGCGGCGCCAGGTGAAGTCGCGCACGTTGGTGAGGGTGACCCGGTTGCCGTGCACTTCGCCGCGCATCAGCCGGGCGACGTCGTCGGCCCAGACGCGATCGTTGGAGGGACGGATCGAGCTCCACCAGGCCAGCAGCAGCGCGAAGCCCACCACGTACGCCGCCAACGGCCAGCCACTGCGCCGGACCACCGCCAGCGCGAACAGGCCGAGCACCAGCACCGACCACAGCGCGCTGCCCAGTCCCCGGACGATCCCGCCGCCCGGCAGGCGGTACCACAGTGCCAGCGTTCCCCAGGCACCACTGGCCAGCAACAGCAGCCCGGTGAGCACCGTCATCGTGACGTGCACGGCGCGGCGCAAGCGGGACGAACCTGCGGACGGCATCGGCGGCGACGATTCGATCATGCAGGCAGTCTAGTGCCTGGCCGCTCGCGCCCGCGCAGACGATCGCCCCCGCGGGAAACCCGGCGGACGGACGGCTCAGGCGTCCTGAAACGGCATATCCGTCGTTGACGGAACCGGGCACACCGGATGCTCGCGGTACCACTGCAGGAACGCGTCGGCGGGCATGGGATCGGCATAAAGGTAGCCCTGCACCACGTTGCAACCCAGCTCGTCGAGGCATTCCACCTGCTCGGCGCGTTCCACGCCCCCGGCGATCACGCGCATGTCCAGGCTATGCGCCATGCCGATCACCGCGGCGACGATGGCTCGCGAGCCGCTGTCTTCCGGCAGGCCGGCCAGGAAGCTCGGCGCCAGCTTGATCGCCTCCACCGGCAGACGGCGCAGGTAGGCCAGCGAGGAGTAACCCGTGCCGAAGTCGTCGATGGACAGACCCACGCCCAGCCGGCGCAGCGACTGCAGCAGCGACGCGGTGGCCGCGCCGTGCTCCATCAATCCGCTCTCGGCGATCTCCAGCTCGAGCAGTTCCGGCGACAGGCCCGTATCGGCCAGCACACGCACCAGGAACAGCGGCAGTTGCGCATCGACGGCCTGGCGCGGCGAGAGATTCACCGCGATGCGGAACGACGGCAGGCCGTCGACCTTCCACTGGGCCAGTTGCCGTACCGCATGCTCCAGCACCCACTCGCCGATGGGTTCGATCAGTCCGGTTTCCTCCGCATACGGAATGAAATGCTCGGGCATCGCATCCGGACCGCCATCGGGCCAGCGCAGCAGCGCCTCGACGGCGACCAGGCGACCGGTGCGCAGGTCGATCTGCGGCTGGTAGTGGAGCTCGAAGGCCCCGTCCTGGATCGCGCGGCGCAGCTTCACGCCCAGTTGCAGCCAGCTGCTGGCCTGGTCGGTGAGCGAGCGGTTGTAGAAGCGGCAGTCGCCCGCCCCGGACTGCTTGGCCCGGTCCAATGCGGTATCGGCATTCCTGAGCAGGGTGGCGCCGTCGCGCCCATCCACCGGGCACAGGCTCACGCCGATGCTGGCGCCGACCACCACCTCGCCGCCGTCCAGCCGATACGGTTCGGACAAGGCGCGCTGGATGCGCCCGGCGGTGGCCGACACGCTCATCGCGGTGACGTTGCTGGCCAGCAGCACCACGAACTCGTCACCGCCAAGGTGGGCGATGAGGTCGTGCTCGGGCACGGCGTCGCCGAGGCGCTTCGCGGCCGCCTGCAGCAGGAGATCGCCGGCGGCGTGGCCCAGGCTTTCGTTGACGCGCTTGAAGTTGTCCAGGTCCACCGCCAGCAGCGCCAGCGGCGAGGCGTTCGCCTGGCTGGTGAGCTGGTCGAGGCGGAACTGCAGCATGCGGCGGTTCGGCAGGCCGGTCAGCGCGTCGTGGTGGGTCAGGTGCTCGAGGTCGCGGGTGCGCCGCTCCACCGCCCGCCGCAGCGACAGGCCCCACAGCAGCAGCGCCACGCCGAGACCGATCGCCACCAGCAGCGCATAGCCGAACGTGCGCATGTACGGCGCAAAGTCCAGCGGCCGCCCCATCCACTTGCGTTTGAGCGCCTCGCGTTCGGCTGGGGTGATCATCGCCATGCCGCGCTCGACCAGCGCCAGCGTCTGCGTGTCGCCCTTGCGTACGCCGCGGCGGAACTCGTCAGTGTAGAAGTCGAACGCCTTCACGAAGCGGGTGTCGCCCTGCAGCCGGTACAGGTAGTAGTTCGCCGGCATCTCGTCCATGCAGAAGATGCGGATGTCCAGCCGCTGCGCCGCGCCGATGATGTCGGCGTAGCCCGGGTACTCGTGCAACGAATCCACCCCGGCCCGGTGCAGGCGGTCCACGCAGGCGTCGCCGCGCTCCACGCCCACGTTGAAGCCCGACAGCGCCTCCGGGCTGTCGATGCCGGTGATGCCCGCATCCACGTAGACGCCCACGTGCACGGTGGCGAACGGCTCGGTGAAGTCGTACAGCGCCTCGCGTTCCGGCGTGCGGAAGATCATGTCGATCACGTCGGCCTGGCCGGACCGCAGGCGCTGCTGGGCATCGGCCCAGTCGGTGGCCACCAGATCCACGTGCACGCCGGTCTTCTGCTCCCACAGCTTCCACTCGTCCACGACGTAGCCGCGCGGCTTGCCGTCGGGGCCGAGGAACAGGTAGGGCGGATAGTTGTTGTCGCCGACGACGCGCAGCACCTTGCCCGCCGCCGTCAGGGGCAGCAGCAGAAGCATCGACACGATCAGGCAGTACCAGGCCGGCTTTGCAGTCACCACGATTCCTTCGTCGGAGATTGCTCCGGGCCCTCCTCCACGCCGGGCCGCCAGGGCACAGAGCATCCTCCAGTTGCCCGCGCACAGGCAACTGGGACAACTGTCAGTTTGCCGGGCGCAGATGTTTGCGTCGTTCGCGTGCCTCGCGCAGCCGCTGGCCATGCGCCTGGAGCAGGTCGCCGCGGGTGAGGATGCCGACCATCCGCGTGGCGTCCCCGGCGGCCAGCACGAGCAGCCGGCCCACCTCGGCGGTCACCATGTGGTCGGCCGCCTCGCGCAGGCTGTGGTCCTCGTGCACGGCCAGCGGCGGACGCGTGACCAGGCTGCCCACGCGGGCGGCGTTCGGCACCGTGGCATCGAACAGGTTGCGCCGGGTCAGCACGCCGATCGCCCGCCCCTGCGCGTCGACCACGGGAAAACCCTGGTGGCGCGACACGTCCTCGCCGCGGGCCAGCCAGGCGCGCAGCTCGGCCATGGTCTGCTCGGCGCGCAGCGTCACCACCTCGCGCGTGCACGCCTCACCCACCGCGATGCGGTCCAGCGGGTCGGCGCTGTAGTCCGACGGCACACGCACGCCGCGGCGCACGATCTTCTCGGTCATGATGGTGTTGCGCATCATCAGCCCGGACACCAGGTAGGCCGCGGCGCACGCACCGAGCAGCGGCAGCAGGCCGTGCGGCTGCAGCGTGGTCTCGAAGGCGAACACCACCGAGGTGAGGAAGGCGCGCGAGGCGCCGGCGAAGATCGCCGCCATGCATACCAGCGCGGCCATCCGCGGATCCACCTGCAGCGCCGGCATCGTCTGGGCGATCACCAGCCCCAGAGCGCCGCCCAACGTGCTGCCGATGGTGAACAGCGGCGCCAGCGTGCCGCCGGAGGTGCCGCTGCCCAGCGCGATCGACCACGAGGCCAGCTTGGCCACGCACAGCACCAGCAGGGCCGACACGCCGAGCGTGCCGCCGATCGCGGTGGTGATGTTGGCGTAGCCCACGCCCAGCGTCAGCGGCTGCACGTAGCCGATCAGCCCCACCGCCAGGCCGCCCAGCGCCGGCCACCACATCCAGTGGATCGGCAGCTTTTCGAAGGCGTCCTCGATGCCGTAGCAGAGTTTGGTGATGCCTACGCCGACCACGCCGATCAGCGCACCCAGCAGCACGTAGACCGCCAGCGCAGCGGGCGCGGCCGCGGCCACCTCGGGCATTGGGAACATCGGTTCGCTCCCCTCCAGCACGAAGCGCACGCCGGTGCCGACGAACGCCGCCAGCGCCACCGGAATCAGCGAGCGGGCACGGCGCTCGAACAGCAGCAGTTCGATCGACAGCAGCACCGCCGATACCGGTGCGGCGAACACCGCCGCCATGCCGGCGGCGGCACCGGCGGCGAGCAACGTCTTGCGTTCGTCGGCGGTGACGTGGGCGAGCTGGCCGAGCAGCGAGCCGAGTGCACCGCCGGTGGCGATGATCGGGCCCTCGGCGCCGAAAGGTCCGCCGGTGCCGATCGCCACCGCCGAGGACACCGGCTTCAACCAGGTCATCCGTGGCGGGATGCGGCTCTCGTTGAGCAGGATCTGCTCCATCGCCTCGGGAATGCCGTGGCCACGGATCGCCCGCGAACCCCAGCGCGCCATCACGCCCACGATCAGCCCGCCGACCACCGGCACCGCGATCACCCACGCGCCGAGGTGATGCCCCGCCGGGCTGACCAGCGAGGTGCCCCATTGGCCATAGAACGCCAGGTGGGTGATCGCACCGATCAACGCGGTGAGCGCGCGGGCCACGCCGGCCACCACCGCACCGAGCGCCATCGCGGCCAGCGCGATGCCGACGACGCGACGGTCGAGCGGGCGGAAGCGGCGCGGCAGGTGCACCTCGGCCAGCGTCGGGTCCAGCGAAGGCGCGAGCGGAATCGCCGCACGCGAGTGCGGCGCGGAAGCAGGGTCGGTCATGGGAGTTCGCGAAGCAGCGAGGAGGCGGCGCAAGGCTACGCGGATCGAAGCGTCGTAGCTGGCTGGAAAATGAATGGGGTGGCGGCCGGTGCGACAGCACGCTATCAATAGCCGCTGCCCAGCCGCCGAACCTCCATGCCCACCACGCCCTCCGAACGTCCCCTGCGCCCGTTCCTGCTGCGCCGACCGCGCTGGCTGCTGGCCTATTTCGCCGGCTGGACCTTCATCGGCCTGTGGCTGGGCACCAACGTGTGGATCAGCCAGCGCGACAACCCCAATGCGGTGGCCTGGCACTACTACACGTGGGAGCTGAGCAGCGCGCTGGTGATCGGCGCGCTGGCGCTGGCGGTCGCCTCGTTCGAGTCGCGCTGGCGCATCACCGGTCCCGGCGCCTGGCGGCGCCTGCCGATCCACCTGCCGGCGGCGGTGGTGTTCTCGGTGGTGCACGTCGCCATCATCGTGGTGATCCGCAAGGCGGTGTACGCGGCAATGGGCTCGTCGTACGAGTTCGGCGAGGTGTGGATCGGGCTGGTCTACGAGTTCCAGAAAGACCTGATGACCTACCTCAGCCTGGTCGTCGCCTGTGCGCTGATCCGCACCATCCGCGAGCGCCGCCAGCAGCAACTGGACGAGCTGGAGCTGCGCCGCGCGCTCAGCGAAGCGCGACTGGCGCACCTGTCCGCGCAGATCGAGCCGCACTTCGTATTCAACACGCTCAACGCCATCTCCAACCGCATCTACGAGGACGTGCCGGCCGCCGACCGCATGATCGTGGCGCTGTCCGACCTGCTGCGCGCCGCAATGACCGCCGATGGCTCGGAGTTCGTGCGCATCGCCGACGAGGTGCACTGGCTGCGCGCCTACACCGCACTGATGGCCGAACGGCAACCCGGCCTGCTGCAGGTGGATATCGCCGTGGACGAAGGGCTGGATGCCATGCGGCTGCCGCGCCTGCTGCTGCAGCCGCTGGTGGAGAACGCCTTCCGCCACGGCCTGCGCAACGGCCGCGGCCGGCTCGCCGTCACCCTGCGCCGCGACGACGGGCAACTGCACTGCCGGGTGGAGGACGACGGCGTCGGCTTCGCCGCCGATGCCCAACCCGGCGTGGGCCTGGCCAACGTGCGCGAACGCCTCGCCCTGCTCTACCCCGATCGCCACCACTGGCAGATCGGCCCCGCTGCGCAAGGCGGCACCGCGGTGGACATCACCCTGCCGCTGGAACCGTGGACGGCGGAGCCGGCCGCATGACGCTGCGCCTGGCCATCGTGGAAGACGAAGCCCCGGCCCGCGCCCGGCTGCGCCGTCTGCTGGCCGAACACGCGGACCTCGAAGTCGTACTGGAAGCCGACACCCTGCCCGCCGCCCTGGCCAGCCTGCCCGGCGCCAACGCCGACGCGCTGTTCCTCGACATCGCACTAGGCGAGTCCACCGGCTTCGACCTGCTCGACCAGTTGCCACCGCCGTGGCCACTGCTGGTGTTCGCCACCGCCTACCACGAGCATGCGCTGCGCGCGTTCGAGGTCGCCGCGGTGGACTACCTGCTCAAACCCTTCGACGCCCCGCGCCTCGCCGCCACGCTGGACCGCCTGCGCGCCCGCCTCGCCGACACCGATCCGCTCCCCGCCGAGGAAGACCTGCGCCGCCTGCAGGCCGCCATGCCCACCCCCGCCTTCAATCCGCCGCCGCTGGTCATCACCGAACGCGGCCAGCGCGTGGTCGTGCCGCTGGACGAAGTGACCCATCTGGTCGGCAGCGGCAACTACGTGGAACTGCACACCCCGCAACGCAGCTACCTGATGCGCGCCACACTCACCCAACTGGCAAGCCGGCTGCACCCCGCGCAGTTCCTGCGCGTGCACCGCAGCTACCTGGTCCGCGCCGACCAGATCGCCGCGCTGACGCCGCGGGGGCATGGGGATGCGGAGCTCACCCTGCGGGATGGGACCACGGTGATGGTGAGTCGGCGGTATCGGGAGGCGTTGCCGGAGGGGTTGCGGGGGCGGTAAAGCTGCGCGCCAGCCCGGCCCATGCCACAACTCCCCCTCACCGTCATTCCCGCGAACGCGGGAATCCATCTTGCTCTTCGCTAAGGGTTGGCTTGATTAGCCGCGTCCCCCTTTAATTCCTATTCCCCAACCTGCCCCCGGTCGGTTGGTCTTGACCAGCCTGTCTCACCGCCGTACATTACCTTTAGGTTATGTATCTGGATAGTTATGCAAAGCTCGGAACGCCTCAACCTGACCTTTGCCGCCCTGGCCGACCCTACCCGCCGCGCGATCCTTGCCCGGCTGGCCACGGGAGAGGCCACCGTGACGGAACTCGCCGTGCCGTTCGAGATGAGCCAACCCGCTATTTCCAAACACCTGAAAGTGCTTGAACGCGCCGGCCTCATCTCGATGGACATCGATGCGCAACGACGTCCACGCAGATTGGAACCGGAAGGATTGAAGGAGGCCGCGGACTGGATCGAACGTTACCGCGAGATCTTCGAGCAGAACTACCAGCGTCTCGATGCGTTGCTCGGGGAACTCCAGGCCAAACCGTCCCGGCGCAAACAGAAAAACAAATAGCGCTGACTTGTCAGCGCACTGTTCGCTCATGCGTCCTCAGGGCCGCGCGCCATCACGAAGGATCACCAAGGAGAGAACCATGCCCAAGCCCGCAGAAGTGACATTTCCCAGTGATCGCGAAGTCCGTGTCACACGTACATTCAATGCGCCTCGCCAGATGGTGTGGGATGCACATACCCGCCCCGAGCTCGTGCGCAAATGGCAAGGCTATGAAGGCTGGGACATGCCCGTGTGCGACATGGATGTCCGCGTCGGCGGCACATACAAGTGGCAGTGGAAAAACCGCGAAGACGGCAACGCGTTTGGCTTCCTGGGTACGTTCACCGAAGTCGATGACGGCTCCAGGCTTGTCCACGAACAATATTTCGACCCGGGCGACATGGACTTCACCATGCCAACGGGCGATCCCTGCATCGTGTCACTTGAACTCACGGAGGAGAACGGCATCACGACGCTGATCTGCAACCTGACGTTCGCCTCGAAGCAAGCACGTGAAGAAGCAGTCTCCACCGGCATGACCGACGGCATGGAGCACAGCTACACCCGCCTCGACGATATGTTCCAAGGACGGGGCACGTTCAGTTCCACTGACTAGATAAGTGAGCCGGGAGATTCCAGCGCCTGCTGAACGAACCCGGTTTTGGACTGGGTGTACGCCGCGCAAACCGGGCGAGCCGCATCAGAACGCCTATGTCGAGCGCTTCAACCGCAACTTTCGCGAGGAAATCCTGGCGCATAAGGGGACGTGGCTAATTGATCCGAGCATACGACCGCCTCATAAGGCAAATTCCGCATTTAATTAGCCACGTCCCCTTTGATTGCTGTCAGGTGGGTTCAGTGCATTTCCCGCTGCGGGTACTTCCATCCGGCCAGCGAAAGAAACTGCTCGCCGATGGCGCGGACCGGACCGGACTCGGGGGTCCAGCGGGTGACCACGCGATAGCGGTCAGTAACGCCTTCGATGATCCATTCGGAGCCATCCTCGCCGACGGCCGAACCACGTCGCGCAATAGACCAGAAGCCATGGTCGCGGATGAATGCCTCAAACCTGGCGCAGGCCTCGGGAGCGATCTCTTCGACCTTCTGCCGATACACCCTGCCCGGTGCAGAGCCGCCCGCACCATCGAGTTCCGTCGCGTGGAGCGTGCATTGCGCCTGGCCAATGACCACCCTGATAGCGACCGGATGATTGAAAGTCCGGAGCCAGGTGAATCGATATGTGCGCGTGCCCGCTACCGGCTTCAGCGCAGGCTCGGACATGACCTCGAGTTGCCCGGAGTACCAGCTGTTCCTGAAACCATCGGACCCGGTCGAGGCGGGATCGAGCGCCCCTTCCGGGAAATAGCGCTTCTGGCCGGCAACCACGACCGCGCAGAGTGACACCATCAGCAGGAGGATGGTGATCGAGAGCGTAGCGGTATGTTTGAGCATGTCGATCACCGAAGAAGCAGTCTGAATGTGTTCCCGCCGAGTTTTCGCATGGTAAGTCGACCCTGCCCCATGCCTCCCGACGCGACCTAGATCATCGGCAAGGCCATCATCAAAAGACCAGCCATGCTGACCAGCCAGACCAGCGATCGCAGCCAGGGGATGCCGCTGACGTAGGCGGGCACGTAGACGACGCGGGCGACAAGAAAGACCAGGGCGCCCCGAGCCTCGGCCTCCTGGCTGGTGCCACTCGTGAGGGCCAGCAGTGCCAGGGAGATGAAGATCGGCAAGGCCTCCAGAAGATTGTTCTTCGCCCGATCCAGCCGGGCCGCGATCACCGAGGGTTCGGGCTGAACGTCGCGGTTGCCAACGATGCCCTTGAGATCAAACCTGAAGCGCGAGGTCTCTTGCAGGAAGATCTGCGCGACGTATAGAGCGAGCACGAGCAGGATGATCGTTGTCAGGTGCACTCGATAGCCTCCGGTAACTTCGCTCAATAGCAAAAAGTGTCAGAGCGCAGTTTCACCACCATCGCTCATCAAAAAGTCTACTCTGACCCTGCTTTTATCCCCGGGTTAAGCCTAGCCGCGAGGCGGCGACGGCTTCGAAGGATTGCTAAGCCCCGCTGTCGATGATGACGAGCGTGCCATGGCTTCCTTCTGCCACGGCGTGCGGCACGCCGGCCGGCACGATGTATACCTCGCCGGGGCCTACGCGTGTTACCGCGTCGCCAAACTGCAGATTCATCTGTCCGTCCAGAACCAGAAGCGCCTCATCGAACGGATGGGATTCGTTCGGATAGGCCTGGCCGTCCATTCGCACCACCTTGAAGTTGGCACCGGCAGGCCGGCCCACCACATGCGACCGCCAGGCTTCCGGGAGCGAGGATGCGAGGGCGACGAGATTCGTGTGTTCGGCCATCGGGAGATTCCTTGTAGGGCCTAACGCTGGAGAACCGATAACAATAATGGGACAGCTAATTAATCCAGGAAGACGCACACCATGCCAGACAGAGCTCGCATTTAATTAGCCACGTCCCCTTTTATTCCCTTTTATTGCGCCCCCTTTTATTGCGGCAAGCTCTTCGGGGGACATTGCCTTGGTGGCGATGTAGCCACGAAGATAGTGCGCAAGGATGGCAGTGGACTCGTGTGCGCAATCAAGCACTTCGATCCAACTAAATGGCGGATAGTGATCGTCGGACTTCCCAATATGAAACGATACTTTTCTCGTCTCAGTGTCGAGCGCTGCAATGCTTGCTGCCACGTGACTGCCAGAGAGATGCACGAATCCGGAGAGATTCTCGTAGACGGCCGGAAGCCAAGGATGGTCAGGGGATAGGAGCTCGACAAGTCGAGCGTCTGTCAACTTCTTGCCTTGGGTATCCTTCATCTTGTCGATCCTGGCTCCGCCGTGGACGGCTGAAGCGAAGTCCTGTGGCTTATCCACGAACCATGCGGCGGCGAAGCGAAGAGACGTATCGATGTGCACTCGGAGAAGAGCACGCGCGGACACAAGATTAAAGTTTTCAACCAGCAGCGCCAAAGCTTCGGCCGTACTCAGGTTCCGCTTAAGAGCGGCGTAGGCAAGTAAGTCAAGCGGGAAGAATGCCGTCCCCGGCGCGCCAAAGAGGTGCTTTCCGATGTCGAGCATCTGCTGCTCGTCATTCCGAAAAGTCGCGATTCGCTTACGCACTTCCAAGGGGTGCTTCACGGTGTTCGCCATGGAGCCTAACTAAAAGTAAGTTTGAAAATGCAGTGTAATCCTGCACAACAACGGGGGAGCAGAGTGCACTTTCACCAGGCCAGCTCATCGAAAAGTCGACTCCGCCCCTTTTTCTCTAGGCGTTACGTCTCCCCCGCCTGCGCAACATACCATCATGCCCACTTAGCTTTGCGCAACCGGCATCAAGGAGTCGCACAAACTCGCGTGCGTCAGTAAAGTAGTTGCGAAAAGCAGTTCGAACTTCATCGCTCGAGTCTGCGCGCACCAACACAATGTCTTTTCCAGGCATCTCCTTTTCGAGATCAAATAGATCTCGGAGCGCATCAGTAGCATCTCGATAGCTACGGATGGTTAGCTCACCTGATGGGTCAAAAATTAAAATACTATTTTTCTTGTCGGAAATTTCGCTCTTAGCCTGATGAAGTCCGCGCAGCGTTTGCAGAAGGCCCAGTTCTTTATCAAGCGACAGAAATGACTCAAGCAGATCTCGGTCACTCATGTCAGGAAATGGGCCAGTTCTACCCTCATGCGCCCTGGCCAAAATTTCGCTCGCAAGAGCCATTTCCTGATGGTATCTCTCATCACCACGTTCAAATTTTGGCTGACTCTCCGTAATAAAACCAACAATCTCCACCGCCGTAGCCCACGCATGCTGAACGAGAGTGCGATACTGGATCTCTACGTAAAGACCTTTTAACCCTCTACCGGCCTCAGAGTTCACATCATATTCGTAAACGTCGTGTATTCCACGATACCCGGTGTGCTTTGGATTTTCAATGTAATCGTACTTATCCGGATTATGACGAAGCTTATGATTAAATCTGGCCTCATGAAGCGAACGACGAAAATTTCTAAGCTCCCTCTCATTGCGAAAGATTAACCGGCATCCGGCGACGTCGTCCATTCTGGCGAGTTGCATCCCGGGCAAACGTCTAAGCTTGTCGAAAATGGTGTTTCGGCGCTTATGCCGTTGGGCAACTATAACCCGCTGTCCCCGAAGGCGATTGCGGAGAATTGCTTGAAATGTGTTGATGACGCCGCGATGCGCTGCACGCCAATCTTCAATTACGGAAAGGTCCTCGTCGGTAGCTCTATCGTCACGGACATTGTCTCCAGCTCGGCTGACGCGAGATTTAGATCCACCGGGATATGAGCTTTCCTGCGCCATAATTTTCCCTAATACTTTACGTTTAGCCCCATCAGGGGTACTACGCCGAGTATGCACGGTGTCAGACGTGGCGGACAAGCGATGAATTTCTCTGGTTACGATGCTTTCTGTGGTGATTTCCCGTCGCACGCTGCCGGCGTTATGGAGCGGAAGTGATCGTGCATGAGTTGCGCAAGCGGGCAGTTGAAACTAGCGGCATGCCTGCGAAGCGATCGAAGCGCACCCTCGCAAAACTGCAGCTACCAGCGTGCCGGCCCACGGGTAGGCAGTATCCCGCCCACACCATCCCCCATCCCACTCACCCCAAACCACTTGCCCCACCCCACCCCACCCGCGACCCTGCGCCCACTGTCACAGGGAGCGTCACCCATGCGTGGTTCCACCTTCATCCTCGCCGCCGCCGTCACCTCCCTGCTCGGCGGCTGTTCCAGTCACGCCGCGGTCGACGTGCCGCCGCTGGATGCCGCGGCGCATGCGTTCCAGTGGAATGCCTGGGGTGGCGATGCGGGCGGCAGCCGGTTTGCGCCGCTCACGCAGATCACCCCGGCCAACGTGGCGGCGCTGAAGCCGGCGTGGACGTTCCATACCGGGGCGCTGGCCAAGGGCTGGGAGTCCGGGGAGAAGCTGACCTTTGAGGCGACGCCGCTGTTCGTGGACGGCACGCTGTACTTCAGCACCGCCACCGGCGAGGTGTTCGCGCTGGATGCGGCCACCGGCACCCAGCGCTGGAAGTACGACGCGCACGTCGACGGCAGCGAGGACCGCTCCGAACTCTCCTCGCGCGGCGTCACCTGGTGGCGCGACCCGACGGCGGCGGCCGGCACCGCCTGCGCCACGCGCATCTTCTTCGGCACCGTCGATGCGCGACTGATCGCGCTGGATGCCGCTACCGGCAAGCCCTGCGAAGGCTTCGGCGAGCACGGCCAGCTGCAGCTCTCCGCGCACCTGCTGCGCGATTCCTCCAAGGGCGACTACGAGTTCACCTCGCCGCCGGCGGTGGACGGCGACACGCTGATCCTCGGCTCGTCGATCGGCGACAACTGGTCGGCCGCCAATGCGCTGGGTGTGGTGCGCGCGTTCGATGCGCGCACCGGCGCGCTGCGCTGGCACTGGGACCCGATCGAGCGCACCGCCGAGGCCGGCGACCCGGACGCCAAGCCCTACCCGACCTGGGACGGTGCGGCCAATGCCTGGGGCGTGTTCTCGGTGGACGCGGCGCGGCACCTGGTGTTCATCCCCTCCGGCTCGGCCAGCCCGGACCCGTACGGCGGCGAGCGCCCCGGCGACAACCACTGGGCCAACTCGCTGGTGGCGCTGGATACCGCCACCGGCAAGCTGGTGTGGGCGCGGCAGCTGATCCACCACGACGTGTGGGACTACGACCTGGCCGCGCAGCCGATGCTGGTGGACCTGAAGCGCGACGGGCAGAGCATCCCGGCGGTGATCCAGCTGACCAAGACCGGCCAGGTGTTCGTGTTCCGCCGCGACGACGGCACGCCGCTGTTCGACATCACCGAGAAGCCGGTGCCGCAGGACGGCGTGGCGGGCGAGAAGCTGTCGCCGACCCAGCCGTTCTCGGCCCTGCCATCGCTGGTGCGCAACGGACCGGTGACGCCGGCCGATGCGCACGGCCTCACCTTCTGGGACCGCAACCGCTGCCGCGCGCTGATCGCCTCGCTGAAGAGCGAGGGCATCTTCACCCCGCCCAGCCAGCAGGGCACCATCGAGATGCCCAGCTACGCCGGCGGCGTGAACTGGGGCTCGGGCGCGTGGGACCCGGCGACGCAGACCCTGGTCACCAACGTCAACGACCTGCCGATGCAGGTGCAGTTGCTGCCGCGCGAGGAGTGGCTGCGGCAGATCAAGGCCGGCGGCGAAAAGGGCTGGGAGTACGCCCGCATGAAGCACACCCCGTACGGCATGCGCCGGCGCGTGCTGCAGTCGCCGCTGGGCGCGCCGTGCATCGCCCCGCCGTGGGGCCGGGTGGTGGCGCTGAACCTGGGCACCGGCAAGTTGGACTGGTCGATCCCGCTGGGCACCGGCAAGCACAAGGCGCCGTGGCCGATCTCGATCAAGGGCATGCCGGGCATGGGCGGGCCGCTGATGACGGCAAGCGGGCTGGTGTTCATCGGCGCGGCCACCGACGGCTACCTGCGCGCGCTGGACCGCGCCACCGGCAAGGAGCTGTGGCGCGCCGAACTGCCGGCGCCGGGCATGGCCACGCCGATGACCTACGCGGTGGGCAACCGGCAGTACGTGGTGATCGCGGCCGGTGGGCACGGCAAGCTGGATACCGGGCGCAGTGATGCGCTGGTGGCGTTCAAGTTGCCGGAGTGAGGTGGCTGCGGGGGCTCCCCGCGCAGCCTCACATTCCCTCACCGTCATCCCAGCGAACGCTGGGATCCAGTGACTCACGCGGGATGCAAAAGAAGACGCTGGATCCCGGCTTTCGCCGGGATGACGGCATTGTGGGACGTGGCATTTGCCTAAGGGCTCGCTCCGTGGTGGATGGCGCACCCGATGCTGCGGGGAGCTCGAAGCCGCATCGCTCCCGCTCGTCATCCCGGCGAGGCGCTTCTCGACAGCCGGAGGGCTGGTCAAGCCGGAGGAGCTCCACAACGGTGCAGCCGGTCATCCAGTGACTCATGAAGGAGGCGAAGGAAGACGCTGGATTCCGGCGTTCGCCGGAATGACGGATCGGGGGAGCCTTATGGCCTGCGGCCAGGGCGGCCGCGCTTGGGTTCGCGGCGCGGGCGAAACCACGTAGCATCGGCATGTTTGCTGCACCGGAGCTTCATGCATGCCGTCCGATTTCGACTCGCCCTACCGTCACGGATTCGTCCGCCTCGCAGCGGCGGTGCCCGTGGTGCGGCTGGCCGACCCGGCGGCGAATGCCGGGCGGACCATCGCGCAGCTGCGCGAGGCGGCGGACCAGGGGGCGGCGGTGGTGGTATTTCCGGAGCTGGGCCTGTCCGGCTACAGCCTGGACGACCTGGCCCCGCAGGACGCCCTGCTCGACGCCAGCCTGGCCGCGCTGGAGGCGGTGCGCGAAGCCACCACGCAGCTGCTGCCGCTGGTGTTCGTCGGCCTGCCGCTGCGACTGGAGGGCCAGCTGTTCAACGTGGCGGTGGCACTGCAGGGCGGCGAACTGCTCGGTGTGGTGCCCAAGCGCTACCTGCCGAACTACCGCGAGTTCTACGAGGCGCGCCAGTACACCGCCGGCAGCCATGCGGTGGCCGACACCGCGGTGGTGCTGGGGCGCGAGGTGCCGTTCGGCAGCGACCTGATCTTCACCGCCGCCTCGCACCCGCACCTGCGCGTGCATGCGGAGATCTGCGAGGACATGTGGGTGCCGGTGCCACCGAGCACGTACGCCGCGCTGGCCGGCGCCACCGTGCTGGTGAACCTGTCGGCCAGCAACGTCACCGTGGGCAAGGCCGACTACCGCCGCCTGCTGAGCGAAAGCCATTCCGCCCGCTGCCTGGCCGCGCACGTCTACACCTCGGCCGGCGCCGGCGAATCGACCACCGACCTGGCCTGGGACGGACAGGCGATCATCGCCGAGAACGGCGTGGTGCTGGGCGAGTCCGAGCGCTTCCAGGCCGGCGACCACCTGCTGCTGGCCGACGTGGACCTGGAGCGGCTGGTGCAGGAGCGCTCGCGCATGACCAGCTACAACGACCAGGTGCGCGACCTGCAGCCGCAGCTGAAGGCGATGCGCCGGGTGCCGTTCGCCTTCCGCGCCCCGGTGCTGGCCGACACCCACCTGCGCCGCAGCGTGCCGCGCTATCCCTACGTGCCGTCCCACCCGGCCACGCTGGACCAGCGCTGCTACGAGGCGGTGAACATCCAGGCGCACGGCCTGATCCAGCGCCTCCGCGCCACTTCGGCCGAGCGCGTGGTGATCGGCGTCTCCGGCGGGCTGGATTCCACCCTCGCCCTGCTGGTGGCGGTGGAAGCGTTCGACCGGCTCGGCCTGCCGCGGGCAAACATCCTCGGCTACACCATGCCCGGCTTCGCCACCAGCTCGCAGACGCTGGAACAGGCGCACGCGCTGATGCGCTCGCTGGGGGTGAGCGGCGAGGAGATCGACATCCGGCCCTCGTGCATGCAGATGCTGGCCGACCTCGGCCACCCGTTTGCGCAGGGCGAGAAGGTCTACGACATCACCTTCGAGAACGTGCAGGCCGGCGAGCGCACCTCGCACCTGTTCCGCCTGGCCAACCGGCACCGTGCCTTCGTGCTCGGCACCGGCGACCTCAGCGAGCTGGCGCTGGGCTGGTGCACCTACGGTGTGGGCGATCACATGTCGCACTACAACGTGAACGCCTCGGTGCCGAAGACGCTGATCCAGTACCTGATCCGCTGGTTCGCGCAGGGCGGCCGCCACGACGACGCCACCCGCGCCGTACTGGAAGCGATCGCCGGCACCACCATTTCGCCCGAGCTGGTACCCGCCGACGCCGACGGCACGCTGCAGGACACCGAGGCCCACGTCGGCCCGTATCCGCTGCAGGATTTCACCCTGTACTACCTCACCCGCTTCGGCTTCCGCCCGAGCAAGATCGCCTACCTCGCCCACCAGGCCTGGGGCGAGGCCGGGCGCGGTGCATGGCCGTCGCTGGTGCCGGCCGACCGCCGGCCCGCGTACACGTTGGGCGAGATCAAGCACTGGATGCGGGTGTTCCTGACCCGCTTCTTCGCGGCGCAGTTCAAGCGCAGCGCGGTGCCCAACGCGCCCAAGGTGGGCGGCGGCGGCTCGCTGTCGCCGCGCGGCGACTGGCGCATGCCCAGCGACGCGGTGCCCGATGCGTGGCTGCGCGACCTTGACGAGAACGTGCCGGCATGAAGTTGCGGCCGCTGAGCGCCGACCGGCCCACGAAGATGCCCGGCCGGCTGCAGCTGGCCCGTGCGGCCAAGGCGCTGCGCGCCGGCAAGCTGGTGGCCTTCCCCACCGAGACGGTCTACGGGCTGGGCGCGAACGGGCTGGACCCGCAGGCGGTGGCGCGCATCTTCGAGGTGAAGCGGCGGCCGCGCACCAGCCCGCTGATCCTGCACGTGGACAGCATCGCCGCCGCGCGCGCGCTGGTGACCGAATGGCCCGACGCCGCACAGCAGCTGGCCGAAGCGTTCTGGCCCGGCCCGCTGACGCTGGTGCTGCCGCGTCGCGACGTGGTGCCGAACATCGTTACTGGCGGCGGCACCCACGTCGGCGTGCGCATGCCCAGTCACCCCGTGGCGCGGGCGCTGCTGGAGGCCGCCGGCGTGCCGGTGGCCGCGCCCAGCGCCAACCGCTTCACCCAGATCTCGCCGACCACGGCCCAGCATGTGCGCAACGGGCTCGGCGCCGACGTGGACGTGATCCTCGACGGCGGGGCCTGCACGGTCGGGATCGAGTCCAGCGTGCTGGCGCTGTACGGCGATGGCCCGGTACTGCTCCGGCCCGGCGGCGTCAGCCGGGAGGCGATCGAGGCGGTGATCGGCCAGCCGGTGGCCTTGCCCGGCCAGGCGCCGGCGAAAGGTGCGGTGCATGCCGCCCCCGGCATGCACTTCCGCCACTACAGCCCCCGCACCATGACGCTGACCGCACATCCGGCCATGTCGGTGCCCAGCGGCACCGGCGCCCTGCTCACGCATCGGCCCGGCCATTACGAGCATCTGCCGGTGACGCACCTGCAGGTGATGCCCGACCAGCCGGTGCCGTACGCGCAGCGCCTGTACGCGGCGCTGCACGAACTGGACGCGCATGGCTACGACTGGATCGCGATCGACCTGCCGCCGGACACGCCGGAGTGGGCCGCCGTGCGCGACCGCCTGAAGCGCGCCATCGCGCGCTGACCTCTGCGGCCGCCTAGCTGCGGTTGATCACCGCCAGCAGCTCGCCCACCGTGCAGTGCGACTCCACGGCATGGCGCAGCGGCGCATCCTTGAGCACCGCATAGCGGTTGCGTCGCCCTTCGCGCTGGCGCTGCAGCACGCCGGCCTCTTCCAGTTCGGCAACGATGCGCAGCACCGCCCGTTCGGTGACGCCGACGCGCGATGCCACGTCCCTCAGCAACATGGTCGGCTCGGCCGACAGGCAGAACAGCACGTGCGCGTGGTTGCTGAAGAAGGTCCAGCCGGACACCGGCTTGGCGGGAGCTGCGGCCGGAGCAACCTGATCCGGCGGCCCTTCGCGACCAGACGCCTGCGTGATGGGAGAGGACACGTTGCCTTCGTTGGCTGACATAGTTCGCTGGTTTCCAAGCCCCTATTGGAGGGATCCGCAGGTCCGAGCGGCCGACCCGACGACCCACACCGTTACCGTAGCCTGCCCAATCTTTCGCCGGCGTGTATTGCGTATCGTCAATCCCTGAGCAATCCGCCAGCGGACGCCCGCCTCGCACCCCGCCGCCATGCAGCGCGCCAGCGATACACCGGGTGATGGGCCAGCGCGAGCATCTCGCGATCTTCCGCGGTGTCACCGTAGGCGTGTACTGAACCGTAGTCGTCCAGGCGGAAACGCTCAAGCACCCGCGTCGCCTTGGCCGCGCCGGCGCAGTCGCCGCCGCGGTACCTGCCGGTGAGCATCGAACCGTCGGTCTCAAGCTCGCTGCAAATCAGTTCCAGCCCATGCGTGCGGCACCACGGCACGAGGTAGGCATCCAGCGAGGCCGACACCACCACGACCCGATCGCCGCGCCGCCGATGCCATGCGATCCGCGCCATCGCCGCGGGACGCAGCACGCGCGGCAGGCGTTCGCGGGCATAGCGGGCTCCCAGCGCGCGGATGTCGGTCAGCCTCCGGCCGGCCAGCACATAGGCGGTGGCCTGGCGGCGCAACGCGACGGCGGAGACCAGGCCGAACTTGTAACCCAGCCATGGCCACAGCAATTGCCGCCGGGCACGACGCTTCATCGTGGCGGTGCTGGCGTACTGCAGGAACGGCGTATAGGTGTTGCCGGTGGTGATGGTGCCGTCGAAATCGAACAGTGCGAGATCCATGCGCATCCGGTCGTCCGTGGAGAGCGGGGGCAGCATACGCCATGGCCGGGCGACTTCGCGGGGACCGCCGCTTCGGCTATCATGCGCCGGTCATTGGGGAGTAGCCGCTCTTCGTTCGCGAAGAGGCCCGCGTCAACACACTTGGCCCACCGGCCATGGCGCAGGCAGCCGATCCGCCTGGCAAGACCTTTGACCACACGCCTCCGACTGCGGCCGGGGAGGCGTGTGGTCAATCGTCTTCGTCCGGCCCGGGAACACATTCATGGAAGCACTCCTCGTCTCCGCCGGCGTCGTCGCCCTCGCGGAAATCGGCGACAAGACCCAGCTGCTCGCCTTCATCCTCGCCGCACGCTTCAAGAAGCCGCTGCCGATCATCGCCGGCATCCTCTGCGCGACCCTCGTCAACCACGGCCTGGCCGGTGCGCTGGGCGCGTGGATCACCTCGGTGGTGAGCCCCGGCATCCTGCGCTGGGTGCTCGGCCTGTCGTTCGTCGGCATGGCGATCTGGACGATGATCCCCGACAAGATCGAGGAAGAGGAAACCCAGATCGCCAAGCGCGTGGGCGTGTTCACCGCCACCGTGGTCACCTTCTTCCTGGCCGAGATGGGCGACAAGACGCAGATCGCCACCGTGGCGATGGCCGCGCATTTCCAGCAGCCGCTGCTGGTGGTCGCCGGCACCACGATCGGCATGCTGGTGGCCGACGTGCCGGCGGTGTTCATCGGCGACCGGCTGGCGGCGAAGATCCCGATGAAGCTGGTGCACTCGATCGCCGCGGCGATTTTCGCGGCGCTGGGTCTGGCGACCCTGTTCGGGGCAGGCGCGAAGCTGGGCTTCTAGGGGTTTGTCGTCCACGCCTGCACACGCAGGGAAATGGCGCACCGAAGCACGACGAAACATCAGGGCCTGCGTCATGCGGCAAAAGACACGTGGCTTACGACGTGAACTCCCCTATGACCTCGATCAGGCCCACGATGTTGTCGTTCAGCTCCTCCAGTTCCTCGGCGGGTACCCACCACTCCGTGTGATGGGACCCGCCCACGCGCTGGATCTGGTACCTGTCCACGAAGGCTTTGCGCACCTGGAACCGGGTGACCGCACCATAGCCGCTGTCGCGGACGTTCCACTTTTCAGCGATCTCGGCTGCGTACTGCTCGTTGGTCACCGGGTAGAAAATGGGCTGCTCAGGCAGACGCGGCGGCCATCGCCTGAAGTCTGCCTGGCGCAAGAGCTCCAGTTCCTCCGGACCCACCGGCCGGTACATCACCGTCAGATCATCGGTTGTCGACATATTCGCTTCCGTTCGTTCCAGGAGTGACACCTCGGAGCGACTGAGCATACCGATCAATGGCCGGATCATCGCCGCGCTGTCGCGTGATGACTCTCCATCCGGTCTATTCCCCTGACGCTCGGAAATTCTGGTCAGCCCAGGCAGCAGCCCGGAGAAACCAGGCGATAGTTCGGAACGAATAAACTGGAGTTTCCCCACCCGAGGAGGACACCCCAGTGATCAAGTTCTACTTCCACCCGTCGCCCAACCCGGCCAAGGTCGCGCTGTTCCTGGAAGAGACGGGCCTGCCCTACGAGCTGGTGCCGGTGGACACCCGCCAGGGCGACCAGCATGCCGACGGCTTCACGGCGCTCAACCCGAATGCCAAGGTGCCGGTGCTGGTCGACGGCGACGCCACCGTGTTCGACTCCAACGCGATCCTGCTCTACCTGGCGGAGAAGACCGGCCGCTTCCTGCCGCCGGACACGCCGGCCGATCGCGCCGCGATGTTGTCCTGGCTGATGTTCGTCGCCACCGGCATCGGCCCCTACTCCGGCCAGTGCGTGCACTTCCGCCACTACGCGCCGGAGCCGAAGGAGTACCCGCTCAACCGCTACGACTTCGAGGCGTGGCGGCACTGGAAGATCCTCGACGCGCACCTGGCCGACCGCGCCTACATGCTGGGCGACGACTACGGCCTGGTCGACATGGCAGTGTGGGGATGGGCCGGCCGCGTGCCGTACATCCTTGGCGAGCACGCCTGGGAGCAGTTGCCGCACCTGAAGCGGCTGTTCGACACCATCCAGGCCCGACCGGCGGCGCAGCGTGCCGATGCGCTGAAGCAGCGGCATGCGTTCAAGCCGGTGGTCGACGACGAGGCCCGCAAGGTGCTGTTTCCGCAGAACGCCCGCCTGGCCGGCTGAGCTGCGATCCGTGTCAGTCGCCCTGCCGGGCTGCCTTGAGCCGGCGGGCGCTGTCGCGCACGTCCACGTCGAAACGCACCTGCAGCGACTGCGCCGGAGTGACCGCCGGCAGCTCGAACAGCAGACCATCGCGGGTCGGCAGTCGTCCGGCCAGCTCGCGCACCGGTGCCTCGGGCAAGGCGAGCGACCAGTGCGAGGCCTCGCCTTCGAGCGCGGCTTCGGAACCGGACGACAACCGCACCGAGGCAACCAGGCTGAAACGACCGGCCGCATGACTCTCGGCGGTCACTGCACCGCCGGCGAGCAGGGTCTGCAATTCGTCCTCGTCGATGCGCACGCGCCACTGCTGGCCTTCGAGCTGCAGTTTCATGGGACGTCTCCAAGGGACTGCATCACCAGCCCGGTGCCGGGATCGAGCGACGCCACCGGCACCACGCGACCGGCCGCGCAATCGCCCGCGTCCTCGTCCAGCACCACCCAGCCATCGGCCGCGGCGAACGGGGCGATGCGGAACGGTTGCTGCTGCGGCATCACCCGCGCATGCAGGCCGCCGGCCGCGTCCAGATGGAAAGCCGCGCGCAGGAAATGGCGCAGCCCCGCTTTCGGTTGCTGCGGGGTGTCGAGCACCGCGCGCAGGTCCGGCTCGGCGCCCTGCCCCAGCATGGCGCGCAGCACCGGGGTGACGAAGAAGCGCAGCCCGGCGGCGACCGCCATCGGCGTGCCCGGCAGCGCCATCACCAGCGGACCGGCCGGCAGGCTGGCCGCGAGCAGGGGCTTGCCGGGTCGCATCGCGACCTTGTGGAACAACACGTCCGCGCCCAGCCGGCGCAGCGCCTCGGGCACGAAGTCGTAGCGGCCCATCGACACCGCACCGGTGCTGACCACCAGGTCGGCGCCGGCAGCCTGCGCCTGCCGCACGGCATCGGCATAGGTGACGGCCGTGTCGTCGACCAGCTCGCAGGCGATCACCTCGGCACCGGCCATGGCCAGCGCAGCCGCCAGGTACGGACCGTTGGAACTGTAGATCTGTCCGCCGCTGAGCGGCTGCGCGGGATCGGTGACCAGTTCCTTGCCGGTACCGATCACCGCCACGCGCGGACGCCGCACCACCGGGACGTCGGCGATGCCGAGCGCTGCCAGCAACATGATCTGCGCCGGCCCCAGCGGCGTGCCCGGTGCCAGCACCGACTCGCCCGCCTGCACATCCACCCCGGCGCGTCGCACGTTCTGCCCTTCGCTCAAGGCGTCGAGCAGGCGGATGCGACGGGGGCTGCCATCGGGTGCGGTTTCCAGCAGCTCGGTGCGCTCCACCGCGACGACCGCATCGAGGCCATCGGGCAGGCGCGCACCGGTCATGATTTCCCAGGCACCGCCGCTGGCATCGCGCGGTGCATCGCCGGCGGCCTGCGAACCGAGCACGCGGTGCTCGCTGCCCGGCTCCAGCGGTTCCGGCGCCGCCAGGGCGTAGCCATCCATCGCGGCATGGTCGAAGCCGGGCAAGGCGATCGGGCTGCGCACCGTAGCGGCCAGCACGCGGCCACTGCACGCGACCACGCGGCACGACTCGACCGGCAGCTGCGACACCGCCGCCAGCAGACGCTCGATGGCTTGGTGATAGCGGATCACCGCGGCGGCCCCGGCACCGCTGTCATGACACCGCCGGATCGACCAGCGCAGCGACGCCGCCGGCCAGCGACCACGCATCCACACCCTGCTCGCGCAGCAGCCGGGTGGCGTGTGCGCTGCGCCGTCCGCTGGCGCAGACCAGCAGCACCGGACGCTCCAGGTGCCGCAGCGTGTCGGCGGAGATCGCGCCCGAAGGCATCCGCAACGAAGTCACGTGCAGCGGCACCGCGTCGATCTCGTCCGGTTCGCGCACGTCGACGATGGCGTAGCCGGCCTGCACGGCTGCGTCGAGCCGGTCGAAATGCCGCTCCAGTTCACCTTCGGCATGCGCCCGTTCCAGCGCGCGCCGCGCTACCGCGACACAGCCGCCGTGCAGCGCGCAGCCCTGGCCGGCGTCGATCGGCAGCCGCTGGCTGGTGCCGTCGAGCAGGTTGACCAGTTGCAGCGCGTGGTCGGCCGGTTGCGGCAGGCCTAGCAGCAGTTTCAGTGCCTCCATCGCCTGCATGGTGCCGAGCACGCCCGGCACCGGGCCGAGCACGCCGGACTCGACGCAGCTGCCGGCCAGCGCCGGCGCCGGCGGATCCGGCCACAGGCAGCGCAGGCAGGGTTCGCCCGGCTCGGCGGTCACCACCTGCAGCTGGCCCTCGTACTGGTACACGCTGGCCAGCACCAGCGGCGTCGAGGTGAGTACCGCCGCGTCGTTGGCGAGGTAGCGGCTGGCCAGGTCGTCGGTGCACTCGACCACCAGGTCGTACTGCGCGAACACCTCGGCGACGTCGCCGGCATGCAGCGGCTGCTCGTAGGTGACGACCTCGACCGTGGGGTTGAGCCGGGCCACCCGTCGCGCCGCAAGATCGACCTTGCGCTGGCCGATGTCGCGTGCGTCGTACATCACCTGCCGGTGCAGGTTGCTGGCATCGAGCACGTCGCCGTCGACGATGCCCAGCGTGCCCACGCCGGCGCCGGCCAGGTAGCTGATCACCGGCACGCCGAGGCCACCGGCGCCGATTACCAGCACGCGGGCGTCGGCCAGCTTGCGCTGGCCGCCCTCGCCCACCTCGCGCAGGCGGACCTGACGCGAATAGTCCGGCGCGAAGGTCTTTTGCTCGTCACCCCAGCGAACGCTGGGGTCCAGCGACTCCCGGGTAACGGCTTGCAGGCACTGGGTCCCAGCTTTCGCTGGGACGACGGCATGAGGGTGGTGGTGGTGACCGTGCGTGTGCGGCGGCTCCAGCTCGTGCGCCCGCTCGGTGTGCGAGCAGGCCACCCAGGCGTGATCGCCCTCGAGGTAGTGCTCCTTCTTCCAGATCGGCAGGCGGTGCTTGATCTCGTCGATGATGTAGCGGCAGGCGCGGAACGCCTCGTCGCGATGCGGGGCGGAGACGCCGATCCATACGGCGAGGTCGCCGATGGCCAGGTTGCCGACGCGATGCACCGCGCTGGCCGCCAGCACACCATAGCGCTCGGTGGCCTCGGCCAGGATGCGCTCGCCCTCGGCGATCGCCAGCTCGGTGTAGGCCTCGTACTCCAGCCCACTGACTTCGCGCCCCTCGTTGTTGTTGCGCACCCAGCCCTCGAATGCGCAGAAGCCGCCGCTGCCCGGGTGCTTCAGCGCCTCGCGCTGGGCGGCCAGGTCGACCGGCGCGGCGGTGAGCTCGAAACGGTTCATCCGCCAGCCACCGGCGGGATGAAGACCACCGTGTCGCCTTCGGCGAGCAGGCGGTTCCAGTCGGAGAACTGCGTGTTCACCGCCACCTTCAATGCATCGACAGGCAGCGAAAAGCCGTGCCGTGCCTGCAATTCGGCGTACAGGTCACGCAGCGTGGACGCGGAGGTACTCACCTGTTCGCTGCTGGCGCCGGCCTGCTCGCGCAGCTGCGCGTAGTACTGCAGGGTCACGCGGGTCACGACTGCCGCTCCAGTTGGTGTTGCATCCGTACGAATTCCTCGGGGGTGTTGACGTTGTCCAGCGCCGCACCCGGTGCCGGCAACAACAGGATGTCGCCCTGGATCAGCGCCTTGCGCGGGCAGTAGCTGCCGCTGTCGTAGCGCTGCTTCAGCCGGGCGTGGCTGGCCGGCTCCCAGATCGCGCACAGCGGTTCGGGCAGCTCGTCGAAGCGGCTGGTGAAGGCGGTGGCTTCCTTCGACGGATCGCGCTGGGTCAGCAAGCTGCGCAGGGTGGCTTCGTCCAGCCGCGGCAGGTCGCAGGCGATCACCAGCCAGGCGGCGTCGGGATGGGCGTCCTGGGCGGAGAGGATGCCGGCGACCGGGCCGACCGCATCGTAGGTATCGACCAGTTGCGGCAGGCCCGCGCGCAGCGGATCGTCGCGCTGCGTCTCGCGCACCGAGACGAAGGCCCGGTCGGTCACAGCGCTGAGGGCGCGCCAGGCGCGCAGCAGCTGCGGTTCGCCGGCGTAGGTGAGTTGCGCCTTGTCGCGCTGCATGCGCTGGCTGGCGCCGCCGGAGAGCAGCAGGCCGTAGACCGGGGCGGCGCTCATGCCGGTTCCCCGCGGTAGTCGAGGTCGCTCTTGCCGCCGGTCTTGCGCAGCAGGCGCAGCTCGCGGATGACGATGTCGTGCGACATCGCCTTGCACATGTCGTACAGGGTGAGCGCGGCGACGCTGGCGCCGGTGAGCGCCTCCATCTCCACCCCGGTGCGGCCTTCGCAGGACACGGTGCAGACGATGCGCGCCACGGTGCCGTCCATCGCGATGTCGATGTGGCACTTGTCCAGCGCCAGCGGGTGGCACAGCGGGATCAGCTGCGAAGTCGCCTTGGCACCCATCACGCCGGCCAGGTTGGCCACGGTGAGCACGGCGCCTTTCGGCGTGACGTAGCCGGCGCCGTGCAGCTGCGCGGCGACCTCGGCCGGAAACACTACTTCGGCCTGGGCCCGGGCGGTGCGGCGGGTCACCGCCTTGCCGCCCACGTCGACCATCTGCGGTCGCTGGGCATCGTCGAGGTGAGAGAGCTTGCGGGTGGTCATGGGGTTCCGTCGGGCGGCTCAGCCGCCGATGTAGTGCATTTCGATCTTCGGGCGCGAGCGCTGGCGGCGTTCCTCGCGTTCCTCGCTGTAGCGGTCCGCGCGCTGCAACCACACCTGGCGCAACCGCTCGCGCAGCACGTCGTCGCTGCTGCCGTCGCGCAGCGGCGCGCGCAGGTCGGTGCCCTGCACCGCGAACAGGCAGGTGTAGAGCGTGCCGTCGGACGACAGCCGGGCGCGCGAACAGCCGCCGCAGAACGGCTGGCTGACCGAGGAGATCGTGCCGATCTCACCCTGCCCGTCGCGGAAGCGGAAGCGCGTGGCGACCTCGCCCGGATACTTCGCCGGCAGCGCGTCCAGCGGCCAGCGCGCATCGATGGCGGCGATCAGCTCGGCCGAGGGCACCACCGCCTCGCGGTTCCAGTCGTTGCGGTTGCCCACATCCATGTACTCGATCAGCCGCGGCACGATGCCGGTGCCGCGGAAGCGTCCGATCACATCGAGCACGCTATGTTCGTTGACGCCCCGCTGCACCACGGTGTTGAGCTTGACGCCCTGCGGGAAGCCGGCGGCCTGCGCCGCCTCGATGCCGGCCAGCACCTCGTCCAGCGCCCCGCGGCCGCCGCTCATGCGGTGGAACAGTGCGGGGTCGAGCGTGTCCAGGCTCACCGTGACGCGGTCCAGCCCGGCCGCGCGCAGGTCGCGCGCGTGGCGCGTCAGCAGCACGCCGTTGGTGGTCATCGCCAGGTCGGTGATGCCGGGAATAACGCGCAACCGCGCCACCAGCTCGGCCAGCTTCGGCCGCAGCAGCGGCTCGCCGCCGGTCAGACGCAGCTTGCTCACACCCAGATCGCCGGCCAGCCGGGCGATGCGTTCGATCTCGTCGAAGCTCAGCCGCTCGTCGTTGCCGAGGAAGCGGTAGTGCTCGCCGTAGGTCGACTCCGGCATGCAGTACGGACAGCGGAAATTGCAGCGGTCCATCACCGAGATGCGCAGGTCGTGCAGCGGCCGGCCACGGGTGTCCCGCGGCGGCGCCTCGGCAGCGATCTCGGTATGGGCGTGCGGATCGGTCATGTCACCAGCGATACAGGGGGGCTACGGTGCCGGCCGCGGCCGGGGTGCCGGAGGGGGGTAGCTCGATCACGCCATCGGTGTGCGGCAAGCCGGAGAAGTCCCCGGAGGTCGGCGCCGGCACCGGTACGGCCAGCGTGCGACCGGCCCCGTCATGGTGCACACGCACAGGTATGAAGCAGGTGAGCGTCGGACTCGTGTTTGCCGGCGCGGCCAGCACCACCGGCTCGCCGCCAACGCCCGGCAGGCCCACCGCCTGCTCCAGCGCGGGCAGCAGGTAGCGCACGGCGCAGACCAGTGCCGACACCGGATTGCCGGGCAGCGCGAACACGATCTGCCGCTGCGGCCCGATCCCGAACCACATCGGCTTGCCCGGCCGCTGGGCGATGCGGTGCAACACCTGGGTCACCCCCAGCTCGCGCAACGCCGCGGGCACGAAGTCGCGCTGGCCGACCGACACCCCGCCGGACAGCACCAGCACCTGGCGGCTGGCCAGCAGGCCGGCCAGCGTCTGCGTGGTGGCGGCCAGATCGTCGGGCACGCGGGTCAGCAACACGTCGTCAAAGCCGCGACCGTGCAGCGCCGCGGCCAAAGCGCGGTCGTTGGAGCGGCGGATCTGCCCCTCGGCCAGCGGCCGCTGGTCGACCTCGGCCAGTTCGTCGCCGGTGGCGACGATGGCCACCGCCGGCATCCGCGCCACCTCGACCCGATCCAGGCCGTTGGCCGCGAGTACCGCCAGCTCGGGCGCCCGCAGCCGCATGCCGGGAGCGAGCAGCTCGTCACCCTGCCGGCAATCCGAGCCCCTGGGATGAATGAACTGGCGCAGCTGCGGCTGCCAGTCGGCGACCAGTTCCACCCGGTCGCTGTCGCGCCGGCATTGCTCGACCGGCACCACACAGTCGCAGCCGGCCGGCAACACCGCACCGGTGGTCACCTCGATGCAGCCGGACGGGTCGTCCAGCGACTGCCCGTGCATCCCGGCCAGCTGGCGTCCCCGCACGGTGAATGTCCGGCGGCTGCCATCGCCCAGGGCGATCGCGATGCCGTCCATCATCACGCGGTCGAACGGTGGCTGGTCGCACTCGGCGCGCACGGCCTGCCGCAACACCCGGCCGGCCGCCCGGTCGATGGGCACCTGTTCGGTGCCGAAGGACGGCAGGCTCGAGCGGATACGCTGCTCGGCTTCGTGGACGGGGATCAGCTCGCTCATGAATGGGACAACCTTGGTCTGGCGCGACGACGACGGCCACCGCGCCGATCGACACGATCATGGAACCGGGGGTGGTCTTTGACAACCGCGCCCAAGGTCGAAAACACCGGCACGCGACGGCCATCGGCGAGCCTTCGCCCGGTGCGGCCGAGGGGTTACGTCGACTGGCCGGCGGTGGATGCGACGCCGGTGTCCGGACCGCTTCGGCTCGCTATGATGCGTCGATGGTCACCCCACCGCCTCCCACCTCGACCGACGAGACGCCCGGTTGCGTATCCCGCCGGATCGAGCGCTGGCGGCAGGGCGCGGTTGACGTGGTCGACGACTGGGTCGCCGAGGAGCATCCGGTGGCAATGGCCTGCAACGGCGTCGCCTTCGCGGTGATGATGGCCACGCCGTGCGACCTGGAGGATTTCGCGCTGGGCTTTGCGCTCAGCGAAGGGCTCGTCGCCGAGCCGGCGCAGTTGCTCGGGACCGAGATCCGCCCGCTGCTCGAAGGCACGCAACTGGCGATGACCGTGCGTGAGGATGCCCACGGCGCCCACCTCGATCCGGCGGACGACCGGCTGCTCCCGGGGCGCAGCGGCTGCGGCATCTGCGGCACCCGCCAGCTCGAGAACGCGGTGCGCCAGCCGGCGCCGGTACGCGGCGATCTGCGGATCACCCACGCCGCGCTCGAACGGGCGCTCGATGCGCTGCGCCAGCGCCAGCCGATGACGGCACTCACCGGCGCGGTCCACGCCGCCGGCTGGGCCAGCGCGGATGGCGAGCTGGTGCTGGTGCGGGAGGACGTCGGCCGGCACAACGCCCTGGACAAGCTGGTCGGCGCCCTGCACCGCTCCGGCCGGGATCCCGCCACGGGCTTCGCCGTGGTCACCAGCCGCGCCAGCTACGAGATGGCGAGCAAGACCGCCAGTGCCGGCATCGGCCTGCTGGCCGCGATTTCCGCCCCGACGGCGCTGGCGATCGAACTGGCGCGCAGCGCAGGCCTGACCCTGGTCGGCTTCGCCCGTCCGGGCAGCCACAACATCTATACCCACCCGGAGCGCCTGCAGGCATGAATGCCGCGATCCAGCCTGGCCTCGACACCCGCCTGCGCGACTTCGTCGAGGCGCACCCGCGACTGTTCGTGCTGACCGGCGCCGGGATCAGCACCGACTCCGGCATCCCCGACTACCGCGACCGCGACGGCCAGTGGAAACGCACGCCGCCGGTCACCTACCAGGCCTTCATGCACGAGACGGCGACGCGGCAGCGGTACTGGGCGCGCAGCCTGGTCGGCTGGCGGCGTTTCGGATGTGCCGAGCCGAATGCGACCCACCGCGCCCTGGTCGCGCTGGAGCGGCGCGGCCAGGTGGAACTGCTGGTGACGCAGAACGTGGACCGCCTGCACCAGCGCGCCGGCAGCGAGCGCGTGGTCGACCTGCATGGCCGGCTGGACCAGGTGCGTTGCATGGCCTGCGACTGGCGGCAGGATCGGCACGCCTTCCAGCAGGTACTGGTGGTGCGCAATCCGGACTTCGCTTCACTCGATGCCGCCGATGCCCCCGATGGCGACGCCGACCTGGACGGCCACGACTTCGGCCGCTTCGACGTACCACCCTGTCCTGCCTGCGGCGGCATCGTGAAACCGGACGTGGTGTTCTTCGGCGAGAACGTGCCGCGCGACCGCGTGGCCACCGCCGTCGAGGCCTGGCAGGCGGCCGACGCCGTGCTGGTGGTCGGCTCCTCGCTGATGGTGTTTTCCGGCTACCGCTTCGTCGCGGCGGCGGCGAAGGCCGGCAAGCCGATCGCCACGGTGAACCTGGGCGTGACCCGCGCCGATCCGCTGGTCACGCTGAAGATCGATGCGCCCTGCGTCGAGGCGCTGGCGTTCCTTCGCTGAGTCGCTCCGGACTCAGGACACGTCGTTGACCAGCCGGCCGATACCGGCGATCTCGATGGCGATCTCGTCGCCACGCTGCAGGAATCGCGGTGGCCGGAAGCCGACACCCGCACCCTCCGGCGTACCGGTGGCGATGATGTCGCCGGGCTGCAGGGTGATGCCCGCGGAAATCGTCTCGATCAGGGTCGGGATGTCGAAGATCAGATCGCGGGTATTGGCGTTCTGCCGCAGCTCGCCATTGACCCAGCTGCGGATGTCCAGGGCCGAGGCATCCAGTTCGTCGGCGGTCACCAGTACCGGCCCCATCGGGCAGAAGGTGTCGAAGGACTTGCCGAGAAACCACTGGCCGTGGCGTTGCTGCCAGTCCCGCGCCGTCACGTCATTGACGATGGTGTAGCCGAATACGTGGGACATCGCCTGCGCCCGCGCGATCCCCCGCCCGCCACGCCCGATCACCACGGCGAGCTCCGCCTCGTAGTCGAGCGCGTCGCTGAGTCCTTCGGGATACTGGATGCTGTCGCGATTGCCGATCACTGCACTGGGCAACTTGGAGAACACCACCGGATGCGGCGGGATGGCCGTGCAGGAGGCCGTATCGAAGCCACTGTCGGCGAATTCCTGCGCGTGCTTGCGGTAGTTCTTGCCCACGCAGAACAGATTGCGCGGTGGCCGCTGGATCGGTGCCAGCAGATCGACCTCCGCCCGCGCGAGCATCGGCCGCATCACGCTGGGCGTGGCCGATTCCAGCCCGTCGCGGATGAGCGTGAGCATGTCGGCTATGGGCGTGCCATCGATCTGGTCGAGGGGACGGATCCGTGTCGCATCGGCGTCGGTGATGCCGACGCCGATCATTCCATGATGCAGATAGGTAACGAGTCGCATGACACTCTCGGACGACGGGACGGCGCGCACTCATCGGTCGCCACGGCGGCGGGAAGTGAGCATTGCGTCACATTCTAGCCGCGATATGCCCGTCCTGCCCGGCGCGCCTCCGACGCACCGGGCACCGGCCATCGGCCACGATCAGCGCTTGGCCCGAAAGAAATTGCGCAGCAGCTCGGACGACAGCTCCGCCAGCAAGCCGCCCTGCACCTCGATCCGGTGGTTGTGGCGCGGATCGACCAGCGTGTCGAACACGCTGCCGGCGGCCCCGGTCTTCGGGTCGCTGGCGGCGTAGACCACCCGACCGATGCGGGCATGCACCAGCGCCATCGCACACATCGAGCACGGCTCCAGCGTGACGTACAGCGTCGCGCCCGGCAGACGGTAGTTCTGCTGTTTCTCGCCGGCCGCGCGCAACGCCATGATCTCGGCGTGCGCGGTGGGATCGTGCAGGGTGATGTTGCGGTTCCAGCCGAGGCCAAGGATCTGCCCGTCATGTACCAGCACGGCCCCGACAGGCACCTCGTTTTCCGCGTCGCGGGCGTGCTCGGCCAGTTGCAGGGCCCGCCGCATGAAGCGCTCGTCTTCGTCGGTGAACGCCGGCGTAGCGGGCGCGATGTCGTCGGTCATGCCTGGCGGGTCGCTGGTCAGTGGGAGCGGCATTCTAGCGGTAGCGCTTCACGTCAACAGCGACGGGCGTCCCTGTACGACGCCCATCGCTCACCGTAAATAAATTGATTTTGTTCAATGATTTGCGAAACTTTCTTGAGAAATGCCGGGCAGGTGCCCAGCAAAAACCTCATTCCCACTCGATAGTTGCGGGCGGCTTGCCACTGATGTCATAGACAACTCGAGAAACACCGCGCAACTCATTGATAATTCTGTTTGAGCAGCGCCCGAGGAAGTCGTACGGCAGGTGCGCCCAGTGGGCGGTCATGAAGTCGATGGTCTCCACCGCGCGCAGCGCGATCACCCATTCGTAGGCGCGGGCATCGCCGACCACGCCCACCGACTTCACCGGCAGGAACACCGCGAACGCCTGGCTGACGCGGTCGTACAGGTCGGCCTTGCGCAGTTCCTCGATGAAGATCGCGTCGGCCCTGGCCAGCAGTTCGGCGTACTCGGGCTTCACCTCACCGAGGATGCGCACGCCCAGGCCCGGGCCCGGGAACGGGTGGCGGTAGACCATCTCGCGCGGCAGGCCGAGCTCGACGCCGATGCGGCGCACCTCGTCCTTGAACAGCTCGCGCAGCGGCTCGACCAGGCCGAGCTTCATGTCTTCGGGCAGGCCGCCGACGTTGTGGTGGCTCTTGATCACGTGCGCCTTGCCGGTCTTGCTGCCGGCCGACTCGATCACGTCCGGGTAGATCGTGCCCTGCGCCAGCCACTTCACGTGGCCGCCGCCGGCGATGATCTTCTCCGACTCCTCGTCGAAGATCTCCACGAACAGCCGGCCGATGATCTTGCGCTTGGCCTCCGGATCGGCCACACCTTCCAGCGCGGCGAAGTAGCGGTCGGCCGCGTTGACGCGGACGACCTTGATGCCCATGCCGCCCTTCGCGGCCTCGGCGGCGAACATGGCCATCACCTGGTCGCCCTCCTGCCAGCGCAGCAGGCCGGTGTCGACGAACACGCAGGTGAGCTGGTCGCCGATCGCCCGGTGCAGCAGCGCCGCCACCACCGAGGAATCCACGCCGCCGGACAGGCCCAGCAGCACGTGGTCATCGCCGACCTGCTCGCGGACGCGGGCGATCTGATCCTCGATGATGTGGGCAGCGGTCCACAGCGTCTGGCAGCCGCAGATCTCGGTGACGAAGCGCTTGAGCAGCGCGGTGCCCTGTTTGGTGTGGGTCACTTCCGGATGGAACTGCACGCCGTACCAGCGCTTGGCCTCGTTCTCCATCACGGCGACCGGGATGCGGTCGGTGGTGCCGGTGACGACGAAGCCCGGCGGCGCCTTGGCGACGTGGTCGCCGTGGCTCATCCACACGTCCAGCCGATGGGTGTCGCCGTGGTCACTCAGGCCGGCGAACAGGCGGCTGGTCGCGGCGATGTCCACCTCGGCATGGCCGAACTCGCGGGCATCGGCCGCCTCGGTGGCGCCGCCGAGCTGGGCGGCCAGGGTCTGCATGCCGTAGCAGATGCCGAGGATCGGCAGGCCGGCGTCGAACACTTCCTGCGGCGCCTTCGGCGCGCCTTCCAGCGTGGTCGACTCCGGACCGCCGGAGAGGATGATGCCCCTGGCGCCGAACTTCGCGATCTCGGCCGGATCGTGGTCCCAGGCCCAGATCTCGCAGTAGACGCCGATCTCGCGCACGCGGCGGGCGATCAGCTGGGTGTACTGCGCGCCGAAGTCGAGAATGAGGATCTTGTCGCTATGGATATCGGTCATGTCGGCAAAGGTCCGGATTCGAAAAAGCGAAAGGTCGGAACGCCGCAACGTCCCGACCTGCGGATAGGTGGATCACCGTCATCCCGGCGCAAGCCGGGATCCAGCGACTTTTCAGCATCGAAGGCACTGGATGATCGGCTGCGCCGTTGTTGAGCTCCTCCAGCTTTCGCTGGAATGACGATCCGGCGCAGGTGCAAGGTCGCGAGGCGGAGGGAGCGTCGCTTTCGGCACCGCGCCATCGCCTCAGGAGTTCAGCCGGTAATTCGGCGCTTCCTTGGTGATCTGGATGTCGTGCGGATGGGCTTCGGTGACGCCGGCGCCGGTCACCCGCACGAACTGCGCGTTGGCGCGCACGTCCTCGACGGTGGCCGCACCCAGGTAGCCCATCGAGGCGCGCAGGCCGCCGATCAGCTGGTGGATGATGTTGCGCAGCGGGCCCCGGTACGGCACGCGACCTTCGATGCCTTCCGGCACCAGCTTGTCGGCGTCGGCCTCTTCCTGGAAGTAGCGGTCCTTCGAACCCAGCGCCATCGCGCCCAGCGAGCCCATGCCGCGGTAGCTCTTGTACGAGCGGCCCTGGAACAGCTCGACCTCGCCAGGCGATTCCTCGGTACCGGCGAACATCGAGCCGAGCATCACGCTGGAGGCGCCGGCGGCCAGCGCCTTGGGGATGTCGCCGGAGTAGCGGATGCCGCCATCGGCGATCAGCGGAATCTCGTCCTTCAGCGCGGTGGCGACCAGGTCGATCGCGGTGATCTGCGGCACACCCACGCCGGCCACCACGCGGGTGGTGCAGATCGAACCCGGGCCCACGCCGACCTTGACCGCATCCACGCCGGCATCGAGCAGCGCACGCGCCGCTTCGCCGGTGACGATGTTGCCGGCGATCACCTGCACCTTCGGGTAGTGCTTCTTGACCCAGGCGGCGCGTTCGATCACGCCCTGCGAATGGCCATGGGCGGTGTCGACCACCAGCACGTCGACACCGGCATCGACCAGCATCGCCACGCGCTGCTCGGTGTCGCCACCGACGCCGACCGCCGCGCCGACCAGCAGCGCCTCGTTGCGGTCCTTGGCGGCGTTGGGGTTGTCGCGCGCCTTCTGGATGTCCTTGACGGTGATCAGGCCGCGCAACTGGAAGTCGTCGTTGACCACCAGCACCTTCTCGATGCGGTGCTTGTGCAGCAGCTGCAGCACCTCGTCCTGGCTGGCACCCTCACGCACCGTCACCAACTTGTCCTGGCGGGTCATGATGTTGCGCACCGGGTCGTCGTGCTTGCGCTCGAAACGCATGTCGCGGCTGGTGACGATGCCGACCAGCTTCTCGCCCTCCACCACCGGCACGCCGGAGATGTTGTGCGCGCGGGTCAGGCGCTGCACCTCGCCGATGGAGGTGTCCGGGCCGACGCTGAAGGGGTTGCGGATGACGCCGGCCTCGAACTTCTTCACCAGGCGCACTTCGGCGGCCTGCAGCTCGGCGGTCATGTTCTTGTGGATGATGCCGATGCCGCCGCACTGGGCCATGGTGATGGCGAGGCGGGCTTCGGTGACCGTGTCCATGGCGGCGGACACGATGGGGATGTTCAGGCGCAGGTCGCGGGTGAGCCGGGTGGACGTGTCCACATCGCGCGGCAGGACGGCCGAATGGGCCGGAACGAGATAGACGTCGTCGTAGGTCAGGGCCTCGGCGAGGATGCGCATGGAAAGGGTTCCCGGCAAAGAGGGAATTATACGCACCCGCCCTGCCCCTTGCCAGATGTTGCAGTGCGGTCGGATGCCGCCCCCAAGGGAGTGTGTTCAGCCGAAGGAGCGGACCGCGTCGCGCGCCTCGGCGGCTTCGAGGGTGTTCTCCATCAGCGTGGCGACGGTCATCGGCCCCACCCCGCCCGGCACCGGCGTGATCCAGCTGGCGCGCTCGGCGGCCGGCGCGAACTCCACGTCGCCGACCAGCCGGCCATCGTCGAGGCGGTTGATGCCCACGTCGACCACCACCGCCCCGGGCTTGATCCACTCGCCCCTGACCAGGCCGGGCTTGCCGACCGCGACAATGATGATGTCCGCCTGCCGCACGTGGCTTTCCAGGTCTTTGGTGAAGCGATGGCAGCAGGTGGTGGTGCAGCCGGCGATCAGCAACTCCAGCGCCAGCGGCCGGCCGACGTGGTTGGAGACACCGACCACCACCGCGTGCTGGCCGCGCACCGGCCGGTCGGTGTGCCCGAGCAGGGTCATCACGCCCTTGGGCGTGCAGGGACGCAGCCCGAAGCGGCGCAGTGCCAGCCGGCCCACATTGATCGCCTGGAAGCCATCCACGTCCTTGGACGGGTCGATACGGTCGACCAGCGCGTCCTCGTCGATGTGGGAAGGCAGCGGCGACTGCACCAGGATGCCGTGCACCTCGGGATCGGCGTTGAGCTTGTCGATCAGCGCAAACAGCTCGTCCTGGGTCACGCTGGACGGCAGGTCGAAGTCGAACGAACGGAAGCCGACCTGATGGCAGGCCTTGCGCTTGTTGCGTACGTAGACCGAAGAGGCCGCGTCGTCACCGACCAGCACCACGGCCAAGCCGGGCGCGCCCAGCCCCTTGGCCTTGCGCTCCTCGACGCGGCGCCCGATGCGCTCGAGCAGTTCCTGGGCGATGCGTTTGCCGTCGAGAATGCGTGCGCTCATGCGGTAGGCCTGTCGGAAAAGGCGCTTATTATCGTTTGCCGCCACAGCCCCGCACAAACGGAATTCACCATGACTATCCCCAAGGACACGGAAATCGTCGAAGGCTCGCTGCTGCTGCGCCCGTGGCGACCGGACGATGCCACGGCGCTGCACGAGGCCGTGGTCGAATCGATCGACAGCCTCGCCCGCTGGCTGCTGTGGTGCCGCGTCGGCTACGACCTCGCCGCCGCGCAGGATTGGGTGCGCCGCTGTGCGCAGGGCTGGACCGACGAAGAACACTTCGCGTTCGGCATCTTCGACCGGACCAGCCACCGGCTGCTCGGCAGCGTCGGACTGAACCAGCGCAACCGCCAGCACCGCAGCGCCGCGATGGGCTACTGGACCCGCGAAACCTGCCAGCGCCAGGGCATCGCGCCGCGCGCGGCACGCCTGGCCGCGGCCTTCGGCTTCGGGCAGCTCGGGCTGGTGCGGATCGAGATCGTGACCCACCCGGACAACCGGGCCAGCCGACGGGTGGCCGAGCAGACCGGCGCGCGATTCGAGGCGATCGCGCGCAACCGACTCTGGCTGGGGGACACCGCATCCGATGGCGCGGTTCATGCGCTGACCCCGGACGAGCTGGGAGGCGGCTAGAAACCACCCCGGCCCCGCACCCGGGCGCGTCGCGCCGGCGCGGGGGCGGCTGCGTTACTTGCGCCGCTTCATCTCGCGGATCATGCGCTGGCGCTTGCGCAGCTGGCCCTCGGTAAGGACGTTCTTCTTGCCCGCATACGGATTCTCGCCATCGCGGAAGTCGATGCGGATCGGCGTGCCCTCGATCTTGAAGCGCTTGCGGAAGAAGCCCTCCAGATAGCGACGATAGGCCGGCGCGATGTGCTTGGTGCGGCTGCCGTGGATGACGATGGTCGGCGGGTTGCTGCCGCCCGGATGGGCAAAGCGCAGCTTTGGAGCGTGCCCGCGCACCAGCGGCGGCTGGTAACTCTCGTAGGCCTTTTCAAGCGCGCGGGTGAGCTCGGACGAGCCGAGCTCGCGGGTGGCTCCGGCGTGCGCGCGCACGATCGCGCGCATCAGCTCGCGCAGGCCCGAGCCATGCAACGCCGAGATGAACACGGTCTTGGCCCATTCCACGAACACCAGCCGGCGCTCCAGCGCGCGCTGGCACTGTTCGCGCTGGTAGGCATCCATGCCGTCCCACTTGTTGACGGCAATGACCAGCGCGCGGCCCTCGTCGATGGCGTGACCGATCAGGGTCAAGTCCTGGTCGGCGAGGTTCTCGCGCGCGTCGATCATCACCACCACCACCTGGGCGGCGGCCATCGACTGCAGCGTCTTGATCACGCTGAACTTCTCCACCGCCTCTTCCACGCGCGCCTTGCGGCGCACGCCGGCGGTGTCGATCAGGGTGTAGCGTTTGCCGTCGCGCTCCAGCGGGACGCGGATGGGATCGCGGGTGGTGCCGGCCACGTCGGAGACGATCAGCCGGTCCTCGCCGAGCAATCGGTTGATCAGGGTCGACTTGCCGGCATTGGGCCGGCCGACGATCGCCACGCGGATGCTGCCGTCGTCTTCCGGCGCGATCTCCTCGTCCGCGTCCTCGGGCAGCAGCGGACCGATCGCATCGACCAGATCCTCGGTGCCGCGGTTGTGCGCGGCCGAGGCCGGCAGCGTGGCGGCCAGGCCGAATACCGAGAACTCCGCCATCGCTGTGGCCAGATCCAGTCCATCGGTCTTGTTCACCAGCACGATGATCGGCTTGCCGCTGCGACGCAGTTCGCCAAGGATCACGTGGTCCTGCGCCAGCAGGCCATCGCGCGCGTCCACCACGAACACCAGCACCTGCGCTTCCTCGATCGCCAGGCGCACCTGCTTGGCAGTGAGCACGTCCAGCGCTTCCTCGGTTCCCGACAGGCCGCCGGTATCGACCACGACGAACGGCCGCTCGCCCAGGCGGCAGACACCGTAGTGCCGGTCGCGGGTCACGCCGGGCATGTCGGCTACCAGCGCATCGCGGCTGCGGGTGAGTACATTGAAGAGGGTCGACTTGCCGACGTTCGGACGGCCGACCAGTGCAACGACGGGAAGCATGATAGGAAACCAGGAGTTGGATGACGGTGCTCGCGGCCAGTCGCACCGGACGGGGTGCGGCACGGGAGCGTCGGCAGTGTAAGGCAATAAGACCGGCGACACCGGCCCTCATCGCAAAAACGGGCGCCGCACCAAGGCGACGCCCGTCAGCAGGTAGCCCCGGGCACCGAAGGCGCCCGGGTCGGCTCAGTTGGCGGACAGACGATAGGCGCCGATATGGCCCTTGATGTCTTCCACGTAGACCATGTCACCCACGACCACCGGCTGGGCACGGATCGGCTTTTTCGAGAGACGCTCGCGGGCCGCCAGCGCGCCATCGCCGGTCTGCAGCCAATGCACGTAACCCTCGACGTCACCGACCACCACGTAGCTACCCTGCACCGCGGGGCTGCTCAGCCAGCGATACTTCAGCGCGTCATTCTTCCACTGGTCGGCGCCGCCACTGCGGTCGAAGGCCCAAACCTGCGACTGGTCGTTCACCGCGAAGACCATGTTGCCAGCCACCGCGGGCGAGCCGTAGCTGGAAAACTGCCGGCTCCACAGCGGGCGGCCGCTGGGGCCGTCGATGGCCACCAGGTTGCCATGGTAGGCGGTGCCGAACAGGGTGGTGCCGTCGAGCACGACAGCGCCGTCGGCATCGTCCAGGCGCTCGATGTCGGTGCGGCCCTCGCCATTGGCCAGCGCCTGCTCCCAGAGCTTTTCGCCATTGTCCATGCGCAGGGCGACCAGCTTGCCGTCGTCGCTGCCGAAGAACACCACACCGTTGGCAGCCAGCAGCGGACCATTGCCGCGCACGCTGAGCAGAGGCACGTTGCCCTGGTCATAGACCCAGCGGCGGTCACCGCTCGCGCGATCCAGGCCGTAGACCCGGCCATCCTGGGTCCGCACCAGTACCAGGTCGCCCACGATGACCGGCGTGGTGATCACCTCCGAGTTGAGGTTGGCTTCCCAGCGCTGCGACCCGTCCTTGGAACTCAGCCCGTAAACATGGCCGTCCAGCGTGCCGACCGCCAGCAGGTCGCCATCCACGGCCGGGCCACCGGCGTACAGGGCATCCTTGCGGTGCTTGTCGCCCCAGCCGAACCAGCCGTGGGTGCTCGACTTCTTCGACCACATCTTCTTGCCGGTGGCGGCGTCGAAAGCAGCCAGCTCGCCATCGGTGCTGGCGGCATAGAGCACGCCGTCGACCACCACGGGCCCCATCCTCACGCCAGTCACACCGGCGCCGTCACCCACCCGTGCACTCCACATCTTGGCCACCTTCACGGTGGGGGTGAAATCCTTCGCCAGCGGGGTCGGCGGCTCGATGTTGTCCTTCTTCTTGTTGTGGCAGCCGGCCAGGGCCACCAGGGAAGACATCGCGATCAGCCAAACGAACTTCTTGAAAACCGGTTTCATGCACCCTGCTTCCCGGCCGCAGCCAGATCGTCAATTTTCAGCTGCAGGGCATCACGCAACGGCGAGTCCCCGCTCATGGCCGACAAGGCAGTCTGGTAGGACTTGCGCGCATCGTCGACCCGACCAAGCTTGACCAGCACATCACCCCGTAGTTCCGAGGCCATGCCGGCATACTGCTTGTCGGTGAGCTGATCGAGCGTGGCCAGGGCGTCCTTGTCCTTGCCCTGGGCGAACTGGACCTGGGCCATGCGCAGGCGCATCAGGGACTTCAGGGCGGGCTCCTCCGCATGCGCGATCGCCCAGTCGAGCGAAGCGGCCGCCTTGTCGAACTGCTTCGTCTCCACCAGATGACGAGCCCGCTCGCTGGTGGCGAACACCGCATAGCTCGACTTGTCGTAATCCTTCTGCAGCTGCTCGGTGAGCTGGTCGGCGACCGCCTGGTTGCCCACGTTCTCGGCCGCCTGGACCTGCTGATAGATCGCAGCAGCCGCCGCACGGTTGCTGGCCTGGTGGTTGCGCCACTGTTGCCACCCGAAGATGCCGACCAGACCGATCGCGATGCCTACCGCGATGGATACGCCATTCTCGCGCAGCCATTTCTGTACAAGTTCGCTCTGCTCGTAGTCGTCGTATGCGTCGAATGCCATGCAATCACCGTTGGAAACGCCAGCCGCCGCCCGGACCAGCTCGGCCGCAGCACGTCAGTTGAGACACCGGCGCGCCGTGGCGCGCTCGGACAAAGGGCAAGAATAACCGAAACCGCGGCCGTCGCGCCCGGCAAGGCAGGCGCGACCGGGTCGGTGGGTGGCGCCTCAGGCGCCGGCGGGAACCGCCTTGCCGTCCTGGATCTGGATGCGGAAATGGGCAACGTTCGCCCGGCGATAGGGATCGAGCGACAGCGACTTGCCATCCACGCTCACGGACGCCCCGCCCGCGTTGCCCAGGCGTATCTCCAGCGGGGTCGCGCTGTGATAAGTGCGGTGCGTACCGGCAGGGAGCAGGCCGTACTCCAGCCGGGTGCCATCTTCCGACGTGATCTCGACCCAGCTCGCGTCGGTCAGGGCGAGCGTCAGGACATGCCCGCCCTGCCCCGCATCGACGGTGGCCGGGCTGGCCGGTGCCGCCGGCTTGACCGCATCGGCGGCCATGTTGGGAACCATCGACGCGAGCAGAGGCTGCTCGTCCTCGCTCTTCGCCGCCGGAAGGGCCGCCGAGGCTGCAGTGGGCGTCTGCCCCGCCATCGGGCTGCCAGATGCCTGAATCTCCTGCTGCGCCACGGGAGACGCGTCGAGCGGGGCGAGATGGGCGATGTCGCGACTAAGGGTGCCGCGGATACCCAGCCACACCACCGGAACCACGATCACCGCGGTAAGCACCACGTACGTTGCCGCCGTCGCGTAGCGCTCCAGCAGGTAGCGTGAGTGCGAGATGCCTCCGGTAGCCACCAGCTCGGGCTCGCTGCGGCGGCGGATGCGCGACACCTCCGCCTGAATCAGCGAGTCCTCGATACCGAGATAACGGCCGTACTTGGTGATGTAACTGCCCAGGTAGACCCGGTAGTCGATGCCATCGTGGCGATCGTCCTCAAGCTGGCGCAGTACGCGCGTCGGCAACTTCAGTTGCTGGCCGCAGGACTCGACGTCCAGTCCGCGCGACTGGCGCGCCGAGCGCAGGCGCTGGCCGAACGTGATCTCGGAGGCCTCATTGGAAAGGGCATCCGGCCAGGCGCCGACCTGACTGGAGTGCTCCGCTTCGGGTGAAGTCCGGTCTTGCATCGAGGGCGGGACAGAATTCATGGACGGGAGCTTTGATCGAGGCTGCGGGCCTGGTCCGAGTCCGGAAACTGGCTCAGCAAGCGCTGGCGATACGACTGGGCAGCGTCCTTATTGCCCAAGCGGGATTCGATCTGCATGCCGAGCAGGTAGGCATCGGCTGTCGGATGGCCGAGTGCATCGAAGCGCTGCAGGAAAGCACTCGCGTGGAAGGCGTCGCCGGTCTTGTAGAGGGCGCTCGCCAGTTGGAACAGCGCCTCTGCATTGTTCGGATTGCGCTGCAGCGCATCGCGGAAATCGTTCTCGGCCGCCGCTTCGCGCCCCGCCTTGATCTGGCAGATGCCGGCATTGGTCAGCGCAACATCCGGCGTCTTGTAGAACGGGTCGGTGATCGCCTTGCGGAAATAGGTCTCCGCTTCCACCGGCTTGCCGATGCGGCACAGAAAGGCGCCGAGGTTGTTGTTCGGGCCGCCGCGGTTCGGTTCGAGCTCGACCGCGCGCCGGTAGTGCTGCTCGGCGTGGGTCAGGTCGTTGATCTTTTCGTACACCACCGCGATCACGGTATGCGCCGGTGCGTAGTTCTCGTCGAACTGCAGCGCCAGGGTGAGCTTCTGCAATGCGGTCTGCAGGTCGCCCGTCTCCAGGTAATGCTGACCCAGGTCGGTGTGGATGCGCGCTGCATCCTCGGCCTGATCGGATTTGCTGGTCGTAGGAAGGTGGTCCCCGGAACTGTTGTCGCCGGAGCTGCCATTCACGGTGACACACCCGGCCAGCAACGCGCACAACAACAGTCCGCTCCAACGATCAACCCGCATGGACAGCCCCCTGATCCAGACGTTTGAGAAATTCGGCTTGTCGCCGCGTTCGATCCAGCACCTGCCCCTTCAACTGCCCGCACGCGGCATCGATGTCGTCTCCGCGGGTCCGTCGCAGCATCGTGAGGATGCCTGCGTTGAGCAACTGCGTCTGGAAGGCCCGGATCGTATCGGCGTCCGAGCGTTCAAAACGTGTCCCAGGGAACGGATTGAACGGGATCAGATTGACTTTGCAGGTGGGAAGCTTGCGCATGAACCTGATCAGCTGGCGCGCGTGCTCCGGCTGGTCGTTCACCCCCTTCATGAGGGTGTACTCGAAGGTGATCGAGGTGCGCGGCTTGCGGGCGATCCAGCGCTGGCAGGCCTCGGTCAGTTCGGCGATCGGGTAACGCTTGTTGAGCGGCACCAGCTCGGTACGCAGCTCGTCGTTGGCCGCGTGCAGCGACACCGCCAGCGACACGTCGATGGCCTCCGAGAGCTTGTCGATCATCGGCACCAGGCCGGCAGTCGACAGCGTGACGCGCTTGGAAGCCAGGCCGAAACCGAGATCGTCGCGCATCAGGCTCATCGCCTTGACGACGTTGTCGAAGTTCAGCAGCGGCTCGCCCATGCCCATCATCACCACGTTGGTGATGCGGCGGTTCTGGTGGGTGATGTTGCCAAGGTACTTGGCCGCCACCCACATCTGGCCGATCACTTCGGCCGTGGACAGGTTGCGGTTGAAGCCCTGGGTGGCGGTTGAGCAGAACTGGCAGTTGAGACCGCAGCCGACCTGCGAGGACACGCACAGCGTGCCCCGGGTCGGCTCCGGAATGTACACCGCCTCGATGGCGTTGCCGCCATCCATGCCGAGCAGCCATTTGTGGGTGCCGTCGGCAGCGCCCTTGTCGAACAGGGTCTTGGGCGGACCGACGTAGCACGTGGCTTCGAGCTTGGCGCGCAGCGCCTTGCCCACGTCGGTCATCTTGCCGAAGTCGCTCTCCAGGTGGTGGTAGATCCACTTCATCACCTGCTCGGCGCGATACGGCTTCTCGCCGATCTGCGTGAAGAAATCACGCAGGCCCTGGCGATCGAAATCGAGCAGATTGACCTTTTCCCCGGCATCTGCCGGGACGGTCGGGATGTGTACCACCTGGTTCACGGCAACTGCCTCAGCGCGGAAAGACTTCCGTCTCGGCGAAGAAATACGCGATCTCGACCTTGGCGGTCTCGGTGGCGTCCGAACCGTGCACGGCATTGGCGTCGATCGACTCGGCGAAGTCGGCGCGGATCGTGCCCGGCTTGGCTTCCTTCGGGTTGGTCGCACCCATCAGCTCGCGATGCGCCAGCACGGCGTTCTCGCCCTGCAGCACGCTGATGACCACCGGGCCGGAGATCATGAACTCGACCAGCGCGTTGAAGAACGGACGCTCCTTGTGCACCGCGTAGAAGCCTTCGGCCTCCTTGCGCGACAGGTGCTTCATCTTGGCGGCGACGATCTTCAGGCCGGCCTTCTCGAAGCGGGCGTAGATCTCGCCGATGACGTTCTTGGCGACGGCGTCGGGCTTGATGATGGAAAGGGTGCGCTCGAGCGCCATACAGATGTGCTCCGAAAAACGGGGATAGGAAAGTTTCGTATATAGGCCGGAAAATCCGGCGCAAAGATGCCAAAACCGTCAAGGAATGAGGATTTAGCACAAGAAAGTTTGACAGATTCTAGCCTAATCGCAAGCCGGACCGCGCCGGCTGCAAACGTTCGTTTGACTGCCGGCGAGGCCCGCGCGTATGCTCAAACGATCGTTTGATTCTGCCGTGGGCGGTGGCTGTCTACCGTGAACAGTTCGACCTCGACCAAGGAACGCATCCTCACCGCCGCCGAGGCGCTGTTCGCCCAGCGCGGCTTCGACGGTGCCTCGTTGCGCCAGCTGACATCGGCCGCCGGGGTCAATCTGGCGGCAGTGAATTACCACTTCGGCTCCAAGGAAAAGCTGGTCGAGCAGGTGTTCAAGCGCCGCCTGGACGCGCTGAACCAGCACCGCCTCGCCGAGCTGGCCAAGGTTGCCGGCAAGCCCACGACCCGGCTGGAAGACGTGCTGGCGGCCTATATACGTCCTGCGCTGGAACTTTCGCACGAAGGCAACGGTTCGCTGTTCATGCGCGTGCTGGCGCGCGCGTTCGCCGAGCACGACGACACCCTGCGCCAGTTCCTGTCGGAGAACTACGGCCACGTGATGAAGCAGTTCACCGCCGAGTTCGCCCGGCTGCTGCCGCATCTGGACAGGGCCGAGCTGTACTGGCGCATCGACCTGGTGACCGGCGCGCTGACCCATGCGATGTCCGGCTTCGGCATGATCCAGCGCAAGGACGACGTCAGCGAGCAGCAGCACCGCGAGCAGACTGCCGCGCACCTGATCCGCTTCGCGGCCGCGGGCCTGAGCCACCCCTGACCCATTTCACCGGATTGCCACGGCGGTCCGGTCCACTTGTCGTGTCCGAACCCCAATCGTTCGATCGTATGGAGAAGCCAATGACTGCTGCATCAACCTCCTCTACCGCGCTTCGCATCCGCAAGGCCGCGGTGCTGGGCGCCGGTGTGATGGGCGCGCAGATCGCCGCCCACCTCACCAATGCCGGCGTCGAGACCGTGTTGTTCGACCTGCCCGCCAAGGAAGGTCCCAAGAGCGGCATCGCGATCAAGGCGATCGAGCACCTGAAGAAGCTCTCGCCGGCCCCGCTGGCCGACAAGAACCTGGCCGGCGCGATCATCCCGGCCAACTACGACGAGCACCTGGATCACCTGAAAGACGTCGACCTGGTGATCGAGGCGATCGCCGAGCGGATGGACTGGAAGCTGGACCTCTACCGCAAGATCGCGCCGCACGTCTCGGCCACCGCCGTGCTGGCCTCCAACACCTCCGGCCTGTCGATCAACGGCCTGGCCGAGGCGCTGCCGGAAGAGATGCGCCACCGCTTCACCGGCGTGCACTTCTTCAATCCGCCGCGCTACATGCACCTGGTGGAAGTGATCCCCACCCGCCTCACCGACCCGGCCGTGGTCGACGGCCTGGAAGCCTTCCTGACCACCACGGTCGGCAAGGGCGTTGTGATCGCCAAGGACACCCCGAACTTCATAGGCAACCGCATCGGCGTGTTCTCGATCCTCTCCACGATGTACCACACCGAGCAGTTCAAGCTCGGCTTCGACACGGTGGATGCGCTGACCGGCCCGGCGCTGGGCCGCCCGAAGAGCGCGACCTACCGCACCGCCGACGTGGTCGGCCTGGACACCATGGCCCACGTCATCAAGACCATGGCCGACACCCTGCCGGAAGACCCCTGGCACCAGTATTTCAAGGCGCCGGTGTGGCTGACCGCGCTGATCGAGAAGGGTGCGCTGGGCCAGAAGACCGGCGGCGGCTTCTACAAGAAGATCGGCAAGGAGATCCAGGTGCTGGACCTGGCCAGCGAGGGTTTCCGCACCTCCGAGCAGAAGCCGTCCGACGAAGTCGCGGCGATCCTCGCGATCAAGGACCCGGCGGAGAAGTTCGGCAAGCTGCGCGCTTCGTCCGACCCGCAGGCACAGTTCCTGTGGGCGATCTTCCGCGACCTGTTTCACTACACTGCCTACCACCTGGCCGACATCGCCGACACCGCGCGTGACGTCGACTTCGCGATCCGCTGGGGCTACGGCTGGAAGCTCGGTCCGTTCGAGACCTGGCAGGCCGCCGGCTGGCAGCAGGTCGCCGGCTGGATCGCCGAGGATATCGCCGCCGGCAAGGCCATGAGCAACGCTCCCCTGCCCGCCTGGGTCACCGACGGCCGCGCCGGCGTGCACGGCAAGGACGGTTCGTGGTCGGCCAGCGCCGGCCAGTACAAGCCGCGCTCGAACCACCCAGTCTATGCGCGCCAGCTGTTCCCCGATCCGATCCTGGGCGAGAAGTTCGACCAGGGCACCACGGTGTGGGAGAACGAGGGCGTGCGCCTGTGGACGCTGGGCGACGACGGCGTCGGCATCCTCTCGTTCAAGACCAAGATGAACACCGTCAACGACTTCGTGCTCGACGGCGTGCAGCAGGCCATCAGGATCGCCGAGGAAAAGCTCAAGGCCGTGGTGATCTGGCAGACCGGCGAGCCGTTCTCCGCCGGCGCCGACCTCAAGGGCGCGCTGGGCCTGCTGCAGGCGGGCAAGTTCGACGACTTCGAGAAGATGGTCGCCAACTTCCAGGCCACCAGCATGGCGATCAAGTTCGCGCTGGTGCCGGTGGTCTCGGCCGTGCGCGGCATGGCCTTCGGTGGCGGCTGCGAGTTCCAGATGCACTCGGCGCGCACCGTGGCGGCGCTGGAAAGCTACATTGGCCTGGTCGAGGCGGGTGTCGGCCTGCTGCCGGCCGGCGGCGGCCTGCACGAGCTGGCGGTCCGCGCGGCCAAGGCCAACCCGGCCGATCCGTTCGAGGAGCTGAAGAAGGTGTTCGAGACCGTGGCGATGGCCAAGGTCTCCTCCAGCGCGCTGGAAGCGAAGGCGATGGGCCTGCTGCGCGACAGCGACGTGGTGGTGTTCAACGCCTACGAGCTGCTCTACGTGGCCAAGAAGGTCGCGCTCGGCCTGTCCGAGCAGGGCTACCGCCCGCCGATGCCGGGCCGCGCCGTGCCGGTGGCCGGCGATGTCGGTACCGCCACCTTCAAGGCCTCGCTGGCCAACCTGCAGGAGGGCTATTTCGCCTCGCCGCACGACATCGACATCGCCAGCCGCATCGCCGACTGCCTCTGCGGCGGTGCGATCGAGCGCGGTTCGCCCGTCGACGAAGCCTGGCTGCTGGCGCTGGAGCGCAAGCACTTCGTGGCACTGGCCAAGACCGAGAAGACCCAGGCGCGCATCGCCCACACGATGAGCACCGGCAAGCCGCTGCGTAACTGATGAGCCGTCATCCCGGCGAAAGCCGGGATCCAGCGACTCACTACCGTTTGAAGACACTGGGTTCCGGCTTTCGCCGGAATGACGATCAAAAACTTGGGCGTCGCCGCGCTACGCGCGACGCCACGGAGCAAGCACCATGACCAAGCAAGTACAGGACGCCTACATCGTCGCCGCCACCCGCACCCCGGTCGGCAAGGCGCCGCGCGGCGTGTTCCGCAACACCCGTCCGGACGACATGCTCGCCCACGTGATCCGCGCCGTGATGGCGCAGGCGCCGGGCGTCGATCCGCACCGCATCGAGGACGTGATCGTCGGCTGTGCCATGCCCGAGGCCGAGCAGGGCATGAACGTGGCGCGCATCGGCGCCCTGCTCGCCGGCCTGCCGTACACCGTGCCCGGCGTGACCATCAACCGCTTCTGCTCGTCCGGCGTGCAGGCCATCGCCATGGCCGCCGACCGCATCCAGCTCGGCGTGGCCGACCTGATGATCGCGGCCGGCACCGAGAGCATGAGCATGGTGCCGATGATGGGCCACAAGGTGGCGATGAACCCGGCCATCTTCGCCAACGACGAGGATCGCGCCATCGCCTACGGCATGGGCATCACCGCCGAGAAGGTGGCCGAGCAGTGGAAGGTCACCCGCGAGCAGCAGGATGCCTTCGCGGTGGAAAGCCACCGCCGCGCGCTGGCCGCCATCGCCGCCGGCGAGTTCAAGGACGAGATCACCCCGTTCCAGCTCGACGACCACTATCCGGACCTCGCCACCGGCGGCATCAAAACCGACAGCCGCCTGATCGACACCGACGAGGGCCCGCGCGCGGGCACCACGATGGAGGTGCTGGCCAAGCTGCGCACGGTGTTCCGCAATGACCGCTTCGGCGGCTCGGTGACTGCCGGCAACTCCTCGCAGATGTCCGACGGCGCCGGCGCGCTGCTGCTGGCCAGCGAGAAGGCGATCAAGGAGTTCAACCTGACCCCGATCGGCCGCTTCGTCGGCTACTCGGTGGCCGGCGTGAAACCGGAGATCATGGGCATCGGTCCGAAGGAAGCGATCCCCAAGGCGCTCAAGCAGACCGGCATCTCGCAGGACCAGCTGGACTGGATCGAGCTCAACGAGGCGTTCGCCGCGCAGGCGCTGGCGGTGATCGGCGACCTCGGTCTGGACCCGGCCAAGGTCAACCCGCTGGGCGGCGCCATCGCGCTGGGCCACCCGCTGGGCGCCACCGGTGCGGTGCGTGCCGCCACCCTGCTGCACGGCATGCGCCGCCGCAAGCAGAAGTACGGCATGGTGACCATGTGCATCGGCACCGGCATGGGTGCGGCAGGCGTGTTCGAATCGCTCTGATCCGCGATCCGGTTCGAACGAAAAAGCGCCGCAGCGATGCGGCGCTTTTTCTTTTGGGGCAAACACCTCACTCAGCCGGTCTCGCTCCTGTCGAAGTGCCATAGCCCCAGGCCCGCCATCAGCAGGCCACCGAGCGATCCCACGACGACCACCTGCATCAGGTGGTTGGATTGACGCGCGAGCACCTGCACCGGCATCGACCAGGGAAACCACGGGCCGAACCGGGCCGACTGGCCGATCAGGAACCCGGCCACCGTACCGGCCACGCCAACGAACACCGACGTGGTGAAGCTTTGCCAGCGTATGGCCACCCAGGCCTGCAGCGCGATCATCAGGCCAGCGGCAGCCACACACGCGCTTGCATGGACGGCCAGCCAACGCCACGGCGCCGGACCGGCGATGCCGAACGCCGGCTGCGTATGCATGATCACCCAGCCGGCCAGCGGCGTAGCGAGGGCGAGCAAGGCGGTCGCCATCACCACCATCGCTGCCAGCACGAACAGCTTGGCCGCGTAGTGGCTCCAGCGCGGCAACGGCAGCGCCAGCAGGTGCTTCCAGGTCTGCGGGCCGTGTTCCATGTTCGCCAGCAAGGCCGCCTGCAGGGTCACGAACAGCGGCAGCATCAGAAACACCCACAGCACGAACAATCCACTGGCAAAGCGCATCCAGGCCTCCTGCCCGCTGAGCGACGAGGGCCCATGCAGCCGGCTCAGGCTGATCTGCAGCACGCTCAGCAGCACCACCAGCATCGGCGCCAGCACCACCATCCAGGCCGCCAGGGTATGCCGCAGCTTCACCTGCTCGGCGGCCAGTGCCCGACCCAGTGCGCTCATGCGGCGTCCCTCCCGGTCATCTCGAAGAACAGCGTCTCCAGCGAGCGCGGGCTTCGCGCCAGCGCGTGCACCTCGTGCCCCTGGGTCACCAGCCATCGGTTGATCTCGTGGTCCGGCCGCTGCGGCATCGGCACGCGCACGGTGGTGGGGTCGACCCGCTGGGCGGCCTCGCCCAGTTCCGCAAGGGCAGTGCAGACCGCATCGCCATCGGTGCAGCGGATCACCAGAGGGTCCCCATAGCGCTCGCGCAATTCGCCGGGCGTGCCCTGGAACCGCAGCTTTCCCTGGTGCAGCACGCCGACATGCGAGGCCATCTGCTCCACCTCGGCCAGCAGGTGGCTGGAAACGAACACGGTAATGCCCAGCTCGCCGGCCATGCGCTGCAGCAGGGTGCGCAACTCGACGATGCCCGCCGGATCCAGGCCGTTGCTCGGCTCGTCCAGCACCAGCAGCCGCGGCTCGCCGAGCAGGGCCAGCGCGATGCCGAGGCGTTGGCGCATGCCCAGCGAGTACACACGCACGCGGCGATGCGCATCGCGCTCGAGGCCGACGATGCGCAGTACGGCGTCGATGCGCTCCGGTGCAAGACCGAGCAGGCGCCGGGTGACTTCCAGGTTTTCGTAACCGGACAGGTGGGGGTACAGCGAGGGCGACTCCACCATCGAACCGACCTGCCGCAGGGGAGCGCGCGACTGCCGCGTCAGCGGCTGACCGAACAGGCGGATCTCGCCGTCATCCGCGCGCAGGAGGCCGAGCAGCAGGCGGATGGTGGTGGTCTTGCCGGCCCCGTTCGGACCGAGAAAGCCGTACACGCTGCCCGCGGGCACCGCCAGGTCGAGCGCCCCCACGCCGTGTCCGGTGGCAAAGCGGCGCGTCAACGCCCGGGTTTCGATGGCCAGCATGGCGCGAGTTCTCCGTGGATCATTCGTGGCCCATCAAGCCAGAACGCGCCTCCCCCGGCCATAGGCCTGAGCTCACAGTGACTTGTGACCGGTGCCGCCCAGCTCAGCCTTCAGCCACCTCGAAACGGTACCCGGCGCCATACACCGAACGGATGAAGGCTTGCCCGGGTGCGATGTCCTCCAGCTTGCGACGGAGGTTGCGCACGTGGCTGTCGACCACGCGATCGGTCACGTCACGCAGGTCGTCGTGCATGAGGTCCAGCAGCTGGTCGCGCGAATAGATCCGGCCGGGCTGCGACAGCATGGCCTGCAGCAGGCGGTACTCGGTGGTGGTCAGCGGCAAGGGGCGTCCCTGGTAGCGGATGCGCTGCGCGGACTCGTCCAGGGTAAACGGGTTGGCCGCCGCGCCCGGCCGGCTGCGGCGGAGTACCGCCTGCACCCGGGCCACCACCTCCCGCGGGCTGAACGGCTTGCAGATGTAGTCGTCGGCGCCGAGCTCCAGCCCGAGCAGGCGATCGATCTCCTCGACGCGTGCGGTGAGCATGATCACCGGCAACGCGCTGTCGCGGCGCAGTTCGCGCAGGATCGCCAGCCCGTCCTGGCCCGGCAGCATGATGTCCAGCAGCAGCAGCGCCGGCCGCTCGGCAGCCAACGCCGCAAGCACGCGGTCCCCCTCGCCCACCACCGATGCCTCGTGGCCGGACTGCGCAAGGTAGTCGGCCAGCAGCCGGGCGATCTTCGGCTCGTCCTCGGCGATCAGGATCCGGGCCATCAGGCCGTCTCCAGTGGCAGGTGCAGTTCCATCCGCAGGCCGCCCAGCGGCGAGACCGATGCCGTCAGCGTGCCCCCATGCGCGATGGCGATCCGCTGCGCGATCGCCAGGCCCAGTCCGCTTCCACCGAGGGCGCGATTGCGCGAGCCGTCGACGCGGTACAGCGGCTGGAACAGGAAGGGCAAGGCTTCTTCGGGCACGCCGGGCGGCGTGTCGTCGATGCGCAGGCAGGCCTGGCCGCCCTCGACGAACACCCGCGCCTCGATCCTGCCCCCGCGCTCGGTGTAGCGCAGGCTGTTGCTGAGCAGATTGTCGATCAGCTGGCGCATGCGATCGGCGTCGACATGGACCGGCGCCGGCTGATCGTCGTGGGCGATGGCGATGCCGGCCATCTGCGCGGTGGCATCGAAGCGTGCCACCCCTTCGATCAGCAGCTCGGCCAGGTCGTGTCGTGCCGGCCGGTAGCTCAGCGAGCCGGCATCGGCCATCGACCACTGGTGCAGGTCATCCACCAACCGACCGAGCCGCATCACCTCCTCGTGCACCGAGGCCAGTGTCGCGGCATCCGTCGGCCGCACGCCGTCACGCATCGCTTCCAGTTCGCCGCGCACGATCGCCAGCGGCGTGCGCAGTTCGTGCGAGATGTCGGCCATCCAGCGCTGCCGCGCGGTGTCGTGCGCCGCCAGCGCCTTGCTCAGGCGATTGACGTGCCGTACCAGATCGCCCAGTTCGTCCTGCCGGTGCGTAGTCAGCTGCCCGCCGAACGCGCCGTCGGAGAGTTTGCGCGCCGCCTTTTCGACGTCACGCAGCGGCGCGAGCAGGTGACGGGCGAAGGCCCACGCCACGGCCATCGCCAGCAACAGCAGCAGCCCGGCCAGCCAGGCCATGCCGCGCACCTGCGCAGCGAGGAACGCGGTGTCGCGGGGATCGGCCGGGCGGCTCAGTGGGCGCAGTGCCAGCCAGCCCACCACGCTGCCGTCGACCCGGATCGGGCGCTCCAGGGCGCCCGGTGGCGGGATCTCTCCGGCGACCACGGCATGGCCGGCATCGAGCAGGCTGACCCTCGCCGGCAGAGGCGCCGACGGGGTCTGCGCCACCGCCGGTGGAGGGGGCGGTGGCGGGGGTAGCGGCGGTGGGGGCGGAGGTGGAGGTAGCGGCGCCTCCAACGGCGAAGGCCGCGGTCCCGTCCCCTCATCCACCGGATGCTGATCCGGCACCAGCGAGCGTTGCAACACCGAATGCCAGACCTGCGGGTCGCGCAGACCGTCAAACCCGCTCACCGCATCGCCGCGCCGGGCCAACGTCTGCGCCAGCGGGGTAAGACGGTCCAGGTCGGCATCGTTCACGTAGGCGACGAAGCTGCTGCGCAGGTGATGCACGGTCAGCAGGCCCATCGCCAGCAGCGAGAACGCCATCGCCATCGCCAGCAACAGGAACAGCTTGTGCGCCACACGCAGGCGCCAGCCGGTGGGTCGGGAAGAAGCCGGTGTCATGGCGGCCGAGCATAGCGGCCGCCCCGTGCCGCCGCCTCCACATTCCCTGCATATTGCCTGCGATCTTGCAGGTCATCGTGACGTCCGTCGGATCACCCGGCCACTCCAAGGAGTTCACCTGATGAAAACCCGCTTGATCGTCGTCCTCGCCGGTCTCGCCTGTGCCGGCGCCGCGTCGGCACAGGCCGGCAAACCGACGGACCAGACGCCGCCGACCGCCCAGAACGCCCGTCGAATCGAAGTCGATCGTACCCGGGTGACTGTCGACGGCGTTCCGTTGCCGCCGCTCCCGCCCGGCTGCCTCGACCGGCAGTGGAAGTCCACGTCGCACCCGATGTTTCCCGACTTCACCCGTGAAAGCCGCTGGCAGGCGGTGCTCGGAATCAGCACCGACCAGGCCCGGCAGGTGCAGCAGTTGTTCGAGCGGCGTCACCAGGACGACAAGGCCACCTGCGACAAGCTCCGCGGCATCGTCGGCGACAAGGCCATGGATCGCTGGAAGGCACTGAGCGACTTCCCGCCGCCGCCTCCGCCACCTCCGCCGCCGATGGCTCCACGCCCGCCGCAGCCGCCGCAACTCGACGCGCCACCGCCGCCTCCGGCGCCCCCGGTTCCACCCGACGACGCCGACTGACCGTCACCGGCACATGGCCGGGCATCCCCGCGATGCCCGGCCGCCAGGTCTCGTTGTCGATACCGGGCGGCCCTCTATAATCCGCGCCGCGCCGCTCCCCGGGCGCAAGCGCCGCCGCGGCCACCCCCACGACCGCTGCCGGCTTCCCACGCCCGCACCGAGTCCCTCCGTGAGCCAGTCGACCGCGGCCCCCCTTGCGTCCGATACCGGGACGCCGGCGTTTCCCGACTACCGCGTCATCTCGCTGATCATCGCCTGCGCGATTTTCATGGAGCAGTTGGACGCGACGGTGCTGGCCACCGCGCTGCCCACCATGGCGCGCGACTTCCACGTCGGCGCGCCCGCCATGAGCATCGCGATGACCAGCTACCTGCTGGCCCTGGCGATCCTGATCCCGGTCAGCGGCAAGGTCGCCGACCGCTTCGGCGCCACCCGCGTGTTCGCCGCCTCGATCGGGGTGTTCCTGCTCGGCTCGATCGCCTGCTCGCTGGCCCCCAACCTGCCGGCGATGGTGGCCGCGCGGCTGCTGCAGGGCGCCGGCGGCGCGATGATGGCGCCGATCGGCCGCTTGATCCTGCTATCGGCGGTGCCGCGCAGGCACCTGGTCTCGGCGATGTCCTGGTCGTTGGTGCCGGCGTTCCTGGGCCCCCTCGCAGGTCCGCCGCTGGGCGGACTGATCGTGACGTACTTGAGCTGGCGCTGGATCTTCTACATCAATCTGCCGATTGGCCTGCTCGGGGTCTGGCTGGTGCGTCGGTTCATCCCGCCGATCGCGCAGCATGCCGGACGCAGTCCGCTCGACGTTGGTGGCTTTGCGCTCTGCGGCGCGGGACTCGGTGGCCTGCTGTTCGGGCTGGAAATGGTCGGACAGAGCGCGGACCTGGGGATGGCGGCGACGCTGCTGGCGGTCGGCCTGGCCGGCTGCCTGGGCTACCTGTGGCACGCCCGGCACCGGGCCGAGCCGCTGCTCGACCTGGGGCTGATGCGTATCGATTCGTTCCGGTTGTCGGTGATCGGCGGCTCGCTGATGCGCATCACCCAGGGCGCGCAGCCGTTCCTGTTGCCGCTGATGTTCCAGATCGGCTTCGGCTTCTCGGCCGTGCGCAGCGGCCAGCTGGTGCTGGCTACCGCGCTGGGCGCCCTGCTCACCCGTTCGTTCACCCCGCGCCTGCTGCAGCTGGTCGGCTTCCGCAACGGCATGCTCTACAACGGCGTGCTGAGCAGCCTCGGGTATGCGGTGTGTGCGCTGTTCCGCCCGGACTGGCCGTTTGCGCTGATGTTCGGCCTGTTGATGGGCTGCGGAGCCTTCATGTCGTTCCAGTTCGCCGCGTACAACACGGTGGCCTACGAGGGCGTGCCGCGCGAACGGCTGGGTGCGGCCAACGCGCTGTACACCACGCTGCAGCAGTTGATGCTCTCGTTCGGCGTATGCGCCGGCGCGCTGCTGCTGAGGCTGGCAATGGGTGTGCGTGGCCACGCCCACCCGCAGGCGGCCGACTTCTCGTTCGCGTTCGTGGCGGTGACCCTGGTCTCGCTCAGCTCGACGATCTGGCACCTGCGTTTCGCCCACGACGCCGGCCACGAGCTGAGCGGGCACCGGCCGCGCTAGACCTCGCTCGCGGTGGACTGGCAGGCCTCGCCGAACTCCTCCAGCGCGCGTACCGCCTCGGCCGCATACATCAGCGACGGTCCGCCGCCCATGTAGACCGCAACGGCGAGCGTCTCCATGAACTTCTCGCGCTCCACGCCGAGGCGCACCAGCGCCTTGACGTGGAAACCGATGCAGCCGTCGCAGTGTCCGGCCACGCCGATCGCCAGGGCGATCAGCTCCTTGTCGATCGCCGACAGCGCCCCCGGTTCGAGCGCGGCCTTGGCCATGGTGGAGAAGCCGCCCATCGTGCCCGGCGCGGCGGCGCGGATGGTGGCGATGGCGCGGTTGAGATCCTGGGTGATTTCGACGAAGGACTTGCTCGACATGACGGCCTCCACGGCATCGATCGGATACCGTCCATCCTCGCCGCCTCCGTCCGCACGGCCGATGACGCACGTCAATCTGCGAGCCGCTGCGGCGACCCGCCGCGCCGCTCAGTCGGTCGACCGGACCACCACCCGCTCGATCCGCCGGTCCGGTACCAGCCACAGCAGGGCCGCACCGGCGTAGAACGCCATGCCCAGCCCAGGCGCGCAGACCGAGAAGACGATGCCAGTCACATAGATCAACGGCGACAGCTTGCCCTTCCAGTCGCGGCCGAGCGCGCCCGCCAGGGCGGAGCCCGGCCCCTGCACGCGGATGATCGCCCGCTGCAGGATCCAGTACGCCACGGCCGCCATCAGCAACACCACGCCATACAGCGCCGAAGGCACCGCGGCGAAGTGGTTCTCGCCCATCCAGCCGGTGGCGAACGGCAGCAGCGACAGCCAGAACAGCAGGTGCAGGTTGGCCCAGAGGATGCCGCCGCTGACGCTGCGCACCAGGTGCAGCATGTGGTGATGGTTGTTCCAGTAGATGCCCACGTAGACGAAGCTCAGCACGTAGCTCAGGAACACCGGCAGCACCGGCCACAGCGCCCCCAGCGACACGCCGTGCGGCACCTTCATCTCCAGCACCATGATGGTGATGATGATGGCGAGCACGCCATCGCTGAATGCTTCGAGCCGGGTCTTGCCCATGGGTGTCTGTACCGGTGGCCGGGAGAAGGCCAGAGTATCGCCGGCCCGCCCGGCGCCCGCACCCGCCCCTCGCTATGGTCATTCGTGGCGCAGCGCCTCGATCGGGTCCAGCCGTGCCGCCCGGCGCGCCGGGAAATAGCCGAACACCACGCCAATCACCGCCGAGAATGCGAACGCCAGCAGGTTGATCGACGGTCCGAACACGTAGGGCACCTCGAGCACCCGTGCCAGCACGATCGAACCGACCGTCGCCAGCAGCACGCCCAGCAGTCCGCCGATCGAGGACAGCACCACCGCCTCGATCAGGAACTGCAGCAGCACCTCGCGCTCCAGCGCCCCCACCGCCAGGCGGATGCCGATCTCGCGGGTGCGCTCGGTCACCGACACCAGCATGATGTTCATGATCCCCACGCCCCCCACCAGCAGGCTCACCGCGGCCACCGCACCGAGCAGCAGGGTGAGTACGCGCGTGGTGCTGGAGAGCATGTCCGCGATCTCGCGTGTGTCGAGCACGTTGAAATCGTCCTCCTGGCCATCGGCAATGTGCCGGCGCTCGCGCAGCAGGGCCTCGATCCGCTGCTTGGCCTGCGCGGTCGGCACGCCGGGCTGCACCGACACCAGCACCATGCCCACGTCCTGGTTACCGGCCAGCCGCCGCTGCACCGTGCGCAGCGGCATCACCACCGTGTCGTCCTGATCACGCCCCATCGACGACTGCCCCTTGGCCGCCAGCAGGCCGACCACCTCGCAGGAAAACTGCTTGACGCGGATCGCCCCGCCGACCGGGTTCTCACTGCCGAACAGCTTGTTGCGCGCGGTCTCGCCCAGTACGCACACCGCCTTGCCGGCCTGCAGCTCGGCGTCCAGGAACGGCCGGCCCGCGGCGAACTTCCAGTTGCCGGCGGTGAAGTAGTCGTTGGTGGTTCCCACCACGCTGGTGGACCAGTTGCTGGCCAGGTGCACCACGGTCACCGTGCGCGAGACCACCGGCGCCACCCCGGCCAGGCCGCTCACCTGGCTCTGGATGGCGTTGGCGTCAGCCAGCCGGAAGGCCGCCGCACCGGCAGTATCGCGCGTCGGCCCCAGCCGCTGGCCGGGACGCACCATCAGCAGGTTGCTGCCCAGGCTGGCGATCTGCGCGGATACCGACGCGGTAGCGCCGTTGCCGAGCGTGACCATGGTGATCACCGCGGCCACGCCGATCAGGATGCCGAGCACGGTCAGGAAGCTCCGCGTGAGGTTGCGGCGGATCTCCTTCAGCGCCAGCAGCAGCGTGTTCCAGAACATCAGGCCACCCCCGCCTGGCGCATGTCGCTCTCCACCTGGCCGTCGACGAAGTGCACCACGCGCCGGGCGTAGGCGGCCATGTCCGGCTCGTGCGTCACCATCAGCACGGTGATGCCGCGGTCGCGATTGAGCGCGGCGATCAGATCCATGATCTCGCGGCTGCGCCGGGTGTCGAGATTGCCGGTGGGCTCGTCCGCGAGCAGCACCGCGGGATGGGTGACGATGGCGCGGGCGATCGCGGCGCGCTGCTGCTGCCCGCCGGACAGTGCGGCCGGCACGTGGTGTTCCCAGCCGGTCAGTCCCACCGCGGCCAGCGCCTCGCGTGCCGCGGCGTGACGCGCAGCCGGCGGCTCGCCGCGGTACAACAGCGGCAGCTCCACGTTTTCCAGTGCGCTGGTGCGGCCCAGCAGGTTGTAGCCCTGGAACACGAAGCCCAGGTAATGCCGGCGCAACAGCGCCCGCTGGTTGCGCGAGAGCCGCTCCACGGCGGTACCGCGGAAGCGGTAGCTGCCGGTGGTCGGCACGTCGAGGCAACCGAGAATGTTCATCGCCGTGGACTTGCCCGAGCCGCTCGGCCCCATGATCGCCACGAACTCGCCCTCCTCCACCACCAGGTCCACGCCGCGCAGCGCCTGGAACGCCACCGCCCCCTGACCGTAGGTCTTGGTGACGCCGGCCAGTTCGATCAGCGGCGCCGCGGCGCCGTCACCCTGGCTCACTGGGCACCACCGAGGCTCTCGGTGATCACCCGCATGCCGGACTGCAGCTCGCCTCCCGTCACCTCCGTCAACTGGCCGTTGCTGGCGCCGACCGTGACCGGCACCGCCAGCGGCTCGCCCTCGCGCAGCACCCACACCTGGCGGGACTTGCCGTTGCCCGACACCGCGCGGCTCGGGCCGTGCGGCGGTCGCGGCATCAGCCGGCTGACCAGGCTGCCCGAGGCCTGACTGGATGTCGTGGATGCCGGCGTGAAGCGCAGCGCGGCACTCGGCACCAGCAGCACCTGCCGGCGCTCGTTGACCACGATCGCGGCGGTGGCGGTCATGCCCGGACGCAGGCTGAGGTCATCGTTGTTCACGGTGAGCACGGTGAGGTAGGACACCACGCCGTCCTTGGTCTGCGAGCCGAAGCCGACCCGGCGCACCTTGGCCGGGTATTCGCGACCGGGATAGGCATCCACGGTGAAGGTCGCCTCTTGGCCATCGTGCACCAGGCCCACGTCGGCCTCGTCCACGTCGACCTGCAGCTCCATCTTCGACAGATCCTCGGCCAGGGTGAACAGCACCGGCGCCTGCAGCGAGGCGGCCACGGTCTGCCCCGGCTCGATCGAGCGGCTCAGCACCACGCCGTCGATCGGCGAGCGGATCGACGCCTTGGCCAGGTTGGTTTCGCCGGTGCTGAGCGACGCCTGCGCCTGCACCACGGCCGCGCGGGCATTCGCCTCGGCACCCTCGGCACGTTGCATGGCCGCCCGTGCGGTATCGATGTCCACCTGGGCCGGCACCGTGCCACCGCTGGTGGCGAACATGCGCTGGAGCCGGCTCAACTGCAGCCGCGTCTCGGTGACCGTGGCCGCGGCCTGCGCCACCTGGGCGCGGGCCGCGGCAAGCGCCCCGCGCGCGTTGGCGATCTGGTCCCTGAGCCGCGACACATCGAGCTGGGCCAGCACCTGGCCGCGCTTGACCGTGTCGTTCACGTCGACCTTGACCGACTCCATGATGCCGGACAGTTCGCTGCCCACGTCCACCTGGTTGGTCGGCTGCAGGTTGCCGGTGGCCGCGACCGTCACCACCAGGTTGCCGCGGGTGACCTCCGCCGTCTGGTAGCGCGGCTGGGCCGCCTCACGACCACGCAGCAACCAGCCGTAGCCGGCCACGACCACGACCAGCAGCGCGAGGACAATCAGTATCCAGCGCAGAACCCGGCGACCGCGCCCGCCACCCGGACCGCCGCCCAGCAACGCGGTGACTGCCGCGGCATCGGACCGCCCACCGCCACCGGCTCCGGAATCGTCGGGCGCCTTCATCGCGAACGCTCCACGCTCTCGCGACCGCGCCTTACCGTGCAAGCCTTCATCGCGAAACCCATGCGAATGTGGCCAATCACCACGCCCGACACCCTAGGCCAGCGCATGCGCCGGCGTATTGACCCCCATCAATCACGACTGCGTCCGTCGCTGCGGAGGCCGTCTTCTACCGAAGGGAATAGAACTGGAGGACGTTCCTGCCGGGGTCGTGGAGATGGAACTCGCGGGTTCCCCAAGGCGTCTGCGACGGTCTCGCCCAGGGACCTTCCGGGTGGTGCTGCTCGCCGATGCTGCCGCTCGCGACGAACTCCTCGTAGAGCGCGTCCACGTCGTCCACCTGGAAGCGGCAGACCGGACGATCGGTGGGATAAGCCCACTGCCCCGCGTCCGCCCATTGCAGGTGGATCTCCACCCCGTCCCGCCCCACGGCTGCGTACTTCGGCGCCTCGGGTGCGTCCTGGAACAACAGCACGAAACCGAGATCGCGGTAGAAGCGCACCGACTCACCCACTTCGCGGCAGGCGAGCACGGGATGCACGGCATGAAGGTTCGCTTTCATGGGGCGCTCCGCGGAATCGGGAAGCATGTGCGGTTACCGGCCGGAAGACTCGTGAAGCCCCCATCGGCCGCGAGCCCCGGTGTCATCGAGATGCTCGCTCTTGTGGCCTGCAAAGGCATCGTAGATGCGCCGATGCGCCTGGTACGACCACTGATCCTCACGCTCGTAGTATCCGGCCACCCAGGCCTGCAGGGCCTCGAGCATGGCGTCCTGCGCCTCCTTCGAGGCGTACTTGTGCGGCTCCCAGGGGCGCCGGCGGTTGTGTTCCAGGCAGATTTCCAGTCCGGGGTTGAGGAACACCAGTTCCGTGCAGTGGGCGGACGCGGCCTGAACCAGCTCGCCGTAGCAGCCCTCGATCACCCAGCGGTCATGCCCGGCGAGAAACGCCGCGAGGGACGCGGCAATGGCCTCGGTCGATCGCTGCACGGCGATCCTCCCCGGCTCCCAGACGATGGAGTCCAGATCGAGATGCGCCAGTCCATGGTCCGCAGCCAGCCGTCTGGCCAACGTGCTCTTGCCGGACCCGGAATTGCCGAAGAGGAGAATTTTCATGGCAGGACGGGACCTGTGCATGGCGCTTTCCGCCATGGCGCGCTGCTGCACGAACGGATCCGGTGCGGGCCTTGTCCAGGGCCGCTTCGGCTCGGTCGAAGAAAGAAATCGCCACTCTTATTCATCGTCCGCGAACCGCTCTTCGCGCCACGGATCCCCGCGCATGTGATACCCGCGCAACTCCCAGAACCCCGCTTCGTCGCGCGCGGTGAACTGCAGGCCGGTGAGCCATTTGGCGGACTTCCAGAAATACAGGTGCGGCACCAGCAGACGGGCCGGACCACCGTGCTCGGGCGGCAGCGGCTGGCCGTCGTAGCGGGTGGCGATCATCGCGCGACCGCCGAGCAGGTCGTCGATCCGCAGGTTGGTGGAGTAGCCGTCGGCACTGTGCGCCAGCACGAAGCCGGTGGGTGGGGTGATGCCCGCGTCGGCGAACAGGTCGTCCAGTGACACGCCCTCCCAGGCCGTATCGAGCTTCGACCAGCGGGTGACGCAGTGGATATCGCGCACGACGCGCTGCCTGGGCAGCGCATCGAAACCCGCCCAGTCCCAGCGCCTGAGCGGACGCACGCCGTGCTTGAGCGTCAGCGACCAGTCCGCCGTGTCCAGCACCGGCGTGGGCGCCATCGACATCACCGGGAACTTGCGTGTAACCACCTGCCGGGGCGGCAGACGCTCCGTGGAGGCCTCCCCGTCGTCGGCACGACTGGAACCGGACATCTTCGGCGTCCCCTCAAGATCCTGACAGCGCGTGACCTTAGCACCGGCCGGCCGCACGACGTCGCCTGAACACCCCACGCACCCGCCACGCCATCTTCACCGCTCGCTGATCCCCGCCTGCCAAGACTCGGGACTCCCTTCCCCACAGGAGACGAGGCGATGAAAACGGTCGTACTTTCCACCGCCCTCGCGCTGGGCCTTGCCGGCGCGGCGATGGCCCAGTCGCCGGATCATGGCGTGATGACCAAGGCACAGATCCGGGCACAACTGCAGCAGCAGGGCTATAACGACGTCGATGATCTGGAATTCAGCCACGGCATGTGGCGCGCCAAGGCCGAGAGCGGCAATGGCCACCACGTGCACCTGCGCGTCGACGCCCGCACCGGCAAGGCCTATGCGGACGACCAGAAGCTTGCCCGCCTGGGCGAGGACGACATCCGTGCCGCCCTCTCCAGCGCCGGCTACACCGACGTGCACGACGTGGATTTCGATGACGGGCTGTGGACCGCCAAGGCCGAGAACCGCGCCGGCAAGCACGTGAAGCTGGACGTCGATCCGGATACCGGCAAGGTGGTCGGCACCGACGACTGAGGCCCGACCGCGGCCGGTGCGCTCCACGCGCTGGCCGCGCCCCGGTCTGCGCCGGGATCAGGGGCTGGCGACTTTCTCCGATTCAACCACCATGTCGAGCACGTAGGCCGGACCTTTCGAGGTATCGAAGCGCTTTACCCGCAGGACATTGCGCATGCCGGGTTCATGCGTGTAGCCCTCGATGCCCGACGTCATGACATGCCACGGCCCGGGCTCGCCGCTCTTCAGGCCGTGGGCGTCGTAGTGCCGGTCGCGCACGCTCAGGCATCGGGTGTCGCGGGATGCGCCGGTGTCGCATGGCACGTCCTGCGCCGCCACCTCCAGGAATTCGACCTGCCCTGGCCCGCCGTAGCGCCTCTCGGCCGTCGGCTGCCCGGTGAACTGCAGCACGTCGCCGTCGGCGGTGACCAGCTGCAGTTGGGGCATGGCTCCCTCCCGGTCGATCGAGATCGATGGCCGGCTCTTCAACCTCTGCACCACGGCCTGATCGAGGCCGCCCAGGCCGGCCTGCAGGCAGGCCATCTGGGTGGAGAGCATCGGGCCCAGCACGAGTTGCCCCTGTTCGATGCGGTAATTCGCTCCCCTGGCGTTGCACAGCTGGCCGATCGTCAGGTGGTTCTGCGAGAAATCGAGCTGCACCGGCCGGTCGGGGCGCACGAACAGGGCCGCGATGCGTTTGCCATGCGCATCGATCGCCGACTGCAGCTTCCAGTGGTAGCCCTGCAAGGAGGCCGGATCAACCGGCACGATGGAATCCGGAGACGCGCCGGGCACCGGCTTGGCGGAGCACGCCGTACACGCCGCCAATGCCAACAGCAGCGGCAGGACCAGGGTACGGATCGACATATCGGCGCTTCCCGGGTGACGTGACCGATGGAGCATATGTCGCCCGGACAGGCCGCGTGTTAGCGCGATGTGTCCGATGCACGCGGCACGACCGCGTCCCCGGCAGGCAGACCTGCGTGCTCGCGCAGGATGCGCCGGATCTCCAGGATCGCCTGCGGCGTCTCCTGCACGCTGTGGCCGGAGACGATCACCTTCTCGCTCGCCGCGCCTGCCAGGTGTGCGCTGGCATAAGGCACGAAGCCGTCACTGGAGACCTCCAGCGGCCCTTCCGCGCTGCGCCGGGCGATGATCGAGTGATAGCGCACGCCGGGCACGATCGGCAGCGTGGACGTGGCCCGCAGGTAGGGACTGGTGTCGCGCAGTACGTTGACACCGGTCGGCGCGGCGCGGAACAGCGCCGCCTGCTCCGGCAGTTCCCCGGCCAGCGCATCGGCGATGCGGGTACTGGCATCCAGCAGGGTCTTCGGCAGGCGGATCAGCCGGGTGACCATGCGTGCCAGCCAGTGTCCCGCGACCGGCGTGCCGGCATGCGGCGCGGCGAGGAAGATCGCCTCGTCCACGCCAGGCAGCGGCTTGATGGTGAGGTAGGGTGCCAACGCGGCGAGCCGCCTGCGCCGCGGCGAATCCGGAGGAGCGTGGAAGATGCGCTGCCAGAGCACTTCGCCGCTGTCGACCACCAGCAATCGCGCGATCACGCCGCCCATGCTGTGGCCGATCAACGTGACGTGGTGACTGGCCGGCGCGGTGCCGGCCGGATCGAGCGCGGCGAAGGTCTGCTCCAGCGCCGCCCGGATCTGCACCAGGTTCACCGGGATCGGTGCGTTGGTCGGGTAATAGACCTCCCAGATCTGATAGCGCCTGCGCAGCGCCTCGTCGCCCATCACCTCGTTGGCGAGATTCACCCAGGCCTCGGGACTGGAAGCCAGGCCATGGATCATCACCACCGTGAGGCGATGGGGATCGTACGGCTGCATCAGGATCACGCGCGGATGATCGAGCGCGTTGTCGCGTCCGAGGAGGTTGTCGATCGCCTTGCGGTTGAAGCCGGACTCGGCCAGCCAAAGCGCATACGGTGCGCTGAAGTTGGCCGCCAGCGGCACGGTCTGGCCGTCCAGTTGCATCGTGTCCTGGCGATACGGATCGAGGGCGTCGACCACCGCTTCGCGGGTGTCGAGCACCTGCGCCAGGGTGTCGCCGGGAAATTGCAGCAACACGGTGGCCGGCAGGTAACCGGTCTCGGCGAACGGTTGCGTCGGCGCCCGCCGGGCGGCCTGGGTCGGACGCGCCACCATCACTACCTCGGCACCGAGACCGTCCCGGCGATAGACGCTCTCGAGCCCGTCGATGCGCAGGCGGGAGGCCGGCACCATGGCCTCGAGTTTCGGCGCGCCGCGCGGCAGGGTCAGCTGGATCTCGCCGTAGCGAAGGCGCCAGCCATCCACCGCCTCGGCACTGCCCGGGGACGGTGGATGAACGTGCCCGGCCCGCTGCCCCCGCGCGAACAGCAGTGCCGCGACGCGCTCGGCGGCGTAGTTGTAGCTGTCGCGCATCTGCGTCTGCCGATCCTCGAAAGCGCGTTCGCGCGGCGTGCGCTCGCCGAAGAACAGATAGGCGTAGGCATAGCGCGCGGCATCGAGGTAGTCGGCGATCGGGCCGGCGGTATCGCGGCCGGCGGAGCGGTCGGCCTTGAGCGCACCGTCCAGGGCGAGCTCGGCCAACGCGGAGAGGCGAGAGTCATTGCCCAAGATGGTCGCCTCGCGCAACGCCTCCACGCAGGGCGACGGCTCGGCCACGCAGCGATCGGGATCGAGCCCCAGCCGCGACATCGCGTTGCGGCTGGCATAGCTGAGATGGCCGGTGCTGAGGACGTCGCCACGACGGCCTTCGTCGTAGTCCCGCGGATCGCCCTGTTTCACATGCACCAGCGCGCAACCGGTCAACTGCAGGAGCAACAGCACGACGGCGATCCAGCGCGCCGACGCGGGCCCACTGCACCCGCCGGATCGAATCGGTGCCGTCGTATCGCTTTCCCGCATGCGCGCCTCCCCACCTGCAGCCAAGGGTACATCGCACGCCCTGCACTGCCGTTGCGCGATCATGGGCGATCTTCACCGTCGATCAGGAGCCTGCGATGACCACCATGCGCGCCATCGCCATCCGGGAACCGGGTGGTCCGGAAGTACTGACGCCGTGCGCACGGCCACGTCCGGCTGCAGGGCCGGGCGAAGTACTGATCCGCGTCGCCGCCGCCGGGGTGAATCGGCCCGACGTGTTCCAGCGCCTCGGCCGCTACCCGCCACCGCCAGGCGCCTCCGACCTGCCCGGGCTCGAGGCGGCGGGCGAGCTGGTCGAGGGCGACTTCAGTGGCGACAACCCGTTTGGCCTGAAAGCCGGGGATGCCGTTTGCGCCCTGCTTGCCGGCGGCGGCTATGCCGAATACGCGGTAGCTCCGCTGGGCCAGTGCCTGCCGGTGCCTGCTGGCCTGAGCATCGTCGAGGCCGCGGCACTGCCGGAGAACTTCTTCACGGTATGGAGCAACGTGTTCGACCGCGGCCAGCTCGGCCGGGGCGAAGGCGGTGCCGGGGAAACCCTGCTGGTGCAGGGTGGCTCCAGTGGCATCGGCGTCACCGCGATCCAGCTGGCGCGCGCACTTGGCCACCGGGTGTTCGCCACCGCGGGCAACGCGGAGAAATGCCACGCCTGCGCCGCCCTGGGTGCCGAGGCCATCAACTACCGCGAGGAGGATTTCGTGGCACGGATCAAGGCGCTGACCGACGGCCGTGGCGTGGACGTGGTGCTGGACATGGTTGCCGGCGACTACGTGCCCCGCGAGCTCGACGCCATGGCCGAAGGCGGCCGGCTGGTAATCATCGCCACACTGGGCGGCAGCGCTGCCACGATCGACGCCGGTGCGCTGATGCGTCGGCGCCATACGATCACCGGCTCGACCCTGCGCAACCGGCCGGTGGCGTTCAAGGCGGCGATCGCCCGGGCGCTGCATGAGCACGTATGGCCCTTGCTGGCCGCGGGCACGGTGCGGCCGGTGGTGCACCAGATGTTCCCGGCCGCCGAGGCCGCCCAGGCGCATGCACTGATGGAGAGCTCGCAGCACATCGGCAAGCTGGTGCTCACGTGGGAGCCCTGATCGTTTCCAATATTGATCCAATAAGGCAACAATCAGTTCTATTGGCGTCACTATGCGCACGACATGATTGCGCCTATCGTTCGCTCCAGGGCGCCGACCGGCGCCGACCACATGGGAGAACGTCATGATCGAACGCCGTCCTTTCAGCACCCTCGGCAGTGCGGACCACGGCTGGCTCAATGCCAAGCACCACTTCTCGTTCGCGGGCTATCACGACCCGCGCCGGATGGGCTGGGGCGCGCTGCGTGTGTGGAATGACGACACCATCGCCCCGGGCACCGGCTTTCCGCCGCACCCGCATTCGGACATGGAGATCATCACCTACGTGCGCGAGGGTGCCATCACCCACCGCGACAACCTCGGCAACGAGGGGCGCACCGAGGCGGGCGACGTGCAGGTGATGAGCGCGGGCAGCGGCATCACCCACAGCGAGTACAACCTCGAGCCGGGCACCACGCGGATCTTCCAGATCTGGATCATTCCGGACGAACACGGCCGTCCGCCCTCCTGGGGCGCCAAGCCGTTCCCGCGCGGCGATCGCGCCGGCAAGTTCGTCACTCTGGCCAGCGGCATCAAGGAAGACACCGACGCCCTGCCCCTGCGCACCGACGCCCGCGTGCTGGGCGCGACGCTGAAGGCCGGCGAGAGCACCACCTACGTGCTGGGCGACGGACGCCACGGCTACCTGGTTCCGGCCAAGGGCAAGGTGGAGGTCAATGGCGTGTCGCTGGATGCGCGCGATGGCGCGGCTATCCGCAACGAGCCGGCCCTGCGTGTCACCGCACTGGAGGACGCCGAGCTGGTGCTGGTGGACGCCGCGGCATGAGCCACCCCGGCCACCCGCCGAGAGGCGGGTGGCCGTCGTCAGCGACACAACCCACGCGTCATGGCCCTGTCGCAGGTGGCGCTGCACGGAGCCCCGATCGCCGCCAGTCAGCCAGACCATGCCGCTCGAACAGTGGCACCGCGATATGGCACTCGTCGAGGAAGTCCCCGATCGACGCGGCTGCCCACCCGACAGCCGTCAGCGCGAACCGGTTCCTCCGGCGCATTTTCCATCGCTGCTCACGGATCGCGGCCCGGAGGATGCTCACGCGCTTGCCTGCCCAGCCGTTCCGCGACCAAGGTTCAACTGCCCGTCACGGGGTGGCTTGCTACCCTGAGGACTGTTCCTGGACGGAGGCAGTCATGAGCGTTCCCTACGGTATCCACACCATCGACACCGGCTTCGTGCGCCCGCAATTCGACGCCGCCTACCTCGTGGTGGAAGGCGATCGCGCGGCGTTCATCGACTGCGGCACCAACTACGCCGTGCCGCGCATGCTCGCCGCGCTGGACGCCGCCGAGCTGACCCCCGCGCATGTGGACTGGCTGATCCTCACCCACGTGCACCTCGACCATGCCGGCGGCGCCGGCGAGCTGATGGCCGAGCTGCCGAACGCGAAACTGGTGGTGCACCCGCGCGGCGTGCGCCACATGATCGATCCCTCAAAGCTGTGGGCCGGCGCCAGCGCGGTGTACGGCGAGGCCGTGATGGACGAAACGTACGGGCGGCTGCGCCCGGTGCCGGCCGAGCGCGTGATCGAGGCGGCCGACGGGCACATCGTGCACCTCCAGGGCCGGCAGTTGCTGTGCATCCACACGCCCGGACACGCCAGGCACCACATGGCGATCTACGACCGCCAGTCGAACGCCTGCTTCACCGGCGACACCTTCGGGCTGTCCTATCGCGACCTGGATACCGACCGGGGACCCTTCATCATTCCGACCACCTCGCCGGTGCAGTTCGATCCGGAGGCGCTGCACGACTCGATCGACCGCCTGCTCGCGCTGGAACCCGAGGCGATGTACCTGACCCACTACGGGCGGGTGGAAGCGGTGGAACGACTGGCTGCCGACCTTCACGCACAGATCGATGCCATGGTTGAGCTGGCACTCGAAGCCGATGGCCAGCCGGATCGCTACCATCGGCTTCGCGCTTCCCTGGCCGCCCTGTATTTTTCCCGCGCCCAGGCCCACGGCTGGACCAAGGGCCGCGAGGCACTGGAAGCGCTGGCGCTGGACATGGACATCACCCTCAACACGCAGGGGCTGGAGGTCTGGCTCGATGGCCGCAGGGACTCGCGCGACTGACGCCCGAGCGCGCGCATCGAGCGCGCGTTGCCCGTGGGGTGCTCCCACCCGGTCGATGCTGCAGCCGTGGCACGCAACCCAGCTGCCGCGGCCCCGGCTCCGCCCGTCCCATTGCTTCCGGCCCGACTCGGGACGGAAGCCCACGTGCCGTCAACGATCGTCGGCCAGGCTACGGGCGTCCGCGCCCTTTGCATGCCGGGTGCGATCCGCTGCTTCATCCGCCGCCTCCGGCTAGGACAAGCGCGAACCGTTCGGCACCGGGCGTTCGACAGTGGTGATGACGACACCCTCATCCGTGTGGAACCCGGTCAGCAGGAACTGCGAACGGAACGGCCCGACCTGCTTCTCGGGAAAGTTGATCACGCCGACGATCTGCCGGCCGACGAGATCCTCGGGCCGGTACAGCGACACGATCTGCGCGCTGGTCTTGCGCTCGCCATAGGGACCGAAGTCCACCCATACCTTCCATGCCGGACGGCGGGCCTCGGGAAACGCCTCGACCCGGGTAACGGTGCCGGCAACGATGAGCACGCGCTCGAAGTCGGCCCAGCTGATCTCTGCGGGAACATTGGCGTCGCTCATGGACTCACGCGGTGCGCTGTGGAAAAACCGCAGGGTAGCGGCCACACACGGCCGTTCGCCACGCTCAGCCCTCCAGGCGGGTCTTCAGCCAGTCGTTGAACTCGTGCCACCAGTAGGTGGCCTGGGCTCCCGCGAAGCCGAATGGCCGCCAGGTGCTGGGCAGGCCGTAATCGGCGAACTGCTTCCAGCCCTCGTCGCCCTGGGCGATCGCGGCGGCGACCAGCTCGCCCGCCGCGCAGGTCGGTCCCACTCCGTGACCGCCGAACGCCTGCGCCCACCACAGGCCGTTGCCGTCGCTGCCGATCTGCGGCATCTGGTGACGTGCGTAGCTCATCAGGCCGGACCAGGCATAGTCGATGCGCACGCCCTCGAGCTGCGGGAAGACCCGCAGCAGGTCCCGCTTGAGCAGCCGCTGCACGGCTTGGGACGAACGGTTGAGCACCGAGATCCGTCCACCCCACAGCAGCCGGCGATCGGGCAGCGGACGGTAATAATCGAAGGCGAAGCGGCTGTCGTAGATTGCCGCACGCGTGCGCAGGCAGTCATCCAGGCGGTCCCCGAGCGGCTCGGTCACCATCACGTAGGTGGCGATCGGCAGGATCGCGCGATCGATCGGCTTCTGCAGTCCGGCGAGGTATCCCCCGCAGGCAAGCACCACCTGGTCGGCGAAGATCTCGCCCTGTGCCGTGACGATCCTCCAGCGCAGGCCCGCCCGCTCCATGCGCTTCGCTGCCGTTCCTTCATGGATCGACACACCCTGCTCCGCCGCCGCCGAGGCCAGGCCGATGGCGTAGTTCAGTGGATGCAGGTGCAGCGCGTCGCGTTCGTAAAGCCCGTCGAAATAGCGTTCGCTGCGCACGCGGTCACGCAGCTCGGCCTGATCGAGCCATTCCCAGTGCACGCCGTAGCGTTCGGCCAGCAGGGTCTGGCGATCGCGCAATACGGCCGGGTCGCGAAACCAGTTGGCCCAGATCACGCCTTCGTCCACGGCGTCGCAGGCGATGTCGTAACGGGCGACCCGTTCCCGGATGCGGTGGACGGCCGCCGTGGTCAGCCCGAACAGCGCACGCGCGCGCTCGGCGCCGAGCTGGTCGAGCAGCGACTGCTCGCCGAGCGAGTAGCCGGCAAAGACGAAACCGCCGTTGCGCCCGGACGCACCGAAGCCCACCTGCTCGCGCTCGAGCAGCACCACGTCGGTGACGCCGCGCTCGGCCAGGCCGAGTGCGGTATTCAGGCCAGCGTATCCGCCGCCGATGATCGCCACGCGGGCCTCACGCCGACCTTGCAGCGGCGCGAAGGGCGCGTAGGCGTTCGCGGTGGCGCGGTAATAGGAGGCGGCCGGTACAGGGGGCATCAGGGCAAGGGTGAACCGGCTATCGACGAAGCCCGGAGGATAACCGCATACCGCCACCCGCGGGGCTGACGGCGTCCGGCCCGTGCCGAACGCCACAGGCGGAAGCCAAGGCCGTCAGTGGGTGGCGACGAATTCGCGCACCACCGCCGCCAGCTTCGGATCCTGCATGGCCATGTGCATGGTGGCGCGCACCAGACCGGCCTTGTTGCCGCAGTCGAAGCGGGTGCCCTGGAAACGGTAGGCCAGCACCTTGCCCTGCTCCTTGAGCAGCGCCTCGATCGCGTCGGTGAGCTGGATCTCGCCACCGGCTCCGGGCGTGGTGCGCTCGAGCAGCTCGAAAATGTGCCCGGGGAGCACGTAGCGACCGACCACGGCCAGGTTGGAGGGTGCGTCCGCCGGCTTCGGCTTCTCCACCATGTGCCGGATCTCGGCACTGCGCTCATCCACTGGCGTAGCGGCCACGATGCCGTACTTGTCGGTCTCGTCGTGGGGCACTTCCTCCACGGCGATCACGCCCGCGCCGCCCTGGGCCTGGGAGAGCTCGGCCATCTGCCCCAGGGCACCGCGGCCGGTATTCCAGATCAGATCGTCAGGCAGAATCACCCCGAACGGCTCGTCGCCGACCACCGGCTTGGCGCACAGTACCGCATGACCAAGGCCGAGCGCCTCGGGCTGGGTGACGAAGATCGCCCGCACGTGCCTGGGCAGCGTGCCCTGGACCATTGCCAGCAGGTCGGACTTGCCCTTTTCCTGCAGTTTGGCCTCCAGCTCGTAGGCCTTGTCGAAATAGTCGGCGATGGCGTGCTTGTAGCGGTTGGTGACGAACACCAGGGTGTCGGCCCCGGCGTCGACCGCCTCGTCCACTGCGTACTGGATCAGCGGACGGTCCAGCACCGGCAGCATCTCCTTGGCCACCACCTTGGTGGCGGGAAGAAACCGGGTGCCGAGTCCGGCGACGGGGAACACCACCTTGCGCAACGGCTTGCTCACTTACCTTTCTCCAGTCTCTTGGCGACGGATGGATACGACGTTGGCCGGCTGCGCCGTCTCGCTCCAGCGGAACGAGGGCAACAGGCTGGACACGCAACGCCGCAGTTCCTCTTCATCGAAGCGGTCGACCGCTTCCGCCGATTTGTTGATGGCCGCCACCAGCAACTCCCAGGCCACCTCGCGGTGCTGTGCCAGGAAGATCTTCGCGTGGGCGGTCTCGCTGTAGTTTTCCTGCGCGTGGAACAACTCCTCGAACAACTTCTCGCCCGCTCGCAGCCCGGTATAGACGATGGGGATCTCGGTGCCCGGCTTCTTTCCGGCCAGCCGGATCATCTGCTCGGCCAGATCGCGGATCTTGACCGGCTCCCCCATGTCCAGCGCGAAGATCTCTCCGCCTCGGCCCAGGGTGGATGCCTGCAGGATCAGTTGGCACGCCTCCGGAATCGTCATGAAGTAGCGCGACATCTCCGGATGGGTGACGGTAACCGGCCCACCGTCACGGATCTGTTGACGGAACAGCGGCACCACCGAGCCGGCCGAGTCGAGCACGTTGCCGAAGCGCACGGTGATGAAGCGGGTCGATGAGCGGGCACTGAGATTCTGGCACCAGATCTCCGCAATACGTTTGCACGCCCCCATCACGCTGGTGGGATTCACAGCCTTGTCGGTGGAGATCAATACGAAGCACCCGACGCCGTGCTCGTGGGCCAGTTCGGCCACCTGGCGCGTGGCGAGCACGTTGTTGCGGAAGGCCGTACGCAACTGGCTCTGCAACAGCGGCACGTGCTTGTAGGCGGCCGCATGGAAAACCACCTGCGGCTTGTGGTCGACGAACACCTGCGCCATCGCGACCCGATCGCCGCAATCGGCCAGTACGCCATCCAGAATCAGCTCGGGGAAATCCGCAGCCAGTTCCTTGGCCACGCGATAGAGGTTGTACTCGCTGTTGTCGACCACGGTCAGCGCCGCCGCCCCGAGCCGCGCCACCTGGCGACACAGCTCCGAACCGATCGAGCCACCGCCGCCGGTCACCATCACGCGCTGGCCGGTGAGATTCTCGCGGATCGCGGTCCAGTCAAGCTGGATGGCATCGCGCCCGAGCAGATCCTCGATCGCGACCTCCTTGATCTCGTTGAAATGGGCGCGCCCGGCAACGACGTCCTCGAGCCGGGGAACCGTGCGATACGGCAGTCCGGTGGAGTCGCACAGCTCGACCACCCGGCGCATCTGCGCCGTGGACGCTCCGGGCAACGCGATCAGCAACATTTCCACGCCGGTCTCGCGCGCCACGTCGGGCAGGTCCTCGAACCGCCCCAGTACCGGACAGCCGCTGATCTTGGCGCCGCGCAGGCTGCCCAGATCGTCGACGAACCCCACCACGTTGAAGCGGCTGTCCCGACGAAGGTCGCGCAACAGCGCTTCACCGGCCCGGTCCGCGCCCACGATGAGGACACGCTTGGCCGGCTTGGACTCGAACAGGTCGACGCGACTGTCCTTCCAGAACCGGTAGAGCAGACGCGGGGCCCCCAGCAGGGTGGCGAGGATCACCGGGTAAAGCAGCAGTACCGAACGGGGAACCCCGGCAAGCCGGTCGTAGAGGAACAGCACCAGGCCGATCACCAGGCTGCCGGCCACGGCCGCGCGCAGGATGTTCCACAGGTCCGGCAGGCTGGCGAACCGCCACACGCCCTTGTACAGGCCGGTCCAGGCAAAAAGCAGGCCCTGCACGGCCAGGACCAGCGGAAATTCGAGGGCAACGAAGCTGACCACTTCGTCCGGCTTCATCGCATAGCGAAGCGCCTTGGCCAGCCACCAGGCGATGGCGGCCACGGCGAGGTCATGCACCACCACAGCCGCGCGCGGATGGATCGCTGCGATGAACTTACGAACCGACATCAGAATTTCCGCTCCCTAGCCCGCCGAAGGCAACGCCGCTTCAGCATCATCCAGACCGCCAACGACACGCCGTAGATCACGACAAAAACCACCCAGCCTTGCGCGCCCATGCGCCATGCGGCATACGCCGACGGAGCGCACACCAGCAGGTTCCAGGCCGTATAAGACCCGGACACCGCTCCATGGGACCGCCCCCCGCGAACCATCCACTGGTAAAGATGTTCGCGATGCGCACTGTACCAGCGGCGACCTCGCCAGATCCTGACCAGCAGCGTCATGCCGGCGTCGGTGAAGAACGCCGAGCACAGGATGGCGGCTGGCCAGCACGTGGCCGGGGCGATCCGCCACAGCATCGCTCCGATGGCGAACACCAGAAACCCCAACGAGCCGCTTCCGACATCGCCCATGAAGATGCGGGCCGGTGACCGGTTGTATACCCAGAATCCGGCCGTCGCGAACCCCACGGCAAGCGCCACGATGGCCAGCCCATAGGCCGGCTGAGCCAGGGCCAGCGCAAGGCAAGCCAGCCCTGCCATCACGAACATCGCCTGCTGTGCCAGCAGGCCATCAATGCCGTCCATGAAATTGTGCAGGTTGATGCTCCCCACGCCGACGAACAGCAGCAGCGGCAACCATGCAACCGGGACACCGGAGGCGCACAACGCCAGCGCCAGCAATCCCGCGGCAGCCGTCTGGGCCACCAGCCTGGGGACGACCGGAAGCGGGCGGTGATCGTCCCACCATCCGGTCCACGCCACGCAGGCCAGACCCAGCCAGACGGCAGCAAACGTCAGCCGGCGCTCGGCCGACACAACGTCCAGGGCAATGACCGGCAAACCGATCAATACCGCGACGACGATGCCGATCCCGCCGCCACGCGGGGTCGGGATGGTGTGGGAGCGCCGCTGTCCAGGCTGGTCCAGCATGCCGCGACGATGCGCATAGGCGATCGCCGCGCGGACCACCGCAAGGGCGACGAGGAAGCAAAGCGGTGGAAGCAACGAGGCCGACCCTGGCAAGACCATTCCGCGCTACTCGTTGGCCACGCCATGGATGGGGCGGATCGTGCTCCAGCTCTTGCAGCTGGGGCACTGCCAATGGTGCGCCTTGGCACCGAAGCCGCAACGGCTGCAGCGGTACATCGCCTGACCTTCGAGCAATTTGCGGGTGAGATCGCGAAGAATCAGGAAATTGTCCCTCGCTTCGCCCTGGATCTTGTCCATCGTGGCATCGATCAGCGCCATCAGGCCGCGCACCGAGGGGCGCTGGCGCAGTTGCCCGGTGAGAAAGTCGACCGCCACCCGCTCGCCGTCGCGCTGCTGGTAAAGCCGGGTCAGGGCCAGCACCGGCGAGATGCCGTGGTAGCGGGTCAGGATGTCCTGCAGGAATGTCTCGGCACGCGCCATCTGCTGCGTACAGGCATAGCTGTGCAGCAGCGGCGGCAGGATTTCGGGCACAAAAGCCACGTCGGCCGCCACGGCTGCCTCGTAGGCGGTTATGGCATCGTCGTGCTCGCCCTGTTCGGCGTGCAGGCGACCAGTGAGCATGAATGCGCGGACACAGTCCGGCTGGCATTCGAAGGCCTGCCTGAGGTAGTCCGCCGCCTCGGCGCGGGCTCCTGCCTGGCGCGAACGTTCGGCCAGCTCGCAGTAGAACTGCGCCACCATCGCCGACTCGTCCTCGCCGGTCATCGCCTCCAGTCGACGGGCGTGTTCGATCGCCTTGTGCCAGTCCCGCTCGTGCTGGTAGATCGCAATCAGGTGCCGCAGGGCCGATGGCGCATGCGCATCCATCGCCACCAGGTCGCAGAACAGGGTCTCGGCGCGATCCAGCAGGCCCGCGCGCATGTAGTCCTCGCCCAGCTCGAGCAAGGCGACGGTTTTCATCGCGTCGGACAGCCCCTGGCGCGAGACCAGGTGCTGGTGCAACCGGATGGCACGATCCACCTCGCCGCGTCGACGAAACAGATTGCCCAGCGCGAGGTGGGTCTCCACGGTATCGCGGTTGTACTCGGCCAGCTTGAGGAACACCTCGATGGCCTTGTCCTGTTCTTCGTTGAGCAGGTAGTTCAGGCCGCGGAAATAGTCCGAGGAGAGTTCGCTCACCCTGGCGCCTGAGCGACGCACACCGGCACGCCGCGAAGTCCACCACCCGCTCAGGAAAGCTACTGGCAGAAGCAACAACGCATACAGGGGATTCATGGAGCGCGGGACGCCTCGCCGGATACCCGAGACGAGCGCTTTCCGCGGGCCGGTCGGCGGAACCGGCCAAGCCATGCCGTCAACCCGCCAAGCAGCCACCCGACCAGCAATGCGGCCAGCAGGGCCGCCCCTTTGGGCAGGGACACGCTCGCGATACCGAAGTCATAGACGACCAGGTCGGCATTGAGCGCCCCGAGCATGACGCCAAGGGCAACGAAAGCGATCACGACGAGCAGGATGAGCAAGCGCATCCGATGACTTTACCCGATCGCCCCAGGCCGGCACAGATCACCGGACCCGAAAAGCAAAAGGCAGGATCGACCTCGCGGTCGCCTGCCTTCATCCCTGGCCCGAACGGGCCAGACCAGCGGATATCAGTCTTCGGCCGACTCGGCCGACTGGTTCACCCGCTCGCGGAGCTCCTTGCCTGGCTTGAAGTGCGGTACATGCTTGCCCGGAAGCGCCACCGCCTCGCCAGTCTTGGGGTTACGCCCCATGCGCGGCGGACGATAGTGCAAGGCAAAGCTGCCGAACCCCCGGACCTCGATGCGTTCACCGTTGGCCAGTGCATGGCTCATCTGCTCGATGACGCTCTTGACGGCCAGCTCGACATCACCGAACGCAAGATGCTGCTGGCGCTTGGCCAGCGCCTCGATCAACTCGGATTTGGTCATGGGTCCCCAATGTCCGTGACGTGGTACTGCGGGGCGGCCGGAAAGCCGCCCCGCATCCTGCTAAGACTCGTACAGGAGTTACTCGGCCTTGTTGAGCTGCTCCTGGAGCAGCGCGCCGAGCTTGGTCGTACCGCTGCTGGCCGAACCGTAGTCCGCCATCAGATCCTGCACATCGTCCTCGTCCTTGGCGCGGATCGACAGCGACAGCTGACGACCCTTGCGGTCCATGCCGGTGAACTTGGCTTCGACCTTGTCGCCCACCTTCAGATGCTGGGTGGCGTCGTCGATGCGCTCCTTGGCGATGTCGTTGGCGCGGATGTAGCCCTCGACGCCATCACCCAGGTCGACCACCGCACCCTTGGCGTCGACTTCCTTCACCGTACCGGTGACGACCGTGCCGCGCGAGTGGTTGGCCATGAACTGACCGAACGGATCCTGCTCCATCTGCTTGATGCCGAGGGAGATGCGCTCGCGCTCCGGATCCACGGCCAGCACCACGGCCTCGATCTCGTCGCCCTTCTTGAAGTTGCGCACCAAGTCCTCGCCCGAGGCCTGCCAGGAGATGTCCGACAGGTGGACCAGGCCGTCGATGCCGCCGTCCAGACCAATGAAGACGCCGAAATCGGTGATCGACTTGATCTGACCGGAGACCTTGTCGCCCTTCTTGTGCATGGCGGCGAAGGCTTCCCACGGGTTCGAGCGGGTCTGCTTGATACCCAGCGAGATGCGGCGACGCTCTTCATCCACGTCCAGCACCATCACCTCGGTCTCGTCACCGACCTGCACCACCTTGGCCGGGTTGACGTTCTTGTTGGTCCAGTCCATCTCGGACACGTGGACCAGACCCTCGACGCCCGGCTCGATCTCGACGAAGCAGCCGTAATCGGTGACGTTGGAGACCTTGCCGAACAGGCGGCTGCCGACCGGGTAGCGGCGCGAGATGGCCACCCACGGATCGTCGCCCAGCTGCTTCAGGCCCAGCGAGACGCGGTTGCGCTCGCGGTCGTACTTCAGCACGCGCACTTCCAGCTCGTCGCCGACGTTGACGACTTCGGACGGGTGACGCACGCGCTTCCACGCCATGTCGGTGATGTGCAGCAGGCCGTCGATACCGCCCAGGTCCACGAACGCGCCGTAGTCGGTGAGGTTCTTGACCGTGCCCTTGACCACCGCGCCCTCGGTCAGGCGCTCCAGCAGCTTCTCGCGCTCCTCGGAGAACTCGGTCTCGACGACGGCGCGGCGGCTGACGACCACGTTGTTGCGCTTGCGGTCCAGCTTGATGATCTTGAACTCGAGTTCCTTGCCCTCGAGGTACACCGGGTCACGGACCGGGCGCACGTCGACCAGGGAGCCCGGCAGGAATGCGCGGACGTCCTTGATGTCGACGGTGAAGCCGCCCTTGACCTTGCCGGAGATCATGCCGGTGATGGTCTCTTCCTTGTCGAAAGCCGTCTCGAGGTCGTCCCACACCATCGAGCGCTTGGCCTTCTCGCGGGAGAGCTTGGTCTCGCCGAAGCCGTCTTCCAGGGCGTCCAGGGCGACCTTGACCTCGTCGCCCACCTGCACTTCCAACTCGCCCTTCTCGTCCTTGAACTGCTCGATCGGGACGATGCCTTCGCTCTTCAGGCCCGCGTTGATCACGACGACGTCGTTGCGGATCTCCACCACGATGCCCGTGACGATGGCGCCCGGCTTGAGCTTGGCGATGGCCTGCTGGCTCTGTTCAAACAGCTCGGCAAAACTTTCAGTCATGTTGATTCCAGAAATGAGAAAAGGCCGTAGTTCCTGCGCGCCGTCGGATGTAATGCGCAGAAACGGATCGGCCCACCGGTTGTGGGTGATCGGGGTTACCCCCTTCACCGTTGACCAAAACCCCATGCCGCGGCAGGGGCGCTTGTTGCCGGCCCGCGGTCCTCAGGACCGCACGACGGCGAATACTTTCGCGACGACCTCGTCGATGGGCATGCCGGTGGTGTCCACCAGAACCGCATCGTCGGCAGGCTTGAGCGGAGCGACGGCCCGGGAAGCGTCGCGGGCGTCACGCGCCTCAATCTCGCGCTGAAGGCCGCTGAGTGTAACGCTCAGACCCTTTTCCTTCAACTGCTTATAGCGTCTTTTCGCCCGTTCGGCCGCACTGGCGGTGAGGAATACCTTGTGGGCGGCATCCGGGAAGATCACCGTGCCCATGTCGCGCCCGTCCGCAACCAGCCCCGGGGCCTTGCGAAAACCCAGCTGGAGATCCACAAGTGCCTGACGCACCGAAGGAATCGAGGCAATGGCCGAGGCCGCGGCACCCGCCGTTTCCGTGCGCAGTTCGTCGGTGGCATCGTGCCCATTCACCAGCACCCGCGTGTCCCCGCCGTCCGCCGACGGGTGGAATCGGATTTTCGTGGATTGCGCGCAACGGGTGACCGCATCGACGTCGGACAGGTCCAGTCCGGCCGCCCCGGCGGCATAGCCCACCGCCCGGTACAGCGCGCCGGAGTCGAGCAGGCGCCAGCCGAGGCGTTCGGCGACCAGCCGGCTGACGGTGCCCTTGCCCGATCCCGACGGCCCGTCGATGGTGAGCACAGGCACGACAACGGGACGGGACATGGGCGGTTTCCTTGGGCAAAGGCCGCCATGTTACCGCGTTGACCCCTCCCCGGGTGCGTGCTATCAAGCCGGCCACTGCCCGCTCCGGGCAAGGGGGCAAGCATCTCATGAGCGATCTCCGCCACGCCTTCGAGCGTGCGGCCGAGGACGTCAAACGGCTGGGCACGCGGCCGGACAACGACACCCTGCTGAAGCTCTACGCCCTGTTCAAGCAGGGCTCCGAAGGCGACGTTCACGGTGAGCCTCCGGGCTTTTTCGATTTCGTCGGCACCGCGAAGTACGAGGCTTGGGCCAAGCTGCGTGGCACCCCGAGCGACGAGGCCATGCAGCACTACATCGCCCTGGTCGAACGACTGCTGCCGTGAGCGCCACCCCGGCGAGCTTGCTTTTCCCACCGCGTTGCGGGCAGATTCATACGATCGTTTGATCGGAACCCTGCCATGTCCTATCCGCACCTGCTGGCCCCGCTCGACCTGGGCCACGTGACCCTGCCCAACCGGGTGCTGATGGGCTCGATGCATACGGGCCTGGAGGATCGCGCCGCCGACTTCGATAAGCTGGCGGCCTATTTCGCCGAGCGCGCCAGGGGGGGCGTCGGCCTGATCGTGACCGGCGGCATCGCGCCGAGCATCGAGGGCTGGCTGAAGCCGTTCGGCGGGCGACTGTCGATGCCCTGGCATGTCGCGCGGCACCGCAAGGTGACCCGTGCCGTGCATGCCGAGGGCGGACGCATCTGCATGCAGATCCTCCACGCGGGCCGGTACGGCTACCACCCACTGTCCGTCGCACCGTCGAAGATACAGTCGCCGATCACCCCGTTTACGCCCCGCGCCCTCTCCGCCCGTGGCGTCGAACGCACCATCGGCGACTTCGTGCGCAGCGCGGAACTGGCCCGCGAGGCGGGCTACGACGGCGTGGAGGTGATGGGCTCGGAGGGCTATCTGATCAACCAGTTCCTGGTCGAGCGCGCCAATCGCCGCCAGGACGCCTGGGGCGGCGACGCCCGGCGCCGGATGCGCTTTCCGGTGGAGATCGTGCGGCGCACCCGCGAAGCGGTCGGCAAGGACTTCATCATCATCTACCGCCTATCGATGCTCGATCTGGTCGAGCAGGGCCAGAGCTGGGAGGAGATCGTTGCACTGGGCCAGGCGATCGAGGCCGCCGGCGCGAGCATCATCAATACCGGCATCGGCTGGCACGAGGCGCGCATCCCGACCATCGTGACTTCGGTGCCGCGGGGCGCGTTCACGTGGGTGACCCGGAGGATGAAGCAGGAGGTGCGCATCCCGCTGGTCACCACCAACCGCATCAACATGCCCGACGTCGCCGAGCGGATTCTCGCCGGTGGCGACGCCGACATGGTGTCGATGGCGCGACCGTTGCTGGCCGACCCGGACTGGGTGCGCAAGGCGATGGACGACCGCGCCTCGCGCATCAACACCTGCATCGCCTGCAACCAGGCCTGCCTGGACCACGTGTTCCAGAACCGCCGCGCCAGCTGCCTGGTGAACCCGCGCGCCTGTCACGAGACCGAGCTCACCATCACGCCGGCGGCGAAGCGCAAGCGCATTGCCGTCGTCGGCGCAGGACCGGCGGGCATGGCCTGTGCGAGCGTGGCCGCCGAGCGTGGCCACACCGTCACCCTGTTCGACCAGGCCGACCGCATCGGCGGCCAGTTCAATTACGCCAAACGCATCCCGGGCAAGGAAGAGTTCCACGAGACCCTTCGTTATTTCGGCCACCGCCTTGCCGACGCGGGGGTGACGCTACGGCTGGGCACACGCGTCGATGCCGCCATGCTGTCCGACGGATCGTTCGACGAAGTGGTACTGGCGACGGGGATCACGCCGCGCCGGATCGCCTTCCCCGGCAGCGAGGACCCGCGCGTGCTGAGTTATCTCGACGTGCTCGCACGCGATCGCCCGGTGGGTCACAAGGTCGCGATCATCGGCGCCGGCGGCATCGGGTTCGACGTGGCGGAGTTCCTCGTCGAGAACCCGCCCGCGCCCAGCACGGACATCCAGCGATGGACTCGCGAATGGGGCGTCGACATGGCCCTGACCGCGCGCGGCGGCCTGGACGCACCGGCGCCCGAGTCGCCCGCACGCCAGGTCTGGCTCCTGCAGCGAAGCGAAGGTCGTCCCGGCGCGCGGCTTAACAAGACTACCGGCTGGGTTCATCGCGCCACGCTCAAGTCCAAGCAGGTGCAGATGCTCGGCGGCGTCGCCTACGATCGCCTCGACGACCAGGGCCTGCACATCAGCGTGGCAGGCAAGCCAACCGTGTTGCCGGTCGATCATGTGGTGGTCTGTGCCGGCCAGGAGCCGTTCCGGCCGCTGGCTGATTCGCTGTCAGCCTCAGGAATGACCACTCATGTCATCGGTGGTGCCGACGTGGCGGCGGAGCTCGATGCCAAGCGCGCCATCGATCAGGGCACACGCCTGGCTGCATCGCTCTGACGAGAGGGTACCGGAGGGTAGCGCGCTCCCCGCGGAAAGGATTCCGCGGGAGGGAAAAAAGAAACGCCCCGCGAAACGACGCATCGACGGGCGGCTCAAGGGGGGAGGCCGGCGGTCGAGGGGGAGAGCGTCGCTGCGGGGCGGGGCCGCGCCACCCGGGGGAGGGGAAAGGTGGCGGACAGGTGGAATCTTAGGCTCGCCCAAGAAACAGCGCCAATATATATTTCCCGCCAGATTAATCTGGTTTCCCTATATGTTTGATTTCCGCCAGTTGCGCTACTTCGTGGCCGTCAGCGAAGAGCTGAGCTTCACTCGTGCGGCTCGACGACTGCATCTGTCGCAACCGCCGCTCTCCCAGCAGATCCAGGCCCTTGAGCAGGATCTCGGCGTGCGCCTGCTCGAACGCACCAAGCGATCCGTCTCGCTGACCGGCCCGGGGCGCATCTTTCTCGATCATGCAAGGCAGATCCTGGCCAAGGCGGACGAGGCGCGCACCCAGGTAGTGGCGGCCGCAGCCGGCCACAGCGGCCAGCTGCGACTGGCATACACGGTATCGGTATCGTTCCACCCCGCCCTGCCGCGGATCCTGCTGCGCTATGGCCAGGTCGCACCGAACGTGCGGGTCGAGTTGAGCGAGCTGTACACCGAGCCACAGTTCGAGGCGCTGCTGGACGGCCGGATCGACGTCGGCCTCGTACGCGATGAGCCGCGTCGCGCGATCGATGCCAGGGCGCTGCGCATGACCGTCCTGGATCGGGAGCCGCTGCTGCTCGCCCTGCCGGCGGGCCATCCCCTGTCGGGACGCAGCAGCCTGCGGCTGGACGAAGTGGCGCAGGAGCCCTTCGTCGCGCAGCCACGCGAGGTAGCCGTGACGCTTTACGACCGCCTGCACCAGCTCGCGCAGAAGGCCGGATTCCAGCCCCGGATCCAGCGCCACGTGCAGCAGGTGAACGGCATGCTGGCGATGGTCGCTGCGGGCCTTGGCCTCGCACTGGTACCGGCGACGATGCGGACCGTCCGGCTGGCCGGGCTGGCGTATGTCCCGGTCGAAGACCCCGACGCCTACATGCTCCTGGCCATCGCCAGCCGGGCCAGCGACACCTCGCCGGCGCTGGCCCAGTTCCTGGCCGTGGTCGCGGAAACCGCCACCGTCGGCAGCTTGTGATGGTCAGGAAAGCACGCTACAATCGCGGACTTGAATTTTTCTTTGGTTCCAGGAGCTGGCCGTGAAGGTGCTTTCCTCTTTGAAGTCCGCCAAGCAGCGGCACCGTGACTGCAAGGTTGTGCGCCGTCGCGGCAAGGTGTTCGTGATCTGCAAGAGCAACCCGCGTTTCAAGGCCCGTCAGCGCTGATTCCCGCGCGACGAGTCAGGAAAAAGGCCGCGAAAGCGGCCTTTTTTTGTGCCTGGCTCGGGGACCGGACCACTTCGCGAACCGCTGGTGCCCCGCCCTGAGGCGAGGCACCGATGGTCTCCGGATCATTCGTAGCGCACGTCGACGATCTCGTAATGCTTGACGCCGTTCGGCGCGGTGAACTCGAAGCTGTCCCCCGCACTCTTGCCGATCAGGGCGCGCGCGATCGGAGAAGACACCGCGATCAGCCGCTTCTTGATGTCGGCCTCCAGGTCGCCCACGATCTGGTAGGTCACCGCCTCGCCGCTGTCCTCGTCCTCCAGGTCCACGGTGGCGCCGAACACGACCCGGTTGCCTGCGCCGAGCCGGGTGATGTCGATCACCTCGGCCGTGGACAGCGCCGCTTCCAGCTCGGCGATGCGGCCCTCGATGAAGCTCTGCTGCTCGCGGGCAGCGTGGTACTCGGCGTTTTCCTTGAGATCACCGTGAGCGCGGGCTTCCGCGATCGCGGCGATCACCTTGGGGCGGTCCACGGATTTCAGGCGATCCAGCTCGCCACGCAGGCGCTCAGCGCCCGCCCTGGTCATCGGTGCGCGACTCATGCGCTCAACTCCCTGTGCAGTTCCTGCAGGCTGTGCACCTCGCCCGCGCCATGGAAGTCCAGCGAATGGATCAGGGCCCGGGCACCGGCGACGGTGGTGGAATAGGTGACGCGGTGCTGCAGCGCCTCGCGCCGGATCGAGAACGAGTCGGCGATCGCCTGCTTGCCCTCGGTGGTGTTGACGATATAGACGATCTCGCCGTTCTTGATCAGGTCGACGATGTGCGGCCGGCCCTCGAGCACCTTGTTGACGCGCTCGCAGACCACGCCGTGCTCGGTGAGGAATGCCGCCGTGCCGGCGGTGGCCACCAGGCTGAAACCGCGCTGGATCGCGTCGCGCGCCACCGGCAGCAGGCGCTCCTTGTCGGCATCGCGCACCGACACGAACACCTTGCCCTTCGGCGGCGTCTTGATGCCGGCAGCATCGTGGCCGCGTGCGAAGGCGGCGCCGAAGCTGCGGCCCACGCCCATCACCTCGCCGGTGGAACGCATCTCCGGGCCGAGGATCGGATCGACGTTCTGGAACTTCAGGAACGGGAAGATCGCTTCCTTGACCGAGTAGTACGACGGGATCACCTCGCGGGTCGCGCCCTGCTCGGCCAGCGAACGGCCCGCCATGCAACGTGCGGCGATCTTGGCCAGCGGTACGCCGGTGGCCTTGGAGACGAACGGCACCGTGCGCGAGGCGCGCGGGTTCACTTCCAGCACGTAGACCGTGTCGCCCTGGATCGCGAACTGGGTATTCATCAGGCCGATGACCTTCAGTTCCCTGGCCATCGCCGCGACCTGGCGGCGCAGCTCGTTCTGCACCTCGCCCGACAGGGAATACGGCGGCAGCGAGCAGGACGAGTCGCCCGAATGCACGCCGGCCTCCTCGATGTGCTCCATGATGCCGCCGATCAGCACCTCGCCGGTGGCGTCGGCGATGATGTCCACGTCCACCTCGACGGCATGGTCGAGGAAGCGGTCCAGCAGCACCGGCGAGTCGTTCGACACCTGCACCGCATCGCGGATGTAACGGGCGAGGTCGGCGTCGTCGTAGACCACCTCCATCGCGCGGCCGCCCAGCACGTAGCTCGGACGCACCACCAGCGGGTAGCCGATCTCGCGCGCCAGCGCCAGCGCCTCGTCGGCGTTGCGCGCGGTGCGGTTCGGTGGCTGGCGCAGGCCCAGCTTGTGGATCATCTGCTGGAAGCGCTCGCGGTCCTCGGCCAGGTCGATCGAATCCGGCGAGGTGCCGATCACCGGCACGCCGGCAGCCTCCAGCGCACGGGCCAGCTTCAGCGGAGTCTGGCCGCCGTACTGCACGATCACGCCCTTCGGCTGCTCCAGGTCGACGATCTCCAGCACGTCCTCGAGCGTGAGCGGCTCGAAGTACAGGCGGTCAGAGGTGTCGTAGTCGGTCGAGACGGTCTCCGGGTTGCAGTTGACCATGATGGTCTCGAACCCGTCTTCGCGCAGCGCCAGCGCGGCGTGCACGCAGCAGTAGTCGAACTCGATGCCCTGGCCGATGCGGTTCGGACCGCCGCCGAGCACGATCACCTTCTGGCGGTCGCTCGGGTTGGCTTCGCACTCCTCCTCGTAGGTGGAGTACATGTAGGCGGTGGTGGTGGCGAATTCGGCGGCGCAGGAGTCGACGCGCTTGTACACCGGGCGGATGCCCAGCGTGCGGCGCAGGTGGCGCAGCGCCGCCTCGTCGGTGCCGACCAGCTCGGCCAGCCGCGCATCGGAGAAGCCCAGCCGCTTGAGCTGGCGCAGGCGCGGCGCGTCCAGCGCGGTGACGCCCTGCTCGCGCACGGCGTTCTCGGCCAGCACGATGTCCTCGAACGCGGCGAGGAACCACGGATCGACGCGGCTGAGGCTGTGCACCTCCTCCAGCGACAAGCCGGCACGGAACGCATCGGCCAGGTGGAATACGCGGTCGGGCCGCGGCTCGCGCAGCTCGCGCTTGAGCTTAGCCAGCCCCTCGTCACTGGTCAGGTCCAGACCGGTCGGGTTGAGGCCGGTCTTGCCGATCTCCAGGCCACGCAGCGCCTTCTGCAGCGACTCGTGGAAGCTGCGGCCGATGGCCATCACCTCGCCCACCGACTTCATCTGGGTGGTCAGGCGGGCGTCGGCCTGCGGGAACTTCTCGAACGCGAAGCGCGGGATCTTGGTGACCACGTAGTCGATGGTCGGCTCGAACGAGGCCGGGGTCAGGCCGCCGGTGATGTCGTTCTTCAGTTCGTCCAGCGTGTAGCCGACCGCCAGCTTGGCGGCGATCTTGGCGATCGGGAAACCGGTGGCCTTGGACGCCAGCGCGGAGGAGCGCGACACGCGCGGATTCATCTCGATGACCACCACGCGGCCGGTCTCGGCATTGATGCCGAACTGCACGTTGGAGCCGCCGGTGTCCACGCCGATCTTGCGCAGCACCGCGAGCGAGGCGTCGCGCAGGCGCTGGTATTCCTTGTCGGTGAGCGTCTGCGCCGGCGCCACGGTGATCGAGTCGCCGGTGTGCACGCCCATCGGATCGAGGTTCTCGATCGAGCAGACGATGATGCAGTTGTCCGCCTTGTCGCGGACCACCTCCATCTCGAACTCCTTCCAGCCGAGCACGGACTCCTCGACCAGCACCTCGTGCACCGGCGAGAGGTCGAGGCCGCGCTTGACGATCTCCTCGAACTCCTCGACGTTGTAGGCCACGCCGCCGCCGGAACCGCCCAGCGTGAAGCTGGGGCGGATGATGGTCGGGAAGCCGACGCGGGTCTGGATGTCCACCGCCTGCTCGTAGCTGCGCGCAACCTCGGCCTTCGGGCAGTCCAGCCCGATCTCGGCCATCGCCTGCTTGAACAGCTCGCGGTCCTCGGCCATGCGGATCGCCTCGCGCGAAGCACCGATCAGCTCGACGCCGTATTTCTCCAGCACGCCGTTGTCGGCCAGGTCCAGCGCGCAGTTCAGCGCGGTCTGGCCGCCCATCGTGGGCAGCACCGCGTCCGGACGCTCCTTGGCGATGATGTGCTCGACCGTCTGCCAGTTGATCGGCTCGATGTAGACCGCATCGGCCGTGTCCGGGTCGGTCATGATGGTGGCCGGATTGGAATTCACCAGGATGACCCGGTAGCCCTCCTCCTTCAGCGCCTTGCAGGCCTGGGCGCCGGAGTAGTCGAACTCGCAGGCCTGGCCGATGACGATCGGGCCGGCGCCGATGATCAGGATGGACTGGATGTCGGTGCGCTTGGGCATGTCAGCGGGCCTCCTGCATCAGGGCGGCAAAGCGGTCGAAGAGGTAGCCGATGTCGTGCGGGCCGGGGCTGGCTTCCGGGTGGCCCTGGAAGCAGAACGCCGGGCGGTCGGTGAGCGCGAAGCCCTGCAGCGAACCGTCGAACAGCGAAGTATGGGTGACGCGGGCGTTGGCCGGCAGCGTGGCCGGATCCACCGCGAAGCCGTGGTTCTGGCTGGTGATCAGCACGCGGCCGTCGTCGTGGTCCTTCACCGGGTGGTTCGCGCCGTGGTGGCCGAACTTCATCTTCAGCGTCTTCGCGCCGAGCGCCAGGCCCATGATCTGGTGCCCGAGGCAAATGCCGAACAGCGGCACCTTGGCATCCAGCAGCTCGCGCGTGGCGGCGATGGCGTAGTCGCAGGCCGCCGGGTCGCCGGGGCCGTTGGAGAGGAACACGCCGTCCGGCTGCATCGCCAGCACCTCGGCGGCCGGGGTCTGCGCCGGCACCACGGTGATGTCGCAGCCCTGCTCGGCCAGCAGGCGCAGGATGTTGCGCTTCACGCCGAAGTCGTAGGCCACCACCTTGAAGCGCTTCTCCGGGTGGTTGAACGCGGTGCGGTCCAGGTCGTAGGTGCCCTCGTTCCACTCGTAGTGGGCGGTGGTGCTGACCACCTTGGCCAGGTCCATGCCATTCAGGCCGGGGAAGCCCCTGGCCGCGGCGATGGCCGCGTCGGCATCGATCGATTCGCCCGCCACGATGCAGCCACCCAGCGTGCCCTTGTCGCGCAGGATGCGCGTGAGGCGGCGGGTGTCGATGCCGGCGATAGCCACGATGCCGTGGCGCCGGAGGTAGTCGGGCAGGCTCTCCTGGTTGCGCCAGTTGCTGGGACGGCGCGGCACGTCGCGGACGATCAGCCCGGCGGCGTGCACGGCGGCGGACTCCTCGTCCTCGACGTTGCAGCCAGTGTTGCCGATGTGGGGGTAGGTCAGCGTGACGAGCTGCCGGGCGTAGGAGGGATCGGTGAGGATCTCCTGGTAACCGGTCATGGCGGTGTTGAACACCACCTCGCCGACGGTCTGGCCGGTGGCACCCACGGCGTGGCCGTGGAACACGCTGCCGTCTTCGAGGGCTAGCAGAGCAGGAATAAGCATGGGGAGGCCGCCTTTAGGTGCAGCAAAGCCCGCAAGCCGCGATCAAGCTGGCTTGTGGACCTTAGGTCGTGGATGGACTGGGCGGATCGAAATGATAGGCCGCGACAGCTTTCCTGTCCACGACTTCAGGTGAACGGAGAGCCAGGCAGGGCAAGTGAAGACGCCTCGCGGAGCGCTACACTTGCGCGTCCGCCCCTCGTGGAAGCCATCACCCGATGAATGCCGTCGTGCTGCTCGATCCTGCCCGCCTGGACCGTCCCGATACGGAGGTGAAGCTCGAGCCGTTCCCGTTCATGGTTGCCCACGGCCAGCTTCCCGACGAAGCCCGCAGCGACCTCGATCGCGATTTCCCGAAATACACCAGCGCAGGATTCTTTCCCTACGACCCCGCGGACTGCGGACCGACCATCAACACCCTGGTCGAGCACCTGACTGCCCCCTCGTTCGCCAGCGCCGTGGGTCGTCGGCTGGGCATCGAGAACCTGGGCGACTATCCGACGCTGGTGACGATCTGCCGCTCGCTCAACAAGCGCCATGGCACCATCCACACCGACAGCCGCTCCAAGATCGCCACCGCCCTGCTCTACCTCAACCCGAAGTGGCCGGACACCAGCGACGGCTGCCTGCGCTTCCTGCATCGCATCGACAATATCGACGACGTGGTCGTGCCGGAACTGAAGCCGCTGTACGGCGAGTTCGCCGTATTCAAGCGCTGCGACAACTCCTTCCATGGGCACCTGCCGTACGAGGGGGAGCGTCGCGTCATCCAGATCGCATGGCTTACCAGCGAAGAGGAAAAGATGCGCAAGACCAAGCGCGGCAAGTTCTCGCGCTCGTTCAAGAAGATCTTCGGCCGACTGGACACCCGCTTTGGCGCCGGCCGCGCCCGCGACGCCGCGCACCGCGACTGACCCCGGTCGGAGCGGTTCGCGCATCGGGTGCGCGAACGCGGCGTCAGCCGCCGCTTCGCTCGGCGAGCATCGCATCCAGGTCGTAGCTGCCCGGTGGCTTCCCGGCGAGCCAGTGTGCGGCCTCGATCGCCCCTCGCGCGAAGATGCCACGGTCGGTGGCGCGGTGCGCAAGCTCCAATCGCTCGCCCTGCCCGATCAGCATGGCGGTGTGCTCGCCGACGATGTCGCCACCGCGAATCACGGCAAAGCCGATCTCGCCCGGCTCGCGGGGTCCCGTACGACCTTCTCGCGAAAACACGGCCCGTTCGCCGAGCGCGACGCCCCGCCCGGCAGCAGCGGCCTCGCCCAACAGCAGAGCAGTGCCGGAGGGAGCATCCTCCTTGCGGTTGTGGTGGGCCTCGAGGATCTCCAGGTCCCACTCGGCAAGCGCGGCAGCAGCCTGCCGCAGCAGTCGCGAGAGCACCGCCACGCCGAGACTGAAATTCGCCGAGCGCAGCAGCGCCAGGCGCCCGGCCGCTTTCGCCAGTCCCGCCTCGAGTGCATCACCCACGCCGGTCGTGCCGACCACCAATGCCGCACCGCTGTCCAGACAGTATTGGAGGGCCGCCTGCAGACCCTCGGGGCCGCTGAAATCGATCACCACGTCGGGAGTGGACACGCTGGCCCAATCATGCGTGAAGCGAAGCTGGCTGCCGGGCGCAACCGGCGCGCCCATTTCCTGGGCGTCAGCTGCCGTGATTGCCGCAACGAGGTCGAACCGGCGATCCCGTCGCAGCAGGTCGACGAGCACGCGCCCCATGCGTCCGGTGGCCCCATTGACCGCGACACGAACAACCTCACCCATGATCCGCTCCATCAGACGAAACCCTCAGGATATCCATCATGCCCGACCGGGCACGACCGGCAGCTCAGGAGGTAACCCGCGACCAGAACTGCTTGACCCCGTCGACCCAGGTCTTGGCACGCGGCATGTGCTTTCCGGCATCGCCCGCGGCGAAGCTGGCCTCCAATTGCTCAAGCAGTTCACGCTGCTCCTTGGTCAACCGCACCGGGGTCTCGACCACCACCCGGCAGATCAGATCGCCGTGCCGGCCGCTGCGTACCGACTTCACGCCGCGGCCGCGCAGGCGGAACTGCTGGCCGGTCTGCGTCTCCGGCGGGATGGTGACCGGCACCTCGCCCTCCAGCGTGGGTACGGCCAGTTCCGCACCGAGCGCGGCCTGGGAGAAGCGGATCGGCACCTCGCAGTGAAGATCGTTGCCGTCGCGCTGGAAGATCGCGTGCTCGCGTACGCGCACTTCCACGTAGAGGTCGCCGGATTCGGCACCGGCCGGCCCCGCCTCGCCCTGCCCGGCCAGGCGGATTCGGTCGCCGGTATCCACGCCAGCCGGAATGCGCACGGACAGCTTGCGGGTCTCTTCCAGCCGCCCCTCACCATGGCAGTGCCGGCAGGGCTTTTCGATCGCCTGGCCGCTGCCGCCGCAGTGCGGGCATGCCTGCTGGATCGAGAAGATGCCGTTCTGCATGCGTACGCGACCATGGCCGTGACAGGTCTTGCAGGTGACCGTCTTGCCGTCGGCCGAGCCCGAACCATTGCAGTGGTGGCAGTTCACCTGGGTGGGAATCTCGATGGTGCGCTCGATGCCGAACACCGCCTCCTCGAGATCCAGCTCCATGATGTAGCGCAGGTCGGCGCCGCGGCGGGCACGCCCACGGCCACCGCCGAAGATGTCGCCAAAGATATCGCCGAAGATGTCGCCCATGTCGCCGAAGCCGGCGCCACCACCACGGCCGCCCATGCCGCCTTCGAACGCCGCGTGACCGTGCTGGTCGTACATCGCGCGCTTCTGCGCGTCGGCCAGTACCTCGTAGGCCTCCTTGGCCTCCTTGAACTTCTCCTGCGCCCCGGGATCGTCGGGATTGCGGTCCGGGTGGTACTTCATGGCCAGGCGGCGGAAGGACTTCTTCAGCTCCACCTCGGTGACGCTGCGCTCCACGCCCAGCACTTCGTAGTAGTCACGCTTGCTCATTCATCACACCCGAAACTCGATCACTTCCCCAACGCCGGGCAGGCTGCCGGCGCCCTTCCAAGCAAACAGCCCGCGCCGGCTTTCGGCGCGGCGCGGGCTGGTTTTCCGTCGATGTCGTCGACGGACGTCGCTTACTTGTTGTCGCCGTCCTTGACCTCGGTGAACTCGGCGTCGACCACGTCGTCCGGCTGCGCCGAGCCGCCGCCCGGCGCCGACTGGGCACCCGCGTCGCCGCCCGACTGGGCGGCGGCATACAGCGCCTGGGCGACCTGCTCGAGCTTCTCGACCTTCGCCTCGATCGCCGCCTTGTCGTCACCGTCCTTGACCTTCTCCAGATCGGACAGCGCACCCTCGATGGTCGACAGCTGCTCGGCCGGCACCTTGCCGCCATGCTCCTTCAGCGCACTGCGCGTGGCATGCACCAGCTGGTCGGCCTTGTTGCGGGCGGCGACGAGCTCGTGGAACTTCTTGTCCTCTTCCTTGTTCGCCTCGGCGTCGGCAACCATGCGCGCGATCTCTTCCTCGGACAGGCCCGAGCCGGCCTTGATCTCGATGCGCTGCTCCTTGCCGGTCTTCTTGTCCTTGGCCGACACGTGCAGGATGCCGTTGGCGTCGATGTCGAAGGTCACCTCGATCTGCGGCATGCCGCGCGGCGCCGGCTCGATGCCCTGCAGGTCGAACTTGCCCAGCGACTTGTTCGCGCTGGCGCGCTCGCGCTCGCCCTGCAGCACGTGCACGGTGACCGCTGTCTGGTTGTCGTCGGCGGTTGAGAACACCTGCGAGGCCTTGGTCGGCACCGTGGTGTTCTTCTCGATCAACTTGGTCATCACGCCGCCCATGGTCTCGATGCCCAGCGACAGCGGGGTCACGTCCAGCAGCAGCACGTCCTTGACCGAACCGCCCAGCACGCCGCCCTGGATCGCCGCGCCGACGGCAACGGCCTCGTCCGGGTTGACGTCCTTGCGCGGCTCCTTGCCGAAGAAGTCCTTCACCGACTCCTGCACCTTGGGCATGCGGGTCTGGCCACCGACGAGGATCACCTCGTTGATGTCGGACACGCGCAGACCGGCGTCGTTGAGCGCGGTGCGGCACGGCTCGATGGTGCGCTTGACCAGGTCCTCGACCAGCGCTTCCAGCTTGGCGCGGGTCAGCTTGATGTTCAGGTGCTTCGGACCGGAGGCATCGGCCGTCACGTACGGCAGGTTGACCTCGGTCTGGTGGCTGGAGGACAGCTCGATCTTGGCGCGCTCGGCCGCATCCTTCAGGCGTTGCAGGGCCAGCGGATCCTTGCGCAGGTCGATGCCCTGGTCCTTCTGGAATTCCTCGACCAGATAGTCGATGACGCGCATGTCGAAGTCTTCGCCACCGAGGAAGGTGTCGCCGTTGGTGGCCAGCACCTCGAACTGCTTCTCGCCGTCGACTTCGGCGATCTCGATGATCGACACGTCGAAGGTGCCGCCGCCCAGGTCGTACACCGCGATCTTGCGGTCGCCGCCCTTCTTGTCCAGGCCGTAGGCCAGCGCGGCCGCGGTCGGCTCGTTGATGATGCGCTTGACGTCGAGGCCGGCGATCTTGCCGGCGTCCTTGGTCGCCTGGCGCTGACTGTCGTTGAAGTAGGCCGGGACCGTGATCACCGCCTCGGTGATGGTCTCGCCGAGATAGTCCTCGGCGGTCTTCTTCATCTTCATCAGCACCTTGGCGGAGATCTCCTGCGGCGCCATCTTCTTGCCGTCGGAGGTCTGCACCCAGGCGTCACCGTTGTCGTGCGCCACGATGCCGTAGGGGACGATGTCCAGGTCCTTCTGCACCTCGGCATCGGTGAACTTGCGGCCGATCAGGCGCTTCACCGCGTAGAAGGTGTTCTTCGGGTTGGTCACGCTCTGGCGCTTGGCCGAGGCACCGACCAGCACTTCGCCATCCTTGTTGAAGGCGACGATGGATGGCGTGGTGCGATCGCCTTCCGAATTCTCGATGACCTTGACCGAGGTGCCGTCCATGACGGCCACGCACGAGTTGGTCGTGCCCAGGTCGATGCCGATGATCTTGCCCATGTGTCTGCTCCGAAATTTTCTTGCGACCCCCGCGGCCGCGAACTGGTTTTCAGAATGGGGCCCGGACCTGGCGATTCAATGCCGATCGGGCCGCCCGATAGGTGTCTGGCTTGACGCAGGTCAATCGGCCAGCGTCAGGCGATGGCTCAATCCTGCGCGACGGCGACCAGCGCCGGCCGCAGCAGGCGGTCGTTCAACACGTAGCCCTTCTGCAGCACGCTCACCACCGTGCCCGGAGCCTTGTCCGGCGCGGCGACCATGCTGACCGCGTGATGGCGCTCCGGATCCAGCGGCTGCCCGACCGGGTCGACCTGCGCCATGCCGTTGGCTTCAGCCACCTTGAGCAAGGCCTTCAGTGTCAGGCTGATCCCTTCGCGGATCGCCGCCACGTCGCCCCCCTCCACGGCCAGGCCGCGTTCCAGGCTGTCGTAGACCGGCAGCAGGTCGTTGAGCAGCTTTTCGTTGGCGAAGCGACGCGCCTGCTCCAGGTCACGCTGCAGGCGGCGGCGCTGGTTCTCCAGGTCCGCCCGCTCGCGAAGCACGCTCTCGCGAAGCTCGGCGTTGCTGGCCTCCAGCTCGACGATGCGTGCCTGCAGCGCCGCCAGATCGTCGGCCTGGTCAGCCGTTTCCCGGCCCTGCTCCGGCGCCTGCGGATCGTTGTTTTGCATAATCCCACTCCAGCAGAAAACCCGGGCCGGCAAGGCTTGCCGACCCTCGAAACATGCGGGGAACCCCGCCTCCCGGGGCGTTTATGAGGTCGGCGCGGCCCGATTCAAGGCGTCGCTCAGCAGCCCGGCGGTCGCCTGCACCACCGGGATCACCCGCTCGTAGGCCATGCGCGTCGGCCCGATCACCCCCACCGCCCCCATCACCCGACCGTGGGCACCGTAGGTGGCGGTGACGACACTGCACCCATCCAGTGCGGTGAAGCCCGATTCCTCGCCGATGAACAAGCGCACGCCCGGCGCCCGGGCGCACATTTCCATGAGCTGCAGCAGCTCGTTCTTCTTCTGGAACGCCTCGAACAGCTCGCGCAAACGGTCCAGGTCGGCAAGCTCGGCATAGTTCATCAGATTGGTCTGGCCACTTACCAGCACGTCCTCGCCCTCGCCTGCGGGGGCGAACGAAGCGGCAGCGAGCTCGACCGAACTGGCCAGCAGCCGGTTGAGCTCGCTGCCGGCCTCGCGGATCTCGCGCAGCAGGTGGGCCCTGATGTCGTCCAGCCGCAGCCCGGCGAAATGAGCGTTGAGGTAGTTGGCCGCCTGCTCCAGCTCGCGATTGTCCAGCGGCTTGGCCAGGCGGACGATGCGGTTCTGCACCTGGTTGTCGGCGAACACCAGTACGACCAGCACCTGGGCGTCAGGTAGTGCCACGAAATCGATGTGGCGCAGCGGGAAGTCCCCTTGCTTGGGCACGGTGACCACGCCGGCGAAATGGGTCATCGCCGAGAGCAGCGAAGACACGTTGCCCAGCAAATCCCGCGTGGTGGCCGGTTGCGGCGGTAGCTCGCGCCTGAGCCGCGCCATGTCGTCCCGATGCAGTGGCTGGAGCTCGATCAGGCTGTCGACGAACAGACGCAAACCGCGCGGCGTGGGAATGCGCCCGGCCGAGGTGTGCGGCGAGGCGACCAGACCGGCTTCCTCCAGGTCCGCCATGATGTTGCGGATGGTCGCCGGACTGACGTCCAGGCCGGACGAGCGCGACAGCGTGCGCGAGCCGACCGGCTCGCCGTCGGACAGATACTGCGCGATCAACGACCGCAGCAAGCTGCGGGCGCGGGCGTCGAGTTCGTGGCCATGGTGCTGTCGCATGCGCTGTGGCAATCCTTGAGACGGGGAACAAATAAGGTGTGGCGAGCGGCTTTGCAAGCCGGAGCGTGTCCGGCGGCGGGGGGCCTCGCCCGTGTCGCCTGCCATCCCTACAATCCAGTCTCTTCCATCGAACCGTTTTCCATGCTCACTTCGCTCTACGTCCGACACTTCGCCGTCGTTGAAGAAGCCGAGATCGTCTTCGGCCCGGGGCTTACCGTGGTCAGCGGCGAAACCGGCGCCGGCAAATCGCTGATGGTCGATGCCCTGATGCTGTTGGCCGGTGCCCGCGCCGACAGCGGCATGGTGCGCGCCGGCGCGGACCGTGCGGAGCTGGCCGCGGAGTTCGACCTGACCGGACTTCCGGAGGCTCGGGCCTGGCTGGAGCGCGAGGAACTGGATGACGAAGGGCATTGCCAGCTGCGCCGGGTAATCCGCACCGAGGGCAGTTCGCGCGCATGGATCAACGGCCGCCCCGCCAATGCCAGCCAGCTCGGTGAGCTGGCCGCGCTGCTGGTGGAGATCCACGGCCAGCACGAGCACCAGGCGCTACTCTCTCGGGGGCACCAGCTCGCCCTCCTGGACGCTTACGCCGGGAACGAGGCTACCCTTGGCGAGGTTCGCTCGCTGGCCGCCGAATGGCGTGAGGTCGGCACCCGCATCCGCAAGCTCAGCGGCGGCGATGACCGCGACCGCCAGCTCGAGCTGCTTCGCCACGAAGTCGCCGAACTGGAGCAGTGGGCGCTGCCGCCGGAGGAACTGGCCGAGCTGGAGGCGTCGCACAAGCGTCTGTCCAATGCCGGCCGGCTGGCCGAGGGCGCGGCCGGGGTGGTCGACATGATCGACGGCGACAGCGAGTTCGCGCTGTGTCGCGTGCTGGGCCGCACGCAGGCCGAGCTGGCCCGGCTGGCGGCGATCGACGACCGGCTGCAGCCACTGCTGGAACTGGTCGAAAATGCCACGATCCAGCTCGGCGAGGCCGCCGACGACCTGGGGCGCTACGCGCAGGACGTCGATCTCGACCCCGAGCGCTTCACCCAGGTCGACACCCACCTGGCCCGGCTGCACGAACTGGGCCGTCGGCACCGTCTACCCGCGACCGACCTCCACGACAAGCTCGTCGCCCTGCGTGCCGAGCTGATGGAACTGGAGGGTGCGGGCGAAGCACTGGACGCGCTCGAAGCTCGCCGCGACAAACTGCAGCAGAAATACGCGAAAGCCGCCGACGTCCTCGGCGCCTCCCGCCGCGACGCGGCCACCCGCCTGGCGGCGGAGGTCGGTGTGCTGATGGGCGAGCTCGGCATGGCCGGCGGCACGCTGGCGATCGAACTGGAGCCGGCCGGTGGCGCGGATCCCGACCCACAGGGCCGCGAACGCTGCGAGTTGCTGGTCAGCGCCAACCCCGGACAACCGCCCCGGCCGCTACGCAAGGTGGCTTCCGGCGGCGAACTGGCGCGCATCAGCCTGGCGATCGAGGTGGCCACGCTGGGCAAGGACACCGTCGGCACGATGGTGTTCGACGAGGTGGACACGGGCATCGGTGGCGCCGTGGCCGAAGTGGTCGGCCAGAAACTGCGCTCGCTCGGCACCCTGCGCCAGGTTCTGTGCGTGACCCACCTGCCGCAGGTAGCGGCGCAGGGCCACGCCCATCTCCAAGTGAGCAAGCGCAGCGACGGCGAGACCACCGCCACCCTGATCAAGACGCTGGATGGGGCCGGTCGCCAGGCCGAGCTGGCGCGGATGCTTGGCGGCCTGGAGATCACCGCCGCGACCCGCGCTCACGCCAAGCAGATGCTGGAGCGGGCGCAGGCCGACTGAGGCTCAGGTTGCCGGACCGTCAAGCAGGCCTCGTTCGCTGGCCATCCGGTAGAGATCCAGCTCCGAGCCGGCACCGAGCTTGCCCATCAGACTGGCCCGATGGATGTAGACCGTCTTCTGGCCGATACCCAGTTCGGCCGCCACCTGCTTGGGCGCGCGACCGGCTGCCAGCAGCAGAAAGACTTCCCGCTCGCGGGCGGTCAGACGCTGGATCGGGTCGAGTGCCTCGCTCGGCCGCTCAGCCCGTCGCTGGCGCAGGTCCGAGCTCAGGTAGCACTCCCCATCCATGACCGCCCGGAGTCCGGCAACGAGCTCTTCCGGAGCAACCCCCTTGGTCACGAAACCGCTCGCACCACGACGCAGAGCTTCCGAAACGTAAGGCTCGCCATCGTGCATGCTGAGCACCACGATCCGGCTGCCGGGAGACACGCTGAGCAGGTGTTCGATCAGCGGCAGCCCGCTGCCGTCGGGCAACGACAGGTCGAGCGCCACGAGGTCGGGCGAAGTCCGGTTGATGGCATCCACCGCGTCATCGGCGCAGCGGCACTCGGCCACGACCTCCAGGTCGGGCTCCATCTCGATCAGTCGCTTGAACCCCTCACGCACGATGGCGTGGTCGTCCACCAGAACAATGCTGTACATGCCCCTCTCCACCCTGCCGCACCCTCTCGACCGCACCAAGCATCGCACATGTAACATGCCCCGATGCGGACCCTTACGACCCGGCTCCTGGCCTCCGGCCCGTTCCTCGGCGTGTGCTACCTGGCGGCCTGGCTGCTGTTGTGGCCGACCGAACAGCCCTACTGGATGCTCCCCTTCGGCCTGCGCTTCGGCGCCCTGCTGCTGACGCCGACGCGCCAGTGGCCGTGGTTGCTCGGCATGGAGCTGGGGGCCAGCGTTTTCCTGGACGTTCATCGCGACGAGGTGATGGGCTTGCTGGGCTTCCTTATCGGAGACGTACCGGACCCCCTGATCGTGGCCACCGGCCTGTGGCTGCTGCGCAAGGCCAACCTCCATCCGAGCCTGCGGGTGCCGGAAGACGTGACCCGCCTGCTGCTGTCTGCGGTGCTCGTGGTCACAGCGACCACCGCGGTGGATGCCGCGCTGCTCGCCCTGATGCACCAGACCGCCCCGTCCAGCCCGATGATCGAGGCCCTGGGCCTGGATCTGCTGAGCAACTACCTGGGTGTCCTGCTGGTGGTTCCGCTGATGATCATGCTGGTTCGTGCCCGACCCAGCCGGCGCATGCTCGCCAACCTGATCATGGACGGCCTGCTGGTCATGCTGCCATCGATGGCCATCCTGCTGATGCTTTCCGAGCACGCGGCGCCACAGCCACAGTTCGCCCGCGTGCTGTCGCTTGCCCCGGTGATGTTCTTCGCCTTCCGCCACGGCTGGCGCGGCGCCAGCCTGGCCATGATCACCACCAGCATGGGCATGAGCCTGGTGGACTTCGTGGTGGGGCAACCGGTCCCCAGTGCCTCGGGCTATCTGTTTCTTGCCGTGGCGGGAACCGGTGCACTGATGCTCGGCTCCGCTACCGATGCCCTGCGCCGGAGCAGCGAGCGGGTGGCCGAACAGAATGTCTATCTCGCCGCCGTGAACCGACGGCTCGATCAGCTTGCCCGCCAGCTGCGCGACGCCGCCCGCGGTAACCTGCAGGCCGAGGAGAGCCAGCGGCGCTACATGGCGGCCGAACTCCACGACGAACTGGGCCAGAACATCACGGCCATCCAGACCCACATGAAGCTGGCCCAGGCCCGGCTGCAGGCCTCGGGCATGGAGGATGTGGTCCACTCGGTCAACACCATCCTCGGACACATGCGCCGGGCCCTGCACCGGCTGCTGGACGACCTCCGCCCGGCCGTGCTGGACGAGTTCGGCCTGCTTCGGGCACTTGAGGAGGGTCCGATACGAGACCTGCTGGACGCCGCCGGGGTGGAGTACATCACCGACCTTTACGGCGATCCGAGGCTGCTCGACGACGACACCCGCACTGCGATCTACCGCCTGGTGCAGGAAAGTGCCACCAATACGGTCAAGCACGCCCAGGCCAGCCAGTACCGGCTGCGGCTGCGCATCGGGGAGCGCCATGGCGCTCCGCTGGCCCTGCTGGACATTCGCGACAACGGCAACGGCCTTCCGTCGACGATTCCGCGGGGAGGTCGCGGGCTACAGGGCATGCGCGACCGGGTCACCTCGCTGGGCGGGCTGTTCCGCCTGCGACCGGGCACGCCAGGGGTCCACCTGCGCATCTTGTTGCGTGGCAACAATATTTCGCCCGGCAAGGTCGACCCGTCCGTGCGTCATCCCTAGGAATTTTTCTGATACCCGGTTCGTGAAGGCTTCGTTAGGATCCTTCCATCGATGTGGGGGAGCCGCCATTGCAAGATGGCGAGCCGAAGTCACCGTGGGGACGGTGGCTTCGAAGGGCGGCAAGGATTGCTGCTCGGCCGATACCTTCGACGACTGGGTTTCTGCGAGCAACTCGCCCGAATCCATCGCCAACAGGTAGCGGATAAGCCGTAGATGGACAGGAGTCCGTCTGCGGCTTTTTTTATTACCTACCTCCAGCAGGCACCGAGCCAACCTCCGGGCGCGGACACCCGGGTCCCACATCGATGCACTATCGGGAGCGGCTGTCCTTGGAACGGACATACAGCACCAGGCTGTGGTCCGCCAGCTCATAGCCGTGCTTGGCGGCAATCTCCCGCTGCAGGCGTTCGATTTCCTCGCTGACGAACTCGATGACCTTGCCGCTGTCTACGTCGATCATGTGGTCGTGGTGCTTGCCACGGTCGAGTTCATAAACCGCCTGCCCGCCCTCGAAATTGTGCTTCATCAGGATACCGGCCGCCTCGAACTGGGTCAGTACCCGGTAAACGGTGGCCAGTCCTATGTCCTCTTGGGAAGCCAGCAGGCGGCGGTAGATGTCCTCGGCAGAGAGGTGGTGGACACCCTCTTCCTCGAAGATCTGGAGAATGCGCATACGCGGGTGGGTGACCTTCAACCCGGCCTTGCGCAGCTCTCTGGTTTCCTGATCCATTGCCGGCTCCGCGGGCGGTATCGCAAGGCCGTTAGTGTATCATCCGTGACCTTTACGTTCGGGACGCAACACGCATGCAAAAGCTGATTCGCACGCTGGGTTTCGCCACTCTGGCGCTTTCCTTGGCCAGTTGCCGACTCGTGTACACCCCCGACGTGCAGCAGGGCAACATCCTCACCAAGGACGCTGTCGAACAACTCAAGCCCGGCATGACCAAGCGGCAGGTGCTGGTCTTGCTGGGATCGCCCTCGGTCAGCGACCCGTTCGACCATGATCGCTGGGATTACGTCTCGACCCAGCAGCATCGCGGTGGCCCGATCAAGATCCGCACCTTCACCCTGACCTTCAACAACGACACCCTGGTGCGCACCGAAGGTGACTTCTTCGCCGAGGATGCCGAGAAGCTGCTGAAGGAAACGCAGAAGTTCAAGGTGAGCTATCCGGTCGACGACGCCAAGGGCGACAAGAACGAAGGCCCGGCCGACACAGGCGGCGACCAGCACTGAGGCCGCATCGAAGCCTGCTCCCTCACCCGGGGCGGGCCGCCCTCCGACGGCGGGCTTCCTTCGGATCGGCGGTAAGCGGGCGATAGAGTTCCAGTCGGTCACCGTCGCCCAGGGTGAAATCGTCATCGACGCGGCGCCCGAATACGCCCACCCGCTTCGCACGGATGGCCTCGGCGGCGATTTGAGGACATCCTGCCATGCGCTCGATAGCCGCGGCGGCATCGGCGACAGTAGCTCCGTGCGGAAGCTCCAGAGAGGTATTCCAGGCGGAGCCAGGCATGGCGATCACGACATCCACCCGGATCAGAGCCGCCCGGTCAGTCATAGGTCCGCCGGGCCTCACGCGTGAAGTCTTCGACCATCCGGCCCGCGAGCCCCTGGAAGCCGAGCTTGATGGCGCCGGCGCCGATCACGCCGCCGTAGTCGATGTCGAGCGAAAACGCGATCTTGCAACCGTTTTCCCCCAGGGCCTGGAACGTCCACAGGCCCTCCAGGCTGCGGAAGGGCCCGTCGACCAGACTCATCTGAAGGCGCTCGGGACGTTCGGCGGTGTTGCGGGTGGTGAAGCTCTGGTTGAAGCCGGCCATCTTGAGGTCGAGCCGCGCCACCATCATGTTCTCTCCGCGCTCCAGCACGCGGGAACCGGCACACCAGGCGAAGCGCTTTGGGTATGCTTCCACGTCGTTCACCAGATCGAACATCTGCGCGGGGGTATAGGTCACCAGCGCGCTGCGGCGGATTTCGATCACGCAAAGCCTCTCGACACATCACGATTCAAAGGTTGGCCTGCCGGATATGAGGCCGACCCAGCACAGGGCAACCGCCCGGAAGTCTAGCGGACATGAGCAAGAGCAAGGACAAGGACACCAAGGGCGGCGGCACGATCGCGCTGAACCGGCGCGCCCGCCACGAGTACCACATCGATCAGCGCTACGAGGCAGGCATCGCCCTGCAGGGTTGGGAGCTGAAAGCGTTGCGCGCCGGCCGGATCAACTTCGGCGAGAGCTACGCGATCGTGCGCGACGGCGAGCTGTTCCTTTATGGAGCCTCGATTCCGCCTCTGATCAGCGCATCCACACACGTCATAGCGGAGGATCGCCGCATCCGCAAGCTGCTGCTGCACCGTCACGAGATCGACCACCTGATCGGCGCCACCGAACGCAAGGGCTACACCCTGGTGCCTACTGCGATGTACTGGAAGGGCAACAAGGTCAAGGTGGAGATCGGCGTCGCCCGCGGCAAACAGGAGCACGACAAGCGCGATTCGGCCAAGGAGCGAGACTGGCAGCGCGAGAAGCAGCGCACGATGCGATCGCACAACAAGGCCGCCTGACGACAGGCATTCATTGAAGGCCGGGCCATCGGCCCCATATACTGTTGAAGCTGTTTCGTACTTCCCGGGGGTGTTCTGGCTTCGACGGGGGTAGTGAGATGGCCTGGTGCATGCCGAGGGGGCAGCTTTCCTCGTTAATCCAGCCGCAAACTTATAGTTGCCAACGACGACAACTACGCTCTGGCCGCTTAAGGCCTAGCCCCGAACCCACTTGTGCTCGTGCTCGTGGATGTAGGGTCATCATCACGGGATCGCCCGAAGCCGCCGCCTGTCGGCCAGGGTCAAATCAAGCAGGCTGGTCCTTCGATGCGCTTCGCACATCGTGCTGTCGCGGGACGAGATCCAACGGTGAGCTAAGCATGTAGTACTGGGCGTTGAGCGCCTTCGGACGCGGGTTCGACTCCCGCCACCTCCACCAATACCGACCCGCCTGGCCTCGCCCGGCGGGTTTTTTCTTGTCCCGCGTCCTACCGGCAAGTCGACATGGGACAATGCGCCTCCTTTCCGCCCACGCTCCCCCTTCATGCGCCAAGGCGTCATCCTCGGTTTCGCCTGTTACGCGGCCTATGCGATCAGCGACGCCTGCGTGAAATCCCTCCGCGGAGCGATCCCGGCCTACGAGGTCGTGTTCGTCGGCGCCCTGCTCTGCCTGGGTGCCGTGCCCTTCATTCGTGCACCGGGCGACCGGTTGCGCGACCTGGTCGTTGCTCGGCGTCCCGGAGTCTGGTGGATACGCGCGATCACCGGTGCGGTCTGCAACATCAGCGCAGTGATCGCCTTCACCCTGCTTCCGATGGCGGAGACCTTCGCGCTGATCTTCCTGATGCCGATCTTCGTCACGCTGCTGTCGGTGCTGTTCCTGCGGGAACACGTCGGCTGGCGCCGCTGGACAGCGGTCGTGGTCGGCTTCGTCGGGGTACTCGTGGTGCTTCGCCCGGGTTTCCGCCAACTGGGCATCGGTCACTTTGCCGCGATCACCTGCGGGCTGTCCGGGGCGGTCTCGATGGTCGCCATGCGCCTGGCCGGCCAGCACGAGAGACGCATCAGCCTCTACGGCGCCGGCGTGATCGGCCCGCTGCTGGTCGGCGGGATCTTCATGCTCCCGCACATGGTCTGGCCCGACCCGTCGGCCTGGATGAAGCTGCTTGGCTACGGCCTGATGCAGGGCGTCGCCGGCGTGCTGCTGATGCTGGCCACGCTGCTCACGCCGGCCAACCGGATCGCACCGACCCAGTACAGCCAGATGCTGTGGGCGATCGGCTTCGGCTACTGGCTGTTCGGCGATCGACTCGACTGGCCCATGCTGGTGGGCATCGTGCTGATCCTCGGCGCGGGCCTGTTCACGCTGGTGCGCGAGGAGCAGGTCACCCGCTGGTGGCGTCGGCAGCCCCTGCCCTGACGCCCCTCCAGGACCCATGCCCTTCCACCCACGGATGCCCCGATGTCACCGAAACTGTCACCACTGTCTCCGATCATTGCCGGCCTCTGGCGCATTGCGGACTGGAAACTGGACGCCGCCCAGCGCGTGCGCTGGATCGAGCAGGTACTCGACCTGGGAGTGACGTCGTTCGACCTGGCGGACATCTACGGCGACTATCGGGCCGAAGGCCTGTTCGGTGAGGCGCTGGAGGCAGCTCCGGCGCTACGCCAGCGGATGCGGCTCATCACCAAATGCGGTATCCGGCTGCGTTCCGCCGACCGGCCCTACCGGGTCAATCACTACGACACCTCAGCTGCCTATGTCCGCGGCCAGGTGGAACGATCGCTGGCGCAGCTCCGGACCGAACAACTGGACCTGGTGCTGATCCATCGCCCGGATTACCTGATGGATGCTGCCGCCCTGGCCGACACCTTCCGGACACTCACCCGGGAGGGCAAGGTGGCCCAATGGGGGGTCTCCAATCACAGCGCCAGCCAGTTCGACCTGCTGAACCGCCATCATCCCCTGGTCACCAATCAGCTGGAACTGTCGCCGCTGGCGCCGGGTGCGCTCGACGATGGGACTCTGGATCAGGCCCAGGCGCTGGGCTGCCGGCCGATGATCTGGTCGCCCCTCGCTGGCGGCAGGCTGTTCTCCGGGCAGGACGAACGTGCCGTCCGGCTCCGAAACGAGATGAGCGCCATCGCTGCGCGCCTGGACACCAGCATCGCCACCCTGGCCTATGCGTGGATCCTGCGTCATCCCTCGCGGCCTCATCCGATCACCGGCAGCGGGCGCATCGACGGAATCCGGGAAGCACTCGATGCGCTCGATCTCCGCCTGGACAACGAGGACTGGTATGCGATCTGGACGGCCAGCCAGGGGCACGCGGTCCCCTGAGAGGAAAGAGTGCGGGGCGCATCGCGCCCCGCGAAGCCAGCGCGCAATGCGCCGTTTCAGGCCTTTCCGGACTTGTTCGCCCGGTCGGCGACCGGTTGCACACCCGTCTGCGTAGAGGACATGGGTGGGCAACAGGCGTAGGTGTGTGTCTGGCAATAGTTGGGCGACTGGCCGCTGTCCAGGCAGTCCTGGTAGGTCATGATGCAAGGATGGCATACGACGATCACGGTCTGTGCCGCTGCACTGCCTATGCCGGCGACGGCCAGCAGCAGGAGCACGGAAACAAGCAAGCGATGACTTGGTTTCATGGTGATTCCTCCTTGAGCCGCCACCCTGGCGGCAGCCCACGATAGAACAAACGCGCCGCGCCATCACCGGCCCCATGGCCGGCGAGCGACTCAACGGTTGCTCACCCCGTGCGGCACATGCCCGGTAGCCACGTGGCGGCGTGCCGATTCCACGTTGGCCGGCGAATCGTCGAAGAAGATGTCGGCACCGAACGCATCCAGGAACGGCCCCTTGTCCCGACCACCGAGGAACAGCGCCTCGTCGATGCGCACGCCCCACTTGCGCAGGGTCAGGATCACCCGCTTGTGCGCCGGGGCCGAACGTGCGGTGACCAGCGCCGTACGGATCGGCGAGTTCTCGGCGGGGAACGCGGCTTGCAGGCGATGGACCGCCGTGAGGAATCCGCGGAACGGACCGACCGAGAGCGGCTCGGCCGCGTTCTCGTGTTCGCTGCGATGGAAGGCGGCCAACCCCTCCTCCCGCGAGACCCGCTCGCCCTCGTCGCCGAAGATCACCGCATCGCCATCGAAGGCGATGCGCAGCTGTTCGCTGGCGCGAGGCGGGGCGGTGCTGGGCAGGATTGTCGCGGCCGCGACTCCGGCCGCCAGCGCACGCCCGACGTCCTCGGCATTGGCGGAAAGGAACAGGTCGGCCTTGAACGGGGCCACGTAATCGGACGTCGGCGCACCGCTGGTGAATGCGGCGCGGCTGATCTCCAGCCCGTAATGCTGGATCGCGTTGAAAATGCGCAGGCCGGTGTCACCGGAATTGCGCGACAGCAGGATCACCTCGACCGGCGGCACGTCGCCGGCCAGCCGGTTAAGACCCAGCAGTTTCTGCACCAGCGGAAACGCCACGCCCGGCCGGAGGATCTCTTCCTCGTGCTCGATCTGGAACTGGCGGTAGGCATCCAGTCCATCGCGCTCGAACAGGCTGTGGCTGTCGCCGAGATCGAACAACGCGCGGGAGGAGATCGCAACGACCAACCGGTTGTCCTGGCTGGCCGCCGGATCGTGGGCATCGGGAAAGTGCACGGTCATGTCGTGCAATCTAGCGCATCCGGCCGATGCCGGCGTCGCTCAGTCGAGCGCGAACTGCTCGTCCAGGATGCGCTGCTCGAGGTTGTGCTCCGGATCGAACAGCAGGCGAACCCCCTGGTCGCGCGCCTGCCGGATCGACACCTCGCGTACGTGCCGCACCTCGTGAAAATCGGCCGTCGCGCTCACCGGGCGCTTGCCCGGGTCGAGCACGCGCAGGCCGACTTCGGTCAGGTGCGGGAGGATCGCGCCACGCCAGCGGCGCGGACGGAACGGGCTGATCGGCGTCAACGCCAGCACATTGGCATCCAGCGGCAGAATCGGGCCATGGGCCGACAGGTTGTAGGCGGTGGAACCGGCCGGCGTGGACACGAGGAGGCCGTCGCAGATGAGGTTGGACAGCTTGACCGTGCCGTTGAGTTTCACTTCCAGGTGCGCCGCCTGGTTGCTCTGGCGAAGCAGCGAGACCTCATTGAAGGCGATCGCCGTGGCCTCGACGCCATCGGCATCGGTGGTGTGCATTTCCAGCGGATGGAGTGTCGCCGCGTGGGCCTGGGTAATGCGCCCGGGCAGATCTTCGAGCCGGTGCTTGTTCATCAGGAAGCCGACCCGGCCCAGCTTCATGCCGTAGACCGGCACCTGCCCGTCGCGGTGTGCATGCAGGGTGCGGAGCATGAAGCCATCGCCCCCCAGTGCCACGATCACTTCGGCTTGCGCTGGCGGCACGTCGCCGTACTGGGCCACCAGTTTTCGGCGCGCCTGCTGGGCGACCGGTGTATCGCTGGCGACGAAGGCAAAGCGCATGGCGTATCCGCGGGCGATGGCAACCCTTCGAGCTTACAGGAGCGCCGCGCCGTCAGGCGACGGCGCGGCGCATCCATGGACGATCGCAGCCGCCCTCCATGCAGGAGGGCGGACGTGGTCAGCCGACCGGTACCTGGGCCAGCTGCGCCAGCCGGCGAACGGCGACCGAGGCGATCGGGTAGTCCGCGTTCTGCGCCAGGATCTCCGCCAGCATGGCCCGGGTGTACTTGAGCGTCGCATCGTCACGCTCGAGCCAGGCCTGCACCGGCGTGCGGTCGGTCCGGTCGCCGCACAGGGAGAGCACCTGCAGCGCCAGCGCACGATGCTGATGGTTGAGCTCGTCCAGCAGCGAACCGCGGGCCTGCGCGTGCCAGGCGCCCTCCACCGGCAGCGCTTCGATCTGGTCGCGCAACCATTCCAGGTCGAGCGCCTCACCCAGTTCGTAGAACACGGTAGCCACGCGGGCGATCGGCGCACCGCTCTGCTGCGCCACCTCGACCATGTCGAGCGCGGCGCGAAGCTCGGAGAGCCTGGCCAGACGCACGGCGAGATCACCCGGCAGGCCAAGCCCCTCCCACTTCTCCTGGCTGGACTCGAAATCGCCGCGACCGGTGTCGGTGAGCGCATCGGGCAACGCCTTGCGGAGCTCGCTGACGTGATCGTGGTAACGCTCGACGTTGGCAGCGATATCCAGCGTGCCGCCGGGACGATTGAGCAGCCAGCGCGTCATATGCCGCAGCAGGTTCCAGATCTGCAAGATCGCGTCGATCTGGGTGTTCTCGGCCACCTTGCTGTCCAGCGCCTCGATCTCCGCCCACAGTTCGCGGGCATCGAGGATTTCGCGGGCGGCGGTGTAGGCCTTGGCGATCGCCGCCGGCCCCTGCCCGGTGTCCTCCTGCATGCGCATCATGAAGGTGGCGCCCATGCGGTTGATCGTCGAGTTGGTCACCGCGGTGGCGATGATCTCGCGCTTCAGGCGATGCCGCTGCATGTGCTCGGCGTACTTGCCGTGCAGCGGCTCGGGGAAATAGCGGACCAGCTCCTTGGAGAGGTACGGATCCTCCGGCACGTCGGACTCGAGCAGCTGCTGGAACAGCTTGATCTTGTCGTAGGACAGCAGCACCGAGAGCTCTGGCCGGGTCAGGCCCTGGCCGCGGGTCTTGCGCTCGGTCAGTTCGGCGTCGCTCGGCAGGTTCTCCACCTGGCGGTCGAGCAGGCCCTCGCTTTCCAGCGTGCGGATGAAGTGCGCCATCGAGCCGATGCGCTTGATCGACTGGTGCTCCATCACCGTGATCGCCTGGTTCTGGCGATAGTTGTCCCACAGTACCAGCCGGCCGACCTCGTCGGTCATCACGCGCAGCTGTTCGTTGCGTGCCTCGTCGGTGAGCTCACCACGCTGCATGGCGTCGCCGAGCAGGATCTTGATGTTCACCTCGTGGTCGGAGGTGTCCACGCCGGCGGAGTTGTCGATGAAGTCTGTGTTGAGCAGCACGCCGTGGTGCGCCGCCTCGATGCGCCCCTTCTGGGTCATGCCCAGGTTGCCGCCCTCGCCCACCACCTTGCAGCGCAACTCCGCGCCGTTCACGCGGAGCGCGTTGTTGGCGCGGTCGCCGACCTCGGCGTGCGTCTCGCTGCTTGCCTTGACGTAGGTGCCGATGCCGCCGTTCCACAGCAGGTCGACGGGCGCCTTGAGGATCGCGCTGAGCAGTTCGGTCGGCGACAGCTGCGTGACGTCGCCCTTGATGCCGAGCACCGCACGCACCTCGGGCGAGAGCGGGATGGACTTGGCACTGCGCGGGTACACGCCGCCGCCGGCGGAGATCAGCGACTTGTCGTAGTCCTCCCAGCTCGAGCGGGGCAGCTTGAACATGCGCTCGCGCTCGACGAACGAACGCTCCACATCCGGATTCGGGTCCAGGAAGACATGGCGGTGATCGAATGCCGCCACCAAACGGATGTGGCGCGACAGCAGCATGCCGTTGCCGAACACGTCGCCGGACATGTCGCCGATGCCGACGCAGGTGAAGTCCTGCGTCTGCGAGTCGCGACCCAGCGCCCGGAAGTGGCGCTTGACCGACTCCCACGCGCCCTTGGCGGTGATGCCCATCGCCTTGTGGTCGTAGCCGTTGGAACCGCCCGAGGCGAACGCGTCACCCAGCCAGAAACCGTGCCCCACCGAAATCGCGTTGGCGATATCGGAGAAGGTGGCCGTGCCCTTGTCGGCCGCGACCACCAGGTACGGATCGTCCTGGTCGTGGCGGACCACGTCGTGCGGCGGCACCACCTTGCCCTCGACCAGGTTGTCGGTGATGTCGAGCAGACCGGCGATGAACAGGCGGTAGCAGGCGATGCCCTCGGCCAGCTGCGCGTCACGATCGCCGCCCTCGGGCGGATTCTTGACGAAGAAGCCCCCCTTCGAGCCCACCGGCACGATCACGGTGTTCTTCACCATCTGCGCCTTCACCAGGCCCAGCACCTCGGTGCGGAAGTCCTCACGACGGTCGGACCAGCGCAGGCCGCCGCGCGCGACCGGGCCAAAGCGAAGGTGCACGCCCTCGACCCGCGGCGAGTAGACGAAGATCTCGCGGTATGGCACGGGCTTGGGCGCGTCCGGCACGCGGTGCGAGTCGAACTTGAAGCTGATGTACGGACGGAACTGGCCGTCCCACTGCTGGAAGAAGCTGGTGCGCAGGGTCGCGCCGATGACATCGAGATAGCTCTTGACGATGCGCTCGTCGTCCAGGCTGGCGACGTCGTCGAGCAATGTGCGCAGCGCCTCGACCAGTGCCCGCTCCTGCTCCGCCCGAGGTTTGGCCAGGCACGCCACCATGCCGTCGACCAGGTCCGGCCGTGCATTGCGCGTCGACTCCGGGATGAGCGCCAGCATCTCGCGGCGAAGGTCTTCGCCTGCGCGGACCAGCTCGTCGGCCGAGAGCGATTCGCGGCGCGGATCGAACTTGGCATGGAACAGCTCGATCAGCACGCCGGCGATTGCCGGGTAGCGGTTGAGCGTGGCTTCCATGTAGGTCTGCGAGAACGCGATGCCGACCTGCTGCAGGTACTTGCAGTAGCCGCGCAGCACAGCGATCTGGCGCCAGTCGGCCTGGGCAAACAGCACCAGGTTGTTGAAGCCGTCGCTCTCGGCCTGGCCGCGCCACAGCGCCTCGAACGCGCGCTCGAAGCGATCGCGCACGTGCTCCAGCTCGAAGCTCAGCGGCTGCTTGGGCTTGACCTCGAAGTCGTGGATGGTGAGCGGGCGCTCCTGCCCCTCCAGGCTGTACACGTGCTCGGCCAGCATGCGCACGCCCATGTTCTCCAGCATCGGCAGCGCCTCGGACAGCGGGATCGGCTCGCCGGCATGGATCACCTTGAAGCGCAGCGAACCGTCCGCGTGGCGATACAGCGACATGCGAATGGCATCGTCGCCCTCGAGGCTGGCCAGCGCCTCGATGTCGGCCGCAGCCACGGCCGGAGCGACCTCGTCGATGTAACCGGGCGGCATGGCGCGGGCATAGCGATTGGCCAGCACCACGCCCCGCTGCGGACCGAGCCGGCCGACCAGCGAGTCGCGCACCTCGTCCTGCCAGTTGCGCACGATGCCGGCCACGCCCTCTTCCAGCGCGTGCAGGTCGTAGGACACCTGCTCGCCCACGCGGGGACGCACCACCACGTGCAGGCGCGCCAGCGCGGAGTCGCCCAGCAGCACGGTCGAATCCAGCTCCTGGCCGTGCAGCGCCTCGCGCAGCAGCGCCTCGATACGTTCGCGCACCGTGGTGTTGAAGCGCTCGCGCGGCACGAACACCATGCAGGTGAAGAAGCGACCGTAACGGTCGCGGCGCACGAAGAGCTGGGTTCGCGCGCGCTGGCGCAGCTCCAGGATGCCGGAAACCGCCTGGTACAGCTCGTCCTCGTTGGACTGGAACAGCTCGTCGCGCGGCAGCGTCTCCAGGATGTGGCGCAGCGACTTGCCGGAATGCGAATCGCGCTTCAACCCGGAGCGGGTCAGCACGGCCTCCACCTTGTCGCGCACCACCGGCACGTCCTGCGGGCGGGCCATGTAGGCATTGGACGAGAACATGCCGAGGAAGCGCTGCTCGGCGATCGGCTTGCCGTTGGCATCGAAGCGCAGCACGCCGACATAGTCCATGTGGCCCGGACGATGCACCTGCGAACGGGCGTTGGTCTTGGTCAGGATCACCGGCTCGATCGAGCCGGCGGTGGCGCCATGGGCACCGAGCGAGGCCACCGAGCGCGGCGCCAGAGAACGCTCGGTACCGGACAGGATGCCCAGTCCCGAGCCTTCGACCGACTGCAGCACTTCGCCGCCTTCGCCCTGGCGAACTTCGTATTCGCGGTAGCCGAGGAAGGTGAAGTTGTCGTCGGCCAGCCAGCGCAGGAACTCCGCCGACTCGGTCGTCGCGGCCACATCGCGCGTGTTCGGGCGGACCGGCAGCTCGGCGGCAATGGCCCGGGCCTTGTCCCGCATCGCCTCCCAGTCGCGGACAGCCAGCCGGACGTCATCCAGCGCGGACTCGATCCGGGCCTTCAGCTCGGCCTGCGGCTCACCGTCGGCAAGCCGGTCGATCTCGAAATGCATCACCGATTCGGGTTGGCCCTGGTCGCCGCCGATGGACTGCAGGGCGCCCGCGGCATCCCGCACGACCCTGACCACCGGGTGGATCACCGTATGGATGGGACCATCCGCCGAGAGAATCATACTGACGGTGTCGACCAGGAACGGCATGTCGTCGGTCACCACCTCCACGACGCTGCGGCCGTCATGACCGAGCGCGGGATTGGTCACTCGCACCGATGCCCGGCCGGGTTCGCGCCGGGCGATGAATCCGAGCAGATCGAGCACCAGCTCAGCCCACTGCGCCGGGGTATGCAGCGACTCGTCGCCAGCGGCCAGTCGCGCGAAGAAGGTGCGGATAAAAAATTGCGCCTCCTGGAGGCGCTGGACGGGCGAATCCTTTTTGCTTGTTTCGTCGATGACAGCTGCTGCGAGGGACTCATTCACGGCCGCGCGAATCGCATTCATGGCTTCTACTGTTCAGTGGATGCAGAGGGGGAACAAAAAGCCCGCGAAGGATACGCTTCGCGTTTCGTCGAATCCACCGCGCGAGGCCGTTTTCTGCCATGCCCGGGCGCATGGAAAACCGCTGCCGGGTTGCGCTGCACCGCAATAGAAAACGTCTTCACCGCAACACACCCGAGACGCCGTTCCAGCCCTGGCAACACTCCCTCGTTCGTGCTCGAAATGATTCGACGCGGCACGGTGTCGAAGCACGGCTAGCGCACCCAGGTTCGTTGTCACAAATCCGGCCCGACCACAAGTGCGAAAAGGGCCCAGCCAAGCCAGGCCAACGAGCGAGACAAATTTTGTACTGCTGGGTATATTGGTGTTTTGACGTCCGTGCCATGCACCGCAACGCGATCCGCGGGCGGGCGGCAAGGTGCCGGCGCTCCCCCGCCGAATCCCGTCGGCAACTGCGATCCCTCCCCGCCAAAGGTTCGCAGCCTGGCCATGTTGCGGCACCGAATAAACCTGACCACGCGATCATGGAGTTTTCATGAACCCCTCTTCACTGCGCGCCCCCCTGTTGTGCCTGGGCCTGCTGGCGTTGGCTGCATGCGGAGGCAAGGACAGGAATGCCCAGCCGGCACCGCCGCCGCCCAAGGTTGGCGTCGTGACCGTCGCGCCGACGAACCAGCCTTTGACCAAGGACCTGGTCGGCCGCCTGTCGCCCTATCGCAGCGCCGATGTGCGCGCGCGGGTCGCGGGCGTTCTGGTCAAGCGCGTCTATGCGGAAGGTTCCGACGTGAAGAAGGGCCAGCTGCTGTTCCAGATCGATCCTGCGCCGCTCAAGGCGGCGCTCGATGCCAGCCTGGCGAACCTGGCCCAGGCACGCGCCTCCTACACCAATGCCAAGGTGGCCGCCGAGCGCGTGCGCGAACTGGCACCCAAAGGCTACGTGTCCAAGTCCGACCTGGACAACGCACTGGCCGCCGAGCGCACCGCTGCAGCCAGCGTGCAGCAGGCCCAGGCGAACGTGCAGACCGCCCGCATCAACCTGGGCTATGCCAGTGTCCGGTCGCCGATCGACGGTCGTGCCGGCAAGCAGCAGGTGACCGAGGGTGCCCTGGTCGGCCAGGGCGACGCGACCCTGCTGACCACGGTGGACCAGATCGATCCGCTGTACGTGAACTTCAGCCTCAGCACCGCGGAGCTCGACCAGATGCGCCGCTCCCAGGCCGATGGCAGCGTCACCCTCGCCGCCACCGACAAGGCCACCGTCGAGGTCGCGCTGCCCGACGGCAGCCGCTACGACCATCCCGGCACGGTGGACTTTTCCGACACCACGGTGAACCCGGCCACCGGCTCGGTCGACCTGCGTGCGACGGTGCCCAACCCCGGCCACGTGCTGCTGCCGGGGATGTACGTGACCCTGAAGGCACGCCTGGGCGAGCAGCACAAGGTGTTCCTCGTGCCACAGCCCGCCCTGCAGCGCGACACCGTCGGTGCCTACGTGATGGTGGTCGGCAAGGACGGCAAGGTGGCGCGCAAGGACGTCACCGCCGACCAGGCCAGCGGCAGCCACTGGGTGGTAACCGACGGGCTGGCGGCCAATGACAAGGTCATCGTTTCCGGCCTGCAGAAGGTCAAGGACGGCGCCCCCGCGACGGCCGAGCCCTGGACGCCCGGACCATCCGGCTCCGCGTCCGCCGCGGGCCAGTCGGCGGCGCGCGGCAAGTAACGGAGCGCATCCATGCCCAGCTTTTTCATCGATCGCCCGATCTTCGCCTGGGTGGTGGCCATCCTGATCACCCTGGGTGGCACGCTGGCGGTGCTCAACATGGGCATCGAGTCCTACCCGAACATTGCCCCGCCGCAGGTGACGGTGAGCGCGTCCTACCCGGGCGCCAGCGCCGACACCACGGAAAAGACGGTGACCCAGGTCATCGAGCAGCAGCTGACCGGCATCGACCACCTGCTCTATTTCAGCTCATCGTCCAGCGCCAACGGCTCGTCGTCGGTCACCCTGACCTTCGAAACCGGGACCGATCCCGACATCGCCCAGGTGCAGGTACAGAACAAGGTCTCGCTGGCCACGCCGCGGCTGCCTTCCGAGGTGACCCAGCAGGGCGTGGTGGTAGCCAAGGCCAACCCGGACTTCCTGATGTTCGTGGCGCTCACCTCGAGCAATCCGGCCATCGATGGCGCGAAACTCAACGACATCGTCGCCTCGCAGGTGCTCGACCAGGTCTCGCGCATTTCCGGCGTGGGCAACATCCGCCAGATCGGTTCCGAATACGCGATGCGGATCTGGCTCAATCCCGACAAGCTCCACGGCTATGGCCTGTCGGCCTCCCAGGTGCTGGCGGCGATCCGCGCGCAGAACGTGCAATTCGCGGCCGGCTCGCTGGGTGCGGATCCGGCACCGCCCGGGCAGGGCTTCAGCGCCACCGTGTCGGCCGAAGGCCGCTTCTCGACGCCCGAGCAGTTCGGCGACATCATCCTGCGCGCCAACAGCGACGGCACCGCAGTGCGCCTGCGTGACGTGGCGCGCATCGCCTTCGGCCCCCAGAACTACGGCTTCCATGCCCAGTACAACGGCCAGGAAGCCGGCGCCTTCGGCGTGCAGCTGCTGCCCGGCGCCAACGCGCTGGATGTCGCCACCGCGGTGCGCGCGAAGATGACCGAGCTGGCCAAGAGCTTCCCGCCCGGCGTGACCTGGTCGGTGCCCTACGACAGCACGCCGTTCGTGCGCATCTCCATCAAGGAGGTGATGCACACGCTGGTCGAGGCGATGGTGCTGGTGTTTCTGGTGATGCTGGTGTTCCTGCAGAACATCCGCGCCACGATCATCCCCACCTTGGTGATTCCGGTGGCGCTGCTTGGCACCTTCATCGGCCTGCTGCCGCTGGGCTTCACGGTCAACCAGCTGACCCTGTTCGGCATGGTGCTGGCGATCGGCATCGTGGTGGACGACGCGATCGTGGTGATCGAGAACGTCGAGCGCATCATGACCGAGGAGGGCCTGTCGCCGAAGGACGCCACGCGCAAGGCGATGGGCCAGATCACCGGTGCCATCGTGGCGATCACCGTGGTGCTGGCGGCGGTGTTCGTGCCCTCGGCCCTGCAACCGGGCGCCTCCGGCGTGATCTACAAGCAGTTCGCGCTGACCATTGCCGTGTCGATGGGCTTTTCCGCGTTCCTCGCGCTGTCGTTCACCCCGGCCCTGTGCGCCAGCATCCTCAGGCCGGAGCACGAGCACAAGAAGAACATCGTCTACCGCGCGTTCAACCGCATCTTCGACCGCGTCACCCACACCTATGGTGGCCACATCCACAGCGCGGTCGGTCACGCACCGCGCTGGATGGCGGTATTTGTGGTGATCGTGGTGCTGTGCGGCGTGCTCTTCAACCGCATGCCCACCAGCTTCGTGCCCAGCGAGGACCAGGGCGTGGCGCTGGCCATCGTTTCGCTGCCGCCTGGAGCGACGGTCTCGCGCACCGAGCACGTGATGAAGGAGATCCGCGCCGTCCTGCTCAAGAATCCGGCGGTGGAGGGGATGTTCCAGGTATCCGGCTTCAGCTTCGTCGGCGCCGGTGAAAACACCGGCATGACCTTCGTGCACCTGAAGGACTGGTCCGAACGCAAGGAAACCGCCGACCAGTTCATCGCCGAATCCAACCGTGCGCTGGGCAGCATCCGCGATGCGCAGATCTTCATGGTGAACCTGCCGACTATCCGCGGCCTCAGCCAGTTCGGCGGCATCGACATGTGGCTGCAGGCGCGCGCGGGACAGACCCGCGCGGAACTCACCCAGGCACGCAATACACTGCTGGCGAAGGCCGCACAGGACGAGAAGCTCACCGGCATCCGCCCGCAGGCGCTGGAAGACGCCCCGGCCCTGCAGCTGCACGTGGACCGCACCCAGGCGCAGTCACTGGGCCTGTCGGTCAGCGACATCTACACCGCGATCCAGCTGACCCTGGCCCCGGTCTACGTCAACGACTTCGCCTATGGCGGGCGCGTCAAGCGCGTGCTGATGCAGGCCGACCAGCCCTACCGCATGGGGCCGGATGCGCTGCAGCACATCTACACGCCGAGCACACAGACCAATGCGGACGGCACGCCGCAGATGATTCCGATCTCCAGCGTGGTCGACGCCAAGTGGCACATGGCCTCTCCCGCGCTGGCCCGCTACAACGGCTACTCGGCGGTGGAGATCGTGGGCAACCCGGCGCAGGGCTATTCCACCGGCCAGGCGATGGGCGAGATGGAGAAGATCGTCAACGACGACCTGCCCAAGGGCTTCGGCTACGACTGGACCGGGCAGTCCTACCAGGAGATCCTCTCCGGCAACGCCGCCACGCTGCTGATGGTGCTGTCGGTGGTGATCGTGTTCCTCTGCCTGGCCGCGCTCTACGAGAGCTGGTCGATCCCGGTGTCGGTGCTGCTGGTGGTACCGCTGGGCCTGCTCGGTGCCGTGGTGTTCTCGATGGCGCGGGGCCTGCCGAACGACATCTACTTCAAGATCGGCATGATCACGGTGATCGGCCTGGCGGCGAAGAACGCGATCCTGATCGTCGAGTTCGCCGTCGAGCAGCAGGCGGCCGGCAGGCCCCTGCGCGAGGCGGTGATCGAGGCAGCACGACTGCGACTGCGCCCGATCCTGATGACCTCGCTGGCCTTCATCCTCGGTGTGCTGCCGCTGGCCGTTTCCACCGGTGCCGGCGCCAATTCGCGCCACGCGATCGGTACCGGCGTGATCGGTGGCATGACGTTCGCCACCTTCCTAGGCCTGCTGCTTATCCCGGTGTTCTACGTCACGGTGCGGCGCCTGTTGGGTGACCGGCTGGACCATCATCACGACGATGGTGCGCCGTCGACCGGACACGGCGGCATGCAGCCGTTCGACTCGGATCCGCGACGGGGCGCATGATCCCCGCTCCGCCCTGCTCTCCGTACGCCACGGAGGGCGGGGGGCTCCCGACCACTGGACAAGGATGTCGTCGTGCCCACAGGCACCCCGCCCCGAAGTGTCGCCCGCATGCAGTCAGCCGTCGCTCCAGCCAGACCGGATGGGCTGGAACATGCCAACAACTTCGATGCCCTGCGCCTGGCCGCCGCATGGCTGGTAATGGTGTCCCACCAGTTCTTCTTCCTCGGCCGCGCGCAACCGGCCCCCACCGGCCACACGCTGGGCGAGGTCGCGGTAATGGTGTTCTTCACCATCAGTGGCTACCTGGTCGCGGAGAGCTGGTATCGCGATCCGCATATCGTGCGTTTCCTGCTACGCAGGATGCTCCGGATCTGGCCGGCGCTGGCGACCGCGACTCTGTTCATCGTGTTCGCCGGCGCCCTGCTTACCACTGCCCCGACCGGCACCTACTTTGGGCACGAGACCAGGCACTTCATCGCGCGGAATCTCGAGTTGCGGCAGGCCTTCCACCTGCCGGGGGTGTTCGATGGCGAGCCGTCTGGGGCGGTCAACGGCAGCTGGTGGACGATCCGCCTGGAAACCAAGTGCTACCTGTATCTCGGACTGCTCGGGCTCATCGGCTTGCGTCGGCGCCTGCTGTCGCTGCTGGCGCTGATCGCCTGCGCGGTCACCTTCGCCAGGACGCTGCCCGGCCATGCCGGCGCAGATGCACATCAGAACCTGTACACGCTCTACGTCGCCTTCTTCTTCACAGGCACATGCGCACGGCAGTTCCGGGCGGAACTGTTGCGGGCCCGGCGGTGGCTGTGGATCGTCATCCTGGCGCTGCTGGCGATCGCCTCCGCCACGCACCTTCCCGCCCTCGGAGAATGGGCGGCGATTCCGGCCGTGGTGCTCGCCATCGGCACCCGGAGCACTCCCGGGCTGCGGGCAGCCGGTCGATTCGGCGACCTCTCATACGGCACCTATCTGTACGCGTATTTCGTGCAGCAGGCGATCATCCGCAGCTGGCCTGGCACGCCATCGCTGGCGGGAACACTGGCGTTTGCCATCGTCGTTAGCAGTGCCATCGCCTGGTTATCGTGGCACACCGTGGAACGTTCCGCGCTACGACTGAAGCCACAACTGCGTCGCTGGTTCCCCGACCACGCCCCCTGAAGGGAGGGACCTGGCTGGGTGGGCCGGCAGGTGGGCGATGCCCCGCTGCCGGCCGGAGCCCGACCGATTCAGCGCAGCCCCGTCTCGTTGCGCGCGATCACGATGCGCTGGATCTCGCTGGTGCCCTCATAGATCTCGGTGATCTTGGCGTCGCGGAAATAGCGCTCCAGCGGCAGCTCCTTGGAATAGCCCATGCCGCCGTGGATCTGCACCGCCTGGTGGGTGATCCACATCGCCGCCTCGGAAGCGACCAGCTTGGCCACCGACGCCTCGGTACCGAAGCGGCCGCCGTTCCTCTCGGCCTCGCCCTTGGCCCACGCAGCGCGCAGGGTGAGCAGGGTCGCCGCGTCGAGCTTGCACTTCATGTCGGCAATCTTGGCCTGGGTCATCTGGAAGGTGCCGATCGGGTGGCCGAAGGCCTTGCGGTCGCGCGACCACTGCAGCGTGGCCTCGTACGCGGCCCGGGCGATGCCCACCGCCTGCGACGCGATGCCGATGCGGCCGGCATCGAGCACGCCCATGGCGATGGAGAAGCCCTTGCCGACCTCGCCCAGCACGTCGTCCTTGGAGCAGACGTACTCGTTGAGCTCGATCTCGCAGGTGGCCGAGGCACGGATGCCCAGCTTCGGCTCGGTCTTGCCAGCGTGGAAGCCCGGCTTCTGCGTGTCGATGATGAAGGCGGACACGCCCTTGGCGCCGATGCCCGGCGTGGTGATCGCGAACAGCACGATGTAGCGACACACCGGGCCGGAGGTGATCCAGCTCTTCTTGCCGTTGATCACCCAGTCGCCATTCTCGTTCCTGGTGGCGCGGGTGTGCATGGCCGAGGCGTCGGAGCCGGACTGCGGCTCGGTCAGCGCATAGGCGCCGATCGCCTCACCCTGGGCGATCGCCCGCACGTACTTCTGCTTCTGTTCCTCGGTGCCGTGCTTGAGGATGCCGTTGCAGAACAGCGAGTTGTTCACCGACATCACGGTGGAGGTGGCCGCGTCGGCCGCGGCGACCTCGATCATCGCCAGCACGTAGGCCACCGGATCCATGCCCGCGCCGCCGTACTCCTCGGGCACTTCGATGCCCATCAGGCCGAGCTGACCCATCTCGCGAATATTGTCCAGCGGGAACTCGCCCCTGGCGTCGAGCTCGGCCGCCACAGGGGCGATCCGCTTGAGCGCGAAATCGCGGGCGATCGCCTGGATCGACAACTGGTCTTCAGTAAAACGGAAATCCACGAAATGCTCCGGTTCGATAACGGAAACCGGCAATTTTAGCGAGTCGCCCGCCATCGCTCATGTGCATCGCAGCAATCCGGCCTCAGCCGCCGTGGGCGTGGATATCCAGGATGGTCCGGGAGATGCGCTGCTGCTCGTTCCGGCGCTGCTGCGCCGCCGAGGGACAATCTCCCAGCGACACCACCGGTGTGCCATCGCTGCAGACCTGGTCGGCGACCGGCAAAGGCGGGGATGCCGCCGCGCGATCCGGCAGCGCAGCGGCGGCCTGCACGGTGCCGGCTGGCGTGGTCTGGCACCCGGCCACGGCAAGCAGCACGGGAAAAGCGACGATCCATTTCATGGCAGGCCCTCCTTGAGGTGTTGGCAGCCGGGCTGACAGCACAAGCCGCAGCGCTCATGACCGCCTCCGCCAGCATGCGCTATTGACTCGGCCGGCAGCGATTCCTACCCTTCCATCTTTGCATCTTGATACAGGGATATTTCATGGATCTGGCGACTGCCTCCAGTGTGCTGCGTCTGCTTGCAGATCCCACCCGGGTACGCCTGCTGGCGCTGCTGGAGAGCGAGGAGCTGACCGTGGCCGAACTGGCCGCGGTACTGCACCTGGCGCAGCCGCGCGTGTCCACCCACCTGGCCAAGTTGAAAGAGGCGAACCTCGTCCGCGACCGACGTGCCGGCGTGTCGGCCTACTACCGCGCCAACACCGAGGGCGACGAGCACCAGCACCAGCTGGTGAAATCGCTGCGCGAGAGCATCGATGACGCCCTGCTGCGCGAGGATGCGGCCCGCGTCCCCGGCGTGCTGGCCCAACGCGCCCGCGAGGCCGGCTGGGCCGACACGGTCGCCGGCGACATGGAACGCCACTATTCGCCCGGCCGTACCTGGGAGACGCTGGCCCGCTCGCTGCTGCAGCTGCTGGAAACCGGCGACGTGCTGGACATCGCCTCCGGCGACGGCATCACCGCCGAACTGCTGGCACCGCATGCCCGCTCGATCGTCTGCATCGACTCCAGCGAGCGGGTGGTCGAGGCCGCTGCCCGTCGCCTGCAGCCCTTCGCCAACGTCGAGGTCCGCCAGGGTGACATGCAGGCGCTGGAGTTGGGCGAGCGCCGCTTCGACCTGGTGCTGATGCTGCATGCCCTCACCTATGCCGAAAGCCCTGCTCGCGCCGTAGCCGAGGCTGCGGCGGTACTGCGTCCCGGCGGGCGCCTGCTGGCGGTGACCCTGGGTGAGCACGATCACCGGACCGCGGTCGAGCCGTTCGACCACACCAACCTTGGCTTCTCGCTGAAGCAGTTGGGAGGCTTCGCCGCCAGCGCCGGACTGGAAGTGATCAGCGCCAACCACCTGAGCCGCGAGCGCAAGGCGCCGCATTTCGAAGTCATCAGCCTGCTGGCGCGCAAGCCGCAGACCGCTTTTCAGGAGTCCCCATGACCACCCTGCCCTGGCTGCACCCCGATCGCGTCGCCCGGCTCGAGGCGGCGCTGCGCGAGCGCATCCTGATCCTCGACGGCGGCATGGGCACCATGCTGCAGGGGCACGGGCTGGACGAGGCCGCCTTCCGCGGCGACCGCTTCGCCGGCGGTCACGACACCGCGCACGCGCACGATCACCCCGGCGCCTGCGACCTGAAGGGCAACAACGACCTGCTCACCCTGACCCAGCCGGACATCATCCGCGGCGTGCACACCGCCTACCTGGAAGCCGGCGCCGACCTGGTCGAGACCAACACCTTCAACTCGACCCGGATCAGCCAGGCCGACTACCACCTCGAGCACCTCGCCTACGAGCTCAACCGCGCCGGCGCCGCGCTGGCCCGCGAGGCCTGCGACGCCATGACGGCGAAGACCCCGGACAAGCCGCGCTTCGTGATCGGCGTGCTCGGGCCCACCAGCCGCACCGCCTCGCTGTCGCCGGACGTCAACGACCCGGGCTTCCGCAACGTGACGTTCGAGGAGCTGGCAGCCAACTACACCGAGTCGGCGCGCGGCCTGATCGACGGCGGTGCCGACGTGATCATGGTCGAGACGATCTTCGACACGCTGAACGCCAAGGCCGCGCTGTTCGCGCTGTCCGAGCTGTTCCGCGAGCTGGGAGGGCGGCTGCCGGTGATGATCTCCGGCACCATCACCGACCGCTCCGGCCGCACCCTCTCCGGCCAGACGGCCGAGGCGTTCTACTACTCGGTGCAGCACGCGCGGCCGCTGTCGGTCGGCCTCAACTGCGCGCTCGGCGCGGCGGACCTGCGACCGCACATCCAGACCCTGGCGCGGGTTGCCGACGGCTACGTCAGCACCCATCCCAACGCCGGCCTGCCCAACGCCTTCGGCGAATACGATGAGACGCCCGAGCAGATGGCCACGGTGATCGGCGGCTTCGCGAAGGACGGTCTGCTCAATCTCGTCGGCGGCTGCTGCGGCACCACCCCGGCGCACATCCGCGCCATCGCCAACGCCGTGCGCGACTGCAAACCGCGCACCCTGCCCGACCTCGAGGAGCAGGCGGCCTGAGCCGTGCTCCCACTGCCCCACAGACGAAGCAATCCCATGGCATCCCCCCGCTACACCCGACTGTCCGGCCTCGAGCCGCTGGTGCTGACCCCCGACCTGTTGTTCGTCAACGTCGGCGAGCGCACGAATGTCACCGGCTCAGCGCAGTTCCGCAAGCTGATCAAGGAAGAGCGCTACCACGATGCCGTTGAAGTGGCCCGCCAGCAGGTCGCCAACGGCGCGCAGATCATCGACGTCAACATGGACGAGGGCCTGATCGACTCCGAGGCGGCGATGACGCGCTTCCTCAACCTGATCGCCGCCGAACCCGACATCGCCCGCGTACCGGTGATGGTGGACTCGTCCAAGTGGACCGTGATCGAAGCGGGGCTGCGCTGCCTGCAGGGCAAGGGCATCGTCAACTCGATCTCGATGAAGGAAGGCGAAGCGGCCTTTCTGGAGCAGGCGCGCAAGGTGCAGCAGTACGGCGCCGCCGCGGTGGTGATGGCGTTCGACGAGGTCGGCCAGGCCGATACCTGCGCGCGCAAGGTGGAGATCTGCTCGCGCGCCTATGCATTGCTCACGGAAAAGCTCGACTTCGCGCCCGAAGACATCATCTTCGATCCGAACATCTTCGCCATCGCCACCGGTATCGAGGAGCACAACAACTACGCGGTCGACTTCATCGAGGCGACCCGCGAGCTGCGCAAGCGCTTCCCGCTGAGCCACGTCTCCGGCGGCGTGTCCAACGTGTCGTTCTCGTTCCGCGGCAACAACACCGTGCGCGAGGCGATCCACTCGGTGTTTCTTTACCACGCCATCCAGGCGGGCATGGACATGGGCATCGTCAACGCCGGCGCGCTGATGATCTACGACGATATCCCGCCGGAGCTGCGCGAGCGCGTCGAGGACGTGGTGCTGAACCGCCGCCCGGACGCCACCGAGCGCCTGCTGGAGATCGCCGAGCGGTTCAAGGCGAAGAAAGGCGAGGTGGTCGTCGAGACCCTGGCATGGCGCGAGAAGCCGGTGCAAGAGCGGCTGGCCCACGCACTGGTGCACGGCATCGACCAGTTCGTGGTCGAGGACACCGAGGAAGCGCGCCAGCTGTCGAGCCGCCCGCTCGACGTGATCGAAGGCCCGCTGATGGATGGCATGAACGTGGTCGGCGACCTGTTCGGCGCGGGCAAGATGTTCCTGCCGCAGGTGGTGAAGTCCGCCCGCGTGATGAAGAAGGCGGTCGCCCACCTGATCCCGTACATCGAGGAAGAGAAGCGTCGCACCGGCGACGCCGGCAGGAACAACGGCACCATCGTGATGGCCACGGTGAAGGGCGACGTGCACGACATCGGCAAGAACATCGTCGGCGTGGTGCTCCGCTGCAACAACTTCGAGGTGATCGACCTCGGCGTGATGGTGCCGGCGCAGACCATCCTGGACGCTGCGCGCGAGCACAAGGCGGACATCATCGGCCTGTCCGGCCTGATCACGCCGTCGCTGGAGGAAATGAGCCAGGTCGCGCGCGAGATGCAGCGGCAGGACTTCCGGATTCCTCTGCTGATCGGCGGCGCCACCACCTCGCGCGCGCACACCGCACTGAAGATCGATCCGCACTACGCGGCGCCCACCGTGTGGGTGAAGGACGCCTCGCGTGCCGTCGGCGTGGCGCAGTCCCTGCTCAGCAAGGAGCTGGTGGACGCGTTCATGGCCAAGGTCCGCGCCGACTACGATGATGTCCGCGAGCGGCACCGCAACCGCGGTACCGGCAAGCCGCTGGTGCCGCTGGATACCGCGCGCGCCCAGCGCTTCCAGCCCGACTGGGCCAGCTACGATCCGCCGGCACCCGCCCAGCCGGGTCTGCATGTGTTCGACGACTACGACCTGGCCGAGCTGCGCCAGTACATCGACTGGTCGCCGTTCTTCAACGCCTGGGAACTGGCTGGTCGTTATCCGGCCATCCTCACCGACGAGATCGTCGGCACCCAGGCCAGCGAGCTGTTCACCGACGCGCAGGCGATGCTGGACCAGGTGATCGCCGAAAAGTGGCTGACCGCCCGCGGCGTGGTCGGCTTCTGGCCCGCGGCCAGCGTCGGCGACGACATCGAGGTGACCACGCCGGATGGCACCGTGCGGCTGCACCACCTGCGCCAGCAGGTGGACAAGCCGGTCGAGCGGCCGGACTTCTGCCTCAGCGACTTCGTCGCACCGAAGGACAGCGGCAAGGCCGACTGGGTCGGCGGCTTCGCGATCACCGCCGGTATCGGCATCGACGAGCACGTGGCCCACTTCGAGGCAGCGCACGACGACTACTCGGCGATCCTGCTCAAGGCGCTGGCCGACCGATTGGCCGAGGCCTTCGCCGAGCGCATGCACGAACGCGTGCGCCGCGAATTCTGGGGTTACGCGCCGGACGAGTCGCTGGACAACGAGGCGCTGGTCGCCGAACGCTACCGCGGCATCCGCCCGGCACCGGGCTACCCGGCCTGCCCCGACCACACCGAGAAGGCCTCGCTGTTCGCCCTGCTCGACGCCCCGGCCAACGCCGGCATGCGCCTGACCGAGGGCTTCGCGATGACGCCGGCCGCAGCCGTCTCCGGCTGGTACTTCGCGCACCCGGACAGCCAATATTTCGTGGTTGGCCGGATCAATCGCGGGCAGGTCGAGGACTATGCCCATCGCAAGGGCTGGACCCGCGAGGAGGCCGAACGCTGGCTCGCGCCGAACCTGGACTACGATCCGGAATAGGGCTCTGTAGGAGCGCACCCTGTGCGCGACCACCACCGATCACAAAACCCCGTCGCGCACAGGGTGCGCTCCTACAGGCCGGGGATATCCGTGACCGTGGCCGCTGGCGACTCAGCCGGTCGCGTCGCCGGTGATGCTGTTCTTCTGATGACGCAGGTGGACCACCAGGTTGTAGACCGAGACGAACACCGGGAAGAAGTTCGAGAGAATGCCCACCGAGTCGTTCTTGCCCAGGATGAAGTAGGCCAGCAGCAGCGTGCTGCCCATCACCGACAGCCACCAGAACGCCAGCGGCATCACCACGCGCTTGTGCTTGCGGGTGTAGTAGAGCTGCACGAACCAGCGACTGGTGAACATCAACGTGCCGGCGTAGCCGACCATCTTCCAGGGCGTCAGCTCGAAGCGATGCAGGGCATCCAGAATGTGCTGGAAGTGGTGCGCGAAGGAGTCCATGAGGGTGTCGCCAGGGAGACAAGCCGCCGATTGTAGCAACCGGCCGGCACCTTCCCCGCCGAACCCCGGCGGGGCGATTAAGGAAGTATTGACCGAAGCGGGGACACCCCGTATATTTGCGCGCTCCCGGCGGGCGGTTAGCTCAGCGGTAGAGCACTGCCTTCACACGGCAGGTGTCACAAGTTCGATCCTTGTACCGCCCACCAACGAATCGACGAAAGCGGGTCCGGCATGCCGGACCCGCTTTCGTATGGTCGCCCTCCCGATGCCGGCCAGGTGATCGCCGGCACAGCCACGTCAGCCGTCCCGACGCCAGGCTTTGACTGAAGACGGAACTTCTCCCGCCCCCGCACCGTGTGCGGACCCGAAGAGATGTCCGATGCTTCCGCCCAGCCAGTCCCACGACGAACCGGAATGCCTGGCCCTGCTCCGCCGGCTCGAGCTGCACGGACACATCGATGACCCCGTGCTCGACAGGATCACGCGTACGGCCGCGCGGTTGTTTGCCGTTCCCATGGCCATGGTGCGGCTGATCCATGGCGACCGTCAGTGCCCGCTCTCCAGGTACGGTGCCGACTGGCAGGATGCATCGAACTGGCTGCCGTTCTGCACACACACCATCGGGCAAGACGAAGCCATGGTCGTTGGCGACGCGGCCGACGACATCCGTTTCCACGACCATGCGCTGGTAACCGGCCCACCGCACATCCGCTTCTATGCGGGCCGCTCGCTGCGTTCGCGCCAGGGCATCGTATGGGGCACGCTCTGCGTGATCGACCAGGCACCGCGCGATCCCGGCAATGTCGACCGTGCCGCGCTCGGCGACCTGGCGGACATGGTGCAGGACCACCTGTGGAGCCTGGAGGACGCAGGGAGGACCCGCGCAATGCAAGTCTCACTGGAACGCAGCGAGACCCTGCTGGCGCGGACCGCCGCACATGCCGCGGTGGGCATCGCGGTGGCGTCCACGGGCGGCCACTGGCTGGAGATGAACCAGCGCTTCTGCGACATCCTCGGCCATTCGCGCGAAGAACTGCTGGGCTCACACGTGGCCGACTTCGCCCACCCCGACGACCGCGAGCCCGGGCTGGCGATGGCCCGCCGGGTACTGCAGGGCGATACCGAGGCGCTGGACATGGAGCTGCGCTTCATGCGCGCCGATGGCAGTTGTTCCTGGACCCAGGTCGGGGCATCGGTGCTGCGCGACCGCGAAGGACGCCCCGAAAACCTCATCGTTGTCCTCACCGACATCCATGTCCGCAAGACCGTCGAGCACGATCTGGCGACCCTGCAGCATGCCCTTGAGCAACGTGTCGCCGAGCGCACGGCGGAACTGCAACTCACGGTGGCCCGCCTGCAGGGCGAGATCGCCGCGCGCGCGTCCGCCCAGCAGGCGCTGATCGAGGAAAAGGAGCGCTTCGAAACCACCCTCCAGCTCGCCTCCGATGCCTTCGTGGAGGTCGATGCGGACGATCGCATCGTGTCGTGGAACCGCTCGGCGGAGCTGATCTTCGGCTGGTCGCGCGATGAGGCGATCGGGCGCTCGCTGGCCGACACCATCGTCCCCGCGTCGATGAGGGAGCGCCACCTGAAGGCATTCGAAAGCTTCATGGCCGGCTTGCCCGACACCGGCCACCTGGTCGGCCGACATCTGGAATTGAGCGGCGTGCGACGCGATGGCGAGGAGTTCCCGCTGGAACTCACGCTGGGAGCGACCCGGATCGGCGGCCGCATGGTGGCCAACGCCTTTCTGCAGGACATCAGCCGTCGCAAGGCGGACGAACTGGCGCTGCGCAGCAGCGCCGAGCGGCTGCGCACCATCACCGACAACGCGCCGGCGATGATCGCCTACATCGACCGCGATCTGCGCTACCGCTTCCACAACCGCGCCTATTCCGACTGGTTCGGCATCGCGCCGGACGGGCTGCTGGGTGTCCGGGTGCCCGAGTTCTGGGGCGAGACGACCTACGCGCAGCTGCAGGCGGTGATCGAGCGCGTGCTGGCCGGGCATCGCGCCACGGCGGAGTATTCGCTGCCCGGGCTTGCGGGCCCGATGTGGTTCTACGCCACGCTGGTGCCCCACATGGGTGAGGACGGGGTCGTCGCGGGCTTCTACCTGCTCGCCCAGGATGTCACCGAGCGCAAGCTTCTATACGAACGCATCGAGCACGAAGCTTCGCACGACGCACTCACTGGCCTGCCCAACCGCCGCGCATTGATGCAACGGCTGCAGGAGGCGATGACGCGCGTTCGTCGGCATGACCGGGCGGTGGCCGTGCTGTTCATGGACCTGGACAATTTCAAGCCGATGAACGACACGCTCGGGCACGAGTTCGGCGACGCCGTGCTGCGCCATTTTGGCGAAACCATCCGTGACTCGGTGCGCGAGTCCGACTTCGTGGCCCGGCTCGCCGGCGACGAGTTCGTGGTGGTGATCGAGGATCTCGCGCCGGTCCGCGATTACGCCGGACGACTCGGTCGGGCGCTGCTGGAGCGGCTGGCCACGGAGCGGGAGATCCAGGGCGTGGCCGTGCGACTGGCTGCCAGTATCGGCGTGGCGGTGCACGACGGCGAGGACGAGGAGACCCCGCAGGAGCTCCTGCGCCGTGCCGACGCGGCGATGTACCGGGCGAAGGCTGCCGGCAGGCAGCGACTGGCCTTCTGATCCGGTCGGCTCACGCCGTCGCGCGGGAGCGCTCCTCGAATTGCACCTGTTCGATCAGCAGCTGGATGAAGCGGTTCCTCTGCCGGCGGTATTGCGCATCGTGGGGACCGGCCACGGCGGCGGCATGCATCGCGACGTGCGCCGTGCTCGCCTCTCGCAGGTTCGCGTTTACCGCGAGCGCGGCGTCCAGGTAGCTTCCGGTCGCACACGTGCGCTCGGCGTGATGCCGCCAGAACTCCGGCCCAGCCGGCAGCGCCAGCAATTGCTCCTCCCACTGCAATGCGCTGGCGAGGGCTCCCAGCGCCGTGACCGGGCGGGCGGCGTTCCACTTCCAGCGGAAGCCGTCCAGCCAGCGCGGGAGATCCCCCGGCGGCATCGGCCGCGCCAGCGCGTAGCCCTGCCCCATGTCCGCGCCCAGCCACAACGCGGCCTCGATCAGACCCGGCGTCTCCAGACCCTCGACCACCACATCGAGCCCCAGGTCGTGCCCGAGCCGGACCAGCTGGCGAATGAAGCGCAGCGTGCGCAGCGGATCGTCAGCCACCTGCATCACGATGGCCTGGTCGATCTTCACCCGGTCGAATGGCCAGTGCCGCAGGCGGATGAGCGAGCTGTAGCCTGCGCCGAGATCGTCCTCGACCAGCCGCACGCCCAGTGCCTTGAGCGCCTGCATGCCGGCCATCCCGGAAGCCGCGCTGTGGTCTGTGCCCATCGGCGACTCGAGGATCTCCAGCAGCAGCGACTCGACCGGGCAGCGTCCCTCGGAAATGCTCGCCGCTGCGGCCTCGGCGTAGCGCGGATCCTCCAGAGCCGCGGCCGGCGTGTTCACCGACACGTCCACCACATGGCCCATCCGGAAGAGCATCTCCCGCTGTTGCGTCGCCTGCGAAAGCACCTGCCGGAACAGCACCACCAGGTCGTCATCCCCCAGTGCCGGGAGGAAACGCGCGGGTGACAGCAGCCCTCCGTCCGGGTCCTGCAGACGCGCCAGCGCCTCCAGTTCGGACACCCGTCCATCGGCCAGCCGCACCACCGGCTGGTAGTAGGTCTGCAAGGCATCGGTGGCGATCAACGCCCGCCAGCGTTCGCGCACGAAGAAGGGCAACAGCTCCGTCCCCGGGCGCGGCGGCACCAGGCGGGCCAGGGCGAGATCGAGCAGATTCTTGAGCTGGTCGACGAATGCCTGCTGGTCCTCGCTCTGGAAGCCGCCCGAATACGCGCTGTAGATCGTGAGCACCGCCGATGGCGTCGGCGGCATCGGGCAAAGGGGAATCGCCACGCTCGACACGATCCCGATCGGCAGCGCCACGTCGCGCCAGCTGACCATCGCCGGATCGGTCCCGTAGTGCAGGCAACGCTGCACCTGTCCGGTACGCCACGCGCGCCCGCTCGGCCCGCCGCCCTGCTGGCTGTCGGCATTGACCCGGATCGGCGCGGCGCCACCCCGTGCCAGCGCCCGGAGGTATTCGGCAAACGCCTCGCCGCCGACGGCTTCGTAGGTGAGCTGACCGCTGTCGTCGGGCCGCCCCACCGCGCAGGAACAGATTTCGCTGTGCCCGGCAAGCGCGTCCACCACGCCCTGGATCAGCTCGAGATAACCTTCCGCCGACCAGGCCAGTGCATTGAGACGCGCCAGCAGCGCCACACGCTCACGCTGCACGTCGCGGATGCTCTCCAGTTGCCACTGGCGCTCGAGCCCGAGCCGCTGCAGCACGATGCCCAGCGGGCGGCGATCGCTGACCGACAGGCTGCCGAAACGCTGCGCGATGAGGTCCCGCAGGCGTTCCACGCCCTCCAGCAACCAGACCTCCTCCAGGCCGGCCGATGCATGGAAGCGCCCGGCCCGTGCCGCCTGCAAACGATGCGACTCGATATCCAGGCCCGGCTGCACCAGTAGCTGGATGTGCTGGGCGAAGCGTGCTGCCAGCATGGCGCGATCGACCTCGGGCAATACCGCGAACAGCCGGGCGATGCCTTCGTGCGAACGGAGCTCGCCGATAAAGGCCTCGACGAGCTCGGGAACCAGCGGCTCGGCAAGCGCCGCCCACGGCCTCAGCAGGGCCTCGGCGTGCTGCCCGTAGGGAGCCTGGTTGCGGCCATCGAACTCGGGGACGGGCTGTCCGGCCGCGGCGAGCGGGGTCGACCACCAGCGCTCGCGTTGCCGCTTGCGCGCCTTCACCTGGTACATCGCCTGGTCGGCGCGGCGCAGCAGCTGCTGGCCGCCGCCGGTCGCATGGTCCGGAAACAGCGCGATGCCCAGGCTGGCAGTCAGCTCGAACACTTCGCCGTCGACCCGCATGGGCTCGCGCAGGGCGATCCACAGGCGATCGAGCAGGGGCTCGATCTCCACGTCGCGATGCAGCCCCTCGCAGACGATCACGAACTCGTCGCCGCCCAGGCGGGCGATGTAGTCGTCCGGCCGCAATGCCGCGCGCAGCCGACGCGCGACCTCGACCAGCAGGAGATCGCCGGTGGCATGCCCGTAGCGATCATTGATCGGCTTCAGGTCATCCAGATCGAGCATGCCCACGGCAACCAGTCGCTCGTTGCGCTCGGCGCGCTCGAGAGCGCACTCCATGTGCATGTCCAGCGCACGCCGGTTCGGCAATCCGGTCAGCGCATCGTGCAGGGCGAGGTAGGTCTGCCGCTGCTGCTCTTCGAGCTGGGCCCGGCGACGTTCGTGCTGGTGCAGAGCGATTCCGGCCACCTCGGCCAGTTCGTCCAGTACGTGGCACATCTCGTCGTCGAACGCGTCTTCCTCCCGGGTGATCAGGGCGAACACCCCGATCGGCTTCGCCGAGCGCCCGGGCGCGTGGTCCGGAGCAAGAATCGGCCAGCATCCGGAGGCCCCCATGCCCGCCAGCGGCCCGTGCCGCCAGATCGGCGACATGTCGCTGCGCTCGCCGGGACGGATCCGGATCTGCGGACGCATTTCGCGCAAGGCGATCAGGGGCAGCGGCACCCGCTCCCCCTCGGCCGGTAGCCGGGGAAAAAGTCGCCCGAGCTCCTCGGCGATCGGGCCGGCGAGCGCGACGCGGCGAAGCGACGCGCCATCATTCTCGACCATCAGTACATCCACGGCGGCGGCGCCGGCGACTTCGACCAGCGACTGGGCCAGCGTGCGATACACCGCGGCCGGGTCCGGCTGCTCGAGCAGCGCCCGCTGGATTGCACGCTGCGCCTCGCGGTAACGGCTGATGCGCTGGTCCCGCTCGATCATGGCCTGGTGGTCCCAGAACCGAACCAGCTCGACCACCAGCTGCTCCAGCCACGCCCCCAGTTGATCCAGCGCCTCGTCCGCGGCATCGACCGCGCAGGCCGCCAGCACCAATCGGCTGCCATCCTGCGCACGGGTTGCCGCCAGGCAACACGCGAACCCGTCGTTCCACGCGCCGGTCTGCCCCGGGGCGGACGCCTCGGGGCTCCGCCGCAAGACGTACCCAGCCTGCAGATCGAGCACCTGGCCCACCGGGCTCTCCGGCCCGACGCGAGGCGGATCGTCTCCCGAAAGCAGGCGGCCAGCCCGGTCGGTCGCCGACCCGGCCGCGGCCAGCACGGTGACTCCATCGCCACCGGGCACGTGCCGGCCGAGCCACACCAGCGGCAGCTCCATCGTTGCTGCGAAGATCGCCACGGCCTCGGCTATGGCAAGTCGGCGGTCATAGCCGTGGTTCGTGTGCAGGCGGACCAGGGTTTCGGCAAGGCTCCGGTAGAAGCGTGAGCGCAGCCCGGCTCCGGCCAGGGGATGATCCGGCGCCTCCCGCTTCAAGCCGTCGCGCTCTGCTCCCCGATCGCCCTGTTCCATCCGAAATCGTCCCGACTCGCCCATCGCACGCACTGCCGCGCCCCGGTGAACCGGTGGAGCGAAGTGCCCCCGGGGCGCTCCGGACCCGTATGCTTCCTTATCGTCGTCCCCATGCGGAGCTTGAATCGCCACCGCCCGCGTCCGGCATCATAACCCCGTGCGCGAAGGCCTGCGCCACGTGCCAGACTGCGGGCCAAACGACCTGCAACCACCCCCGACGGGTTTCATGGTGCCTTCCGATAGCGACAGTGACTGGCGGTTCCCCGCGCTGCTGCTGGGGCTGTTCCTCATCGCGACCAGCCTGCTCGGCATCGCGCCACGCTATCGGCAGGACTGGCTGCTGGAGAACGCGGTCGTGCTGGTGGCGCTGCCCCTGCTCACCTACGGCTGGCACCGCCTCCGTTTTTCCCGTGGGGCATGCATCGCGATGTTCGCATTCCTGCTGCTGCACGAAGTGGGGGCGCACTACACCTACTCCGAGGTGCCGTACGACGCATGGTTCCAGCGCCTCACCGGCCACTCGCTCGACCGCCTGCTCGGATTCCCGCGCAACGAATACGACCGCCTGGTGCACTTCCTCTACGGACTGCTGGTGACGCCGATGGCGGTGGAATTGCTCGATGGGCGCGCGCCGCCGCGGGGCATCTGGCGGTGGATCCTGCCGGTAACCTTCGTGATGTCGCACTCGGTGGTGTACGAGCTGGTGGAATGGCTCGCTGCGGTCCATTTCGGCAGCGGGCTGGGCACCGCCTATCTCGGCACCCAAGGCGATCCGTGGGACGCTCAGAAGGACATGGCGCTGGCTGCACTCGGCAGCGTGCTGGCCATGCTGGCGAAGGCGGCTGGCGATGCGCTTCGCCGGGGACGCGATTGCCGCCGTCAGGCAAGCGGCCCATGATGGAATACCGATTTCGCCGCCCTTTCTTTCCGCATGCCCTCCCCGCGCCGGCCCCACCTGTCGATCGCACTGCTGCTCGCCCTGCTGCTGTGGCCGGCGGCGGCGTTGCAGGCTGCCACGCGCTATTTCTGGCATCCGGAAATTGCACCTGCCGGCCCGGTGGTGGTGATCGTCAGCCTCGACGAGCAGTCGATCTACGTGTATCGCAATGGCGTGGCGATCGGCGCAGGCCCGATCAGCTCCGGCAAACCGGGGTACGAGACGCCCCCCGGCGTCTACAGCATCCTGCAGAAGGAGCGCGAGCATCGCTCCAACCTCTACGACGATGCGCCGATGCCGTACATGCAGCGGCTGACCTGGGACGGCGTCGCGCTGCACGGCGGCGTGCTTCCCGGGCATCCGGCCTCCCACGGCTGCGTGCGGTTGCCGCCGGCCTTCGCCGAGAAGCTGTTTGCCGTGACCCAGCGTGGCGGCATCGTCGTCGTATCCGACAGCAAGGTATCGCCGGCGCCGATCGTGCACCCCGCCGCGGTGGCACCGATCGACCTGACCGGCGCACCGATGGCCGTGCCCGGCGAGGGCGACGATACGCTCACCCTGGCGCCGGGAGGCGCGTTGGGCGTGGTGGTCAGCACTTACGACCAGCGGGTCTATGTGCTGCGCAATGGCGTGCTGGTGGGTCAGGCGCCGCTGTCGACGGCTCCGGGCGAGATTCCCGAGGGCACGCTGCTCTACGTGATGACCGGTCAGGCGGAAGCCGGCGGTGACGACCGGCCGACACTGCCCCGCTGGTCGGCCTATCGCATCCTGGGCGAAGGCCCTGTGCCGGATCCCGCAACGATGGCCGCGCAGATACATGTGCCGGGCGGGTTCGGGCAGCGGCTGCGCGACGCCATGGTGCCGGGGACAACGGTGCTGGTCACCGACCTGCCCGGTCTGGGGGGCGACGAGAAGGCCCCCTACGCCAAGCTGCTCGAAGCGGTCTCCCCCGCCCCGGCGACCGCGAAGCCCGTCACGCCGCGCGAAAGTCGCTGAGTTCGTTCATTTTTTCCTGACAATTCGTTCAGCTTCCGCACCGGAAACTGGCCGCCGTTCGTTCTTGTGGCTGCCTCCCATGCCGTACTTTGCCCCTCGCACCCTGGTGCGTCGCGTGCTTCCTGTTGTTGCCCTGCTGCTCGGCCTCTCGCCCGCATCCCATGCGGCGGCGCCCGGCGACCTTGCGAGCGCGCTGGTCCGGGCTGCGCCGGCGGCCGATCCACACGTGATCGCGTTGGCGACCCGCGCGTTGCAGTGCGTGCAGAAGGCGATGCCCGCTCGCACGCTCAGCGTGATCGACTATTCGCGCCCGTCCACCCAGCCGCGACTGTGGGTGTTCGACCTGACTCACCGCACCCTGCTGTTCAAGGAGCTCGTGGCGCACGGCCGCAACAGCGGAGACAACCTGGCCTCGCATTTCTCCAATGCGCCGGGCAGCCTGATGTCCAGCCTCGGCACCTTCGTCACGGACGGCACCTACGTGGGCCACAACGGCTATTCGCTGCGTCTGAAGGGGCTTGACGAGGGCTTCAACGACAACGCCGAAAGCCGCGCCATCGTGATCCACGGGGCGGGTTATGTCAGTCCCCTGTTCGCCTCTTCCGAAGGGCGCCTGGGGCGCAGCTGGGGCTGCCCGGCGGTGCGACGGGGCGTAGCCAAGCGGCTGATCGACACGATCAAGGATCGTTCGGTGGTCTTTGCCTACTACCCCGATCCCAAGTGGCTGAAGCAGTCCTCCACGCTGGGGGATTGCGGTTCCGAGGTGACTGCCGGCCTCGACCGGGCGACCGGCCCGCGCCGGGCGCTGCTCAGCCCCTGAGCCCCGGTGTCAGTGCGCCATCAACAGCGGCAGATGGGCGTGGTCGAGCACGTGCCGGGTTGCGCCACCGAGGGCCAGCTCGCTCAGGCGTGAGCGCCCCCAGGCGCCCATCACCAGCAGGTCCGCCTCGATCTCCCGGGCCGTCTCGAGCAGGGCCTTGCCGACGTTGGCACCCCTGTCGAAGCGCTGCCATTCGACCGCCACACCCTGCCGTCCCAGCCAGGCCCGCAGTGGCAGCGCCGGCGGAGACAGACCCGGCAGGCCGGTGCGCTCGCCGTCCAGCACGAGCACCTTGCTTGCCCGCTTGAGCAACGGCAACGCCGCCTTGACCGCACCGGCCGCCTCGCCGGACCCGTTCCAGGCCACCAGGATGCGATCCGGCGCGCCGGTGCCGCGCCAGGTTTCCGGTACCAGCAGCATGGGCGAGGCATCGTCGAACAGGGTGCGGGTGATGTTGTCGAAGCCGATCGGCGCATCCGGGTTGCGCACGGGCAACTCGGTGACGATGAACTGCGCCAGCCGTGAGCGCTTGGCGAGGATCGGCACATAGGCGCCGCGGATCACCTCCCACTCCCCTTTCACGCCATGCCGCGCGCACAGCGCCGCCCATTGCGCGGCGAAGGTCTGCGCCGAACGTTCTTCGGTATCGAGCATCGCCAGTGCCTCGGGCATGGCCATCACCGGCGGATACACCGCCACCACGTGGATGCCGGTGGCGAAGGCGTCCAGTTGACGGGCCGCGGCCAGGCCGACCACGCAGGCCGGCGTGTCGTCCTCGAGGCGGTCGAGGTTGATGATCAGGTCGAGCATGACGGGGGCTCCGGAGGGCGTGGTCGACATGCTGCACCAACCGCTCGTGCCGGCCGTTGATCAGGGTCAACCGGCCGGCCGGCCACGACGCCCCGTCTCCCCGGCAACCGAACGGGGGCGCCATTGACGCCCATCAAGATCGGCCTTGCCGACCTGGCGCACCCTGTATCCGTCCACTGCGTCCGGAGCACGCCATGTTCAAGCACATCCTGGTTCCCACCGACGGATCGGAGCTCTCCATCCGTGCGGCCACCACGGCCATCGACCTCGCCCGCACCTGCGGCGCGCGCATCCTCGCCCTGCACGTGGTGCCGCCCTTCCACACGATCTCCTACATGGCCGAGATGCTTGCGGCCACCGAGCTGGCTTACACGCAGGAGTCGATCGCGCGCGCGGAACGCTTTCTTGCCGAGGTCCGCGATCGTGCCGCCAAGGCCGGCGTACCGTGCGACAGCCGCTATCTGCTGGACGAGCAGCCGCACAAGGTGATCGCGCGGGTCGCCGGCGAGAACCACTGCGACCTGATCGTGATGGGCTCGCACGGCTGGCGCGGGCTGAACCGCCTGCTGCTGGGCAGCGAGACGCAGAAGGTGCTGCTGACCGCCGAGCCGCCCGTACTGGTCTGCCATTGATGCCTCCGCGATGAGGGCGGAGGGCATTCCGTCCACGGCTCCGGACGGCGACGGCGACGGCGACGGTAGCCGCGCCGGCCTCGACCCGGCGGAGGCGGCGCGGCGATTGCGGCGCGACGGCCCGAACGCCCTGCCCGGCGGCGAACACCGGCCGCTGTGGCGCACGCTGGCCAGCGTGCTGGCCGAGCCGATGCTGCTGATGCTGCTGGCCGCCGGCGGCATCTACCTGGCCCTCGGCGACCGCGCCGAGGCCGCCTTCCTGATGGGTTCGGTGCTGGTGGTGATCGGCATCACGCTGGCCCAGGAGCACCGCACCCAGCGGGCCCTCGAAGCGCTGCGCGACCTGTCTGCGCCGCGCGCGCTGGTCCTGCGCGGCGGACAGCGGGTCCGCATCGCCGCGATCGAGGTGGTGGTGGGCGACCTGCTGGTGCTGCACGAGGGCGACCGCATCGCCGCCGATGCCTCGTTGCTGGAAGGCCAGCTCGATGTCGACGAGTCGCTGCTCACCGGTGAGGCCGTTCCGGTGAACAAGCTGGTCGGCACCGCCCCCGCGCCGCTGTTCGCCAGCACCGTGGTGACCCGCGGCCGCGGCCTTGCCCGCGTCATCGCCACCGGTGCGCGCACCCGGGTCGGCGGCATCGGCCTGGCGCTGGCCAGCGCGGTGGAACCGCCCTCGCGCCTGCAGCGGTCCTCGCGCCGGCTGATCCGCACGATGACCGTCGCCGGCCTGCTGGTCGCCGGCACCTACGCGTTGCTGCTGTGGTCGTGGGACGGCCTGGGCGTGCTGCCCAGCGTGCTGGCCGGCGTCGCGCTGAGCATGGCGCTGCTGCCGGAGGAGATCCCGGTGGTGCTCACCGTGTTCCTGGCGCTCGGCGCCTGGCGCATCGCCCGCCAGCAGGTACTGACGCGGCGCATGCCGGCGGTGGAGACGCTGGGTGCGATCACCGTGCTTGCGGCCGACAAGACCGGCACGCTGACCCGCAACCGCATGGAGGTTGCCGAGCTGGCCATCGACGGCAGCCACTACGACGCGGCGACGGACGGTCCGCTGGACGAGCCGTTCCACGCGCTGGTCGAGTTCGCCATGCTGGCCACGCCGGCGCAGCCGTTCGACCCGATGGAGCTGGCGATCCAGGCGTTCGGCCGGAGCCTGCTCGCCGGCACCGAACACGTGCATGCCGACTGGCTGCCGGTCGCCGAGTACGGCCTCAGTCCAGAGATCCTGGCGATGACCCGGGTGTACCCGGAGCGCGCGCCCGACCGCCACCTGCTTGCGACCAAAGGGGCACCCGAGGCGGTCGCCGACCTCTGCCACCTGGCCGAACCCGATCTCGCCGACCTGCGCGCGACCGTGGCGGCGATGGCCGGACGCGGCCTGCGCGTGCTCGGCGTGGCCCGCGGCCACTGGCGCGGAGACGCCCGCCCGGCCAGCCAGCACGATTTCGACTTCGAATTCCTCGGCCTCGTCGGCCTGCTGGATCCACCGCGCAGCGAGGTGCCGGCGGCGCTGGCCGAATGTCGTGCGGCGGGCGTCCGCGTGATCATGCTCACCGGCGACCATCCGCTCACCGCGCAGGCGATCGGCCACCGCGTCGGCCTCGCCGACCAGCCGGTGGTGCTGACCGGCGGCGACATCGACGCGATGGACGACGTCACCCTGACTGCGCGCCTGCGCGACACCGACATCTGCGCCCGGGTCATGCCCGAGCAGAAGCTGCGGCTGGTGCGCTGCCTGCAGGCCGGCGGCGAGGTGGTGGGCATGACCGGCGACGGCGTCAACGATGCGCCCGCACTGCGGGCAGCCGATGTCGGCATCGCGATGGGCGAGCGCGGCACCGACGTGGCGCGCGAGGCGGCGGCGCTGGTGCTGCTGGACGACAGCTTCGCCAGCATCGTGGCGGCGATCCGGCAGGGGCGTCGCATCGACGACAACGTGCGCCGCGCCACCCGCTTCATCTTCGCCGTGCACGTGCCGGTGGTGGCGCTGGCGCTGGTGCCGGCCCTGGCGCACTGGCCGGTATTGCTGATGCCGGTGAACATTGTATTGCTGGAGCTGCTGATCGATCCGGCCTGCTCGGTGGTGTTCGAGGCCGACCCGGCCGCCGACACGGTGATGCGCCGCCCGCCGCGCCGGGCCGCCGACTCGCCGTTCGCCCCCCGCCAGCTGCTGCGCGGGTTGCTGCAGGGCGCCGGCCTCGCGGCGATCCTGCTCGCGGGCTTCGGCCTGCTGCAGGACACCGTGGGACCGGTCCAGGCGCGCACCGGCACCTTCCTCGCCCTGCTGCTGTCGGTATTCCTGCTGACGCTCGCCAACCGCGCGCGCCACCGTGCGGGGGCCGGCAACCCCTGGCTGCTGCCGATGTTCGCCGCCCTGCTGGCGATGATCGTGCTGGCGCTAGGCGTGCCGTGGCTGCGCCATGTGATGGCGATGGCCTGGCCCGCAGCGGCCACGTGGCTCGGCATGGCGGCGATGCTGGCGGCAGCCGCCGCATGGCTGGCGCTGCTGCGTCGTCACGCCTCGCCGCCGAGCGACTGAGGCGACCAGCCGGGCGGTCGCGCACTGTTATCCTGCGCGGGCCCGGAGTCGCCGTCCGGCGACTCCGTCCCCCTGCCCACCGAGCGTGCCTGCCGCGTGTCCGCCGCCTCCGACCTGCCGCGCCCCGAAGTCTGGCTGAAAAGCTTCCGTTCCCGGGTTCGTGCACCGCTGCGCCAGGCGACCGCACTCGGTCTCGTCAACGGACTGCTGCTGGTCGCCCAGGCCTGGCTGGCGGCGTGGGCGATCAATGCCGGCGTGATGCACCGCGCGCCACTAGCCCGGCTGTGGCCGGCGCTGGCGGTCCTGCCGGTGGTGTTCGCACTGCGTTTCGCGCTGGCGCGCGCGGCCGAGCGCGTCGCCTTCCGCGCCGGCGCCATCGTGCGCCGCACGCTGCGCGCCGACCTGCTGGACCACCTGCAGCGGCTGGGACCGGCGTGGCTGCAACGGCAGGCGCGCGGCGATCTGGTCACCCGCGTCGTCGGCGGCGTGGAGGCGATGGAGGGCTACTACGCGCGCTACCTGCCGACCATGGGCATGACCGCGCTGCTGCCGCTGGCGATCCTGGTCGCGGTGTTTCCCGCCGACTGGATCTCGGCGCTGGTGATGCTGGTCAGCGCGCCGCTGATCCCGTTCTTCATGTGGATGATCGGCAAGGGCACCGAGGAGCTGAACCAGAAGCAGTGGCGCGTGCTGGCGTTCCTCGGGGCGCGCTTCCTGGACACCCTGCAGGGCCTGACCACGCTCAAGCTGTTCGGTGCCAGCCGGCGCGAGGCGGCCGTGGTGGCGCAGGTGTCCGACGACTACCGGCGCAGCACCATGCAGGTGCTGCGCGTGGCGTTCCTGTCGTCGGTGGTGCTGGAGTTCCTCGCCACGGTGAGCATCGCCGTGGTCGCCGTGCTGGTGGGCTTCCGCCTGATGTGGGGCGAACTGGCCTTCCTGCCCGGCCTGTTCGCCCTGCTGCTGGCACCGGAGTTCTTCGGCCCGTTGCGCAACATGGGCACGGTCTACCACCTGCGCATGGAAGCCATCGGTGCGGCGGAGCGGATGGTGCAGGTCTTCGCCGAACCCGTCCCGGAGCGACGACCCGGAACGGGGGCGGCCCCTTCCGCAGCGCCGTCGCTGTCATTCGAAGCCACGGGCTTCGCCTATCCCGACGGCACCGTCGCCCTGGACGGCTGCCGTTTCACCGCACCCGCCGGCCAGGTGACCGCGATCGTCGGTGCCAGCGGCGCCGGCAAGAGCACCGTGCTGCACCTGTTGCTCGGGTTCATCGGATGCACTGACGGTCGCATCACGGTCGGTGATGTCGACCTGGCGGAGATCGCCGAAACCGACTGGCTGGCGCGCGTCGGCTGGGTGCCGCAGCGTGCGCACCTGTTCGAGGGCAGCGTGGCCGACAACCTGCGACTGGCCCGCCCCGATGCCGATGATGCCCGGCTGCGCGAGGCCGCCCGCGCCGCTGGCGCCGAGGCCTTCATCGACGCGCTGCCGCAGGGCTTTGACACGCCGCTCGGCGAGCGCGGCGCCAACCTGTCCGGTGGACAGGTGCAGCGACTCGCGCTGGCCCGCGCCTTCCTGAAGGACGCGCCGGTGCTGCTGCTGGACGAGCCGACCGCCCATCTGGACACGCACAGTCAGCGGGCGGTGATCGAAGCGATCGAGCGGCTGGCCCGCGGCCGCACCGTGCTGCTGGTGACCCATCGCTTGCACGCGCTGGCGCTGGCCGACCACGTGGTGCTGCTCGACGACGGACGGGTGGTCGAACAGGGCCCGCCGGAGTCGCTGCGCGCGGCCGATGGTCCGTTCGCACGCCTGCTGGCCGCCGCCGCGGTGTCCGCATGAGGCGCCGCGCCGACCGCGCCCAAGGACGTGCCGACCTGCGCCGGCTGTGGGTGCTGTTCCGCCCCTACCGCGCATGGATGGCCGGCGGCGCCCTGCTGGCGCTGGCCGCCCTGCTCGCCAACGTCGGCCTGCTGGCAGTGTCCGGCCACTTCATTGCGGCGATGGCGCTGGCCGGGGCGGCCGGCGTCACGCTGAACTACTTCACCCCGGCCGCGCTGATCCGCGCCTTCGCGCTGACCCGCACCGGCGGCCGCTACCTGGAGCGGCTGGTCACCCACGAGGCTACCTTCCGCCTGCTGGCGCAGCTGCGGGTGTGGTTCTACGAACACCTCGAGCCACTGGCCCCGGCACGCCTGCAGTCCCTGCGCGCCGCCGACCTGCTGTCGCGCATCCAGGCCGACATCGACACGCTCAACCAGGTCTATCTGCGCCTGTTCGTGCCGGTGGTGGTGGCCGCACTCGGCAGCCTGGCGATCGTCGCGGTGATGGCCATCTTCAGCGTGCCGGTCGCGCTGGGTACAGCGCTGGGGCTTGCGCTCGCAGGGGTGGCCTTGCCGGCCTGGCTGCGGCATCGCGGCGAAGCGGCCGGCGCCCGCGCCGTGCAGACCCGCGCTGCCCTGCGCAACGCGGTGGCCGATGCCCTCGCCGGAGCCGCCGAACTGCGCGTGTACGGCGCGGAGCACGCCTGGCATGAACGCGTGCAGCAGCTCTCCGACGACCTGCTCGCCGACCAGCGCCGGCTGAGCGAACTGGCCGGATTTTCCGCCGGCGCCGTCGGCCTGTGCGCCAACCTGGCGCTGTGGTGGGCGGTGATCGCCGCGGCACCCGCGGTGGCCGCCGGCACGATCGCACCGGCGCAGCTGGCGATGCTGGCACTGTTCGCCATGGCCGCCTTCGAGGCGGTGACGCCGCTGCCGCTGGCGTTCCAGATGCTGGGCGAGCAGCTCGCCGCGGCACGACGCATTTTTGCCGTGGTGGACGCCGAGCCGGCCGTGGCCGCGCCGGACCGGCCATCGCCCGCACCGCGCGATGCCAGCGTGCGCTTCGAACGCGTGCGCTTCCGCTACGACGTGGACCGCCCCTGGGTGCTGGACGGTTTCGACCTGGCGCTCGCGCCCGGCTCGCGCACCGCGCTGGTCGGTGCCAGCGGTGCCGGCAAGAGCAGCGTGCTGCAGCTGCTGGCCCGTTTCCGCGACTTCCAGGACGGCCAGGTACTGCTCGGCGGCGAGCCGTTGCGGGACTTCGCCCCGGACGACGCACGCGCCTGCTTCGCGGTGGTCTCGCAGGACGCCTACCTGTTCAACGGCACGGTGCTGGACAACCTGCTGCTGGCGCGGCCGGATGCCGGCGAAGCGGCTATCGTGGCGGCCTGCCGCGCGGCGCAGGTGCACGAGGTGATCGAAGCCCTTCCCGAGGCCTACCACACCACGCTCGGCGAAGCCGGCATGCGCCTGTCCGGTGGCCAGGCGCGCCGGTTGGCGATCGCCCGCGCGCTGCTCAAGGATGCCCCGATCCTGCTGCTGGACGAGCCCACCGAGGGCCTCGATGCCGCCACTGCCCGCGCGCTCCACGACTCGCTGGCCGTCGCCATGGCCGGCCGCACCGTGCTGCTGATCACCCACCAGCTCGGCACGCTGGCCGGTCTGGTCGACGAGGTGGCCGTGCTGGACGGCGGGCGCATCGTGCAGCGCGGCCGGCCCGACGACCTGATGCGGCAACCCGGCCCCTTCCTCGACCTGCAGGACGTACTGGGCTGAAAAAACGAGGGGACCGTTGCCGGTCCCCTCGCCCCTTCCCCGCAAGCGTCCGGCTCAGTGGCCGGCCGGCTCCGTCTCGTCGACGGTACCGTCGTGCGCGTCCATCCAGGCGCCGCCTGCAGCGGCGACCAACACGATCATCGCGGTGCCGACGAACCAGGCGAAATACCACGAACCGTAGTCGCCCAGGATCACGCCCATCACGATCGCCACCACGGCGAGCAGCATGTAGATCAGGAATTGCAGAAACGTCTTCATGGCTCGCTCCCTCAGTACGCGTGTTCGTCATGCTGGATGGCCGCGGCATCGACCTCGCCGCGCATCACCCAGAACGCCCAGCTGGTGTACCAGACCACCAGCGGCACGAACACCGCGGCAAACCCGGTCGCCCACAGCAGCGTGGTCTGGCTCGACACCGAATTCCACAGCGTCAGGCTCTGCGACGGCTCGCTGCTGGACGGCATCAGGAACGGGAACAGTGCCGCGCCCACCGTGCCGATCACGCCGATCCAGGCGCCCGCACCCAGCCACCAGGCCAGCGTGGACCGCCTGCCGCGCACGGCCAGCAGGCCCAGCAACATACCGGCATAGCCGAGCGCCGGTACCGCCCACAGCAGCGGCTGGCTGCGGTAGTTGGCCAGCAGCCCGCCGGCCACCACGCTCGCCTGCTGCTGCAGCGGGTTCTGCGGTAGACCGGGCGCCGGCGCATGCTCGAGCACGAAGCCCGGCAGGAACGACACCCAGATGCCACCGAGCGTGAACAGCACGATCGCCGCGATCGCCGCGCCCATCGCCGCCTTGCGCGCGCGGGGTGCGACGGCGCCGCCGGCGCGCCCCATCAGCATCACGCCGCCCATGTAGATCGACAGCGAGAGCGACAGCAGGCCGCACAGCACGGCGAACGGATTGAGCAGGGACACGAAGCTGCCGGTGTAGTACGAGCGCATGTCCCAGTCGAAGTGGAACGGCACGCCCTGCAGCATGTTCCCCATCGCGGCGCCGTAGATGATCATCGGCACCGCGCCGCTGACCAGCAGCGCCCAGTCCCAGGCGTTGCGCCAGGTGGCCGAAGGCAGCTTGCTGCGGTACTCGAAGCCGAGCGGACGCACGATCATCGTCCACAGCAGCAGCAGCATCACCACGTACAGGCCGGAAAACGCCGTGGCGTAGATCAGCGGGAACGCGGCGAAGATCGCGCCGCCGCCGAGGATGAACCACACCTGGTTACCGTCCCAGTGCGGACCGATCGCGTTGAGGCAGACCCGACGTTCGTTGTCGTCACGACCGACGAAGCGCAGCAGCGTGCCCACGCCCATGTCCATGCCGACCATGATCGCCAGCCCCATCAGCAGCACGCCGAGCACAAGCCACCACAGCACCTTGAGTCCGAAATAGAGTTCCATCGTTCAGTCCTCCTTGCGCATCATGGCCACGGCCGCGGCGCGACCACCCAGTGCGGGACGCGGTGGCGCGTGATCGCCGTGCCCATGACTGCTCGGCCCCTTGCGGATGAACTTCACCATCAGGGTCATCTCGATCACGATGAACACCGTGTAGAGCGTGACGAAGCCGATCAGCGAGAACACCATGTAACCCACGCTGTGGCTGGACGCGGACATCCAGGTGGGCAGCAGGCCGTACACCGTCCACGGCTGCCGGCCGATCTCGGCGGTGAGCCAGCCGAACTCGTTGGCGATGAACGGTATCGGGATCATCCACGGCGCCAGGCGCAGGAACCACTTGCGGTTCTCCACGTCGTTGCGCACCGAGAAGATCACCGCCAGCACGAAGTACGCGAGCATCGCCAGGCCCAGCCCAACCATCACGCGGAAACTCCAGAACATCGCGAAGACGTTCGGCACCGCATCGCCGGCAGCCTTCTGGATATCGGCCGGTGTGGCCTTCTCCACGTCCTGGTCCGGCGCATAGCGCTTGACCAGGAAGCCGTAGCCCAGATCCTGCTGATGGCTGTTGAACTGCGCCAGCGCATCGGCATTGGTCGGATCCTTGCTGAGCACCTTCAGCGCCGCCACGGCCGGAATGCCGTTGGCGATGCGCTTGGCCGCATCGGCCTCGATCCAGTCCACGCCCGGGATTTCCTGGGTCATCGTGTGGGTCAGCAAGGGCGTCAACACATAGGGCACCTGCACTTCGAACAGGTTGCGCTTCTGCTCCTGCGAGGGCCACGCGATCACGTTGAACGCCGCCGGCGCCGGCTCGGTCTGCCACATCGCCTCCATCGCCGCCAGCTTCGACGGCTGCGCCTGGCCACCGACGAAGCCGAGCGCGTCACCCAGGGTGATCACGCCGGCCGTGGCCAGCACACCGAACAGTGCGGCCATGCGGAACGAACGACGCGCCATCGCCATGTGCCGGTTGCGGTACATGTAGTAGGCACTGATGCCGGTGACGAAGATCGCCGCCGTGACGTAGCCGGCGATACTGGTGTGCACGAACTTGGCCTGGGCATCGTGGCTGAAGATCAGGCTGGAGAAGCTGTCCAGCTCCATGCGCATGGTGACCGGGTTGAACTTCGCGCCCGCCGGGTCCTGCATGAAGCTGTTGGCGATCAGGATCCACAGCGCCGACAGGTTCGTGCCGAAGGCCACCAGGTAGGTGACCAGCAGGTGCTGTACCTTGGACAGCCGCTTCCAGCCGAAGATCATCAGGCCGACGAAGGTCGATTCCATGAAGAAGGCCATCAGGCCCTCGATCGCCAGCGGCGCGCCGAAGATGTCGCCGACGAAGCCGGAGTAGAACGACCAGTTGGTGCCGAATTCGAACTCCATGGTCAGGCCGGTGGCGATGCCCAGGGCCATGTTCACCACGAAGAGCTTGGCCCAGAACTCGGCCATCTCGCGGTAGATGGCCTTGCCGGTGGTGACGTAGACCGTCTCCACCGCCGCTATGAAGAAACTGAGCCCGAGCGTGAGCGGTACGAACAGATAGTGATAAAGCGCGGTGACAGCGAACTGCCACCGCGAGAGTTCAACAACCGTACTGTCGATCATGTCCTTGTTCCCAGGTGGACGAAGGTGATCGCATCTCCGGTATCAGAAGCGGTAACCGATGCTCAGGCCGTAGGCCAGCGGATCGATCTTGGCCTTGCCGACCTTGGTGCCGTTTACCTTCACGTCACCGGCGATGCTCATCCAGCGTACATCCGCGGTAGCCAGCCAACGATCGTTGATGCGGAAATCGAGGCCGGCGTGCGCGGCTGCGCCGAAACTGTTTGCGATGCTTACATGCGTACCCTGCAGCGGGCCGACACCGCGGGTCTGGAAGAAATTGGTGTAGTTCAGGCCCACGCCCACGAACGGCGAGACCGTCGCGTCGGGCATGAAGTGGTAGTTCACACCCACCGTCGGCGGCAGGTGCTTGGTGGTCGCGGCGGACACGCCATTGAGGCGGACGGTGTGCTTGAACGGCAGCGCGGCCAGCACGTCGACACCCCAGTTGCGATCGAACATGTATTCGATGCTGAAGGTGGGCTTGGTGTCGCTGTTGATGGTGGCCTTCATCCCGGCCAACGTGCCGTTGTTGGACTTCGGATTGACGGTGTGGACGCCAACCCGGAACACCCACGGCGAGGTATCGGCGGCGTGGGCGGCGGATGCGGCACCCAAGGCGAGGGCCAGGGCGGTCAGGGCAAGAGCGGATGCTTTCATGGGGCGTTCCTTTGTTGTTGTGTCGAAAGACGGATGCATTGTCATCAGCCTGTCGCTTCGCCTTTTGACCGCCGTCAGTTCTTTCGATCCGATCCGTCTTGCTGCGACGCCCTGCCGCAGCCCTCGATCGCCCGCCCTACTCCGCCTCGCTGTGATGGACCGTCTGGCCGTCACGATCACGCACGGTGACTTCCACCGGCACGCCGTCGCGCACGCTACCGGTCACCACGCAGAAGTGCTCGAACTGCGCCAGCAGGCGCTCGGCCTGCTGATAATCGGCCACCGCCTCGGGCAGCTCCAGCGTGACGGCGATATGTTGCACCCGCAGCCGCCCTTCCTCATTGCGGCCCAGCGTCGCACGTGCCCGGGTCACCAGCGTGCCCGGGTCGTTCTTGAACTTGCGCAGCGCGAACAGCAGGCTCGCGCTGAGGCAGTTGGCCACCGCCGCCACCAGCAGACGCGACGGATTCGGGCCGTGATCGGTCCCGAGCGGCGCGGTCTCATCGGTGACCAGTTCGGGGATCGGGGTGTCGTCGAAGGCGATACGGAAGACGTAGTCGCTCTCCTGGGTCAGGGTCAGGGTGAACTCCTGGGTCTCGCTCATGCATGTGCTCCTTGATCGGTGATCGCCGCGGTCTTCCGGCGGCGCCGATCAAGCATGGCGTAATACAGCAGCGGGATCACCAGCAACGTGAGCACCGTGGACACCAGCACGCCGAACACCAGCGACACCGCCAGCCCCTGGAAGATCGGGTCGGTGAGGATGAAGAACGCGCCGAGCATCGCCGCGATCGCGGTGAGGATGATCGGCTTGGCACGCACCGCGCCAGCCTCCACCACCGCCTCTTCCAGCGGCAGGCCGCTGGCGATCGCATGGTTGATGAAGTCCACCAGCAGGATCGAGTTGCGCACGATGATGCCGGCCAGCGCGATCATGCCGATCATCGAGGTGGCGGTGAACTGTGCGCCCAACAGCCAGTGGCCGGGCATCACGCCGATCACCGTCAGCGGGATCGGCGCCATGATCACCAGCGGCACCAGATAGCTGCGGAACTGACCGACCACCAGCAGGTAGATCAGCACCAGACCCACCGAATAGGCGATGCCCATGTCGCGGAAGGTCTCGTAGGTGATCTCCCACTCGCCGCTCCAGCTGATCGAGTAGTGGTCGTCACCGATCGGCGCCCCGGTGAAGTGCTGGGTGAGCGTGTGCCCATCCACCTTGCCCGCGCCGAGCTTGCCGACCAGCCGGAACATGCCGTAGATCGGGCTGTCCTCGCTGCCAGCATCGTCCGCGGTGACGAAGGCATAGGGGCGCAGGTCCTTGTGGTAGACCGCGCCGGCCCAGGGCTCGTCGCTCACCTTCACCACCTCCGACAGCGGGATCAGCGCACCGCTGCGCGAGCGTACCCGCAGCGAGAGGATGGTCTGGGTCGACGCCAGCGCCGCCGGCGACAGCCGCAGCAGCGCGGGCACCGCGTACTTGATTCCCGGCTCGCCCAGGTAGGTTGCGCGGTCGCCGCCCATCGCCGCCTGCAGCACCGAGACGATCTCGGCCTGGCTCACGCCCAGCGTGGCGGCATGCTCGCGGTCGATCTCGAACACCTTGCGGCGCGCGGCCGGACTCTCGACGCTGGAGTTGATGTCGGCGATGCCGTCGGTCTTGCCGAACATCTGCTCCATCGTCCGCGCCAGCTGGCGCTGGCCGCCGTAGGACGGCCCGTAGATCTCGGCCACGATCGGCGCCATCACCGGCGGACCCGGCGGCACCTCGGCCAGCACCATGTGGGCGTGGTACTTGCGCGCCACCGCGGCCAGCGCCGGACGCACCGAACTGGCGATCTCGTGGCTCTGCCGCGAACGCTCGTCCTTGTCGACCAGGTTGACCTGGATGTCGCCCTGGTACGGCTGGTTGCGCAGGTAGTACTGGCGCACCAGGCCGTTGAAGTTCATCGGTGCAGAGGTACCGGCATAGATCTGGAAGTCCTTCACCTCCGGCACCTTGTCGATCACCTGGCTCATCTCCACCAGCACGCGCTGGGTCTGCTCGAGGGTGGAGCCCTCGGGCATGTTGAGCACTACCTGGAATTCGCTCTTGTTGTCGAACGGCAGCATCTTCAGGATCACCGCCTTCACGCCGACCAGGCCCACCGCCAATAGCACCAGCAGACCCATGCCGGCGAACAGCATGCGGCGCTTGCGCGATGCGCTGCGACCGGCCAGGAACGGGGTCATCAGGCGCTTGAAGAAGCGCTGCAGGAAGGCATCGATGCGCGATGGCTTGAGCCCCTCGCCATGGCCCGGATGTGCCTGGTGCTCGTGGTGCCCGAGCAGGCGGAAAGCCAGCCACGGCGTGACCACGAAGGCCACCGCCAGCGAGATCATCATGCCGGCCGACGCGTTGATCGGGATCGGCCGCATGTACGGGCCCATCAGGCCGCCGACGAAGGCCATCGGCAGCAGCGCCGCGATCACCGTGAAGGTGGCCAGGATGGTCGGGCCGCCGACCTCGTCCACCGCCTGCGGGATCGCCTCCAGCAGGCGCTTGCCGCCCAGCGCCATGTGCCGGTGGATGTTCTCCACCACCACGATCGCGTCGTCGACCAGGATGCCGATGGAGAAGATCAGCGCGAACAGCGACACGCGGTTGATGGTGAAGCCGATCGCCCACGAGGCAAACAGGGTGATCGCCAGCGTCACCACCACCGCCACGCCAACCACCACCGCCTCGCGCCAGCCCAGCGCGAACAGCACCAGCGCCACCACCGCCAGCGCGGCCAGCGCCAGATGCAGCATCAGCTCGTCGGCCTTCTGGTTGGCGGTGTAGCCGTAGTCGCGGGTCACCGTGACGTGCACGCTGTCCGGAATCGAGACGTTGCGCAGCGCGGCGATGCGCGCCTGCACCTCGCTGGCGATGGTGTGCGCGTTGGTACCGGCCTTCTTGCCGATCGCGATGGTCACCGCCGGCACCAGCCCGGTCAGCGGACCGGCCTTGCCCGCCGGCGCGCCGAACGAGGCGAACTGGCTGGGCTGGTCGGCACCGGCCGTCACCGTGGCCACGTCGGACAGGTACACCGGCTTGCCGCCGGACAGGCCGATCACCAGGTGCGCCACCTCGTCGGCATTCATCAGCAGGCGACCGGCCTTCACCGGCACGTTGCGGTTGTCGCCGATCTCGCTGCCGACGTCGGCCGCCATGTTGGCCGCCTTCAGCGCCTGGTCGAGATCGCCGACGGTGAGCTGGTAGTTGGCCAGCTTCGACGGATCGATCTGCACCGTCACCGCCCGGTCGGGCGCACCGAGCGTGTAGACGTCGCGGGTGCCCGGGATGCGCTTGACCTCGGTTTCCAGCGTGTGCGCGACCCGCGCGAGCTGGTCGGCGTCCACCTCGGGGCGGTCCGACCACAGCGTGAGCGCCATCATCGGCACGTCGTCGATGCCATAGGGCTTGACCAGCGGCTGGCCGACGCCCAGCCCCTGCGGCGCCCAGTCGGCGTTCGAATAGATCTTGTTGTACAGGCGGACCAGCGCCTCCTGGCGCGGCACGCCGACCTGGAACTCGACCGTCACCACCGACATGCCCGGACGGCTCATCGAGTAGACGTGCTTGATCCCGCGGATCTCCGAGAGCTTCTGCTCCAGCGGGAACGAAACCAGGTGCTCGACGTTGTCCACGCTGGCGCCGGGAAACGGCACCATCACGTTGGCCATGGTGGCCTCGATCTGCGGGTCCTCTTCCTTGGGCGTGATGATCGCCGCGGCGATGCCCAGCAGCAGGCCCGCCAGGGCCAGCAGCGGGGTGATCTGCGAAGCCTGGAACGCCCGTGCGATGCGCCCGGAGATGCCCATCTTCCCTGCCTCACTCATGGCCGGACGCATCCTTGGCGCGCCGCTGCGCGAGGAAATTCAGCGCCGCCACCGGATCGGTCGCGATGGTCTCGCCGTCGTCCAGACCGGCCAGCACCTGCACGCGGTCACCGACCGTATCGCCCACGCGCAGCTGGCGCAGCGAAACGCCGTGATCGCCGATCACGTAGACGCCGATCAGCTCGCCGCGCCGCACCAGCGCAGACGCCGGCACCAGCAACTGCTTCGCGTCGCCCGTGGGAAATGCCACCTTGACCGACGTGCCCGGACGCAGGCCGCTGTCCTGCCCCGGCACCTCCACGCGCACGGTGAAGGTATGCGTGGCCGGGTCGGCATACGGGAACACGGTGATGTCCTTCGCCGGCACGCGACGCCCATCGGCGAGGATGGTGGCGCTCTTCGCGGCACGGATCGCATCGACCGAGCTCTGCGGCACCTGCACGCTGACGCGCAGTGCGTCGAGCGATTCCATCGCGATCAGCGGCTGCGGCGACGGCGGACCGGACTGCACCGCCTCGCCCACGTGCACGAAACGGCGGGTGATCACGCCGGCGTAGGGTGCGCGCACTTCGGTGTAGTCCACGCTCTGCTTCGCCTGGGCAAGCTGGGCCTGCGCGGCGTCCAGCGCGGCCTTGGCGGCATCGCGCCGGGCACGCACGCTGTCCATGTCGGACTTCGACACGTAACCCTTGGGCAACAGCGCGGAGAAGCGTTCGAACGACGCCTGCGCATCGCTGTAGCTGGCCCGTGCCGAAGCGAGCTGCGCCAGCGCCGCGTCGCGCGAGGAGCGCTGCTCCACGTCGGTGAAGCGCACCAGCACCGCGCCCGCCGGCACCACGTCGTTGACGTCGTGGGGCAAGGCCAGCACGCGGGCGTTGGTCTGCGCCGTCAGGGTGACCTGGTTGACTGCCTCGACGACGCCATCCCAGGTCTGCTCGCGGGACGCGTCGCCGGCATGGATCACCTGCGAGGCAAGCGAAGGCCGGGGCGCCTGGCCTGCCGAGGGCGCGGACTTGTCGCCGCAGCCGGCGAGCAGGGCCAGCGCGAAAAGGGGGGCTAGGTGGCGCACACGCACGATCATGTCGGTCTCTCTGGGGGAAGGTGGGTCAGCGGTCGCCGAACGCACAGCCCGGCCTGAGGCCGACCTTGCGCAGGATCAGCGCCAGCGGGCAGAAGCCGGTGAAGGCCGACTGCAGCAGGTTGGCACCGACGAACAGGGTGAGCAGCAGCCACCACGGCGAAACGAAGTGGGCCAGCGCCACGCTCAGCAGCACCACGCTGCCGGCAAACGCGAGGACGAAGCGATCGATGTTCATGACGGTTCTCTGGTGGAAAAGGATCGGGATCAGTGCTTGCCGGTGCCCGGCTTGATGCGTGCGATGCCAAGCGCCTTCATCACGTAGCGCTCGTACAGCGGCTCGCTGGTGCCGGCGCGCATCTTGCGCAGGAAGTACTTTTCGTAGGCCACCTTGGCCACGTGCACCCATTTGCCCTCGCGGGCCCAGGTGACGTTGCGCGGCGGAATCTGCGGCAACGCCACGAAGGCCGCGCCGCTGTCGCCCATGTCGGCCAGGCACACCGCGTTCCAGGTGGCTTCGGCATTGCCTTCGCGCCCTTCCAGATCGGCCTTCAGGTTGGCCACCAGCGTGGTCACCATCGACTCGATCATGAAGCCGGTCTTCGGCGCGCCGGTCGGCACCGGCGTCACTTCCACCGGCGGGATCGCCACGCACACGCCGGCGGAAAAGACGTTGCGGTAGGTGGGGTTGCGCTGGTGCTTGTCGATCAGCACGAAGCCACGGGGGTTCACCAGCCCCTCGACGCCGCGCACCGCGTCGACGCCGGTGAAGGCCGGGATGATCATCGAGTAGGCGAACGGCAGCGTGTGTTCGCCAGCCGGCTGACTGGCGCCGCCCAGGGTGGAGACGTGGAACTGGCCGTCTTCGATCTTGTCGATCTTCGCGCTGGTGAGCCAGCGGATGTGGCGCTGGCGGAACTGGCGCTCGAGCAGGCCCTGCGAGTCGCCCACGCCACCCAGGCCCATGTGGCCGATGTAGGGCTCGCTGGTGATGAAGGTCATCGGCACCCGGTCGCGGATCTTGCGCCGGCGCAGGTCGGTGTCGAGCATCAGTGCGAATTCGTAGGCGGGACCGAAGCAGCTGGCTCCCTGCGCCGCGCCGATCACCACCGGCCCCGGATTCTTCACGAACGCCTCGTAGTTCGCCCACGCGTCGGTGGCGTGTGGCGTGGTGCACACGGACTGGGTGTGGCCTCCATGCGGGCCGAGGCCGGGCACTTCGTCGAACGCCAGGCGCGGCCCGGTGGTGATCACCAGGTAGTCGTAGGCCATGCTGCGCCCGTCCTTGAGCTCGATGCGGTTCTCCTGCGGAACGACCTTGGCAACGCCGCAGTCGATGTAGCCGATGTCGCGGCGACCCAGCGCCGGCGCCACCTCGACCTGGATGTCCGAAGGCTTGCGCCAGCCGATCGCCACCCACGGGTTGGACGGAGTGAAGGAGAAGCTCGGCGCCTCGCCGACGACGGTGATCGCGTGACTGCCGCCGATCGCGGCGCGCAATTCGTAGGCCGCGCACATGCCGCCGATGCCGGCGCCAATGACGATGACGTGTGCCATGAGTGGACTCCTTCTGGTGGTGCGCCGGAGAGGTCGCGACGGGCCTGACGATGCGCCCACGGGTGAGCGATCGACTTGCCGCTGATCAAATGTGCACTAAATTAGCTTTTTCTAATGTAGTGTCATCTTAATTAGCTTCAAGCTAAAATGTCAACGTCGTCCGCGGGACAAGCCCGCCCCCGGAGCCATCGCGAGACCGAGTCCATGAAAAGCTCCCATCCGCCTCCCCCGGTCGAACTGGACATCGATGCCATGCGCGAGAACGCCGACCAGGCGGCCTCGCTGCTGAAGGTGCTGGCCAACGGGCAGCGGCTGCGCATCCTCTGCCTGCTGCTGGGCGGGGAACGCTCGGTCAGCGACCTGCATGCGTCGATGACGCTGAGCCAGTCGGCGCTGTCCCAGCATCTCGCCCGGCTCCGGCAGGACGGCCTGGTCACGACCCGGCGCGAGGCGCAGACCATCTACTACGCCCTGACCCCTGGCCCGGCGCTGCAGGTGATCGAAGCGCTGCACGGCATCTACTGCGCACCGGCTACGGGAGACGATTGCTCGGCAATCGGTTAACCTGCCCGGGCTACGCAAGAAACCGATACACCTCCTGCCTAGGACAGGGAAAGAGCACCCGCATGGATACCAGCAGCGTTCTCGACCTGAACCAGCTCCGCCGCAGTTGCGCCTCGTGCGCGTTGCACGAGCTCTGTCTTCCGGCCGGCATCGACGGCGAGGACCTCAAGCGGCTCGACGCCACCATCCGCGACAAACGCACCCTGGATCGCGGCGAAGCACTGTTCCGCCAAGGCGGCCAGTTCCACGCGCTGTACGTGGTCCGCTCCGGCTCGCTGCGCACCTTCGTCGAGGATGCATCCGGCAACTCGCAGGTGCTGGGCTTCCACCTGCCCGGAGAACTGGTCGGCGTGGACGCCCTGGCCAACGACCACCACGCCAGCCAGGCCGAAGCGCTGGAACGTTCGAGCATCTGCGAACTGCCCTACGAGCACCTCAACCATCTGCTGGCCCAGATGCCCTCGCTGCAGCGGCAGCTGATGCGCGTGGTCAGCCGCGAGGTTGCCGCGGAGCACCAGCATATGGTGGTGATGGGCCGCCAGCCGGCGCAGGAGCGCATGGCGATCTTCCTGCGCAGCCTGTCCGACCGCTATGCGCGTCTGCACCGCGACGGCAGCTCGCTGAACCTGTCCATGTCGCGCTATGACATCGCCAGCTACCTTGGCCTGGCCGTGGAAACGGTGAGCCGGCTGTTCACCCGCATGGAAGAGGCCGGCATCCTGGAAGTGAGTCGCAAGGCCGTCACCATCCTGCGTCCGGACCTGCTCGAGGAGATGTGCAGCAGCCCGCGCACGAGCAGCAAGAAAGGCGGCGCCCTCTGAGGCGTCGCCCCCGGTCTTGACCGAGGTCAATCCGGTTCGACGGGCGTCCGCCTAGGATGCACGGGCACTCTTGCCGGAAGTCCGCCATGAACGCCCAGCCCCCTGCTCCGCTCGACCCGCAACTGCCGCCCGAAGCGCTCGAAGGCACCCACTGGATCGACACCCTGCGCGATGGCACCCGCGTGCTGATCCGTCCGCTTCGCGCAGAGGACCGCGAGCGCGAGGAAGCCTTCATCGAGCGCTTGTCCGGAGAATCCCGGCGCTATCGGTTCCTCTGCGACTTCAAGGAAGTCAGTCCGGCGCTGCTGCAGCAACTGATGGACGTGCACTATCCCGAACAGATGGCCTTCGTCGCGCTGGCGCACGACAACGGCGAACTGCGCGAGGTCGGGGTCAGCCGCTACAGCGCCACGGGCGACGGCAGCCGTTGCGAATGCGCGGTGACGGTGGCCGACGACTGGCGTCATCGCGGTCTCGGCGTGGTGCTGATGCAACACCTGATCCACGTGGCACGCCGCAATGGCTTCAAGCAGATGTTCTCGATCGACTCGGCCGAAAACGAAGCCATGCGCGAGCTGGCCCACCACTTGGGCTTTCAGCGCCACCTCGATCCGGACGACGCCGCCCAGGTGATCCACACCCTGGCACTGTGACCACCCCGTGCCGGCGGCCCGCATCGTCGCGCCCTCGCGCCGCCCGCCCCCGGGCAAAGCGCGCGATGCGGGTCTGCCGCGCATCCTGCATCCGCTCGCCCGTCGGGCTCAGGCCTCGTGTGACGCGGTGGCGACGGCCGGCTGGCGCTGCAGCCACTCCCCAGCTGCGTCGGCATGCATCGGCCGGCTGATCAGGTAGCCCTGCAGCGCATCGCAGCCCAGGATCTTCAGCAGCCGCGCCTGCTCGGCCGTCTCCACGCCCTCGGCGACCACCCCCATCTGAAGCTGGTGCCCCACCGCGATCACCGTGCGGGTGATCGCGACGCTGTCGTCGTCGTCGGGGAGGTCGCGGATGAAGGACTTGTCGATCTTCAGCCGGTCGACCTTGAACTGCCGCAGGTAGGAAAGGCTGGAATAGCCGGTGCCGAAATCGTCGAACGCGAGTCGTACGCCGAGGGCCTCGAGCTTGCGGATGGCCTGCAGCGCACGGTCGATGTTTTCCATCAGCGAGGACTCGGTCACCTCCAGCTCGAGCTGTTCGGGCTGCAGCCCGTGGCGCTGCAGCGTCTCGGCCACCAGCTCGGCAAAATTGGGGCGCTGCACCTGCTGCGCCGCCACGTTGACCGCCAGCACCAGCCCACCGCCGATGCCCTGATCGATCCATTGGCGCAGTTGCATGCAGGCGCGGTCGAGCACCCACTGTCCCAGCTCCGGCATCAGCCCCATGCCCTCGGCCACGGGAATGAATCGGTCGGGCATGACCAGACCGAGCTCCGGGCTGTTCCAGCGCAGCAATGCCTCGAAACCGAGCAGCCGACCGTCCTGCGCACAGACCTGCGGCTGGTAGTCCAGGTAGAGCTCGTCGGCCTGCATGGCCGAGCGCAGCCGCGCACCGAGCATGCGGCGATCTTCCACCCGCAGCATGTCCTCCTGCGCGTAGGCGCAGACCATGTCGCGCCCCAGATGCTTGGCGCGGGTCATCGACGCCTCGGCCCGCAGCAGCAGCTCGGAGAGATCCTCGACCCGCTCCGGATAACTGGCCACGCCGATACTCATGGTGACCAGCACCTCGCCGGTGGTGATGGCGATCGGCTGCGCGGCTTCCTGGCTCAGTGCCGCCGCTAGTTCCATCGAGTCGCCCAGCGCCATGCCGGGCAGCGCGATCACGAACTCGTCGCCGGTGAACCGGGCCACCCGGCCCCGATCGCCGACCAGCGCACGCAGTCGCCCGGCGATCTCCGCCACGATGCGGTCGCCGACCTCGTGCCCCATGGCCTCGTTGATGGCATGGAAATGGTCGACGTCGGCATAGACGAGCGTCATCGGCTGCTGCGCGTGCAGCCGCCCGTGCGCCTCCAGCATCGCCTCGATCACCGGATAACGCGCCAGCCCGGTCGCCGCGTCGTGGGTGGCGGCATAAGCCAGTCGGGCTTCGGTGTCGCGCTGCTCGGTGACGTCGCTCTGGATCCCGATGTAGTGCGTGACCTCGCCCCGGGCATCCCGCACCGGCGCGATATAGAGCTGGTTCCAGAACAGCGTGCCGTCCTTGCGGACGTTGCGCAGCAGCGTGCTGAATTCCTGGTGGTTGGCCAACGCGTGGCGGATGCCCGCGCGCTCGGCTTCGTTGTCCTCGTTGCCGTGGAGAAAGCGGCAATTGCGCCCCAGCACTTCCTGCCCGGAGTAGCCAGTGATCCTCTCGAATGCCCGGTTGATGAAGATCACCGGCATGTCCGGCTGCCGGGCATCGGCGATCACGACACCGTTGCCGGTGGATTGGATGGCGCGCTCCAGCAGATGGCGGCGCGCATCGGCATGGACCCGGGCGCTGACATCCTGCAGGTGTGCAAGTACGGCGCGACGTCCGCGGTAGTCCATCTCCCGGTAGATGCCCTCGACCGGCAGGGAGGAGCCGTCGCCGCGACGGTGCTCCCATATCGTCGGCTGGCCATCGAGCAGTTCGCCCGCGGACAGCTGGCTGGCGAAGCGCTCGCGCTCGCCGGGCGCGAGCAGGGTCTCGAAGGCCCGCCCCTCGAGCGAGCCCTGCGCACCACCGTACTGCTTCTGGGCCGCCGCATTGGCCGCGAGGATGCGCCCCCGGCCCGGGTCGAACAGCACCAGCGGCACCGGCCCCTCATCGAACAGCAGCCGATGACTGGCCTCGCTCTCGCGCAGGACCTCGACGAACCGGGTGTGGTCGACCGCGTAGCGGATGCTGCGCGCCAGGCGCTCGGCGTCGATCAGCCCCTTCACCAGGTAATCGCTGGCACCGGCTTCCATCGCGGCCATGTCGACCGCGGGATTGCCGCGCCCGGTGAGCACGATGAAGGCCCGCGTCAGCCCTTCGCGGTTGACCGTCTCGATCAGGTCCAGCCCGCTGGTCGGGCCGAGCAGGTAATCGACCAGGTAAACGTCGTGGTCGCCCTGCCGCAATGCGCTCAACCCCTCTTCCGGTGTCGCGCACCAGTCGAACTGATAGCCGCCCGCACTGGCATCGCGGAGCATGTCGCGGATGAGGATGAAATCGTCCTCGTCGTCATCCACCACCAGCACGCGGAGCGGCGTATGGTTCATGCATCCTCCCGTCGCGCGCTGGAAGGCAGCTGCACGATATCCATCCAGTATCGCTCCAGCGAACGCAGCACCATGATCAGTTCGTCGAAGCGGCGCGGTTTGGTGACGTAGGAATTTGCGCCCAGCTGATAACTGAGCCGGATGTCCAGCTCCGCTTTCGAGGTGGTCAGGATGATCACCGGCAGATGCCGCAGCCGCTCGCTTTCGCGGATCGCCCGCAGCGCCTCGCGCCCGTCCATCCGCGGCATGTTGAGATCCAGCAGCACCAGATCCGGCAATCCCCCGTTAGCCGCGGCATCGCGCTCGACCAGACGCGACATCAGTTCGACGCCGTCAGCAACGAATTCGATCGCCACCTCCACCCCGCTCTCGCCGAATGCATCGGACAACAGCACGCGATCGTCCGCATCGTCCTCGGCCACCAGTATCGACAACGTCCCCTGCAACTGCGTCATGAACTCGCTCCTGGCAGATCCCTGTTCGACAGTGGCGCATCCGGCAGCTCCCGTACCGGTCCAGCCGCATGGGCCGGCATCACGACGACGAAGCGCGCCCCTTGCCCACTCACCCCTTCCGCCCACACCGTCCCGCCATGGCGCTCCACGATACGCCGGACGATGGCCAGCCCGATACCGGTACCGGGATAGACATTGCGCGGGTGCAGTCGCTGGAATGGAGCAAAAATACGCTCTACGTAAGACGGATCGAAGCCGATTCCGTTGTCCTGCACCGAGATCTCCCAGCGTTCGGTGGTGATTCCCGCCTCCCCCAGCGGCCGGGCCGATACCCTGATCAGGCAGGGACGGTCCGGTGCGCGGAACTTCAGTGCGTTCGCCAGCAGATTCTGCAACAACTGGCGCATCTGGGAGGGATCGGCCTGCAGCTTCGGCAGTGGTCCGGCATCGATCCGCGCCCCGGCCTCCTGCACGCGTGCATCGAGGTCGTCCAGCACCGTGGCCAGCTCGGCGGAGAGGTCCACCGGCACCAGTGCTGCCGGACGCGTTCCCACGCGCGAGTAGGCGAGCAGGTCGTCGATCAGCGTCTGCATGCGCGACGCCGCGTCGCCCATACGCTGCAGGTAGTCGCTGGACGAGTCGTCCAGTTGCCCGGCGAGACGGGACTGCAGACGATCGGAGAACGCCTGGATCTTGCGCAGTGGCTCCTGCAGATCGTGGGAAGCGACATAGGCGAAATCCTGCAGCTCGCGATTGCGGATGCGCAGGTCATCCATCGCCTTTTCCAGCGCCTGGTCGGCCTGGCGCTTGGCGGTGACATCGCGGGCGACGGCAAATATCTGCCCCTCCGGGGAACGACGCGACGTCCACTCCAGCCACACGTCGCTGCCGTCGGCGCGGCGCAGGCGGTTGACGAAATGCGACAGCGGCTCGCCACTCTCGTACTGCCAGGTGACCGCATCTTCGGTGGCCATGCGGTCCTGGGGATGGACCAGCTCGACCAGCGGCATGCCCAGCAACGTGGCCTCGTCGTGGCCGAGCAGCCGGCAAAAGGCAGGATTGACCTGCACGAAGTGCCCGCTGCCCGCGTCGAAAATGCAGAACACCTCCAGCGAAAGCTCGAAGAAGCGCTGGCGGTCGAGCAGCGAGCGGCGCGCCTCCTTGATGTCGCCGATGTCGCGGAATGCCAGCACCGCGCCCGCCAGCCGGCCGCCGATGCGCAGGGGCGTGGCGACGTAGGCCACATCCAGCCTGTGCCCGTCCCCCAGCGAGAACGACGCGTCGTCGTTGCCGGCCAGGTCGCGACCGTCCAGGATCCCTGCCACGGCGCTCCGGGCCTCCGGCGGCAAGGCCTCGGGATGCGGCAATCCGTAGGAAGGCAGATCCAGCAGGCGGGCGGCCGTGCGATTGAGGAAGGTCGGGACGCCGCTGGCGTCGACCGCCAGCAGCCCCTCGCCGACGCTTTCGGCCACCGCCGAGAGCAGCGCCAGCTGGTTTACCGTGGCCTGTTGGGCACTGCGCAGCTGGCGATGGTCCTGAAGCACGGCAAACAGGCCATGGGCCCGCTGCTCGACCATGATCGGCAGGGTCACGAGGTAGCCGGGAAAGCGATCCTCGGCTCCCTGCAATTCCACCTGTAGGCGGCCCGCCTCGCCACCCGCGGCGCTGGCGAGCGCCGCCTCGATGCGGGAATGCTCGTCCTCGGTGAAGAAGCGCGCGAACAGGCGCTGCCGAAGCTCGGCGGGCGTCGCGCCCAGCAGCGCCGATGCGGCGGCATTCGACTGCGCGATGCGCCCCTCGGCATCGAGCGCAAATACCGCGTCCGGGTGGTGATCGAATAGGGAACGGAAGCGCTGCTCGCTCTCGCTGAGCTGCCGGAAGGCCTGCTCGTGCTCGATCGCGATCGAGGCCAGTGCCGCCAGGCCGTCGATGGCAGCCAACTCCTCCGTACCAGGTTCGCGGATCTCGCCGTAGTACACCGCGAAGGTGCCCAGCACGCTGCCGTTGCGGGCCATGATCGGAGTCGACCAGCAGGCTTGCAGGCCATGCGGCAGCGCGAGCGCCGCGTAGTTAGCCCACAGCGGGTCGGTGGCGATGTCGCTGACCACGACCCGCTCCCGCCGCCACGCGGCCGTGCCGCAGGATCCCGCTTCCGGTCCGATCGCCGCACCGTCGATGGCCTTCATGTATTGCCGCGGGAGATGCGGAGCCGCGCCATGACGCAGCCGCCCGTCTTCGAGCAGCAGAACGGAGCAAAGCGATTCCGGCTGCTGCGCCTCGCAGGCTCGAACGATGGCTTCCAGCACATCGGGTAGCGACCTGCCGCTTGCGATCGCCGTCAGCACCTGCCGCTGCGCCGCCTCCAGTTCCTCGACCCGGTGCAGCTCGGAGTGGTCGCGCCCGATCGCGTAGATGCACTGCGCACGCTCCGACCAGATACCCGACCACTGCATGTGCAACACGCGGCCGTCGTTCGTGAGGTTGCGGTTGCGGAAGTTCGGGTTCGGGTGCCCCGCCGCGATGTCCGCGGCCGCCTCGAACGTGGCCGCAACGTCATCGGGATGGACCAGCCGGGTGATCGATTCGCCGACCAGGCTCTCGACCGGATAGCCCCACAACCGCTCGGCCGCCGCGCTGACCCGCAACAGGCGCCCTTCACGGTCGAGGACGATGATCACATCGGGAGCGCTGTCCATCACCAGCTGGGTCGCTTCCATCGCCTGCGACAGCGCCTCGCGCACGCGCTCCTGCTCGGTGATGTCCTGCACGGCGCCGGCGACGATCGGATCGCCCTCCTTGACCACCAGCTCGGCCAGCGCCCGGATCACCCGCACCTCGCCGTCCGGACGGATCATCCGGTAGCGCCGGTCGATGCGGTCGTCGCCGTGCTCAAGGCGCCGCTGGTCGTCCAGCAGCGCCTGCCAATCCTCCGGATGCACCCGTCGCCGCAATGCCTCGATGCCCTTCTCCCCCGGACTTTCCTCGACGCCGAAGATGGCGCAGGTCTCCGGCGACCAGTGCAGGTAGCCGCTGCGCAGGTACAGTTCCCAACTACCCATGCGCCCGAGTTGCAGCGCGTGGCGCGAATCGGCATCGCGTTTAAGCAACTCGCGCTCACGACGCTTGCGCTCGGAAATATCGTGCATGTAGACGGTCAGGCCACGCGCATGGGGATAGGCACGCATCTCGTACCAGCAGCCCCCGACCTCGTTCGTTGCCTCCAGCGTGACCGGCCGGCCGTCCCGCATGGCGTCCTGCCACCGGCGATGCATGGCACCGCCGGTGCCCGCATCGTCGAGCAGACCACCCAGCACCGACCAGCACGACACGTCCTGCAGCGCACCGACATCCGCCTGGAGCATGCGCGCCGCCTGTGGGTTGACGTAGGTGAAGCGCCAGGTCGGGTCGACCATGAAGACGCCGTCGCTGATGCTCTCGAGCACGGCGATCATGTCCTTTTCGGCATCCGCGAGTGCGGCCTGCATCGCTTCGCGCGCATGCACCTGGTCGCGCAACCTGGCGCTCATCAGCATCGCCTGGCGTTCACGGGCTCTGGCCAGGCCGGACAAGCTCAATGCCCAGGTCAGCAGCACGGCCAACGCAATGCCCAGCAGCAGCACCATCCACGTCGGCCGCTGGTCGGCGATCCGCCCGGGGGCGCTGGACGTCACACTCCACTGCTGGCCGTAGAGCGACACCGTGGCCGCTGGCGCGCTGCCAGGCACACGCACGAAGCCACGGGCAAAAATGGTCTGCCGGCCCTGCTTGATCAGCAGCGAATCGGCACCCTCCTGCGAGGCGAGCAGACTGGGGAAGAACCGATCGAACGCGACGACGGCCACCACATAGCCAACGCGGCTGCCGGACGACACCACCGGGGCCACCAGCAACTCGCCCGGCTGGCCAGACAACAGTTGAACGGGCGCACTGAGGTGCACCACGCCTTCGGCGTCCACCGCATCGAAGACCGCGCGACGATCGGGTGCCTCGTCGAGTTTCGCTCCCAAGCCCACGCCAGGCGCGGAGCGCACCAGATTGAGGCGAAGCACCCGGTCGTTGTCGGCGAATGCCAGCGCGCGCAGGCCGGGCATGTCGGCGAGAAACGCAGCCGCATCGAGTTTGAACAATTCGCCCCTCAGCGGCTCGTCGACCATGCCGAGGCGCTTCGCCAGACGTTGTACGGCGGTCGCCTGTACATCCATGCCGGCCCGCAGCGCGGTCGTCAGTCCCTGCTGACGGCTGCGGGCGAGCGCCGCCTCGAGGGATGCCTGTCTTCGGTCGAGCACGCTCCAGAGGATGGTGGTGAGCAGCACCACGAGCACCCCCGTCGCCACCGGCAAGAACCAGTTGCGACGGACTTCGTCAGCCGACAGTGGGGCATCGCCTCTCACGTCTGCATGTCACCTAGCAGCACACCCGGAGCGCGTGCATCCAAGCATGCCGTGCCCCCTGCCCGCCACCGGACCACGTTGCGGGGCGCTGAAGCGCTTCGCTGCATATCGAAGGCTGAAGCGATTGGAAGGGAATGGCGGCGCTGACTATTCATCTCGAACGCAGGCAGACTCCGATCCGGATCGGTTGATCCGAGACGGAGTGATGGCCTCGGGACCACCCTTTGCACCAGAAAACCGATGCCAGTCCACGCACGAGTGCCCGCCATACCTCCCCCAGTCTGGCGACTTGCCCAACGTTCTAACAGGCCGACCTCATCGCACGGTTCGGCGGCAGGCGCCCAGTCTACGAGCTTCGAGTCGAGATCGCTCTGAGACTGGCAGTCCGCCACCCCATAAGCATGGGGGCTGGAAATCCCTTCGGATCACTTTCCAGACAACCATGCGGTCACTCAGCCGTCAGCCCATCATTGCTTACCAGCAACTGGCGGTGTCATTGGAGCCGCGGGTACCGGACTGGTTGATCGAGAGCGTGCCGCACTGGGTGTCCTTGGCGAGCTGGTTGCCGATCGGAACCGCCTGGATATTGAATGTCGTCTGGGTCGGCTCGCCGGAGGCGAACCCATAGTTGTAGTAGGACGCCGTATCGGTCTTGCAGCCCAGCGTGGGAAGGGTCAATGTGGTGCCGCCGGACTGGTCGTAGCGCATGTTGGTGGTGTAGTAGCGCTCCATGTAGTTCGCATACTCGGACAGGCAGCTCTCGGCCGCCGTGCGATGGGTCCGGATGGTGTACTTCATGTAGGACGGCACCGCGATCGCCATGAGAATGGCAATGACGGCCACCACGATCATCAGCTCGATTAGCGAGAAACCGGCGACTCGGGCTGCGGGTGGTCGGTTGGTATGCGGGTGGGACATCGATCGTTCTCCTGGATCTTTGCCCGACTCGCCGGGCGGGTGGCTACGCGCGATACGCAGCCACCGGTTGCCTTGGACTACGCACCCGCTCAGTTCGAGCGGATCTCGCGCCACGATACGCGCGACGGGTTCTCGTTGTTCGGCGGATTCACCTTGCTCAGCTTGGCGGCACCCTGCACGGTCTGGGTGACGATGTAGGTGTCGCCACCGTACTTGACCGTTGTCACCGTACCCACGGCGTCGAGGCGGATGCCCGAGGTGACCGAGCCATCGCCGCTTGCGCCGAAGCCGCCGCTGATGCCGGGGAAGAAGCCGTTCTTCACCCCGCCACCGGAGGCCGGATCGAACGCCATGGTCCAGCCGGTCTGCAGGCCGGGGTTGCACTGGATGGCCGAGATGGTCGGCGGGACGGCGGTGTTGACCACCACTGCCCCCTCCACGATGGTCGGGTTGTAGATGATCTGCTCATCGGTATCGGGCAAATCGAAATACCAGCCATATTCGTTGTCGTTGCTGGTGCAGTCGGTCGACCCCTTCCAGCAGACCACGTTCGACGTCGACAGCGTCCGGTAGCCGAGCACCTGGCCGTTGCCACTACCGGCGGTCTGCGACACCAGCGCCTGCTGCAGCAGCGTGCTGCGCGAGATCGACTGCGCACCGGAAAGCGTCGCGTACTTGATCGACGCGATGCTGTTCCAGTTGCTCATGTCGTAGTCCCAGATGCCGTAGAACGTCTGGGTGCCGTTAGCGTACTGGTCGCCCTGGCTGGCCGTGAACGGCGTCTTGCGGCCGGTGCCGAAGAACACCATGAGCCGGTTGGTGTTGCCCGTGCGCACGCTCGCCACCACCGGCGCCGTGGTGATGGGCTGCCGGTTGCCGGAGGCGTCCTTGGCGACAAGCAGCGGATTGAAGGCCGAGCCGTTCGCACCGTACTTGGATACCGACCAGCTATTGGAGTTCTTGCTGGTCACATCGAAGCGCCAGACATTGCCCTGCAGATCGCCCGCGTACAGGTAGTCCACGATGTGGTCACCATCGAGATCGGCCGAGGTCACGTAGGAAATGCCATTGGCGAGCGTGGACGAACCGATGCCGGTATCAAGGAACTGGAAAGTCACCGCACCGGTGGTCGAATCGACAAGCCCGATGTAGACGCCCGCCGACGTCCCGCTGCCCAGGCCGTTGCCGAAGATGATCGCCCATTGCCCGTTGTGCATGCGGGCGATGATCGGCGTTCCGACCGTCTGCCCCAGGTGGCTGAGCGTGCCGGAGCCGCCGATCCAGTCGCCCTTGACCAGGCTGGCCGCATTGGACTCGGAGAAATTGCCCGGGTTGGTGATATCCAGTGCGTAGATTTCGCTTCCGGAGGTCCCTACCCCTCCCACGAGCCAGGTGTGCCAGGCATTGCCGTAGAACAGGTCACCCACGCTGGGGGTGGCATCGACATAGAAGTCATGCGTGTAGACCGGGCTGGTGAGGTTGACAAGCTTGCTGCCAGTCAAAAGGCCGGACGGCAGGAAACCGACGAGCTCCTTGCCGTCGTTGTTGGTACTGACATAGTTGCCGGAGCTGTCATAGGAACCAGCCTCGAAACCGTGCAGGAGGCCGTCGTTGGCACCCACGTACACCATGTTGGTGCGTCCGGTCTGTGCGGTCACGAAAGCGCTGTAGCTCTGCGCTCCGGACGCCGACTCGGGAATACTCGCATTGCTGTAGAGGGCGTCCGCGAACGAATCCGGAAGCGTGCCCGACACCGGCGCACCGACGAAGGTCGGGCTGGAGTCGATGACGTCGCCCAGCACCTTGGTACGCGCCCGAAGGTTGCCCGGCGAAGGCTGCAACTGCTCGACGCTGCGCACACCACGCAGCCAGCTCACTCGGTCCTGGCCCAGGCTGTCCGTGCTGTTCAGCGCAGCCTGTTGCGTGGTCGTCAGGTTGGACCACTGCAATCCCACGCCCTGGGCGCTGGTCGGGTTCCAGGTCATCAGCTGGCGCGAAGATGGCGACTCGGCAGTCACCGTGGTGGTCGCATTGCCGCTGGCATCGGTCCCCATCGCCGGGCAGGCACCACCGGTCAGCACGCAACTGGCATCCCAGTTGGCCTGGGTGGAAATGCTCAGCGTCCCGTTGGTGGTCACCAATGGCAGCGACTGCACCGAACCCCACCAGTTATCCGTGGTATACGTCGCCAGATAGACCTGCGACCCGATTTTCACTTCGCCCGACTGGATCGTGTTGGTTGCCGCGCTGGAATTGGACTGCAACGGCGAGGCCTGGAAACAGGTGATCTCATGGACGTTGTTGCTGCCTCCGGTACCGGAGGAGAAGCCGAAGCGCAGCGCACTGGGCAACGGACCGTTGTCCTGGGTGATCAGGCGGTTGGCAAGGACCGGGGTGAACGCGCCATTGTTGTAGCTATAGGCGAAATTGAGCAGGCCCGACGGCGAGATGGTGATCTTGTAGGTGATCGGGTACGCATCGGTACGCGTGGAGGCGCTCTCCTTGGCAATCTTCTGCGAATTCGGGAGCACGCGGTAGCCACCGGGGATGACGGCATAGTTCGTGTAGGCAGGAAGCGAGACACTGTCACCATCGGAACCGACGTACTTGCCGCTTGAGCAGACGGCCGTGAGCTTGCTCTTGTTCGGCGAGCCGGAGTAGTAGTTCGGATTTAACGACTGCAGATACGCCCAAGTCAGGTTTCCCGCGCCGCGCAGGCCGATGCGCATCGGCTGGTACTGACGCCCACCGTTGTACCAGCTGTTTGAACCGAGCGACATGTCTCCCGAGTAGTGGGTGTTGACTACACCGGTGTTGGTGTTGTCGCCGCTATTGAGGAAGTTGCCGAACTCGTCGATGCCCAGGCCGAGGTAGGCGTTGGCGAGGCCTTCGTACTTGCCATTCACGTTCGAGCAGCTGTAACCCAGGCTGCCGCCCAGTGCACCGGCGGTGGATGGGACGGGCTTGGTACCGTCTGTCATGAAGAACGTGATGCCGTCGGCGCCGTCCCCCGCCGTGCCGCCACTATTGCCACCGTAGGTGTAGGTGGTGAAGGTGACTTGCAGACCCTGGCTCAGTGGAAAGCTGAAGTTGGAGAGGATGGCGCCTGTCTGGTTGTTGACCGCAGGCGTGAGGCGAAGGGCGCCATAGCCCGCTTGGTCATTCGGACTGGAGCACTTGGGAATACTGCCCGTGCCGGAACCGGCGGTCAGGCAGGCGTAATCCAGGGCCTTCCAGTCGAGCGTCGACTGCGTTCCCGAAAAGTTGTCGGTGTAGGTGGTGGCGCGCGCTGCCCCGCCGAAGCAAAGGAGCGTGAGCAGCGCGCTGGCGATGAGGGAATTGCGCTTCATGATGGTTTCCCGATCAGGACAGGGCGACGTTCGCCGTTACTTGCGGTAGATCGACTGCAGCGTCACCGTGGCACGGTCGCCGGCATTGGCCGGTCCACTGCGCGCCGTGATGCGGAAGAAATCGGCCGTGCTGTTGGAGCTGCACGGGCCATAACCCGAACAACTGGACACCTGGCTGACGACCGGCGAGGGAATCTGGAAATTCCCGAGGTACTCGACCACGTATTGCGGCTGGCTTGCCGAGAGAGTCCCTGCATCGAATGCGGTTTTCGCAACCGAGACAACCTGATCAGCAGGGACATTGGGATCAGTCATGGCGTTGATCAGGCAATTGTTGCCGCCCGTGGGAGAGCAGTCGTAGAAGTTTCCCGGGGACGCAGCCGCCTGCACGGCTACCTCGCCCTGCCGCAGCGCAGCCTCGGCCGCCTGAAAGGCGATCTGCCGGTCCAGGAAATTCGAGGTCATCTTCTGCTGCATGGTCGTGCTTCGCACAGCCGCCAGGCCCACGATCGTGATGAGCAGCAGCAGCAGCAGCGCCACCACCAGGGCGACGCCGCGCTGGTGCCGCGCATGGGGCAAAGAGAGACGGCGATGGCTGGAACGGATCATCTCAGTTCACCCGGTTGCGAATGGTGGCGGTCGCCGTGAATTTGCGGCTAATCGCCTGCTGGGCGGTGCTGGCGCGCTTGTCCGTACTTTCCAGCGTCAGGGACGCCTGCACGGCATCGACTTTCGACCAGTCGCTGACCTGATCCGCCGTCTTGAAGGTCGCGTCGCCCTGAACGTGGTAGAGCAGCTGCAGGTCGGTAACGTTGCGCACCATTTCGTCGGCGATCGCCGGCGCACTGGAACTGCTCGATGTCGTATCCACGGAACCACGGAACAGGGATTTGGTACCCGCCGAGTTGTAGCCGATGTACCAGTCGTGGGCGACCAGCTTGATGATCTGCGAGTTGGCGCCGAACGGGTACTGGTTGCCGGTCGGGGTGCACACCACCGGAAAGCCCAGACCCTTTGAGCAGACTCCGGGATATTGCGAGCCGCCCGTATTGGTCACGACCTCCACGTTGGTCGAACTGGACGTGCTGGGGCCCGATACCTGGGTGATGGCCGTGTGGGTGGGATCACACACCACGATGATGTCGCCGGGTACCAGCGGAGAGGGCTGGTTCAGCGTGAACTGGGCCGAATTTTTATCGTAGGACTGCACGCTGAGGCCCGTGTCGGTGGCGCCCAGCACCTGGATCGAATCGGTGCCGGTGACCCGCTGGCCTGCCGCTGTTCCGGTGGCGACCGCCGGGTCGGTCTGGGACCCGGTGTAGCCATGCACCGCATTGGCGAAATTGGCGTACCACTGGGTGTCCTGATGCAGCAGCACGTTGGCCACCGGTGCACCGTTGTCACACCCGGTAAGTCCGGCCGCCCGCAGGTCCTGCATCAGCATCTCGAACGCCACGCGGGAGTTCTCCTGGACATCGGCCAGGGCGGTGTTCGTGGTGTAGGAATTCTGTCCGGCCAGGAACACGCTGAGCGCGCCGCCGACCACGATGAGGCCGAGCAGCATCGCGATCATCAACTCGACCAGGGTGAAGCCGGCGACCTGCCGGAGTGACCGGTACGTCTTCATAGCTGGGCCTGCGTGGTCACGGTCTGGTTATTGGCTCCGCCCGTTCCCGCGCGGCTGTCGTCGAACACGACCTGCACCTGGCAGATCCCCAGCGACGTGCAGTTGACGATGCCCTGGGTGTTGGCGGTCTGCCCGAAATACGTACCGAGCTGGCTGCACCAGGTCGCCAGTTGCGTGGCGGCCAGCGTCCCCTGCCCGGTAGGGCAGGCATCGGCCTTGACCGTGGTGTTGTACTGGCCCGCCTTGGCGTTGGTGCTGTCGGCACGCATGGCATCCAGGATGGAATAGCTGGATACCACCGCCATGCTGCGCGACATGGCGCTGTTGTTGGTGGACAGAGAGGTTGCGAGGAGCGCAGCAACACCGAGCAGGCCGATCGAGAGCACCAGCAGAGCGATGAGCACTTCGATCAGGCCCACCCCGACTTGCAGACGGGGCCCCATCGGACGGTGGCGGCGTGGCATCACGGGCAAGCTCCGCTGGAAGGATCAGCAACGGTGACGATCGACCCGGCGGTGATCTGTACGAGGCGATGATTATTGGTCGACGTCGTGGAGGTGCAGATGTCGGCAACCGTGCCCGTGTAATTCGCCGTGCTGCCAATCGCGTGGGCAATCCCGTTGCTGTCGAACTGCAATGCCGTGAGACCGCCCTTGAGCTGCAGGGGCGCATTGATCCCGGGCAGGCCCGACCGGATGACACCCACTCCGGTGGACGAAACGATGGCTCCAGCCGACTGCGTGCTGCAGTTAGTCGCCAGCGTCCCGGTGCCATTCGAGGATTGCGGACTGCCGCAGAGCTGAGTGGTCGTGTTGCGCTTGATGGCTTCGATTCGGGCGGAGTTGACCGCGCTGTAAACATCGTCGGCAGCCGAACGCAGCCGGGTGGAGGCGATGATCGATCGAAAGCTGGGCACCGCGATGGTCACCAGGATCGCCGCCACGAATACCGTGACCATCAGCTCGACCAGGGTGAAGCCACGGGAAGCGCGAAAGTGCAGCCCCCGCCTCACCAGCAGGGGGGGAGGCGCGACTGCGCCCCTTCGAAAGGGAACAATGGACGAGCGCATGATTACCCCTGATTGCCGCTGGACCATACGATAGGCGGGACCTCCTCCAGGAGGGTGGCGCCGCCCGACAAACGGCGGCAAATTACCGACGAGCGGGGTGCATCCTGGTCGAAATGTGAACTGCATCGCCCCCGACGATGGTCATCGGGACCTCCCCCTGCCCGGCGACCTCGACCCGGTTCCGCCCGGATGATTTCGCCCGGTAGAGAGCCTCGTCCGCTCGCACGATCAGTTCCGCAAGTTCCCGGTCGCCTTCCCGGCGGGTGGTCACCCCCAGGCTGATCGATGTACCCGAAGCTGCCGACACGACGTCGCCGAGATCGAGCATGCGGACGCATTCGCGCAAACGCTCGGCCACCTCCCTGGCCGCATGGACGTCGGTATTGGGCAGCAACACGACGAACTCCTCCCCACCCACGCGACCGATCTGGTCACCATGGCGCAGCATCCCTCTGCAGGTATCGACGATCCGCTGAAGCACGACATCCCCCGCCTGGTGGCCGCAGGCATCGTTGATCTGCTTGAAGTGGTCCACATCCAGTACCACCACGGCCATCGGCTCGTCGCGCTTGATCGCCTCGTCGAGCATCGGCTGACCCAAGGCCTCGATGCGGCGACGATTGGCGATGCCGGTCAGCGGGTCGGTCATCGCCATCCGGTGCAGGCTGCGCGCGGCACGTACCTGTCGCCGCGCCTGCCAGAGCAGCAGCGCGATCAGCAGACCGCCCATCACGAGAGCCGCCCACTGCCAGCGTCGGACCTTCTCCAGCGAAGCCAGTTGCGCCTCCTTGAGCTGGCGGTCGGCCGCCAGCCTCCGGTTTTCCTGCTCGCGGCGCGCGGTATCGAACTGGTAACTCATCAGCGTCGTCGTATACGACCTCGCCTTGCGATCGAGCGCCTGGTGGACCTTGATCATTTGCTTGAGGTCGGCCAGCGCCAGGGTGGTTTTCCCCAGAGCCTCGTAGCTGCGTGAGCGCTGCTGCAAAAGGTCGGCGTAGTAGCGCAGGTTCCCGCTCTTGCGCAGGAACGCTTCCGACCGGTCGAAATCGGCGATGGCCTGCTCGTGCTCACCCAGGCCGGCATGCGCCTCGCCCTCCTGCAGCGCGATCATGTCGCCATTGGAGCGGTCGCCGGTGACCTTCAGGCCGGCTTCCGCCTTGCCCAACTCCGCCAGCGCCCCGGTGTAGTCCCCGCCGAGGTTGTCGACCTGGGCCAACCCCAGATGCGCCGACGCTTGCGCCGCAGTATTGCCCACCATTTCCGCGATCTGCAGGGCTTCGTCGAAATGCCTGCGCGCCGAAGGCAGCGCTTCGGGGCCGGACTCCACGCCGAGGAAGCCCAGCTCCATGTGGGCCGCCATCTGCTGGGGAAGGTCCTTGCGCTGGATGCCGAATTTCATCAGGCGTTCCAGGTAGTCCCTCGCCTCCTTGCGCTCACCCAGCCGCCGGTAGGCGACCGCGATATTGAACAGGTTCTGCTCGCTCTCCAGCGGCTCGCCGGCACTGTCATAGAACTTCTGCGCATCCAGGAAATCCACCAGCGCCAGTGCATGCTCACCGAGCAGGGACTGCACCGAGCCGCGCCAGGTCAGGCCATCGGCGACCAGTCGATTGTTTTCCTCGGCGCGGGCAATCTCGATGCCGGCGTTGTAGTCCGCCAGCGCATCCCGCGGCGTGGTCAGGGACTCCTGATTGGCCCCCCGGCAAAAATGAAAATTGACCTCGGCGTCCGCGTATCCGACACGGCGGGCATCCTCCAGGCCCTGCTCGGCGTAGGCCTTGCCGGCCGACGGGTCGTCGGCGATACCCATGATGCAGTACATGTAGCGGTAGCGCAGCTCGCGCCGTGCGTCGCCAGGCGGGATCTCGCTCTTGAGCTTTTCCAGGTCACGCAGGGCGTCGGCATGCGTGGTGATCACCACTTCGCCGCGCTCGAGCTGATCGGCGTAGCGATCGAAGGATCCGCCTTTCCCGCCTGGATCGATCTCCTGCGCCATCGCGGAAGCGCAGAGCAGCAGCGACATCACGAGGATGTCCCTGAACCTTTGCCGGATGGAGGAGGCTGAAAGCAAGACGGATGCTCGGCTGCGGCCACTCCGTTGGCACTGGAAAGCGATGTTCGTGTGCACCATAACGGCCCCGGACCGGACAACTTGAACACGTTTGCCCCAGACGCCGGGCCGCTTGCGCACCCTTCGCCCTCCCCGTAAACTTTGCGGCTCTCCGCCGGAATAGCTCAGTTGGTAGAGCGGCGCATTCGTAATGCGTAGGTCGTAGGTTCGATTCCTATTTCCGGCACCAAATTCAAGCACTTAGCGAAAGGCCCCACTCTACAAAGTTGGGCCTTTTTTTTGGCTTTGTCCCCGTTTTGTCCCGGAGCGTACCGCCTGCGTACCGTTCTTTCTGTCCCGGTTGTGTCCCAAGGGGTCACTCGAACGTTCGCAACACGTCGATCAACCCTTAGGCGAGCGTGTGCAGAATTTTGTGTAACCGGGGTTCGGGTTACAGCTGAGGGAGTCGCTCCTCGAAGCTGGATCGTAAAGCGGTTGAGCGCAGCCTTCCGATCACGGATCGGCAGCGTCCATTTCTTGCTGACGTTGCGCAGGGCTAGGTAGGACAGCTCCACCAGTGCCTCGTCGCTCGGAAAGGCCCCGCGGTGATTGGTCAGCTTGCGCAGGCTCATGTTCACCGACTCGATGGCGTTGGTCGTGTAGATCACCTTGCGGATCTCTGGCGGGTAGTCGAAGAACAGGATCAGGCGCGGCCAGTTGCGTCGCCAAGACTGGCCGATCGGCAGGTATTCCTTGTCCCAGCGCGCCTCGAACTCGGCCAGCCGCTGCTCGGCCTCCTCGGCGGTGGCGCAGGTGTAGATGCGCTTGAGGTCGGCGGCCACCTCCGGCCGTAGATTCAACGACACGTAGTTCAGGCTGTGCCGCACCATGTGCACGAGGCACAACTGCACCGTGGTGTGCGGAAATACGGTCTCGATTGCCTCGGGGAAACCCTTTAGGCCGTCGACGCAGGCGATGAAGATGTCCTGCACCCCCGGTTGCGCAGCTAGGTCACCACCTGCAGCCAGACCTTGGCGCCCTCGGTCTGCGCCAGCAACAAGCCCAGCACCTCCTTCTCGCCGACAATGGTGATGCCAATGGCCAGATAGACCGCCTTTACCAGCACCGCGCCCTCGCGCACCTTCACGTGGATGCAATCCAGGTAGACGATCAGATACACCGGATCGAGCGGCCGGCCTTGCCATGCCTTCACCTCGTCGATCACCGCATCGGTGACCGAGAAGATCAGGCTCGGCGACACGCCATGCCATACATCTCTTCCAGGTGCGCCTAGATCTCGCGCACCGTCATGCCGCGGGCGTAGAGCGACAGGATCTTGTCGTCGAAGCCGCTCCAGCGTGTCTGGTGCTTGGGAATCAGCTTCAGCTCGAAGCTGCCGTGCCGGTCGCGTGGGATCTCGATCGCCAGCTCGCCGAACTCGCCCTTAAGCGTCTTGCGGCTAAGGCCGTTGCGGGTGCTGCCGCCCGGGTTGGCCACCGGCTCGTGCTTCTCGTGACCGAGGAGCTCGGTCATCTCCGCATCCAGAGCCTTCTCAACCAGCAGCTCGGTCAGCTGCTTGAGCAGGCCGTTCTTGCCGATCAGGTCTTCAGCCTTCTAGTAGTTCGCCAACAGGCTGCTAAGCAGCTCGTCGGGCACCTCGTGTTTGCGTGGACTCATGGTCTCTGCGGGTCTGGCGGCAGTGGCCTGCCTGGGGCCCGGTTACACAAAATCTAGGACACGCCCTCCCTAGATATCGATTCTGTCGTTTCGCGATCTCAAGTCGCATCGCTACGGGCAAGCCTTCGAAGAAAGCCTCGCGCGCAAGGGTGCCCGCATCGAGGTGCTGCTCTTGCTCAGCGCGCTGTCGGCGTTCGCCACCTGACTAGTCGGTATGGCACGTGAAGTGAACGGCACAGACCGGTTGTTGATTCTGTTTCAATCCAAGCGCCGGCTGTACTTGGTGATGCGTCTTGGCCAAGAAGCGCTGCCGCGACGATGGCTCAAATCCAAATACATCACTTCTTGGAGCAGCTCCACAAGCCCAAGTCACCGCTGCTCAATCAGCTCGGTGTGCCCGCATGAAAACGGAGGGAAACCTCAGAACCTGCCCCCTGTTTCCCATCCTCGACATCAACGGCTGGGTTGAAAATTTCTTTCCCATAATGAGCCATTAGCTTCGCTATGGCGATATCGTCATTTTTATACATATTCTCTTTAAACAAGCCAACCGACTGGGTGCCAGGCCAGAAAATTGGATGCAACCTATTTCCAACTTTAACGGGAAGAAATCCATTTAAGCGAGCCATAACATACAGCCAGAGATCATCACCTCCGGGGCATAATGAAGTGAAAAGTGATTCGTCCGTAACATCAGGATGCAGACTGCCGTGCGGATAAAGAACCCCGCCCACACCAACAGCGAGCGTGTCAAAGCTGCGCTGTCGCGCCTTATTGTCCTGAACATCAAAGCTCCAATCGTAGTAGGGAGCTATTTGTCCACTTGGAGAATAATGAAATCGATGCACAGAATGTGCAAAAACGGCCCTCTTAAAATTGCCAAAACCGCAAACCAAACCCTCAAGCCACCCCCTCGGGTAGTAGATATCATCATCGCAAATCACAATATGTGCTTGATGATATGCACGAAGAGCCGGGATAATTTTCTTGTACGAATAGAGGTTTTTTGTGGGCTCAATGACAATTTTCTTGCTCAGAGCACGCACGGAGTCTGGCAACAAATTTAATTCTTCCTCAGCAATCCACAGCACAAGGGCATCGGGAATAATAGTTTGTTCGAGGAGGCTCTTTATGGTCAAATGAAGCCACTTAAACCGTGGCGCATAAGACGTCATCGAGACGATAAGCTGACCGTTCAAGCCGTGATGCTTAGGAGTGATAGGATCGACCCGCTTCTGATTTTCATAAAGCGTCAACAGCTTCCCCATCGGCGTTTCGTAAAATTTTGTTGCGACCACCACTCTCACATCCCGGTTATATGTGAATGAAAACTTTAAAAAAGCATCAAACCATTTACGCCACGCTCAATTACTTCGATTTTTCCAATATATAAATAAGCTCCAAACAGGGGCGATGGCAATAAAAATAACAAATAACCCAGCCAAAGTTATTAGAAGACCATCAAAACTAAATAGAGGGACACTCTTATTTGCAACGCATATCCAAATAAACAGCATGAAGAAATATGTAAAATGATCCACCCATATTGACGCAGGAGCTAGCTGCAAGGTGGTCTCCTGCTTCCTCATATTTACCTCTATATGCTTGGAAAGCATTACCCTAAATAAGACATATGCCAATATCAGCATTGACAAGACGGAAGTTAAATTGCCACCCTCTCTTCCAATAACTAGAGCTCCAGCGACCCCCAGGTTGAATAGAATGCATGGAATTGCACGTTTTTTAAGATGGATTAACTCCTTCGCCTTGAAGGTTCTTCCATTCGCAATTGCACCGGGAAAAAATATGGTGCAACCAGAACCGTATTCGTTCTTGACAACTATCATATCACCCTCAAACCACCAAATAATCGAAAAACCATCGTTATTTGCAATTGAATAAATACCCACCCCGAAGGGTGAGTATTTATTTTTTACATTACATCTTAGTCGCCGAGCAGATACGCCACCCCAGCGCCAACGCCCATCACGGCGGCCCCCGCCTCCAGGAAGCCACCGAGAGCCGTTCCGATGACGGGAACAGTGGCGCTCGCGAGCCCTGCTTCTGCGGTCACATATGCCGCGCCACCAAGTATCGCAGACAACGCCGCCTCAGTACCGGAAGCGGTCAAGTACCCGCAACCACTGACCTCTTCGATTTCGCACTGCTCGAGTTCACGCATCGCTTCAAAAAATGACATCTATCTCTCCTTAGATTACAACGCATAAAATTCGCGCCAAAGCCTTGACGCCGTATCGGCCATGCCGTCAGTTGAATTCACCGCACGGAACAACCAATCCTTAATCCACTGCAGTCGCGGAACTGCCGTGGCTTTTGCTTAGTAAATCGCACTACTGGGTGGAATCGACCAGCTCTACCATCCCATTCCGCAGAGATGCGACCTTTTTCGCCATGCGAATGGTTTCCGGCCGGTGCGCAATTACTATCCTTGTTATTCTCAATCGACGAATAGCTTCGTTGACAAGAGACTCTCGCTGGACATCCAGGTGACTGGTTGCCTCATCCAAAACTAGCAATTTTGGGCGCCGATATGACGCTCGCGCCAGTATTAAGCGCTGCTTCTGGCCACCCGAGAGGCTCGACCCCATGTCGCCAACCAGACTCTGATAGGCCATGGGCATCGCCATGATGTCGTCGTGAATTGCCGCCAACCGTGCGGCCGCTTCCACTTTCACTGACGTTACCTCCGGCTCGAAGAAGCTGATGTTGTCGAGGATCGATCCGGCGAACAATTGATCGTCTTGCATTACCGCCCCTACCCACTGCCGGTAGACGTCCACCCCCAGCTTGCGGATGTCGATGCCGCCGAATCTTACTTGGCCCTCCGTGGGCTCCAGCAGACCCAGTACGATTTTGGCCAGCGTGCTTTTACCGCAGCCGCTGGGACCAGTGATGGCTAATGATTCACCGGCCTCAACTTTGAGGTTGCAGTTACGCAGTATCCACGGTTCGTTTTCTGCATAGCGAAAGCTGACATTGCACAGCTCGATGCTAGCCTCGGGGATCGGTCCGCTCCAAGGCGTCTCGGCGCGCGTCTCCGGCACCGTCAACGCGATGTCTGCAATCCGCTCCGCGTGTAGCTTCAGCATGCGGAAGTCAACAAGCTTATCGATAAGCCCAGCGGCGCGGCTGGTGAACTGGTCGGCATAGGCGATGAAGGCGATCAGCATGCCGGCGGAGAACTCGTTCTTCAGCGCCAACGTGGCGGCAATCCAGATCATCGCCACACGGCCGATACCGAACATCAGGTGGTTGCTCAGGGTGAACGCGATGCCGAGCCGCTGGATCTCGATGGTGCGATTGATTGCCGCAACCGTGGCATTGGCGTAGCGACCCAGCCGCTCGTCCTGTTTGTTTGCCAACTTGATCGGCATAGCACCGCGAATAGATTCCAGCAATTCGCTCTGCTGTCGGGCGCCATGTACGATCTGCTCCTCGTTAGCCCGGCGCAACGGGTTGAAGAAGGCCAAGCGGATCAGTCCGTATGCTAGGAACAGTGCCACCACTAGTGCGGTGAGCCAGAGGCTGTAAAAGCTCATGACCACCAAGGTCACTAGCGACATGAGACCGTCTAGTAACGAGCCGATGAACTGCATCGTGAGCGTTTTCTGGATGGTCTGGATCGAACCGAAGCGCGAGACCACGTCACCGATGTGACGTTTCTCGAACCAATCCAGTGGCAGGCGCATCAGGTGGCTGAATAGATTGCTCGCCCATTGCACATTGAGCGTGGCGCCCAGCCAGGTCACTGCCCACGTGCGCGCCGCAGTGACCAGTGCCGAGAAGACCGTGATGCCGATGAAGCCCAGACCGAGCAGGGTCAGCAGGTCGTGATCGGCCGAGACCAGGACCTGATCCAACACCCATTGCATATAAAATGGTGCTGCCAGTGCAAACACTTCTAGTGCCAGCGCCAGCAGCAGAATTTGCGCCAGCGCGGGCAACAGGCCGCGTACGGTGCCGGTGAGCGCACGCAGCGAGACCGCCTGCCTTTCTCGCACGGGGCTGAAATCTGCGCCCGGCGTCAGTTCCAGCGCCACTCCAGTGAAGTGCTTGGACACCTCGCTTCGACTCAAGGTTTGAATACCGCGAGCTGGATCGTGGATCACAATCTCACGACCGACCCGCTTGAGGACCACGAAGTGGTTGAGGTCCCAGTGCAGCAGGCAGGGCGTCTTAAGCAAGGGGAGGTCTTTCATGCCCAGCTTGAGCGGCCGAGAGGTCAAGCCCAGCTGACCGGCCATAGTCATCACTCGGGCCAAGGTGACACCCTTGAGCGAGGTGGAGAAGCGCCGCCGCAAGGAGGCCAGATCCACGTCGTGACCGTGGTAGCTCGCCACCATCGCCAAGCAGGCCAGACCGCACTCGGTCGCTTCGGTCTGCAACATCATCGGTAACCGGCGCGTCCAGCTGAACTGCAAGATCGCCCGATAGCCCGCAGCAGTCGGCGCGGTTTCATGCTGGGTGCCATCAGCCATGCGTGGCACCTCCAGCCAGGTGGTGTGCCATACCGTACAGCGGCTCGAACACCCATTCGAGCAGGCTGCGCCGATCCATCAGGATGTCGGCGTTCAAGGCCATGCCGGGCTTGACCGGCTCGGCCTTGCCGTAGGCCAGTACGTCCTGGTGGTCCAGCGTTACCAGCACCCGGTACAGCGGCTCCTGCGTCTGCTGGCCGACCAGCGTCTGCACTTCGCCCGGTGTTAACGCGCTACGCGAGATGTCGCTCACCTTACCGTACTGCTGCCCAAACTTCTGATACGGAAAGGCCTGATAACGCAGCACTACCCGACTGCCTGGTTCGATGAAGCCGATCGCGCGGCTAGGTACCAACAATTGCGCCTGCAAGGTTGAGTCCGCCGGCAGGATAGACAGCAGGGGCTCGCCAGCGCTGACCATCTGGCCCGACTTCAGCAACACTGCGGAGACCAAGCCATCGTGCGGCGCGCGCAGCACCACGGCGCGCTGCTGCTCGTTCTGTGCGATGGACTGCGCCACGCTTGCGAGCTGGCGCTCGGTATCGTTACGCTTCGCCATGGCATTCAACGGCAACTGCTTCAGCTGCTGCTGCGCGGCATAAAGTTGTTGGCGAGTATCTAGTTGCTGGCGCAGGAGAGCCTTGTATTGCGACAGGGCATCCAACGTCGCCCCTCGCTGTTGTTGAATCTGGACAGCCGAGACGTAACCCTTGGCGCCTAGCGGCAAGAGGCGTGCGAGCAACTGCTGGTTACTGGTGACCTGTTGCTGCTCGATCGCAAGCTGGGCGGTGATCTGAACCAATTGGGCACGAAGGAGCATCGTCTTGCTGCGCAGTCCATCGGCTTGCTGCTGCGACAGCTGCTGCTGGTTACGCAGATCCGCCTGCAAACCCGCGCGCTGAGCGTCCAGTTGTTGTCCGATCAATACGTGCGTATCGCCGAGAGCAGCACTGTCCTGATCGCTGGCCAGTTCCAGCAGCACGTCCCCGGCCTTGACGGCCTGACCATCGTGCACATGCACACGGGTAATGGTTCCGGCATTGGGTGCGGCAAGATTGAGCAGCCCTGCACTAGGAACCAACTCGCCGGTGACAGTTTCTCGGCGGGTATAGTGACCGAGAATCAGAAACAAAAGCAGGGTAACGGCTAGCAGCAGCGCGAGGGTGCTCAGCAGCCAACGCGACAAGGGCGCGGCGACAATGATGGAGCCAAGCCACTCGCCTTGACGCGCTTCTACAACCTCCTGTCTGAACAACGACGTCCCTGACATCCAGCTACTACCTAGTCCTTCATGAACCTGCTGGCGATTCGTCATGAATCACCTTTTTTAAAAGCTATAGAGCTTTTGAGATATCTGTCAACGAGCAAGAAATTTCGAGCCCGTCCTGCGTGCAAGCATTCATTCGCCGGGACAGGCGCTGCGGCGCGTTGTGGCAAGGGCGCCTCAAGTCCTGCCTGGTGCAGAGTGAGCGTTACCTGCTGACCGTGATGCGCTATATCGAGCTCAACCCGGTACGAGCCGCCATGGTCGAGGCGTCGCAGGACTATCAATGGTCCAGCGTGCACACGCATTTGGCGCGCACGCGATCCCCTCATCACGCCGCACCCGCTCTATCTGGCGATGGGAAACGACACAACGAACGCGCCCAAGCCCATCGGCGTTGGCTGGACACAAGCATCGCACCCGATGATCTGCAACGCGCGCTTAGCGCGTCCGCTGCGATGAACGGTTAGGGCGAGCCCGCCAAACGACCGCCTAGGGAAACTCTGATTTTTCCCCGCGGTAAGTTGGCGCATGTCGGGATTTGGCCGCATAGCCGAAAATTGACCGACCAGGGTGGCCGTATTCGAACCCGCCGCGCGCCGAAGGTTCGCTGCCTGCAGTCGGGCCAGGCCGACCGCCTCACGCTTGAATTCCTCGCTGAACTTTTTTCGCTGTGCTATGACACTCCTCCTGCCTCATCATGAGGCTTCTTTGAAGTGTCCGTGGTGACGGGGTAGAACCCGATCGAGCATTTGACCCCCGCCCCACTCCTCATGACTCGCAAGCACCCAGATCACTTGACCGGGGTGCTTGCGCTACCGCATGCAATCTAGGCACGCCCGAATGCCCTTTTCGACATTTTTTTCAGCCACTTAGCGCCGAAAATAATTGGTGCAAAGTAGTCCTTCGGAAGACTACGAGCATCTCGCAGCCCCTCCGCAACTCCTTGGCGAGCGCCGCGCCAGGCGGCCTTGATCAGATCATTCATAGGGTGCGCTCGCGTCGCTCACACAAACCCAGTCTGGCAACGATGCAATCCACTGTCATGGATACGCCAGACTGCAACTCGATTTTCCGCCCGGAAGCAGCGGCATCCCGAGTGCGCATGCCCTCAATCGACGCTCGATGAAAGTCAGTCACTGCCCGCCGGAGGGCTGCACGGGGCTCGATCCCGAGACTCCGCGCGCAATCACTTAGCATCCGATGCTCGTCAGCAGAAAGCTTGAGTTTGCTCATAAGTTGGACTCCTTGATCTAGACAAGAGAGGTCTCGCCGGACACCAGTCCGGCAAGCCAAAAGTCCAACGGAATGTCGTGCAGCGGAGAACCCCGCTGCGCCTCATGATGCAACGGTTCGGACAGGCTTGCCAGCCCACCTGCATTTCGAGGGATCCGTCCATCTCGGACGGACCGGCGCGCTGCGCACTGCTTTTGATTTGTCCTCCGTTCTCGCGCCCAGCCTCGTCCTTTCTTACAAGTAGCTCTCGGAGCAACTCACTCGCAGGTCTGGCTATTAAAGCTAGGCGGCGGGTCGGGCGGCTCGCTAGAGATGTAGATAGTTGGAAAAAGAAAGAGTATGATAGGAGCGTTGAGATATGCCGCCCTATCTCTACAAGCACTTCACCACTCTCTGACCCTGCATGGGGAAGTGCTGCGACCCGACGTCTAGCTGCCACGAGGAGTAACCCGTGCAGCTGAAGACGCTATTGGAAGCAGCCTCCAAAACCGGATTTGCCTTAAAGACAGTGGAGCACTGGGCGTATCGCCGGCGCCGACCACCGTTGGGCTTCCCTGTGCCCATCAAGGTTGGGCGCCAGCTCCGCTACATCGAAGAAGAGATCGATGCCTGGATCGCAGCTATGGCTGCAAAGAGGGAGGGGGCAGCGTACCCACCTTCGCTAGATTTCCATGCAGAAGCCGAACCTAAGCGCCGTGGCCGACCCCGCAAGTCGGCGGCCGTGAGGTGCGACTGATGGACGTCACCTCTAACTCTGAAACGCGTCTGTGTCGATCAGTCACACCCTGGCAAGGCGGCCGGAATCAAAAACGCTCTTCGATGACTTCGAATGGCTATTCGGCCAGTGACAACCGGCCCCACTCGGAACTCGACGCCGCAGAGTGGTTCGGAGCCCCCGGGGCGCATGCCTCTCTGACTCGCCGCGCAGCGCAAGCATCGACGCTTCCCTGCTCTTCGCACGAGCACCGGGCTCTGGCCTTGCGATCCGGAGGTGCTTTGTGAGCAGCAGCTCTATCAAAACGAGCAGCATGCATCACGGCGTAGGTCTTCCGCTTGGGACCATCCAGGACCCACGTCTGAGCTACCGCGATCTCGGGGTACTGATCGCTTTGCTCTGCAGCATGGACGGCAACGCGCTCACGGCGAGAGACCTCGCCGTGCAAAGTGAATCCAGAGAGGGGCGTGAAGCCATCAGAAAGTGTCTGAGCAACCTCGAAGGTGCCGGATATATCCAGATCATTCGTCAAATGGATCGACGCGGTCGCTGGACGACGCATCGGACGATCTATGACACCTCACAACTGCTGCCCCTGTCTGATGACTATCCCACCACTGCACCGATGCCCGGAAACCCGTACTTCGGTTCCCCGGGTGTCGGTTCGCCGGGCGATAAGAGCAAGAGCTCTACTTCTAAGAGCACTTCTCTTTCCTGCAACGCGCTCACGCGTCGCGATGCAAAGAAAAGGCCCGCGCTCATTCTGGGCATCTGTTGCTGGAATGAGCGCGATGAGCAACGAGTCACCTTCCTGCGTGCCAAACATGGCGACGAAGCGGTAACCACGGCCGTGACGAGCTGGCAGCCGCCTAGGCGCAAGAGTCCGTCCAACAGTCCGCGAACCAACCCGCTTCCAAGCGAAGTGGAAAAGATCCTGACACTCTCTGCCGGAGCCCCCAATGAATCATGTCAGCCACGCAATTCAGAAAGCCCTGCAGGAAGCCTCCTCGCCTACTACCTCGACCCCTCAGAGGAACACTTCGGCACCGCGGGATCCTGAAACCGCGCTCACAGAAGCAACTCAGTTGGCAGCCCGTGCATTGGCGGAAATTCAAATGCGATGGCCAGCCCAGGCGCCTTGGGCATCGGATGACAGCTTCGCTCGGTCGTGGGGCCGAGCGATCATCGAACAACCATTTGCTATCACATGGAAGGCTCTTGCCCGAGCGATCGGCAAGCTCTCAGATCGACCGTATCCGCCGAACATTGGAGCGCTGATCGCCGCGTGCAAGCCAGAGCAACTAGTACGCACGGAAGAAGCACGTGAGGCGCTTTTGCAGATTGACCGCGCCAGTGCCACCGGAAAATGGTGGAAGTTGTCGCCAATCATTTGGCAAGCGCTTCATGAGCTTCCCGGAGGAAGCGCCCGGGTACGTAATCGCGATGAGCATGGGAAGGGGGCCAACGAGTTTCTCAAGATCTGGCAGGTGGCCATGACACACGCAATCGAGTACCCGGATCCGTCGATTCGAGCCAATCAGCCCCATCGTCCGGCAGAAATGCTTGGTCCAAGCGATGAAGAAGTGGCAAGACGCGCGTCAGTTGCGGAGCACCACCTGAGGGAGATCAGCCAGATGCTAGGCGTCCGACCGCCAGAAGCCTCCTGAAACATTCGACCAAGTTCCCGCGGCAAGAGGTTGAACTTGCCTGCGGGAACTTGGTGCGGACTGATCAGACGGAGCGACTTTCACCCTTGATTTGCTCTTGACGCCGGCCCCCAACGCTTCGGAAGCTTCCAACGTGCGGCAAATTTGCCGGATCAGGGCCCGGCCACGGAAGACCACCGGAATGCCGCAGCCAGACCTTCTGGGCGCGCCGCATCATCTTGGCCACCTGGCGTCGCACGCCGGCATGAAGCGGCCTCTGCATCAACGTGTCGGTGAAAGCAGTCAGACGCTGGGGCTGCCTGGCAATCCCGGCAGACTGGGCGAGCGTCGTCAGGAAGCTGGTCTCCCTGCGCTCGGCATTCGACGTCAGGAACCAGCTCCAATGGATGCCGCCACCGAATGCACTCGACTTCGTGGTCCGGATAAGGACGTAGTCGCCCCACACCAGGCGATCTGATCTCGCATCGCGAAGCTTCTCAGAGTCTTTGACGGGCCCTGCCCCGTGCTCGGTGACGAGCAACACCCAGCGCAACTTTTCCCCGGGCAACGGAGCCGCAACCAGGTGGGCGCTGCACTGCCCCCGGCGCTTTCTCCATTGCCTGGCAGACGGGGTGATATCCGTCTCGTAGAGATGGCTGAATTTCTCGACCAGCCTCTCCCAGCGCGTCACGTGAATCTCGCCGGACACCCACAAGGGGTAGGCACTGACGTGCTTGGAAATCAGGCGCTGAGCATCCGTCTGGGTCTCACAAAGCTGGTTCATTTCACGCCATCGTGTGCAGCTTCGACAGCTTGATTTTACCATTTAAATAGCTGATTTATCTACACGATTGCGTTAAAACTTCATCGTGCAAATGATGTTCCTTGCGCAGCAAGGAACACATGCACATTCCACGGAAGCGAGCGAGCGCTGACTCCGTGGAAGGCGTGCAATCGCCATGCTCAGGCATGCAGAGGTCCTTTCCAGGAGCAAATTGACGGCTCGAAAACGCCCCCTGGGTGACGAGGTGACACGTATCACGTATCACGTGTCACGTGTCACGTGACACGTGGCACGTGCGGCCCATCCCATTGATCAAGATATGAAAATCGCGGCAATACCGACGCAGAAGTTGCATCCGTAGACGTCGCCAAAACTGGGGACGTTGCACGTGACACGTGCGACGTGTCACGTCGTGATCCCTGATGCCTTGGGAACCGTATTCACGCCTCCTCCGCCCAACGGGGCTTTTACGAGTCCACGCAACGACAACTGATGTGAAGTGACCTACGACACGCGGTCTGTCGATCGTCGCAACCGAGATTGTCCTCGGCCGCACTGATTCCCCTGTCGCCACGGCTAATACACCAAGACCGCAGCGCCGGCGGCGGCACAGGTGGCCGACCTCCGTGCTTGCTGTAGATGTGGAAGCAAGAAAGGTCGCCCGTCCCCGCCACCTCGCTCTCGTTCCGACTCGCCAGAAGTCTGCGTATGGATCGATCTCCGACCGGTCGCCTTTTTTACAAGCCCATGCAACGACAACTACTACCGAAGAGGCCAGAAATTCCAAGGGCCTGATGATTGTGAGCGGATGTATTTCCTGCTCCGGCTGGCTGGACGATCGCCAGAGCCCGCAACTTGAAGCCGTGGCACCGGCAGAACAGGTGTCCTCCCCTTTCCTTTCCCTCACGGTGAGGGCGGAAGAAGGCACCTGTCTCTGCCACCTCGCCGAACGGTCCGTATTGCCCTACACCGAGAGTTGCCGGGGCATCCGACACGGGGACTTTTTACAAGCCCGTGCAACGACAACTAGCCTGAACCGGCCTCCCTGGAAACATAGGCCACCCTGACCATCGCGAACCGGATCAATCCCCGCCGCGCCTGCCTCGTGAAGTCCGAGAGCACAGATTTACTTGGCGTGGCACCGGTGGACCTGGCGGCCTCACCCATGCTTCTTCCCTTCCGGCGGAAGTATGGGGAGGTCGCCAGCCTCCACCACATCACAGAACGCTCCGGATCGTTGATCCATGGGAGTTGCCAACTTCCAGCCCTGGGTCGCCAGCTCAGGGAAGTCGCTCATTAGCGCCCGCCGCCCTTAATCGGGCTCAACGGGTGCGAGGGAGGCTTCGACGGCCAAAACCGTACGCGCCGCGTACGAACAAACCGTCGTTTCTATCCCATCCGGCAACAGGTGCTGGGCGACCAGGGCACGGATCACCAGGTAACTGGAGCGATCCTGCCGGAAAGGAAAATGGGTGTGAGTCCCATCGGCGGGGTGCGGGAAACCGCACAACGTCTGCCACACACGCAGGCCGTCAGGCCGGTCGAGAGATCGGCATCGATATCACGCGCAAAAGCGAGCGGAGATGTCGGCCTACCACGCGGTGAACCGAGTCGCGCCGGGAAGCAGCATGGAGGGGCGGGAGCGTAAGCGTGTAACGGCGCCTAGTCATGGCGCTGTGTGGAGCTTGTCTAGCCGACTAGGTTAGTGAACTGCGATGGACCAAAGACATGTCGACGTAATCGAGCCGCTGTGGAGCATCGGGCCGATGAAAGCTGGAGACGCGCCAGCGAGGGTAGCGACAGGTTGACGAGGTCCTAGGCGAGACAAGATTGACCGTTCCGGAGAACTGGGCAAGTGGCAGTCGAGATCGGCGCCGTGGCAGGCGTCGGTACGCACGTAGCGCGTGCGAAAAACTCGAAAGCTGCGAGAGCGAACCGCGATCAGGCAACAAAGCGTGATCCCGAAAGGACACGCGAGTCAGGCACGACCTGACAGCTTCGGTTGGCCCCGAAGTCGCCAAAAGCGGGAGTGAGTGACGAACTCGTTCTGGGCCGGAAGGCTCATGTGGTGAAGCGTGCCCTGCTTGCCGGTTGGCACCGGCAGGCAGGCATGCGCACTGAGGGTGGAACCTCGGATCAAGTAACAGACTGCTCGCCGCGCTCACAACGAGGGCGTAGCGGGAACCGACTAATAGCAGCAAAGCTGCGCCTACACAGGAGTATTACTGATGGAAATTACGATCAACGTACCTGACGTTATGGCCAGGGATCTAGCATTCGCCTTGAATTACTCAAAAACGAATGAAGAGCTGATCATTCGCATACTTACGCGATTTTACGCGGACATGTTCAATCCGCTCACTGGCCAGCAAATCAAAGACTGATAGCCAGCATGATCTGATCCAAAAACACGTCCCCCAGGCATTTGCCTGGGGGACGAAACTTTTATCAAGCATGCACGGGAGATGATTTCTCAAGCCGTACCGGGCAGCGTCGTTAGTGCTTGCTTGCCGCGCTGTTGGCAAAGGTAATGATCGCCGTAGCGTCGGTGATCGGCACGGCCTCGACGGACGCCGTGCGGCGCAGGTCGCCAAGGATCTCCTCCACCGCAGCATGAGCACGCTCATACTTTGCCTCGGGCATGCTGACTGCAAACAACATGCTCCCGGGGAGTAACTGGTGCCGTTGCAGCAACTGCACCCTACCCACCCAGCGTGCACCGATGTCGTACACCTGATTCGGATCTTCCTTAGCCAAGTCGAGAGGCTTGATGGCCAGCTGCGGGCGTCCCTCATGCTCATGCACGAACGGAACACGGATGTGTAGATCTTGGTTGCCAATATCCGCTGGCTGGAAAAACTGCCGAAGTTGGGCCTTCCGCAACGTCTCACGCACACCACGCTCCAACCATTGGTCGTGATAGCTCTTGTCCGCAAAGTCGCGTTCGACCACGGTAGCAAAAAGTTTGTGTAGCGTGTCCGCGGGCTGCTCAGCGAGAATCACGCGAGTCTCGCTGAACCTCAACAGGGCCTCGCGGGGACGAACCAGCCCGGCAAAGGCCTGCTGTACGAAGGTTGGCTGGCCGGGACCTCGATCGGCCACCAGCTTGCCAACGCGCGTCAGCTCCTCTTTGAGGTAGGCCATGGCCTCCCGATAGATACGTCGGTCGAGCTGCTCGAAGAAACCCGTGATACGACCCGTCCTGCGGGGCGACATCAGGCGGGCGTCCAGATAGCTGGTGGCCGGACACGCCAACACCACGCCTACATTGGCGAACTCGCCCGTTTCTGCATAGGGCAAAAAACGGACAATGGCGTATTGGCAGGCGTACCTGATCATGGCGCGAGCCTCCAGAACTCCTCTTGCGTGCAGCGGTTCAAAAGCGCCCATGTGGCGTCGAGATCGAAGCTTGCGGAAACTGTGCGTTCCACGTCCGCGAACCACCACTCGTCGGGCACATTTTGGCAGGCCGCAGGCCATACCGCCAGCGCCGACCGCAGCCGATCAACGTAGCTCACCCGCTCGACAAGATCTTGAAAAATAGAGGGAATCAGGCCAGCGAAGACATGCGTTTCGCTGAACGCTTGAGGCTCAAACGCTACATCAAAAGCCTCGTTGTGGTCGATCACCACCAGCTGCCCGTTGTCCGTGTCCCATAACAGGTTTGGGTTGCCGCTTTGTGTAGTCAGCGTTCGGTCCGGATTGTGCGTCCACCAGTCGAACATGAGTACATCCCGCCGCAAGGACACCGGCACGTCGTCCAGATGGGAAACGGACAGCTCTTGGGTATGCGCAACCACGCGCGAGCCGAAGGCCGGCACCGCACCCAGGTCGTGCCCTTCCGGATGTAACTCGACCAGCTCCCGTGGCGCCTCCACGATGGCGAACGGCGGCAACGGTAAGTCCAATGCTTGGGCGAGATGGCCAGCAAACCATTCGCAAAGCAGGCTTCGCCGACCGGCCCCTTGACCCTTTACGTAGTAGAGCTGGTCGTCACTGCACCGGCAGAGAAACGGTCGTGTCACACCCTGCTCGCTACGTTCCAGTATCTCGACGATCAGCAGGGGCTCGATAGGCATAGGTGTCAGGCGAACACGCGTTCAAGGGTGGCGGGTACCACGGCCGCGCTAGATTTGCGGATGGTCGCATTGCGCCCCTTGAGCTCCTTCACAGCAGTATGCAATTTGACGAAGGCACGTTGGACCGGAAGGGGTGGAACAGGAACCTCGATGGCTTCAAGATTACCGGCAACTAGCGTACGGTTGCGGGCGGCTGTTCCGGGTGACGCTGCATAAACTTTGGCAAAGCCATCGTCAGTGGTGAAGTAGTACGCAAGGAATTCAGGCAACACAACTTCTGGATCGGCTACGCAAGTCAACATGCGGTGGTTGCCAACACAACCATGGTCGTCCGGAGTAGCAAGTGCGATGGCCTGCTCCCACGCCATAATGTTGCTGAAGATCAAATCACCCAATTCAACGCGGTACATTTTCTGCCACGTGAACTCTACGCCAAGGATGGTGCGACGATGGAATGTTCCTTTGTAAAAGCTTCGCACTCCGAGTTCGGTGTAGCTGGCTTCTGGTTGGATGACTACCTCTCGCCGTACGATCGGCGCCACTGAGGCCATTGGTTTGCGAGGCGCACCGACTATGATCTTGGCAAAGCGCTGAGCTAGAAGACTATCGCTGTCGGCGTCAATGATGTCGAGGTAAGCGGTCAGCTGCCTGGTCTTGTCGGTCAGCGCATTGAGGCGAGCGACGATGGCATGTTGTTCGGCGAGCGATGGCAGGGAAACTTCCTGCTTGAGAAACTTCGATTCCTTGATACGAACCCGATTGGTGGTCCCTTCGCTGGCCGCCTTGCACAACCCGACAAAACCCGGCGAGCGGGCCATCCAGCCCAAGAAGGAGGGATCTAAAATCTTTGCATCGCGGACAGCAAACGACGGAAAGTCGCTGCTGACGATCGCGCCATCCAGTTCATGTGGAACGATGCCAACCGCGCCATTGCGAGCGTCGATTTTCGACAAGATGAACTGTCCTGCACGCACTAATCGCCGATTCGCCACCACGTCACTGCCTTGAACCTTACCGCGACTGACGACGCCCTTGCCCCAAAGCTTGATCGTGACCTCGTGATACTCCGCATCCGCAGCAAGCACTGCCGGCTCGTCGGAGCGAACCAGCACATCTCCAAGCGCGACAAGCCGGGCCGCGGTCACGCCGCCACCCCTTGCACCAGTTTTTCTATCTCGCCCAGCAACTTTTGAACTTCAACCTCGTGCGCACGCATGCGCGCGACCAATGCGGCTGGTTCGGCATACTCCAGCCCCTGCTTCGCGTTCGGGTTCTTGAGGTCGAGATTCCAACCGTTCGCAGCGACCTCAGAGGCGGTCGTCTTCCATGCTTGCGGCCCTTCCTTGCGCTCATGCCACCATGCCAGGCAGTCGGCGAACTCCTCATACTGAAGCGGCACCGTCTTGGTGTACTTCTTGCGGCCGTCTGGCAGCGGCAGCTCGTAGAACCAGATGTCCTCTGTCTTGCCATTGCGTTCGAAGAACAGCAGGTTGGCGGGGATGTCGGTATATGGTGCGAACACGCCCTGCGGCAGACGCACGACGGTGTGCAGGTTGAATTCGGTCAGGAGCTGCTGCTTGATGAGTGCGGCCACCTCATCGCCAAACAGGGTGCCGTTCGGCACCACCACGGCGGCCCGGCCGCCTTGGCTTGCGCCACGCCCGCCTTTCTTGCGCCCATCACCAAGACGCGGGGCACCGGCCACACGCAGCTTGCGCATGATGTACTGCAGAAACAGCAGCGCGGTTTCGCTGGTCTGCAGGTTGGGCGGGAAGTTGGCCTTGATGCCGGCCTCCTCCTCGCCGCCGAACGGCGGGTTGGTGAGGATCACATCCACGCGCTCAGCATGACCGATCTCGGTGAGACGCTGGGTCAAGGTGTTCCCGTACGTGATCTGTGGCGTCTCCAACCCGTGGAGCAATAGGTTCATTTCGGCCAGCATGTACGGCAGCGGCTTAGCCTCCTGCCCGAACAAGGCACCGTTCTGCAGGTGTTGCCGCTGCTCGGTGGTGTTCACCTGTCGCTTCAGGTACTCATATGCCTCTACCAAGAACCCGCCGGTTCCGCAGGCGGGATCGAGCACGATCTCACCCAGCTGGGGCGCCGTGACCTCGACCATGAAGCGCACTACCGGCCGCGGCGTGTAGAACTCGCCGGAGTCACCTGAGGCATCACGCATCTCGCGCAGCATGGACTCGTACAGGTGAGAGAGGGTATGCACCTCCTCGCTACTGGTGAAGTGGATGGCATCGACCTTGTTGAGGATGTCACGCAGCAGGTAGCCTGACACCATACGGTTCTGCACGCCGCGGAAGACATTTGCGATTACGGAACGCTGGCCGGTCCTGTCTTCGCGCTCGCCCTGCGCACGCAGGTATGCAAACAGACCTGGCCCACGGGTGCCATTTGGTCGAATGGCTTCGTCCTGGTTGAGGAAGGCCAGAAGCTCGTCGCCGTTGATACCGTCAGCCTGAGATGCCCAGTCGCGCCACCGGTACGGGCTGTCGATCAGCGGGGCATAGGGCTTCCCGTCCAGCCCGGCCTCATCCTCATGGCGCCGCTCGAGGTCGTCAAGAAACTTGAGGAACATCACCCAGGTGAGTAAGGGCAAACGATCGGCATCGCCGTTAAGACCCTTGTCCTTGCGCAGGATCTGGCGTGCGGATTTGATGAGGGCCGACAGTTGCTGAGCGGTGGTGAGCGCGGGTTTGGCGACTTTCTTGGTGCGGGGCATGGGGCTCGATTCGAATTAGGGGTACAGCGCCGTCTGCAGACGGGTCACGGCTTCGCGCATGGCGGGCACGCCACCAAAGTGCTGGCTGGCGATTTCCGATGGGCTGCCGAAACGGTCGAAGGGATGAAGCTTCAGCAGATCCGACAGATGGTTGAATTGAATGATGCCGCGCTCGACATAGCGCTCAAGTAGCAAGTCGAGGATTTCGCGTGCAGTGTCGCCGTACTGACCGAACAAGGCCGGCACCTCATGGCGCGCCTGCTCGGCGCGTTGGCGACGGGTGAGCAATGGCGCATCCCACGCCAGGTGACATAAGAGATCGAAGGGGTCCGCGTCGGATAGTCCGCTCGCCGAGGCCAGCTCTTCGAAGTTGATCTGCCTTTCAGCCAACTCCTTCAGTACGTCGGCACGAGTGTCCGGCCGGGCCCATGCAGCGTGTAGATCGCCGTGGGTGGGGTACATCGAGCGCACGGTGCGTGCGGAGTAATCGGTGTAGCGCACCACCTGCAGCTTCTTGCCATCGGCATCGAGGTCGTAGACCAGGTGGCCGATAACTTCTACCTCGCCGCCGTCGACGTAGAACTTGCGTGGCTCATTTCGCGGGTCGCCGGTGATCTCGGCGTCCAGCGTCCCCGGTCCGACGGTAATGTCGTGCTCGGGGGCCTCTTCCTGTTCGGCAATAGCCTGTTCGATCTGCACCTCGCCTTGCGCGTCGATGGTGACCTGTTCGATACGCGCCGGCTCACCATCGAATTCCGGATCGGCAAAGTGCCGGGTGGCGGTGCCGGTGAAGTCGATAATATTGAAGAATTCTTTGCCGTAGTCCACCCGCAGGCGCGTGCCGCGGCCGATGATCTGCTTGAACTCGGCACGCGAGCCGACCACGCGGGCGAGCACCACGTTTTTCACCGTTTCGGCATCCACCCCGGTGGTAAGCAGTTGCGAGGTGGTGAGGATGGTAGGAGTCGGCTCATCGACGTCCTGGAAGTCGCTCAGATGCCCCAGCCCGATGGCGCCCTCGTCGCTGGTGACACGGCAGACATAATTTGGGTACTGACGCACAAGGTCACTATTGAGGTTGACCAGCGCCTCGCGCATTTCGGCGGCGTGTTCCTGGTCCACGCAAAAAACCAAGGTCTTTGCGAAGCGATCCGTGGACTTAAGGAAATCGGTCAGGTGCTTCGCCATCGCCTGGGTGCGGGCACGCAACGCCACTGCGCGCTCGAAGTCCTTGGTCTGGTATTCGTCGTCCGGGATGGGGCGGCCGTAGCGATCCAGCTCGTCTTTGTTCGGGCGCCAGCCCGCGGCATCGGCGGTGGTGATGACACGATGCACTCGGTAGGGCGCCAGGAAGCCGTCATCGATGCCCTGCTTCAGGCTGTAGGTGTAGACCGGATTGCCGAAGTATTCGTAGCTATCGCGGGATTCGTCGCGCAACGGCGTGGCCGTCATGCCGAAGTGCACGGCCGGAGCAAAATAGTCCAGCACCTTGCGCCAACTGCTATCGTCGCGGGCCGAGCCGCGATGACATTCGTCGATAACGATGAGGTCGAAGAAGTCGGGCCGGTATTGACGGAACAGATCATCGCTACCGCCGTTGGTGAGCGATTGGTAGATACCGAAATACATATCGCGCGCCAGACTGGGGTCCGCGCTGGTGATTTTGTGTCGCGCGTCTGCAAAAGGCGCAAACATCTTGTCCTTGGGATCGTCAACAAGGATGTTGCGATCGGCGAGAAACAGAATTTTCGGGCGCCGGTGTTCCCCCGCTCGATTCCAGCGGCTGTACCAGAGCTTCCAGCACACCTGAAACGCCACGCATGTCTTGCCCGTGCCAGTCGCCAGTGTGACCAGCACGCGCTTCTGGCCCCGAAGGATCGCCTCCACAACACGGCGGATAGCGATGTCCTGATAGTAGCGAGGAACCTTGCCGGAAATGAGGTTGTACGGTTCCAGCCAGCAGTGCGCGACAGGCTCAGGTAGCTTCGCCTCGCCGTTGAGACGCTGCCATAGTTCCTCCGGGCTAGGATATTTGGAGATCTCTAGCTCGGCGCCAGTCGTGTAATCGATTTCGATGATGCGTCGGCCATTGGTTGCATAGGCGAAGCGCAAGCCCAGCATTTCGGCATATTCACGTGCTTGCTGTACGCCGTTTTCGGCAGGCAGTCCCACCTCCTTCGCCTCCACTACGGCTATGGGAAAGTCTCGGCGTAGATACAACACGTAGTCGGCCCGCCTCCGCTTACCGCGCCGAGGTTTGCCGCCAACTAGCACAATGCGACCGTCAGTTATTGGGTGCTGACCGCCGATCCCATGCGGTGCGTTCTCCCAACCAGCACGCTGCAACGCCGGCAACACGTAGGCGCGGCACGTGTCGTCTTCGGTCAGGATCAGCTTCTCGTCCATGCTCGTCGCTCGTCAGGCGGGCGACAGCAACAAATCCGACCGTGCGGATACCCACTGCCCCCTGTGGCTCTGAACTGTGTCATGCCCCGCCTTGCGGGGCAACGAACAGCCTCACCCGAGCTTCTTGGCGAGATCGGATGCATGGGGATGGTAATACCTAAGCACCATGCGCATGTCCTTGTGTCCCGTAACCTTCGCCAGCTCATGCGCTTGGAGGAGATCAGCCAGGCGGGAAGTCGCCTCATGCCGCAGGTCATGGAAGTGAAGCCCGCTCAAACCAGCCCGCTGGCAAGCACGATCGAAAGCCTGGGATACCGAGTCGGGCTTTAGACCAAACACTCGACCATCGATGCGTCGTGGTAGCCCGCGAAGCGCGCTGATTGCCCGCGTGGAGAGTGGCACGGTGCGAGCGGCACCATTCTTTGTATGGGGGAGATGGGCCGTGCAGGCACGCAGGTCCACGTGCTCCCATCGCAAGTTGCAAAGCTCGCCACGGCGCATGGCTGTCTCCACGGCCAGCCGGATGAATACGCCCAGCTCTACCGAACCCGTGGCAGCGCAGAGCGCCTCGATTTCATCTTGGGTAACACGGCGGTTCCGTGCGTTGGCAACGCGAGGCTTAGACACCGATTCAACCGGGTTGGCCAGCGATTCCATGCCCCACTCGCGGCGCGCCAGGTTGAACACCCTGGACAGCACGGCGAGCCGCCGGACGATGGTGGCTGGCGCATGGCCATCGGACGCCCACGCATCACGTGCCGCGGCTATATCGGAACTCCGAATGCGGGCCATGGAATGCCGAGCTAGCGGAAGGAGCCGTACTGCATTGACGTGGGACCTCTCCCGAGCGGGATCCGACTTCCGCGGCACCCATTCAGAGATATAGCGATCGAGGCACTCGACCAGGGTAGTGCTTTCCGCCGCGCTGGCATCGCGCCACACGCCGCGCTCGATTTCGCTCTCCTGCTTTCGCGCCCAAGCTTCGGCGTCCGCCTGCGTGCGGAACGTCCGCGAAATCGGCGGCGCGTCACCACGCCGAACTTTCGCCTGCCACCGACCTGACTCGCGCTGCGTGATGGTTGCCATGGACTGCCGGGTGTCCCCAATTTGTCCCCGACAGCTTACTATTTGTCATTAAACCTAACAATACCAACACATTAAAGCGACATATTTTAGCATTCGTAATGCGTAGGTCGTAGGTTCGATTCCTATTTCCGGCACCATATACAGCGAAAAGGCCCGCAGCAACGCGGGCCTTTTCGTTTTCCGGATGGGTGGCGTCGGGTCAGGCCGCGGCCGTGCCGTCGCACAGCCGCAGTTCCTTGGGCAGGGCGAAGGTGATGGTTTCCGGCTCGCCGTCCAGCTCGCGCACGCTGCCGGCACCCCAGGATTGCAGCCGGGCGATGACCTCCTTCACCAGCTTGTCCGGCGCCGACGCACCGGCAGTCACGCCAATGCTCGTCACGCCATCGAGCCACTCGCGGGCGATGTGCTCGGCGCCGTCGATCAGGTGGGCCGGCACGCCCTGCTTCTCCGCCAGCTCGCGCAGGCGGTTGGAATTGGAGCTGTTGACCGAGCCGACCACCAGCACCAGGTCGACCGCTTCGGCCAGCCGCCGTACGGCGTCCTGGCGATTCTGGGTGGCGTAGCAGATGTCGTCCTTGCGCGGCCCCTCGATGTCCGGGAAGGTGCCGCGCAGGGCCTCGATGATCGCCCGGGTGTCGTCCACCGACAGCGTGGTCTGGGTGACGTAGGACAGCTGGTGCGGGAACTTCGGCGCCAGTTCGGCCACCTGCTCCACCGACTCCACCAGCAGGATTTCGCCGGTATTGGCCGGGTTCCACTGACCCATCGTGCCCTCGACTTCCGGGTGCCCGGCATGGCCGATCAGGATCACGCTGCGCCCGATGCGCCCCAGCCGGGCGACCTCCATGTGGACCTTGGTGACCAGCGGACAGGTGGCGTCGAACACCTTCAGCCCGCGCAGCTCGGCCTCGCTGCGTACGGCCTGCGACACCCCGTGCGCACTGAAGATCACCGTGGCGCCGTCCGGTACCTCGGCCAGCTCCTCGACGAACACCGCACCGTCGGCGCGCAGCTTGTCGACCACGTAGCGGTTGTGCACCACCTCGTGCCGCACGTAGATCGGCGCACCGTAGGATTCCAGCGCGCGCTCGACGATGGCGATGGCGCGGTCGACACCGGCGCAGAAGCCGCGGGGGTTGGCGAGAAGAATGTCCACAGACGATCCGGCAGATCAGGTAAGGCCGCGATTATCGCATGCCCTGCCCCATGGCCGGATCACCCGGCCTTTCGCCGGTCCGCGAACAGCCCGAACACGACCAGCAACACCGCACCCACGGTGATGCCGCAGTCGGCCACGTTGAAAACCGGATAGCTCCACTGGTGCCAGTAGACCTGGATGAAGTCGGTCACCACCGCCGCGTGCAGGCGGTCGATCATGTTGCCGATCGCACCGCCGATCACCAGGGCCAGCGGCAGCGCCGTGCGCCAGTCGTGCCGCGGCGTACGCGCCAGCCACACCACCAGCACGCTGCTGATCGCCACCGCCAGGGCGACGAAGAACCAGCGCTGCCAACCGGCGCTGCTGGCGAGGAAACTGAAGGCCGCTCCGGGATTGAACGCCAGCGTCCAGTTGAGCAGGCCCGGGATCACCGGGTGCGGCGTGCCGGCCGGTGCCAGCGCATGCTGCGCCCACACCTTGGTCAGTTGGTCGATCAGCACCACGACCGCCGATAGCAGCAGCCAGGGAAGCGCACGGGGTTTCGAAGACATGAAGGACTCTTTCAGGTGGAGCCGGCCCTGCCGGCATCGCATGGCGGCATTCCCGCGCCCTACTAAGGGCGCGGGAATGGAAGTCAGAAGCTGCGGCGCACCTCGCCAGCACCGGCCACGTTCTCCACGCAGCGGCCGCACAGCTCCGGGTGATCCGCATGACTGCCGACATCGTCGCGACGGTGCCAGCAGCGGATGCACTTGGCGGCACCGCTGACCTCGGCGGAGACCCAGGCTTCGGCGCCATCGAGGTCCACCTGCACCGCCGCCTCGGGACGTGGCGCCAACGGTGCCAGGGTCAGCTCGGAGGTAATGAAGAAGAACCGCAGTTCGTCCGCCGCATCGGCGTAGCGCGTCCGCAGCGCATCGTCGGCGTGCACGGTGAGCTTCGCTTCCAGCGCCGCGCCGATCTGCTCGGCCTTGCGCATACCTTCGAGCACGCGCGAGGCGGTCTCGCGGATCGCCAGCAGGTCGGCCCACCAGCGCCGCTGCTCCGGCGAACCCTGGGTGGCGGCCAGGCCGTCGTACCAGGTCTCGAACAGCACGCTGCCGCCACGCTCGCCCGGCAGCGACTGCCAGATTTCCTCGGCGGTGAAGCTCAGCACCGGCGCCAGCCAGCGCACCATCGCCTCGGCGATTCGGTACATCGCGCTCTGCGCGCTGCGCCGGCCCAGGCTCTCCGTCGGCATGGTGTAGAGGCGGTCCTTGGTGATGTCCAGGTACAGCGCACCCAACTCGTTGGTGCAGAAGTTCTGCACGCGGGCGATCACCTCGGGGAAGTCATAGCGCTCGTAGGCGGCCAGCACCGCCTGCTGCACGTCGTACGCCTGCTGCACCGCCCACTGATCGAGCAGCAGGCCGTCCTCGACGGCGACCAGGTGCTTTGCCGGATCGAATCCGTCCAGGTTGCCGAGCAGGAAGCGCGCGGTGTTGCGGATGCGGCGGTAGCTGTCCGAGACGCGCTTCAAGATCTCGTCGGAGACGGTCATCTCGTTGCGGTAGTCGGCCGAGGCCACCCACAGGCGCAGCACGTCGGCGCCCAGGGTATCCATCACCTTCTGCGGCGCCACCACGTTGCCCAGCGACTTGGACATCTTGCGGCCGGCCGCATCCACCGTGAAGCCGTGGGTGAGCACGTGGTGGTACGGCGCGCGGCCGTGGATTGCCGCCGAGGTCAGCAGCGAGGACTGGAACCAGCCGCGATGCTGGTCCGAGCCTTCCAGATACATCACGGTGTAGTCGCCGGCGTCGCCGGCCTGCAGCTCGGGGCGCTGGCCGATCACGCCGAAGTGGGTGACGCCGGAGTCGAACCACACGTCCAGCACATCGGTGACCTTCTCGTAATCCTTGGCCTGGTCGCCCAGCAGCTCGGCCGGATCGAGCGCGTACCAGGCGTCGATGCCGCCCTCTTCCATCCGTTTGGCCACCTGCTCCATCAGCGCGACCGAATCCGGATGTGGCTCGTGTGTGGCCTTGTGCACGAACAGCGCGATCGGCACGCCCCAGGTGCGCTGGCGGCTGATGCACCAGTCCGGACGCCCGGTCACCATGCCGGCGATGCGCTCCTCGCCCCACGCGGGCACCCAGCGCACCTGCTTGATCGAGGCCAGCGCCGCCTCGCGCAGGCCGGCCTGCTCCATGCCGATGAACCACTGCGGCGTGGCGCGGTAGATCACCGGCGTCTTGTGCCGCCAGCAGTGCGGATAGGCATGCTCGATGGTGGCGTGGGCCAGCAGCACGCCGCGGGCTCGCAGGCCCTCGACGATCATCGGATTGGCCTTCCACAGATGCACGCCGGCCAGCGCGGTGCCATCCAGCGCCGGCGTGTCCTCGCGGTAGACGCCGCGACCGTCGACCCGGTTGATCGTGCCGATGCCGTACTGGCGCGACACGGTGAAGTCCTCCACACCGTGGTCCGGCGCGGTGTGCACGGCGCCGGTGCCGTCCTCGGCCGACACGTGGTCACCGAGGATCACCGGCACCTGCCGGGCATAGAACGGATGCTGGAGCTGCATGTTTTCCAGCGCCCGGCCCGGCGCGTGGCCGAGCACCACCGGCTGCTCCACGCCGTAGCGCGGCAGCGCGCGTTCCACCAGCGCGCTGGCGATCACCAGCAGCACGCGACGCCCGTTGCGCGCGGGACCTTCGACCAGCGCGTACTCCAGCTCGGCACCCAGCGACACCGCCAGGCTGGAAGGCAGCGTCCACGGCGTGGTGGTCCAGATCGGCACGGCAACGATGGCGTCGCCCGCGTCCACGCCGAACGCCTTCGCCAGCGCCTGCGGGTCGACCGCGTCGTAGGCCACGTCCACCGCCGGCGACTGTTTGTCGGCGTATTCGATCTCCGCCTCGGCCAGTGCCGAACCGCAGTCGAAGCACCAGTACACCGGCTTGGCGCCGCGCACCACGTGGCCGTTGGCGACGATGCGCGAAAGCGCGCGCACCATGTCCGCCTCATACGTGAAGTCCATCGTGCGGTACGGCTGCTGCCAGTCGCCGAGCACGCCCAGCCGCTTGAAGTCGCTGCGCTGCGTGTCGACCTGGCTGGCCGCGTACTCGCGGCACTTCTGGCGGAACGCGGCGGCGTCGAGCCTGTCGCCCGGTTTGCCGTACTGCTTTTCCACCGCGATCTCGATCGGCAGGCCGTGGCAGTCCCAGCCCGGCACGTACGGCGCGCGGTAGCCGGCCAGCAGCTTGGACTTGACCGTCATGTCCTTGAGGATCTTGTTCACCGCGTGGCCGATGTGGATCGCGCCGTTGGCGTACGGCGGGCCGTCGTGCAGCACGAACACCTTGTCGCGGCCGGCCGCCCTGGCCTGGATCTGCGCGTAGCGATCCACCTGTTCCCACTCGGCCAGCCAGCCCGGCTCGCGCCTGGGCAGGTCGCCGCGCATCGGGAAGTCCGTCTGCGGCAGGTTGATGGTGCTCTTGTAGTCGGTGCTCATCGCTTCGAGTGCCTTCTTCGCTGTCTCGTCCCGGGGCCGCGAGGCCACAGGCGCTGTCTTGCCGCCCGTCGCGCGCGGCGACAGGCGCTCGCGCTGCGGGCGGATGCCTTCAAATAATAATGATTGCCGCGACGGCGCTGGCGCGGTCGCGGGCGGGGTACGGCGAATTGATCGTGTCGCTGAGCATCATGCGCGAGCCAGTACCGGGTTCATGCCCAGGATGGCCCGGGCCGAGCGCGCATCATGATCCATCTGCGCCTTCAGCGCATCCAGTCCATCGAATTTCTGCTCGTCGCGCAGCCTGGCGACGAACTCCACCGCCATGCGCCGGCCGTAGAGATCGCCCTCGAAATCGAACAGGTGCACCTCCAGCAGCGGCTGGGTCACCTGGTTCACCGTGGGGCGCACGCCCAGGCTGGCCACGCCGGGCCAGGCGCATTCGCTATTGCCCAGGCCGACCCGGACCGCGAAGATGCCCTGCACCGGGCTGACCCGGCTGTGCAGGTGGATGTTGGCGGTGGGATAGCCCAGGGTCCGGCCCAACTGGTTGCCGTATTCGACCTTGCCCTCGATGACGAACGGCCGCCCAAGCAACGGTGCGGCGGCGGCAAAATCGCCCGCGGCCAGCAGCTCGCGTACCCGGGTCGCCGAGACGCGCTCGTCGTGCAGCAACACCGGCGGCATGGTGCGGGCGACAAAACCCAGCTCCCGCCCCATCCGCTCCAGCAGCGCCACGTCGCCCGCGCGCTTGTGCCCGAAGCGGAAGTCGCCGCCCACCCACACTTCGCGGGCGGCGAGGCGTTCGACCAGTACCTGCCGCACGAAAGCCTCGGGCGTCATCGCCGCCAGCGCCGCGTTGAAGCGCAGCAGCAGCGCCTGCGAGATGCCGGCCGCGTCGAAGCCGACCAGCTTCTCGCGAACGCTGGAGAGCCGGGGAACCGGCTGCGGCGAGAAGTACGCCCGCGGCAGTGGCTCGAAACTGATCACTGCCGGCTCGCAGTCGAGCGCTGCAGCGCGTTCCCGCACCTCCGCGAGCAGGGCCTGGTGGCCGCGGTGCAGGCCATCGAACGCACCGATCGCCGCGACGCTTCCGCGTGGCGCCAAGCAGGGTCCCGCGACGTCCCGTGAAAGCTTGATCATCGGGCCATTATACCGGCCCGCCACGCGGCCCGGGCCTCAATGGGCACGCAGGTCACGCAGCCGGAAGCCCAGCGCGAACAGCGCAGCGACGTAGGTGCCGCCGCCGGCAATCACCAGCACCATCAGATGCCACACGCGGGCGGACACCTTCACGTCGCTCCAGTCCGGCCATAGCCAGCGCCCGGCCAGCAGCACCGCCACCATGGCCACGCAGGCCACCCCCAGCCGCAGCCAGTGGCGCGACCAGCCCGGCGCGCGGCGGTACACGCCGTCCCGCTTCAGCCAGTGCCACAACAGCAGGAAGTTCACGTAGCTCGACAGCGAGCTGGCGATGGCCAGCCCCACGTGCAGGCCGCGCACCTGGGCGATGCCGGCGATCCAGCTCCCCGCCAGCTGAGCCGGAGTCGCCCACAGCTGGTACAGCAGCGCGATGAACACACCGTTGAACACCATGTTGGCCACCAGCGCCACCACGCCAGCCCGAACCGGGGTGCGCGTGTCCTGCCGCGAATAGAACGCCGGCAACAGCACCTTTACCAGCGCATAGGCCGGCAGGCCGGCGCTCAGGGCCAGCACCGACATCGCTGCCATCCGTGCGTCGGTCGCGGTGAAGCGGCCGTTCTGGAAGAAGGTCGATACCAGCGGCTCGGCCAGCAGCAGCAGTGCCAGCATCGCCGGCAAGGCGATCAGCAGGGTGATCCGCAGCCCCCAGTCCAGTGCGCGCGAGAAGCCCTCGCGATCGGTCCCGACGTGGTGGCGCGACAGCGAGGGCAGGATCACCGTACCCAGCGCCACGCCGAACACCCCCAGCGGAAGCTCGAGGAAGCGCGTGGCCTGCCACAGCCAGGTCTGCGAGCCGGTTACCAGGAAGGAGATCACCACCGTGTCGAGCAGCAGGTTGAGCTGCGCCACCGAAGAGCCGAACAGGGTCGGCACCATCAGCCGCATGATCCGTCGCACCATGGGGTGGCTCCAGCCCCAGCGCGGCCGCTGCAGCAACCCGAGCTGACGCACCGCCGGCAGCAGGAACAGCCACTGCAGCACGCCGGCCACCAGCACCGCCCAGCCCATTGCCATGATCGGCACCTGCAGCCGCGGTGCCAGCCACAGCGCACCGGCGATCATGCACAGGTTGAGGATCACCGGCGCCAACGCCGGCAGCGCGAAGCGGTGGAAGCTGTTCAGCACGCCGGCCGCCAGTGCGTTCAGCGAGACGAAGAAGATGAAGGGAAAGGTCAGCCGCACCAGGTCGGTGGTCAGGTCGAACTTGTGCGGATTGTCCAGCGCCCCCGGAGCGAACATCGAGGCGACCTGCGGCGCGAACACCAGGCCCAGCCCGGTCACCGCCAGCAGCACGCCGCCCAGCGTCCCCGACACCCGGGCCAGCAACTCCTTGAGCTGCTCGCGGGTGCCGGTTTCCTTCACCTCGGTGAACACCGGCACGAACGCCGTGGAGAACGACCCCTCGGCGAACAGGCGCCGCATGAAGTTGGGAATGCGGAAGGCGATCACGAAGGCGTCCGTCGCCGCGCTGGCACCGAACACGTGGCTCATGGAGATATCGCGAACCAGTCCGAGGACGCGCGAGACCATGGTCATGCTGCTGAACGACAGCAGCCCGCGCAGCATGCTGGGAGACTTCATGCGGGTGACGCCACCTCTGTGGATGGATACGGTGCGAGCCGTGGCACGGCGCGCAAAGGGCGTAGTGTGACAGCGGCAGGGGGCGCGATGACAGGCTCAGGTGTGGCACAATCCGGGCACGCAGCGACCGTCATCGACGGCCTGTCACACCGGGCGCCGCAAGCGCCCATCGGTCGCGCCAAGTGCTTGACGCCATAGCGCAATGCACGCATAATTGCGCGTCTTTTTCCAACCCCAAGCGATTTCGGAGTTTTACCTTGGCCAACATCAAGTCCGCGAAGAAGCGTGCGCGCCAGTCCGAGCAGCGCCGCCTGCGCAACGTCAGCGCCCGCTCCATGGTGCGCACCGCCCTCAAGAAGGTCGTCAAGGCCATCGAGGCCAAGGACAAGGCTGCCGCGGTCGAGGCCTTTGCCGCCGCCCAGCCGGTCATGGATCGCTACGCCGCGCGTGGCCTGATCCACAAGAACAAGGCCGCTCGCCACAAGAGCCGCCTTAACGCGAAGATCCGCGAACTGGCCTGAAGCCAGAACGCTCCTTCGGGTTGGTGAACAAGCCGGCGCAAGCCGGCTTTTTCTTTGCCCGGCGCCCGCCTTACCCGGCAACGCCGTCAGCGGGCATCAACTCGGCGACCAGGGCGGCGACGGTCGCACGGGCGGTCTCGTCACGATCCACCGGCAGATCCAGCAGTCGCTCGTTGCGCCAGCGCATGGCCGAACGCTGCAGCGTGCGCGCCGAGGCATGGACTTCGTCGACGCCGCTGCGCCCCAGCACCTCGCGAACGTTGTCCGGCCGGATGCCGGCCCCGGCCATCACCCGGATGCGGCCTGCCGACTGCCGGACCCGCGCAGCGATGGCTTCGGCCCCTTCCAGCGCGCTCGGGCAGCCGCCGGACGTGAGCACGCGCTCGCAACCCAGCACGACGACATCCTCCAGCGCCTCCGCCGGATCGCGGGCCGCGTCGAATGCGCGATGGAAGGTCACGCCCAGCGGCCCGGCGGCCTCCACCAGGGTGCGACAGAATGACCGATCGACGCGCCCATCAGCATCCAGCGCACCGATCACCACGCCATCGCAGCCGAGACGGACGCAGGCATCCACGTCGCGCAGCATGATTTCCAGCTCGGCTTCGCCGTAGAGGAAATCCCCGGTCCGCGGCCGGATCAGCACATGCAGCGGGATCGAAAGCCGGTCGCGTGCGATCGCCACCAGCCCATACGAGGGCGTGACCCCGCCACCGGCGAGGTTGCCGCACAGCTCGACGCGCCCCGCCCCGCCCGCCTGGGCGGCCAGCGCCGACTCGAGCGAGCCCGCAGCGATCTCGAGCAGGGGCATCAGTTGAAACTCGTGCGGTAGACGCTGGGGGAACCGAACACCCGATCCTGCGAGTCGGCATCGCATACCGCGTAGGTGAAGCCGTGCTGGATCGCGAAGGCACCGACTGCACCGTCACGACGCAAGGCGAGAAAGCCGACCTGCAACTCCTTCGCGCCGTCGGGTCTCTTCTTGACGATGCGGCGCACCGCCTCCTCGCAGGCTTCCTGCGGGCTGCGTCCCTGGCGCATCAGCTCGACCACCAGGAAGCTGCCGGCGTTGCGGATCACCTCCTCTCCTACACCGGTGGAGGTGGCGCCACCGACCTCACCGTCGACATACAGGCCGGCACCGATGATCGGGCTGTCACCGACCCGGCCGTGGAGCTTCCAGGCCATGCCGCTGGTGGTGCAGGCGCCGGCCAGATGCCCGTGGGCATCCACTGCCAGCATGCCGATCGTGTCGTGATTGTGCTTGCCGCCGGGCAACCCGAGGCTCTGGTGATAGTCGCGGTTCTCGCTGTTCGGCACCGGGCGGTACTTCGCCTCCTTCATCCACGCGTGCCAGGCCTTCTCGGCCTCCGGAGTGAGCAGATCCTGCTCGTGGAAACCCTGCTCCCGGGCGAACTGGAGCGCGCCTTCGCCCACCAGCAGAACATGCGGCGTCACCTCCATCACCCGGCGCGCCACCCGGATCGGGTGCACGATGCGCTCGATACACGCCACTGCGCCGCAGCGGCCGTCGCCGTCCATGATGCTGGCGTCCAGCGTGACGTGACCGTCCCGGTCGGGATAGCCGCCCAGACCCACGCTGTGGTTGGCGCGATCGGCCTCGGGGATCTGCACGCCGGCCTCCACCGCGTCCAGCGCCTTGCCGCCCGGGCCCAGCAACGCCCAGGCCGCCCGGTTGGCGGGGACGCCAAAGTCCCAGGTCGATACCACGCGGGCCCCGGCGCGCGCCGGAATTGCCGCCCGCTGTGCCGGCTCGGTCGTGGCCGCCGCACCGATCGACGGCACCGCCAGCGCACTGGCGGTCATCAGCGTGCTCTTGAGGAAATCGCGACGGGTGGGCATTGGAAAAGCGCTCCTTTCGACGGTCTCGCGGCCGGAAGCGCCCATGATGCCCTGACTCGGGCCGCGCGCGAGAGCGCAACGGCCCGGGCGAAGCCTTACTCCGGCTGCGAGGCCCCGCCCCGGCTGCGCACGTCGTCGGGCGCGAAGTCGGTCTGGACTTCCTCCTCGGCCGCGCGTCGCTGCGACTCGAAGAAGCGCTGCACCTGCTGGCAGACCGCCAACGTGTTGTCGCGGGCGATCGCCGAGACGAGGAACCACGGCTGGGTCCAGCCCAGTCGCTGGACGATGTCTTCCGCCACCACCTGACGCTCGTCTTCCGGCAGAACATCGGCCTTGTTGAGGACCAGCCAGCGGGGGCGATCCAGCAGATCCGGGTCGAACTTGGTCAGCTCCTGCTCGATCGCACGCACCTGTTCGACCGGATCGGTGCCGTCGATCGGCGCGATGTCCACCAGGTGCAGCAGCAGGCGCGTGCGCGATACGTGGCGCAGGAACTGGATGCCCAAGCCGGCGCCGTCCGCCGCACCCTCGATCAGGCCGGGAATGTCGGCGATCACGAAACTCTGGTCGGTACCGAGGCTGACCACGCCGAGGTTCGGGTGCAGCGTGGTGAACGGATAGTCCGCCACCCGCGGGGTCGCGGCCGAAACGGCGCGGATGAAGGTCGACTTGCCCGCATTGGGAAAACCCAGCAACCCGACGTCGGCGAGCAGCTTGAGCTCGAGCTTGAGCTCGCGCACCTCACCCGGCGTACCGTCAGTCGCCTTGCGGGGCGCCCGGTTCACCGAGCTCTTGAAATGGATGTTGCCCAGGCCGCCCTTGCCGCCCTGGGCCACCAGCAGGCGCTGACCGTGCTGGGTCAGGTCGCCGATGACCTCGTCGGTATCGACGTTGGTGACCACGGTGCCGACCGGCACCCGGACGATGGTGTCATCGCCGCCCTTGCCGTACATGTCCGAACCCATGCCGTTCTCGCCGCGCTGGGCCTTGAACACGCGCTGGTGGCGGAAATCGACCAGCGTGTTGAGGCCCTCGTCGGCGACCAGCCATACCGAGCCGCCGTGGCCACCGTCGCCGCCGTTGGGGCCGCCGAAGGGAATGAACTTCTCGCGGCGGAAACTGACGCAGCCGTTGCCGCCGTTGCCGGCATGGACCTTGATGACTGCTTCATCGACGAATTTCATGGGATCTGCCCGGAACGCGTAGCATGGATCGAAAGGGTAACCGGGAATCCGGTGAGCGGGTCGCCCGCCCGGTTCGCCGCCCCGGAAAAAACAAAGGCCCCGCCGGAGCGGGGCCTTCGCGCATCGCGACGCGGCCGGCTTAGGCCGGGATCACGTCGACGAAGCGGCGGTTCTTGGCGCCGCGGACCTTGAACTGCACGGTGCCGTCGACCAGCGCGTACAGGGTGTGGTCGCGACCGAGACCCACGCCGGTACCGGCATGGAACTGGGTGCCGCGCTGACGCACGATGATGTTGCCGGCCTCGATGGCCTGGCCGCCGTAGATCTTCACGCCGAGGTACTTCGGGTTCGAATCGCGACCGTTGCGGCTGGAACCTACGCCTTTTTTATGTGCCATGACTCAATGCTCCAGTTGCTCAGGCGTTGATGCCCGTGATTTCCACTTCGGTGAAGTGCTGACGATGACCCTGCTGCTTCTTGTGGTGCTTGCGGCGGCGGAACTTGATGATCCGCACCTTGTCCGCGCGACCATGCTTGCGCACGGTGGCCGAGACGGTGGCGCCGGCCACGGTCGGCGCGCCGACGGTGATCGACTCGCCTGCACCGACCAGCAGGACCTGGTCGAAATTCACGGTGGCGCCTTCTTCGGCGTTCAGCAGCTCGACGCGCAGGACGTCGCCCTGCTGCACCCGGTACTGCTTGCCACCGGTCTTGATGACTGCGTAACTCATGGGAATGTCCCTTCTGTCGTTATTCTCTTGGGTTCCGACACGCCTAACCGAGCGCATTGGACTGCCGAGTATAACGAGGGCAAGAACCACTGGTCAATCCTTGACCACCCGGCGCCGACAAGCCCGGTCAGGGGCTGCTGGCTGCCGCTGCCGGCGCCACCAAAGCGGGCTGGGGCCCGGATGCCGGCGGGCAGCGCCTTTCCGCGGTCAGGGTGCCGTTCTGCTGCAACTGGGCCATCATCGCCTGGGCCCGCTGCTCGCCCCATTGCCGCCCCATCTGCATGACTTCGGCCATGATCGACGGCTGCTCCAGCAGCAGCTTCTTACCAAGCGGTGAGCGGTAGAACTTCAGCAGCCCCCGGACATCCTGCTCGGTGAAGTGCCGCTGGTAGATGGGCACCAGCTTAGCACTGAGTTCCCGGGTGGCCTGGTCGTCGAGGAACCCGTTCCAGTAGCTGGCCGGCACGCAGGGAAGCTGCTTGCCCATCATCGCCGCCATCTGGGCATTCATCTGCTGGAACATGCGGTCGGTACCGAACAAGCCCATCAATTCCCGAACCTGCTTGGCGCTGGCCTGGCCGGCCATGACCGACGGTGCTCCCGCCGCAAGCAGCAAACCGGCAAGTGCACCGATGAAGTGCTGGCCAAACCGCTTGTACGTCATGCACGGGACTCCGGATTCGTCGGGAAGCGCCCATTTAGCCACAGCAGCGCACCGTTCATGGCGGCACCGGCGATCCCCGCGGTCAGCTAGCACCCAGCCAGTCACCGGGCATTGCTATATTGGTCGTTTCCCCCCATCTGACCACGCGATGGACACCATTCGCATTCGCGGCGCACGCACGCACAATCTCAAGAACATCGACCTGGACCTGCCGCGCGATCGGCTGATCGTGATCACCGGCCTGTCCGGCTCGGGCAAATCCTCGCTGGCCTTCGACACCATCTATGCCGAAGGCCAGCGGCGTTACGTCGAGTCGCTCTCGGCGTACGCGCGGCAGTTCCTGTCGATGATGGAAAAGCCCGATGTCGACCACATCGAAGGCCTGTCGCCGGCGATCTCGATCGAGCAGAAGTCGACCTCGCACAACCCGCGCTCCACCGTGGGCACGATCACCGAGGTCTACGACTACCTGCGCCTGCTGTACGCCCGCGTCGGCACGCCACGCTGCCCGGACCACGGCATCCCGCTGGAGGCGCAGACGGTCAGCCAGATGGTCGACGCCACGCTGGCGATGGATCCGGAAAAGCGCCTGATGCTGCTGGCGCCGGTGATCCGCGACCGCAAGGGCGAGCACGTGCAGGTGTTCGAGCAGCTGCGCGCGCAGGGCTTCGTGCGCGCCCGCGTCGACGGCGCGGTCTACGACCTCGACGCGGTGCCGCCGCTGACCCTGCGCCAGAAGCACACGATCGAGGTGGTGGTCGACCGCTTCCGCCCGCGCGAGGACATCAAGCAGCGGCTGGCCGAATCGTTCGAGACGGCGCTGCGGCTGGGTGACGGCCTGGTCCTGCTGGCCGACATGGATCACACCGACCAGCCCGACCAGATGCTGTCCTCGCGCTACTCCTGCCCAGTCTGCGACTACTCGCTGCCCGAGCTGGAACCGCGGCTGTTCTCGTTCAACTCGCCGATCGGCGCCTGCCCCGACTGTGACGGACTGGGCGTAACCCAGGTGTTCGACCCGGCGCGGGTGGTCGGCCATCCGGAACTGTCGCTGGCCGGCGGCGCAATCCGCGGCTGGGACCGGCGCAATCCGCACTACTTCCAGATGCTGCAGTCGCTGGCCTCGCACTACGGCTTCGACGTCGACACGCCGTGGCAGAAACTGCCCGCGGCGACGCAGAAGGCGGTGCTGCATGGCAGCGGGCGCGAGCCGATCGCGTTCCGCTACATCACCGAGCGCGGTGGCCGCGTGACCCGCGAGCATCCGTTCGAGGGCATCCTGCCGAACCTGGAACGCCGCTACAAAGAAACCGAGTCGATGGCGGTGCGCGAGGAGCTGTCCAAGTACATCAGCGACCAGCCCTGCCCGGCCTGCGAAGGCCAGCGGCTGAACCGTTCGGCACGCAACGTCTTCGTCGCAGACCATGCCCTGCCCGCGCTGACCCACCGCTCGATCGACGACTCGCTGGCGTTCTTCCAGACGCTGACGCTGACCGGCTGGCGCGGCGAGATCGCGGTGAAGATCGTCAAGGAGATCCGCGAACGGCTGACCTTCCTCAGCGACGTCGGACTGAACTACCTCACCCTGGACCGCACCGCCGACACACTGTCCGGCGGCGAAGCCCAGCGTATCCGCCTGGCCAGCCAGATCGGTGCCGGCCTGGTCGGCGTGATGTACGTGCTGGACGAGCCGTCGATCGGCCTGCACCAGCGCGACAACGAGCGCCTGCTCGGCACACTGACCCGGCTGCGCGACCTCGGCAATACGGTGATCGTGGTCGAACACGACGAGGACGCCATCCGCATGGCCGACCACGTGCTCGACATCGGCCCCGGCGCCGGCGTGCACGGCGGCGAGATCGTGGCGCAGGGCTCGGTGGACGATGTGCTCGCCTCGCCGCGCTCGGTCACCGGCCAGTTCCTTTCCGGCAAGCGCGCCATCGAGGTGCCCGAGAAGCGTCGCCAGCCGGCCGACAAGGCGTCCTGGCTGCACCTGAAGGGCGCCAGCGGCAACAATCTGAAGAACGTCGACCTGGCGATTCCGGCCGGGCTGTTCACCTGCATCACCGGTGTGTCCGGCTCGGGCAAGTCGACCCTGGTCAACGACACCCTGTTCCGGCTGGCCGCGATGGAACTCAACGGTGCTTCGACGCAGCCGGCGCCGTACCAGTCGGTCACCGGCATGGACCTGTTCGACAAGGTGGTCGACATCGACCAGTCGCCGATCGGCCGCACGCCGCGCTCCAACCCGGCCACCTATACCGGCCTGTTCACCCCGCTGCGCGAGATGTTCGCGCAGGTGCCGGAAGCGCGCTCGCGCGGCTACACGCCGGGCCGCTTCAGCTTCAACGTACGCGGCGGCCGCTGCGAGGCCTGCGAAGGCGACGGCATGATCAAGGTGGAGATGCACTTCCTGCCCGACGTCTACGTGCCCTGCGACGTCTGCCACGGCAAGCGCTACAACCGCGAGACGCTGGACATCCTCTACAAGGGCCACACGATTGCCGATGTGCTCGACATGACGGTGGAGGATGCGCTGAAGCTGTTCGAGAACGTGCCGACCATCGCACGCAAGCTCGACACCCTGCGCGCGGTCGGACTGGACTACATCAAGCTGGGCCAGAGCGCGACCACCCTGTCCGGCGGCGAGGCGCAGCGCGTGAAGCTGTCCAAGGAGCTGTCCAAGCGGGATACCGGCCGCACCCTGTACATCCTCGACGAGCCGACCACCGGCCTGCACTTCCACGACATCGAGCAACTGCTCGACGTGCTGCACCAGCTGGTCGACCAGGGCAATACCGTGGTGGTGATCGAGCACAACCTCGACGTGATCAAGACCGCCGACTGGATCGTCGACCTCGGCCCCGAGGGTGGCTCCGGCGGCGGGCGCATCCTGGTCTCGGGCACGCCGGAAACGGTGGCTGCCACGGCCGGCTCGCATACCGGCCACTTCCTTGCGCCGCACCTGCGCTCGACCAAGGCCACCAAGGCCAAGCGCGCCGACGCACCGAAGCGCACCAAGGCCGCCACCAAACACATCGCCTCGGCCGACAAACACCGGCCCATGCCCAGGAAGAAACGTTCGTGACCACCGAAGAAGGCGCCACCAAGCGCCCCCGCAAGACCCGCGAAAAAGAGGCGACCGCAGCCCCTGCCGAGGTTGTACCGCGGTCTCAGGAAGGCACGACCCCGCTGTTCGTTGCCGAACTGGACGCCCGCTGGCGCGACCTGGATGCGTTCAACCACGTCAACAACGCGACCTATCTGACCTACCTCGAGGAAGCCCGGTTGCAGTGGCTGAGCCACGTGCCCGGCCCGTGGTTCGACGAGCACGCCATGCCGGTACTCGCGGCCAGCCAGCTCAACTACCGTCTGCCGATCGCCTGGCCGGCGCGCCTGTCGGTGATGCTGTCGTGCGAGCGGCTCGGCAACAGCTCGATCACCCTCGCCCACCGCATCGTCGATGCGGACGAGCCGGAGCGGCTCTACTGCGACGGCCACGTGGTACTGGTCTGGATGGACCCGCACAGCGGCAAGCCGGTGCCGCTGCCCCAGGCGATCCGGGATTCGGCACACACGGTCTCGCCGGCCGCCTGAACGCGGCAGGTGGGAAAAAGGGGTTGCCCGCCATGACGCCCGGCTTGCCTGCGCTTCACGTGCGATGGCTAAGATGACCGGCGTTTCCACGAAAGGAGCTCGAACGGTGCGCCCACTCCGCCTCTCCCTGATCACCCTCGGCATGCTTGCCTGCGCCGGCGCGCAGGCCGCCGCGACGGATGCCACCTCAATCACCGTCTACCGCAGCGACGACGCCTCGCTGTTCAACAACGATGGCGCACCGTTGAATAGCGGTTACGCCATGGTGCGCGAGCCGCGACGGCTCGATCTGACGTCCGGCACGCAGGACGTCAGCCTCGGCGGCCTGCCGCAGTTCCTCGATCCGGAAGCGCTCTCGCTTCGCTTCAGGGATGCCGCAGCCACCGTGATATCGCAGCGGCTGCGCCTGGTGCAGGGCGAATCGGCGGGTCTGTCGGACCTGGTCGGTCGCGATATCGATGTACTCGGCGCCAGCGGCAACGTGCTGGCCAGCGGCAAGTTGCTCTCCGCCCGCGGCAGCCTCGAACTGCGCCAGGGTGATGCCACGGTGCTGGTGCACGACTACGCTGCCGTTCGCGCCACCGGACCGATCCAACGCGGCGCCCGACTGGATCTGCGCGTCGACGCCAAGCACCGTGGTCCGGCGCAGGCACAGCTCGGCTTCGTCACCGCCGGCCTGGGCTGGCGTGCTTCCTACATCGGCACGCTGGCGCCAGGGGGGGGCTGCCGCATGACGCTGGAGTCACGCGCAAGTGTGGCCAACCGCAGCGGCAGCGACTGGCACGACGCCGACCTCACCCTCATCGCCGGCGCACCGAACCTGGCCAAGCCGAACGCCCCGGGACCGAGGGTGATGGCCTTCAGCGCCAAGGCGGCACGCGACATGCCCGAGCAGTCTACCCTTGCGGACTATCGCAGCTTCCACCTGCCGGCCCCGGTCGACCTGCCCGATGGCACCGTAAGCCTGCTGCCGCTGTATGCCACGCGCACGGTGTCGTGCGAACGAACGGCGCTGTACGAGAGCGGCAACGCCTACCAGCCGCCGATGCCGATGGTCCAGCCGGGCTTCAACCCGGGTGGCCAGGAGCAGGTCACCAGCACCCTGGCCTTCGATGCCTTCGACAGCCTGCCCGCCGGCTACCTGCGGGTGCTCGCCGACGACGCCCACGGCGCGGCGCAGGTGATCGGCGAGGGCCGGGTGGAAGACACCCCCAGGGGCGGCAAGGTCACGCTCACCCTGGGCAACGCGTTCGATCTGCGGGTGAAGCGCGAGCGCACCGCCTTCCATGTTGACCGCACAGGGCGGACCATGGACGAGGCGTTCCGGCTCACCCTCACCAATGCCGGCGATGAAGCCCGCGTCGTCACCGTGCGCGAACATCCTTCGCGGTGGCACACATGGACCCTGGCCTCGTCCAGCCAGAAGCCCACGGACATCACGCCGGACACGCTGAGCTTCGCCGTGAAGGTCCCCGCCAACGGCAAGACGACGCTCGACTATGCCGTGCGCTACACCTGGACTGCCGACGTCCAGCCGCAATAACCGAACTACCGGAGCCGTCATGCTCAACCGCATTTCCCACGACCACCTCGTCGAGATCCAGCTGGCGCGACCGCCAGTCAACGCGCTGAACCGCGAGTTGCTGGTCGCACTGCAGCAGGCCATCACCGAAGCGACCGGGAGTGGTGCGCGCGGCGTCGTGCTGTCCGGCAGCCCGGGCATGTTCTCCGCCGGCGTCGACGTGCCGGCCCTGCTGGGGCGCGAGCGCGCCGAGGTGCGCGCATTCTGGCGCGAATTCTTCGCCACCTGCGGCGTGCTCGCACGCTCGCCGATTCCGGTCGTCGCCGCGATCACCGGCCACAGCCCGGCCGGCGGCGCCGTGCTCTCGCTGTTCTGCGACTACCGGGTGATGGCGGAGGGGCCGTTCAAGATCGGCCTCAACGAGGTGCAGGTCGGCCTGGTGGTGCCGGACTGCATTCAGTTCGCCCTGCGCCGGGTGGTCGGCGCCTATCGTGCCGAACGGCTGCTGGTCGCCGGAGCGATGATCGAGTCGAAGGACGCGCTGGCCTGCGGCTTCGTGGACGAAACCACCGCCGTCGACCAGGTCGTGACGCGGGCGCTGTTCTGGCTGCGCGAGCTTACCGCCCTGCCGGCCCACGCGATGCTGGCCACCCGGGCACTGGCGCGGGCCGACCTGGCCGAAGCCTATGCCGACATCGACGCGCTGCCGCTGGACGCATTCGTCGACGGCTTCTTCCGGCCGGACACCCAGGCAGTGCTGCAGGCGCTGGTCGCGCGCCTGGGCAAGAAGTGACCGGCTACCCGACCGCGACCGGCCGCGCCGGATCGCTGATCCAGCCACTCCACGAAGGCGGATAGAGCCGCGAACCACCGAGCCCCGCCCGCTCCATCGCGAGCATGTTGTGGATCGCCGTGACGCCTGAGCCGCACATGTGCACGGCCGCGGCGGGATCGCGTCCCCCAAGCAGCGCCAGCCATTCCTCGCGCAGCGCCGCGACCGGCTTGAATCGGCCGTCCGGCTCGAGGTTGCTGGCAAAGGGACGGTTCAAGGCGCCCGGCACGTGGCCGGCCACGCGGTCGAGTGGCTCTACCTCGCCGCGGTAACGCGGCTCGGCCCGGGCGTCGACCAGGTTCCCCTTCGATGCGGCATCCGCCGCACCGGCGTGGTCGACGACCATCGACGGTTCGAAGCTGATCTCCACGTGGGTCGGCGCGCGGGCTGCCGGCTCGCCGGCCTCCAGTGGCTGTCCCGCCGTCAGCCAGGCGGCCAGCCCGCCATCGAGCACGGCTACGGCCTGCGCACCGACTGCGCGCAACATCCACCAGAGGCGGGCCGCAGCCAGCGCACCGTTGCCTGCGTCGTAGCAGACCACCGGGAGATCCGGCCGCCAGCCCCAGCGCCCCAGCGTGGCGGAAAACGCCGCCGCGCTGGGCAGCGGGTGCCGGCCCAGCCCTTCGGACTGCCGCGAGAGGTCGGACAGGTCGTGGTCGAGATCGGCATAGACCGCACCGGGAATATGGCCGGCCAGGAAGTCGCGCCGCCCCTGGGTCGGATCGGCCAGGTCGACGCGACAGTCGAAGATCATGACCTCGCCGGCCGGGATGCCGGCCAACCCGGCGACGTCGATCAGCGGTGCGGAAAAGCTCATGCCCGGCCCATCCTCTGCAGGAGATTCAGAAGCATCGCCGCGGTGGCACCCCAGATGCGGTGTCCCCCGTGGACAAATTCCACCATCGGCCGGCGATGACCGCGGTATTCCATCGTGTAGCGACGCAGGTTGGCCGGTTCCAGGAAGAATGACAGTGGCACCTCGAACACTTCGGCCACCTCGTCCGGCGCCGGTGCCAGCACCGCCTGCTCGGCGATCCGCGCCACCACCGGGGTCACGCAGTAGCCGCTGATCGTCTCGAACATGTCGAGAAAACCGAGTGGCGAGACATGGCCGGGATCCAGTCCGATCTCTTCCCGGCTCTCGCGCAGCGCGGTGGCGATCACGTCGCGATCTTCGGGATCGCTGCCGCCGCCCGGAAACGCCACCTGTCCGGCGTGCGAGGCGAGGTGCGCCGTACGCACGGTCAGCACCACCCGGGGATCCACGCCCTCCCGCACACCCACCAGTACGGCGGCCGGCCGGCGCTCGACCGAGCCGAGCAGTTCGCTCATCTGCACATGGTTCCATCCCGGCGGCTGCGGCGGCTCGGCCAGCGGCACGAGCGCTGGCGCCAGCTCGCGCCAGATACCGTCCATCACGACACCTTGCGCGTGGGTAGCACCACGTTCATGAGGTACATCCGCTCGGTATCGTGCATGGTCCCCCAGCGGGCGATCTCGCCCATGGAGCGCTGGCATCCCATGCAGTAACCCCGTCCGTCCAGCCGGCACACGCCAGTGCAGGGGGTCAACGGAGCATTGGAAAAGGAAGCGCGGGGATCGTTCGGCATGGCCGACGATGATAGCGCCTGCGACGCCTCGCAGATCAGGGCGAATCGACGCTCAACAACTGGATGTCAAACACCAGCGCCTCGTTCGGGCCGATCCTGGGCAATGCGCCTCGTTCGCCGTAGGCCAGGCGCGGCGGAATCACCACTTTCCAGCGATCGCCGACGTGCATGCGCGGTATCACGTCGCGCCAACCAGGGATCACGCTCTTCACCGTGAACGAGGCCGGCTGGCCGTGGGCCCAGGTGCTGTCGAACTCGGTGCCGTCGATCAGCATGCCGCGATAGTTGACCGTGACCTTGCTGTCCACCGTGGGGCTGGCGCCGCCGTCGCCCTTAGAGATCACCGCGTACTGCACGCCCGAGGGCAGCTGCACCACCCCCGGCTGGGCCCGGTTGTGCGCCATGAACTGCTCGCTCTTGCGTTCGTTGGCTTCGGCGATGCGTTTGAACTCGGCCACGGCGTTGGCGTGCATCTGCTCGTCGAGCGCCCGCAGCTGGGAACGCATCTCCGCCGTCGGGACGGACGGCTGGCGCTTGGCGTAGGCATCGGCAATGGCCCGCTGCAGTGTCGGCAGATCGACCGCCGGCTGGCCATCGGCGAACTGGCTGCCGATCTGGTAGCCGATCGCGTAGGACAGCTTGGACTTGTCGATCACAGGCGCTGGCGCCGGGGACTTGGAGGGTTGCTGCGCATGCACCGCGCCGACCAGCCCGAGTCCCGCCAACAGTCCTGCCCACTTGCCCATGCCATCCTCCGGATCGTGACGCCAGCCCCGCATGCTACTGCCCGACGTGAGCCCCGTGCAGGGCCTCGGCGGTTGACTGGCCCCGCATGAGATTCCGGGGGGCGTCAAAGGTTCCCGCTGCTACCATCGGCGCCTTTCCTTCAAGCAGGTTCAAGCCATGGCCTACCGCAACATCGAAGTCGCCGATCGCGGCGCCGTCCGCACCATCACCGTGGCCCGCCCGGACAAGCTCAACGCGTTGAATCGCGACACCCTGAACGAGCTGACCCTGGCCTTCGCCCAAGCCGCGCAGGAGGATTCCGTGCGCGTGGTGGTACTGACGGGCAACGGGGAGAAGGCCTTCGTGGCGGGTGCCGACATCGCCGAAATGAACGGCTACACGCCGGTGCAGGCGCAGGGCTTCTCGCGCACCGGCCAGCGACTGATGAGCCTGATCGAACGCCTCGGCAAGCCGGTCATCGCACGCATCCAGGGTTTCGCACTCGGCGGCGGGATGGAACTGGCGATGGCCTGTCACCTGCGCATCGCCAGCGAAAAGGCGAAGTTCGGCCAGCCCGAAATCAACCTCGGCCTGATCCCCGGCTTCGGCGGCACCCAGCGGCTGCTGCGCCTGGCCGGCCGCAGCGCGGCGCTGGAACTGTGCCTCACCGGCGCACCGATCTCCGCACAGCGCGCCTACGAACTCGGGGTGGTGAACCGGGTAGTCGCACCGGAAGCGCTGGACGAGGCAGTCACCGCGCTGGCCGACCAGCTCGCCGCGGCCGCACCGCTAGCGGCTGCCGGCATTCTCGATGCGGTGCTGCAGGGCGGCGAGGCAGGGCTGGACCAGGGTCTGGAATTCGAGACCCAGGGCTTCGCGCTGGTGTTCTCCACCGAGGACATGCGCGAGGGCACGCGCGCGTTCCTCGACAAGCGCAAGCCCGAATTCAAGGGCCGCTGAGTCCCCCCTTGCGGCAATCCGTGTAGGAGCCCGCTGGCGGGCGACGCTTTTAGCTCTGATGTCGCATCAAAGCGAAAGGCACCGCCCGCCAGCGGGCTCCTACACGGGGACGCAGGCCTCAGTGATGGCCGCCGGCGTATTTCTTCTCGCCGGCGGTCACGGCGATGTCCAGCCGGTTCTCCGGCGGCGCCAGCGGACACGTGGCAAAAGGCGTGAACGCGCACGGCGGGTTGTAGGCGCGGTTGAAATCCAGCACCACGGCACCCGGCTTGTCCAGGCCGCCCGCAGGCAGTGCGGCATACAGGAACCGCGCCGCGCCGTAGGTCTCCTTGCCCGACGTGCGATCGGCCATCACGAAGAACAGCTCGCCGCCGGGCTCTTCCTGGTAGGGAAGCAGCTCGAAGGTCCTGCCCCCATGATGGAACACCGCCTTGCCTGGCACCTCGACCTTGTCGATGGTGCCGATCGCGGTACCGATCTCCAGCGTGTGCACGGGATGGAACGGCACCCAGTCCGCCACGATCCGCCACGACGGATTGATCGGGAAATAATCGATACCGAGGAAATGCCGACGCGTCTCGGCCTCCGGATCCTTCACGCGCAGGCCTTTGCGCCCTTCGCGGTCGATCACGTAGAAGCTGGCGCTGCCGAAGTGCACCGTGGTGGGGCCGGCCTTTCCCGCGTGCATGTCGTCGACCAGCACGGCATCGGACGCCGGCTTGCCGTCGATGACGGCTCCGCTGCCGGGTGTCGCGGTGAAACGCACCGTGCCATCCGCCGCGAGCGTCGCCACGCCAAGATGATCCGGCCCCGCCTTCAGCACGATGTCGTTATCGGCGGCCGCACCCACTCGATTGGCGCCCTCGTGCAGCCATTCCAGCCCGATCAGGCTGAGCCAGCCGTCCGGTGCGGTGAGTCGCTTGATGCGATCGGCGCGCCACTGCTCGACCTGCTCCACCACCTGCGTGGCAGAGGGCTGGTGGGAGGCGGAAGGTTCGGTGGCGTGCACGGCGGAAACTCCGAGTACAAGGGCGAGGGCAAGCGGAAGACGTCGCGTCATCGGGCGGTCGACCAGGGCGGGGGAGCCACGAGTATGGCGATCCTGCATCGCCGGGGGCAATCCGGCGTCAACGTCCCCGCAGGAACAGCTTGTCCAGTTCGCCGAGCCCGAGCTGGGTCCAGGTGGGGCGACCGTGATTGCACTGACCGGAGCGCTCGGTCGCCTCCATCTCCCGCAACAGGGCGTTCATCTCGGGAATCGTCAGCCGACGGCCGGCGCGAACCGAGCCGTGACAGGCCATGGTGGAGAGCAGTTCGTTCTCCAGTTCCTGCAGCCGCCGCGAACTGCCGTGCAGGGCGAGTTCGGAAAGCACGTCGCGGGTCAGCTGTTCCACGTTAGCGCCCTCGAGCAGTGCCGGAATCCGGCGAACCACGACCGTCGACGGACCACTGCGAGACAGTTCCAACCCCCAGGCAGCCAGCGCGTCGCCATGCTCTTCGGCGGCGGCGGCCTCCTTCGCACTTACCGACAGGTTGAGCGGCACCAGCATGACCTGCGAGCGCAGGTGGTTGCCCTCCCGGGCCGCCTTGAGCTTCTCGTAGGTGATGCGCTCGTGCGCCGCGTGCATGTCCACCAGCACCAGGCCGTGCTCATTCTCAGCCAGCACGTAGATCCCTTTCAGTTGCGCCAGCGCGTAACCCAGCGGTGGCGCACGCTCCGGATCGGACTCGGCCATCGCCGGCAGCGGCACGGCGGCCGATCGATCCAGCGGCATCGGGCTCCCCTCGCCGAGCAGGGCGGCGTAACCCGCCAGGGGCTCGTCGCGCACGCCGAGGCTCAATCGGCTCTGACTGGCCTGGCTCGGCCAGTTGCCCGAGCCGGACGAAGCCGGCGCGCGGAATGGCATCGGCGCAGCCACCGGTTCGTCGGACGCATCGACCACCTGCCCCGCCCGTGTCTGCGCCAGTGCCTCGTGCAGGCTGCGGAACAGGAAATCATGGACCAGCCGCTGCTCGCGGAAGCGCACCTCGTGCTTGGCCGGATGCACGTTCACGTCGACGCCGGCCGGGTCCAGCTCCAGGTACAGCACGAACGCCGGATGGCGACCGTGGAAAAGCACGTCCGCATAGGCCTGCCGCACCGCATGGGCCACCACGCGATCGCGCACCAGCCGACCGTTGACATAGAAGAACTGCGAATCGGCCTGCCCGCGCGACGCGGTGGGAAGACCGACCCAGCCGGACAGCCGCATGCCGGCAGCCGCATGATCCAGATGCAGGCTCTGTGCTGGGAAGTTCTCGCCCAGCACGTCGGCAACCCGCACCAGCATCGCCTGCTCGTCGCGCGCGGCCTTCCACACGCGCACCGGCTTGCCGTTGTGGCTGAGGCGGAACTCCACACCGCTGCGGGCCAGCGCCAGCGACTTCATCAGATCGTCGATGTGCGCGAACTCGGTGCGTTCAGCGCGCATGAATTTCCGGCGCGCCGGCACGTTGTAGAACAGGTCGCGCACCTCGACGCTGGTGCCAGGTGGATGCTGTGCGGGACGCGCCGCCTGCAGCCGGCCGCCATCGACCTCGACCCGGAACGCGGCATCGGCATCGTGCTGGCGCGAGGTCAGCGCAAAGCGCGCCACCGAAGACACCGAAGCCAGCGCCTCGCCACGGAACCCCATGCTGGCGACATGTTCTAGATCGTCGAAGCTGCCGATCTTGCTGGTGGCGTGCGAGGCCACGGCGAGCGGCAACTCGTCCGGCGCGATGCCCACGCCATCGTCGCGCACGCGGATCAACCGCGCCCCGCCCTGCTCGATGTCCACCTCGATACGCGTCGCGCCCGCATCGAGGCTGTTTTCGACCAGCTCCTTGACGACCGATGACGGACGCTCGATCACCTCGCCGGCGGCGATCTGGTTGATCAGTTCGGGGGGAAGCACGCGGATCACAGGCATCCGCGTAGCTTACGCGAGGGCTCCGGACGCGAGAAGGCGCCGGAGGCTCAGCTCGCGGGAATCGTCAGCACCGAGCCGGCACGCAGCGTGTCGCCATTGCCGCTGATGCGGTTGGCGCTCTTCAACGCGCCCACGCTTACGCCGTACTGCCTGGCAATGCTGCCCAGGCTCTCGCCGCGGGCAACCTTGTGCATGTCCTGCACCGAGTCGTCGGCGCGCTTGCCGGCCGGTGCATCGATCGCCTGTGTCGACGCCAGCAGGGTGCCATTACGGCGTGCCGCCTGTGCGGCGAACCAGGTGCCGGGCGGCGGCGTGGTCTCGAAATAGTTGCGCACGCCGCCCATCACCGCTTCGGCCAGTTCGGTCTGGTGTTCCGGATCGCGCAGCTTGCGCTCCTCGGACGGATTGCTGATGAACGCCGTCTCGACCAAGATCGAGGGCACGTCCGGCGAGCGCAACACCACGAAGTTGGCGCGTTCGACGTAACCGCGGTGGGTCGGTCCGAGCTTGCCCAGCGCCTTGAGCACATTGCCTGCGATCGACTCGCTGGCCTGCACGGCCCAGCCCTGCTGCATGTCCAGCAGCACCGAGGCGAGGCTGTCGTCCTCGGAGGCCAACGACACGCCGCCGATCAGGTCGGAGCTGTTTTCGCGATCGGCCAGCCAGCGTGCAGCCACGGTGCTCTTGCCGCGGGAGGACAACACCCAGACCGACGAGCCCTTGGCGTCACCGTTCCTGAAGGCGTCGGCATGGATCGAGACGAACAGGTCGGCGTTCTTTTCTCGCGCGATCTCGTAACGGCGCTTGAGCGGGATGAAGTAGTCGCCATCCCGCGTCAGCACCGCCTGCATGCCTGGCTGCTTGTCGATCAGCGCCGCCAGCTTGCGCGCCACCGCGAGCGTCACGTTCTTTTCCAACGTGCCATGCGGACCGTGCGCGCCGGGGTCGACACCGCCATGACCGGCATCTACCGCCACGACGACCTTGCGCTCGCCGCCCATCTGCTCGGCCACCTGGCGCAGCGTCAGCACCTCGCGCTTGTCCGCCTTGGTGACCGTGGCCTTGGCTACCCGCGTCGCGGGTGCGGAAGCCTTTGCATCGGGGGCCTTGGCAACGCTCTTCGGATAAAGGTCCAGAACCAGGCGATAGCCGTAACCGCCACCCGGCTTCAGCATGAAACTCTTGGGCGTCGTGCCGGCCGAGACATCCGCCAGAAGCTCCAGCTTGCCGCCACGACGATGCGCCGTAACGCCCTTGAACAGCCCCTGGGCCGTCGGCTTTTCGAAGGCCGACGCGAGGCGGTCGTTGCCGAGATCGACCCGGATCTGGTCTCCGCGGGGCGTGATGTCGTAACGGACCGGGCCGCTGAGATCGAACACCACCCGGGTGTACTCGGGTCCGGCCCAGACCCGTGCACCGCGGATTTCCGCTGCGCGGACGGGCGATGACAGACCGGCAGCCGCAGCCACCAGCGCGCACAAGCCGAACCTGAACAAGGATGCCCTCATGGGCTTGAATTCAATCGCAGCCCACGTGCGATTGCAAGCACTTTTCCTTTGGATATCCGCAACCTGCACCGCATTTGTCAGGATGTGTCCAGAATACGGCGGCAACCCACGCTTTTTCTGGCGGATATCCGAAACCAGAGGGACAGACGAATCCCTTGGAAAAACACAAACTTAGCGTCAACCGCGCGTCTGCGCCGACGCCTCGACGCCGGCATCCAGGCGTTCCAGCAGTCGCTCGCCGCGGGCAGTGCGCGCGCTCAACCGGGCATGGCGCCCGGTTCCGGCATAGGCCAGGGCAAGCTCGACGTCGGGAGATGGAATCGCGCCCCGCCCATGTTGTGGCCACTCGATCAGCACCACCGCATCCGGCTCGCCCAGCGCGTCCACCCCAAGCCACTGCAATTCGTCCGGATCGGCAATACGGTAGAGGTCCAGGTGCCAGGCTTGGCCGCGCTCGAGCGGATAATTCTCCACCAGGCTGTAGGTCGGGCTCTTGATCCGCCCCGTCACCCCCAGCGCCTGCAGCAAGGCGCGCGCGAAACTGCTCTTGCCAGCGCCCAGTTCGCCGCTGAGATGAAACACCGCTCCGCGCTCCATGGCCGCCCCCACGCGTGAAGCCAGCCGTTGCGTGGCCGCCTCGTCGGGCAGCACGAAGGTGCGCTCAAGCATGATCGGCCAGTCCGTTGGAGAGCCGTCTCAGGGGCGTCATCAGGTCACCGGCGACCATTCCTCGTTCGCCCTCCAGCGCGGCCGCATCCCCGGCGCGCGCGTGCAGGCCCACCCCCAGACACGCGGCGTCCCATGCCGTCGCGCCCTGTGCGAGCAGCGCGCCGATCACCCCCGTCAGCACGTCGCCCATCCCTCCCGTGCCCATCCCCGGATTCCCCCAGGGACAGACGGCCAACCGCCCGTCCGGATGCGCGACGAGGCTGCCGGCCCCCTTGAGCACCACCACCGCACCGAAGCGACCGGCCAGCTCGCGCGCCGCGGCGAAACGATCCGACTGCACGGTGGCGACGTCCGTTCCCAACAGACGCGCGGCCTCGCCGGGATGCGGGGTCAGCACGGCCGCACGGTCGAAACGGCGTGGCTCGCGGGCGAGCAGGTTCAGTCCATCGGCGTCGAGCACCAGCGGCCGGCCAGAGTCGAGCGAGGTGAGCCACAGCGCATGCCCCCAGGCGGCCTGACCGAGCCCCGGACCGACCGCCAGCACGTCGGCGCGCTCGAGCAGCGGCTCCAGCGTCTGCGGTCCGTTCACTCCGTGCGCCATCAGCTCAGGGCGTCCGGCGTTGAGTGCTGGCACATGTCCGACCTGCGTGGCCACGCTGACCAACCCTGCGCCGGCGCGCAGCGCGGCCTCACCGCACAGCCGGATGGCTCCAGCCGTGCCCTGCTCGCCGCCGACCACGAGCAGGTGGCCACTGTCGCCCTTGTGCGCACTGCGTCGACGTGCCTGCAGGGCATCGGGGCGCAACAACATCGCCGCAGGCGGCTGGCTTTCCCACAGGGCATCCGGCAGTTGCAGCGTGTCCAGCTCCAGCTTGCCGACCACGTCCGGACCGACACCGGTATAAAGGCCGCGCTTGGCGGCGATGAAGCAGACCGTCGTCGTCGCCCGCACCGCCGCGCCTGGGCAGACACCGAGATCGGCATCGAGGCCCGAGGGGACATCCAGCGCCAACACCGGCCGACCGCTGCCGTTGATGCGCTCGATAAGCCCGGCCACCGGCGCCTCGGGTGCCCGGTTCAGCCCGCTGCCGTAGAGCGCATCCACATGGACGTCGACCTCGGGCCATGCGGCCATGTCTTCGAGCAGATGTACGCGCCCACCGGCGAATTCGAAGGCGGTGCGGGCTTTCAGCGCATCGCCGGCGGCCTTGCCGGACACGGCGACCAGCTCGACCTGCAGGCTCGCCTCGCGCGCCAGCGCACCGAGCAGA